>DASREP010000113.1:0-17693 GCA_035652015.1 Bradyrhizobium sp. | reverse complement strand
CGATTTCGTCATGACTCCGGAGGTCTCGAACTTCATCGAGAGCGGCCGCCGCCGGCGCGAGAAGGCGCGGCGCGAGGCCGACGACCCGTTTCTTGCCGGCATGCGCGCGCTGGCGCGCGAGACCGGCGCCTGGCTGCTGCTTGGCTCGCTGGTCATCGACCCCGAAGAGCCGGGCGAGGCGCGGCTGGCCAACCGCTCGTTCCTGATCGACGCGGCGGGGGCGATCGTCGCGCGCTACGACAAGATCCACATGTTCGACATCGACCTGCCGGGCGGCGAGAGCTATCGCGAATCCGCCAATTACCAGCCGGGCGAGACGGCCGTCATTTCCGACCTGCCCTGGGGCCGCATCGGCCTCACCATCTGCTACGATGTGCGCTTCCCGGCGCTGTACCGCGCCTTGGCCGAAAGCGGCGCCTCCTTCATCACCGTGCCTTCCGCCTTCACCCGCAAGACCGGTGAAGCGCATTGGCACGTGCTGCTCCGCGCCCGCGCCATCGAGACCGGCTGCTTCATCTTCGCCGCGGCACAGGCCGGCCTGCACGAGAACAGGCGCGAGACCTATGGCCATTCCCTCATCATCGACCCCTGGGGCGAGGTGCTGGCCGAAGGCGGCGTCGAGCCGGGCGTGATCCTGGCCAGGATCGACCCGGCCAAGGTCGAGGCCGCGCGCAGATCGGTTCCGTCGCTGCAGCATGGCCGCCGTTTCAGTGTCGCGGACCCCAAAGCAGGCCCGGATCATCTGCATCTCATTCGGGGATCGGCATGATCCGCTACGCACTGCGTTGCGAGCAGGGCCACGCTTTTGAAAGCTGGTTCCAGAGCTCCTCGGCCTTTGATTCACAGCTGAAGCGCAAGCTCGTGGCATGCCCGGTCTGCGACTCGATCAAGGTCGAGAAGGCGATCATGGCGCCGCGGATCGTGAGCAAGAAGGGCCGCGACAGTGCCGCGCCCATAACGGCACCGGCGCCAAACCCCGAGGCGCCCCCTGGCACGCAGCCGCCTGGCCCGCAAGCGCTGATGATGGCCCAGGAGCGCGAGCTGCGCGCCAAGCTCAAGGAATTGCGCGACCACATCGTCAAGAACGCCGACAATGTCGGCGAGCGCTTCCCCAACGAAGCGCGCAAGATGCATTATGGCGAGATCGAGCATCGCCCGATCTACGGTGAGGCCTCGCCTGACGAAGCCCGCGCACTGATCGACGAAGGCGTCGAGGTCTCCCCGCTTCCGGTGCTGCCGGAAGACCGGAATTGAGGCTTTTCCGTCATTCCGGGGCGATGCGCGGCATCGAACCCGGAATCTCGCGCCACAACTTCTGGATTCCGGGTTCGCTCGCTCTCGCGAGCGCCCCGGAATGACGTGCAAGCGGATCGCGCCCCGAGGAATCCCGCAATGTCCCCGATCTCCTTCTCGTCCTGGCAAGTCTGGGCATTGCTGTCGGCGGTGTTTGCGGCGCTGACCGCGATCTTCGCCAAGGTCGGCGTCGAGGACATCAATTCCGATCTCGCGACCCTGATTCGCACAGTCATCGTGCTGGCCGCGCTGTCATTGATTCTCTTTGCATCCGGCAAGCTCAGCCATCCCGGTCCGATCTCGGCCAAGAGCTGGCTGTTCCTGTTGCTCTCAGGCCTCGGCACCGGCGCGTCGTGGCTGTGCTATTTCCGCGCCCTCAAACTCGGACCGGCGACCTTGGTCGCGCCGATTGACAAGCTCAGTGTGGTGCTGGTGGCGCTGTTCGGCGTGGTCTTCCTCGGCGAACGCCCTTCGCTCAACGGCTGGCTCGGCATCGCGCTGATCTCGGCGGGGGCGATATTGATTGTGGTGAAGCGGTAATTTTGCGGGACCCTGTAATCGTTGTCCCGGCGAAGGCCGGGGCCCATAACCACAGGATCCAGTTTTGGCACGCTGGTCGTCCGGTGGTGTCAAACAAGCGAGGATTGGGGTTATGGGTCGGCCTTCGCCGGGACGACAGATAGCTTGCACAATCGTCCGCAGCTCACACCATCTCTTCCGCGATCACCATGTAGTTCACGTCGAGGTCGGAGGAGAGGCTCCATTTGTCGGCGAAGGGGCTGTAGACCACGCCCGTTTCCTCGGTGACTGCGAGACGACAGTCGAGCAGGTGCTTGGCGAGTTCGTCGGGGGTGACGAACTTGTCCCATTGATGGGTGCCGCGGGGCAGCCAGCGCAGCACATATTCGGCGCCGACGATCGCGAGCGCAAAGCTCTTCCAGTTGCGGTTCAACGTCGAGACCACCATCATCCCACCGGGCTTGAGCATGCTGGCGCAGCGCTTCAGGAACACGCCGACATCGGTGACATGCTCGACCACCTCCATCGCCAGCACGATGTCGAAGCGCTCGCGCACATCCATCTGCTCCACTGTGGTGTTGCGATAGTCGATGGACAGATGCCCGCGATCGGCATGCAGCTTCGCGGCCGCGATGTTGGATGGCGATGGATCGACGCCGATCACCTGGGCGCCCAGCCGCGACAGTGGCTCGCACAAGAGGCCGGCGCCGCAGCCGATATCCAGGATGCGCAAGCCCGCGAGGCAATTCAGGCTTCTGACATTGCGCTCGAACTTCCGACAGGCCGCATCGCGGATGTAGCCGAGCCGCAGCGGATTGATCTTGTGCAGGGGCGCCATCTTGCCCTTGGGGTCCCACCATTCCTGCGACAACTTTGAAAACTTGGCGATCTCGGCCGGATCGACCGTTGAGCCGGGCGCGGCGGGGGTGGTGGCGGGAGTGTCCTGCTGGATAGCCATGATGAACTCTTAAAAACCTCTATCGCGCGGTGATGGCGCTGCGGAACGCCAGCGGCGATGCAATGGTCGAAATCCTTTGCCTGCCTTCGCCGACGCCCATGATGGTGACGTCGCCGTAGTTGAGAATGCGGCCCAGAATGGTCTGATCGACATCGACGCTCTCGATCTTGTCGAGCGCGATCTCGAAGGTGCGCCGCTTGATGAATCCGGTCTTGTGCACCACCCGCCGGTCGGTCACGTCAGTCTCCGTCGTGAGCCGGTGGAACCACCCTCTAACCGTCCAATACAGCGCCGCTATGGCAATGAGCGCGGCCGCCGCCCAGCACGCGAGGACCAGCGAGGGGATACCGGCAGCGACCGTCAAGGACACAATCAGGAGCGCCAGCGCCACAATCCAGGCCACAATGGCCGGGAAGTAGAAGATCCAGTGCGCATTGGTGGAATAGAGCACCTTTTCGCCGGGCTGCAGGATTTCGTCGATATACCGCCCCATCAACTCGCCTCACCCTTTACCCAAACGCCGGCGCCTGCAGCTTAAGGCGCTCTTCTGACAGAAGTTCCCCTTACCCCCATCCCGCCGGTCCAGGCAAGGAACCCGCTTGCCCCCGGGCGCTTGCCTATGTATAGCGCGTTTCGGCCCGGGCGCCTTCGGCTTTCGCGCCGGCCGGTAACTTATCCTCTTTGGAGAGTGTGCGCGTCGTCATGGGCCGCCTCGTGATGAAATTCGGCGGCACGTCCGTCGCGAATATCGACCGAATCCGCAATGTCGCGCGGCATGTGAAGCGCGAGGTCGACGCCGGCCATGAGGTCGCCGTCGTGGTCTCGGCGATGGCAGGCAAAACCAATGAGCTCGTCGCCTGGTGCTCCGAAGCCTCCCCGATGCATGACGCGCGGGAATATGATGCGGTCGTCGCTTCCGGCGAGCAGGTAACCTCGGGTCTCCTCGCAATCGTCCTGCAGAACATGGGCATCCAGGCCCGCTCGTGGCAGGGCTGGCAGATCCCGATCGTGACCAGCGACGCCCACGCCTCGGCCCGCATTCTCGACATCGACGGCAGTGAGCTGATCAAGCGCTTCAAGGAGCGCAAGGAGGTCGCGGTCATCGCCGGCTTCCAGGGCATCAATCCGGAGACCAGGCGGATCACCACCCTCGGCCGCGGCGGTTCGGATACGTCAGCAGTGGCGATCGCGGCGGCCATCAAGGCCGACCGCTGCGACATCTATACCGACGTCGACGGCGTCTACACTACCGATCCGCGGGTGGTTCCCAAGGCGCGTCGGCTGGACAAGATCGCTTTCGAGGACATGCTGGAGCTGGCTTCCCTCGGCGCCAAGGTGCTGCAGGTGCGCTCAGTGGAACTCGGCATGGTCCACAACATGCCAATCTTCGTCCGCTCCAGCTTCGACAAGCCAGAAGATATCGACCCCCACGCCAACCAGCCGCCCGGCACGCTGATCTGCAGCGAGGAGGAAATCATGGAAATGCACGTCGTTACGGGTATAGCGTTCTCCAAGGACGAGGCCCAGATTTCCGTGCGCCAGATCGAGGACAAGCCGGGGGTGGCGGCCGCGATCTTCGGGCCGCTCGCCGACGGCAATGTCAACGTCGACATGATCGTGCAGAACGTCTCCGAAGACGGCAAGACCACCGATCTCACCTTCACGGTACCGGCGTCCGATTATATCCGCGCCCGCGACACCATTACCGCCGCAAAGGACAAGATCGGCTACGCACGCCTCGACAGCGCTACCGATGTCTCCAAGGTGTCGGTGATCGGCAGCGGCATGCGCAGCCATGCCGGCGTCGCCGCCAAGGCCTTCGCGGCACTCGCGGCGCGCAACATCAACATCCGCGCCATCACCACCTCCGAGATCAAGTTTTCAGTGCTGATCGACGCCGCCTACACCGAGCTCGCCGTGCGCACGCTGCACACGCTCTATGGACTCGACCAGGCTTAGAAATATTTTTCTCTGGATAAGTAATGCTGTGAGCGGTGCCGGCGGTCTTGCCGATCGCGCGCGGAATAATCAATTTTATTTAAGAAGTCCGATTGTCGATCCGCACGCTGACGTGGACAAAGCGCTTCGCGCCTGCAGCATCCAGCGCGGCTGAGCTGGCAGGCGTTTTGCTTGGCAAAACAACCGTCAATTCGCTATACGGCCTTCAGGATGGGCTGCCGCAAACTGGACTTAGGTTTCGGCTCTCCTGATTCGGCTCGTGAGTGGGCTGGACGGCACCGGATGAACAGATTTGTTGCTTGTTGTGCGTTTAACGCCCACGCCCGGTCACAAGCCGGGTGGGCCGAGAGGATGGGGATAAGAGCATATGCGAAGCGCGTCGGGAGGCCCCCGCGTCCTGTTGAGACGGCTTCGCGAAACCATGGCGGAGCAGGTCAGCGCTCAGGAGCGATTGGACAAGATCGTGGTGCTGATCGCCGCCAACATGGTGGCCGAGGTCTGCTCGGTCTATGTGCTGCGCATCGACAACACGCTTGAGCTGTACGCCACCGAAGGTCTGAACCGCGAGGCGGTGCACCACACCGTGCTGAGCGCGCATGAGGGCCTCGTCGGTCTCGTCGCCAGCGAGGCCACTCCGCTCAATCTGAGCGACGCGCAGAGCCATCCGGCTTTCTCGTTCCGCCCGGAGACCGGCGAAGAGATCTACCACTCCTTCCTCGGCGTGCCGATCCTGCGCGCCGGCAACACGCTGGGCGTGCTCGTGGTGCAGAACCGCGCCAAGCGCACCTATGTCGAGGAAGAGGTCGAGGCGCTGCAGACCACCGCCATGGTGCTCGCCGAGATGATCGCCTCGGGCGAATTGTCGGCGCTGGCCCAGCCCGGCGCCGAGCCGGCGGCGCGGCATTCCCAGCACAAGATCGGCAGCATCCTCTCGGACGGCATAGCGCTCGGCCATGTGGTGCTGCACGAGCCGCGCGTCGTGATCAACAATTACATCGCCGAGGATCTGCCCAAGGAGATGAAGCGCCTCGATGCGGCGCTGGCAAAGCTGCGCGCCGACCTCGACCGCCTGCTCGAACGTGGCGACGTCGCCGATGGCGGCGAGCACCGCGACGTACTGGAAGCCTACCGCATGTTCGCCAACGACCAGGGCTGGTCGCACAAGCTGCATGAGGCGGTCGCGACCGGCCTCACCGCGGAGGGCGCGGTCGAGCGCGTGCAGTCGGACACCCGCGCGCGCATGCTGCGCTCCACCGATCCCTATCTGCGCGACCGCCTGCACGACCTGGAGGATCTCGGCTACCGCCTGCTGCGGCAATTGGTCGGCCAGGATCACGCGCCCTCGCGCGAACAGCTGCCCGACAACGCCATCCTGATCGCGCGCGCGATGGGCCCGGCGGCGCTGCTCGACTATGACCGCAAGCGGCTGCGCGGCCTGGTGCTGGAAGAGGGCACGGCCAATTCCCACGTTTCGATCGTGGCGCGCGCGCTCGGCATTCCCGCCGTCGGCGAAGTGCCTAACGCGCCCGGCATTGCCGAGCCGGGCGATGCCATCATCGTCGACGGTACCTCGGGCTCGATCTATGTCCGCCCCTCCGCCGAGATCGAAGCGGCCTATGCCGAGCGGGTGCGCTTCCGCGCCCGCCGCCAGGCGCAATATCTGGCGCTGCGCGAAAGACCCTGCGTCACCAAGGATGGCCAGCCGGTCGAACTGATGATCAACGCCGGTCTCGTCATCGACCTGCCGCATATCGAGGACACCGGAAGCGCCGGCATCGGACTGTTCCGCACCGAGCTGCAGTTCATGGTCTCGCCGAGCCTGCCGCGCTCGAGCGACCAGCTCGCGCTCTATCGCACGGTGCTGGATGCGGCCGGGCAAAAGCCCGTGACGTTCCGTACCCTCGACATCGGCGGCGACAAGGCGCTCCCTTATATGGAGACCGTGGTCGAGGAAAATCCCGCGCTCGGCTGGCGCGCGATCCGGCTCGGCCTCGATCGTCCCGGCCTGTTGCGCGGCCAGATTCGCGCGCTGCTTCGCGCCGGCGGCGGCCGTGCGCTGCGCATCATGTTCCCGATGATCTCGGAGGTCGCGGAGTTCGATGCGGCGAAAGCCATTGTCGAGCGCGAGCTGACTTATCTGCGTCAGCACGGCCATGCGCTGCCGGAGCGGATCGACGTCGGCACCATGATCGAGGTGCCCGCGCTGCTCTATCAGCTCGATGAGCTCCTGAAGAAGGTCGACTTCGTCTCGGTCGGCTCCAACGATCTGTTCCAGTTCCTGTTCGCGGTCGACCGCGGCAATGCGAAGGTCTCCGAGCGCTTCGACACGCTGTCGGCGCCGATCCTGCGGGCCTTGCGCGAGATCGTGCAGAAGGCGCGGGCAGCGAAGAAATCCGCCTCGCTCTGCGGCGAGATGGCCTCCAAGCCGATCGGCGCGCTGGCGCTGATCGCGCTCGGCTACCGTTCGTTGTCGCTCTCGGCGACCGGCCACGGCCCGGTGAAGGCCATGATCCTCGAGCTCGATGCCAGGAAGGCCGAGGCAATGATGGCACCGCTCCTCGACGCGCCGGCCGGCACGGTCTCGATCCGGCAGAAGCTGATCGAATTTGCCGAGGCCGAGGGGCTGGCTTTGTAGCGAGGCCGTTGCCGAACCGCTTAGCCCTTCCCATTTTCTGCTTGAGATCAAACGATGTCGACGCTGCCCGAAGCCAAACTTGACGTTCTGCTGGCGCATCACGCTGCGCTGGAGAACGAGCTGCTTGGCCAGGTCAATTCCGAAAAATATGTGCAGATCACCCGCGAGCTCGCCGAGCTCAATCCGCTGATCGACGCAGTGAAGGCCTATCGCGCCACCGTGAAGGAGGTTGCCGACACCGAGGCGCTGATCGCCGATCCCGCAACGGATGCCGAGATGCGCGGCATGGCGGAAGCCGAGCTTGCGACGCTGTCCGAACGCCGCGGCGAGCTCGAGCAGAACATCCGCGTCGCGCTGTTGCCCAAGGACGCCATGGACGACCGCAACGTGATGCTGGAAATCCGCGCCGGCACCGGCGGCGACGAGGCGGCGCTGTTCGCCGGCGACCTGTTCCGGATGTATGAGCGTTTTGCCGGACTGCAGGGCTGGAAGGTCGAGGTGATCTCGGCCAGCGACGGCACCATGGGGGGCTACAAGGAAATCATCGCCGAGGTGAAGGGCCGCGGCGCATTCGCCAAGCTGAAATTCGAATCCGGCGTGCATCGGGTGCAGCGCGTGCCCGACACCGAGACGCAGGGGCGCATCCACACCTCCGCCGCTACCGTCGCGGTGCTGCCGGAGGTCGAGGAGGTCGACGTCGACATCAAGAGCGATGACCTGCGGATCGAGACCATGCGCGCGCAAGGCGCCGGCGGCCAGCACGTCAACAAGACCGAATCGGCCATCCGCATCACCCACATCCCAACCGGCATCGTAGTGTCCATGCAGGACAGCCGCTCGCAGCACAAGAACCGGGCCTCCGCTATGAACATCCTGCGCTCGCGCATCTATGATGCCGAGCGCCAGCGCGTGGAGGCGGCCCGCTCGGCGGACCGCAAGGAGAAGGTCGGCTCCGGCGACCGCAGTGAGCGTATCCGCACCTACAATTTCCCGCAGGGACGCGTCACCGATCACCGCATCAATCTGACGCTTTACAAGCTGCCCCAGGTCATATCAGGCGAAGCGCTCGGAGAATTGATCGACGCGCTGACGACCGAGCACCAGGCTGCGCAACTTGCCGCGCAGGGCGCCGCGGCGTGAGCCGGCCCGAGAGCAAGCAGGGCCAAACCGTCGAAGCCGCGCGCCGCGCGCTTGCCGCGCGCTTCACTGCCGCTGCGCTCGATACTGCCGAGCTCGATGCGCGGCTGCTGCTTTGCGCCGCGCTCAAGCTTGATCTGACCGGCCTGATCACATCAGGCGCGCGGCAGCTCACGGCGGGCGAAACGCAGCTGATCGAGGCCTTCGTGGCGCGGCGATTGAACGGCGAACCGGTGGCGCGCATTCTCGGCGAGAAGGAGTTTTGGGGGCTGCCGCTCAAGCTCTCGGCCGAAACGCTGGTCCCGCGACCGGATACCGAGACGGTGGTCGAACTCGCCCTGGAGCTGTTGCGCGAGGCGCCCCTGCCCGATCCCGCCATCCGCATGCTCGATATCGGCACCGGCACGGGCGCCATTCTGCTGGCACTGCTGTCAGAACAGCCTGGGGCGTTTGGGGTTGGCACAGACATCAGCGAAGGCGCGCTTGCGACCGCGAGGGAAAATGCCGTGGCGCTCAGCTTTGCATCGCGCGCGACCTTCGTTAACTGCAGCTACGCCTCCGCCCTGAAGGGCCCCTTCGATCTCGTGGTCTCCAATCCGCCCTATATTCCCTCCGCCGATATCGCCAGGCTCGCGGAGGAGGTGCGGGGGCACGATCCCCATGCCGCGCTGGACGGCGGGGCCGACGGGCTTGACGCCTACCGCGCGCTGATCCCCCAAGCCGCACAATTATTGAGCGATGGCGGGGTGCTGGTGGTGGAGGCCGGCTACGACCAGGCCCGCGACATTGAAGGATTGATGACGGCCGCCGGCCTAACCGTTCCAAGCCCCCCGAAAGCCGATCTGGGGGGTATTCCGCGGGCGATTGGCGGCCGAAAAATGCCAAGATAAAGCCGGAATGAGGCGCAAAAACCTCTTGGAATATTCCCCCGGAGCGACTACGTTCCGGTCAGAGATCGGCGCAGGCCCCGTAGATACACGGGCAGGAAGCCAGGGTTCAGGGCGAGAGCCGCGCCGAAAAAGGTTCCAGAACGCAGGTCGAATCGAGCGCGAGAGCGATTTAAACGCAGCGCAGCTTGCGACCGCAAAGCGAACGAAAGCCTGATTTGCGCTTGACGACACACGCAACAGAACTCGGCTTGTTTTGGCAGGCTTAACTTTAGGTGGTCGCCGGCCGCTTAAGGCTGGCGGGTGGGGAACGCGTCTTTGTTGCACGCGATGGTGGATGGCATCGGCACGGATGGGACAAAGATCCCGATTCGGTGCGTCGGAATCGTGCGCGTTGCGGAAGGACGAATCTGAACCTGGACGTACCGGCAACTCACACGTGAAACGCTTCTAACTCAGGGCTGGATTTAAAGGCAGGACATGAGAAACGGTCAGAACAACAAGCGGATGCGCAACCGCAACAATAATAACAACAACAATAACCGGCGCGGCCAGAACCCGATGACCCGGGTCTATGAGTCCAACGGGCCCGACATCAAGATCCGCGGCACCGCCTCTCATATCGCCGAGAAATATCTGCAGCTGGCGCGCGACGCGCGCTCCTCGGGCGACCCTGTCGCCGCCGAGAACTACTATCAGCATGCCGAACACTATTTCCGCCTGATCGCCGCTGCCCAGGAGCAATTCCGCCAGAACCAGCCGCAGCAGCAGCCGCGTCAGGACGACATCATGAGCGAGGACGAGGACGAGGGCGAGAGCTTCTCGAGCTTCGGCCAGGAGCCGGGCTTCGTTCCGTTGCAGCAGCCGCAGCCTTACATGCGCGACCGCGACAGCGGCCCGCGCGAGCAGCGCGACAACCAGCCGCCCTATCAGCGCGACCAGCAGCCGCCGCGCGAGCATCGCGGTGAGCGCGAGCATCGGGGCGACCGCGATAATCGTGGCGACCGCGAGCATCGGGGCGACCGCGAACATCGGCAGCAGCCGCAATATCAGCCGCAGCCGCCGCAACCGCAGCCCGTGATATCAGATGATGGCGGCGTCGACCGCCTGCCCTCCTTTATCACCGGCCCGCAGCCGCAAATGAATGGCAATGGCGGCGGCTTCGAAGGTGGTGGCGAGCGCTATCCGCGTCGCCGGCGCCGCCCGCATGGCCCGCGTCCCGAAGGGATGGGCCAGCCGCAGCAGGCCGCGCCCAGCGAGGATGTGAATCAGGGGGAGTAAGTCAGGTTTCGGATCTCTCGACTGGGTCCCGGCGAAGGCCTGGCGAAGGCCGGGACCCATAACCCAGGCCTGCGTAGTTGAGAAGGACGACTCCTACACTGCTTACGGCAAAATCACGCGGTACGGGTCCCGGCCTTCACCAAGCCTTCGCCGGGACGACGGCAGTTTCCATATCCCGCGTCTTCCATATCCCTCGTCGCCGTCGATGACGGCACCAGCACCGGCTTTAACGCGGGAATTAGCCGCGTCCGTTCGCGTCCCGCGGGGATGACGCGATAGACCTGCTTGGTCGCTTCGACGATGTGGACGCCCGCAAACGGCAGCGACAGCGCGGCGCCGGCGCGTTCCCACATCAGGGCGGAGCGCAGGAACCAGCCACCCGCAACCGGCGGCATGAACAGCGCCTCGCCCCATGCGGTCGGCGTAAACCAGGTTTGCCGCAACAACTCCGTGATCTGTGAACGCGAATAGGGCCGGCCATGACCGAACGGCGTGTTGTCGGTGCGGGTCCACACGCCGCGCCGGTTCGGGATGATGGCAATCACCCGCCCCGAGGGCGCCAGCACCCGCCAGACCTCGCGGAGCAGCGTTGCGGGATCATCGGCCATTTCCAGCGCATGGACCAGAAGGATGCGATCGACGGCGGCATCCGGCAGCGGCAGCGAGAACTCGTCGACCAATGCGGCCAGCGTCGGCCGCGCGGTCGGCCATTTCAGGACGCCCTGAGCGGCCGGCATGAAGGCGATGCAGCGTTCGCAATCTTCACGAAAAAGTCCCAGATAGGGCGTGGGATAGCCGATGCCGAGCACCCGCTGGCCCTCGGCGCTCGGCCAGCGTGCGCGGATGCCGCGATTGATCAATTGCCGCGCCACGATGCCCAGTCGCTGCGAATAGAAATCGCGCAGATCGATGACGTCGATGCTCATGAGATCAATTTAACATGTAATTTCAGGAATTGCCGCCCGCCGCATGCAGAGAATACGGCATTGCCGCGCCAGCGTTAACGCAATATCTCTGCAGCTTGTGCCGTTCGAAGAGGAAGTCCATGGCCGCCGATATCCGCGTCTTTACTTGCTTGAGCGACAATTTCGGCTATCTGATCCACGATGGCGAAACCGGCGCGACCGCCTCGATCGATGCACCGGAGGCCGGCCCCATCATCAAGGCGCTGGAAGCCGAGGGATGGAAACTCACGGACGTCCTGATCACGCATCACCATGGCGACCATGTCGGCGGCGTTGCCGAGCTTAAGCAGCGGTATGGCTGCCGTGTCGTCGCACCACATGACAGGACCGCGAAGATTGCCAATGTCGACCTGCGCGTCGGCAATGCCGATGTGGTGAAGATCGGCAAGCTGCTGGGGCGGGTCGTGGAGACACCGGGTCACACGCTCGACCACATCTCCTACGTGTTCGACAATGACAAGGCCGTGTTCGCCGCCGACACGCTGTTCTCGATCGGCTGCGGACGGGTGTTCGAGGGCAACGCGCCCATGATGTGGGACTCGCTGTTGAAGCTGCGCGCGCTGCCCGATGATTTCCGTCTCTATTGCGGCCATGAATATACCGCCTCCAACGTCAAGTTCGCGTTGTCGGTCGACCCCGACAATGCAGCGCTGAAGGCGCGCGCGGAGGAGGTGGCGCGGCTGCGTGCCGACAACAAGCCGACCATCCCCGTCCTGCTCGGCGACGAGAAGAAGGCCAACGTATTCCTGCGTGCCGACGATCCGCAAGTGGCGGCGAGGCTCCATATGAAGGGCGCGAGCGCTGCCGAGGTGTTCGGCGAACTGCGCGAGCGCAAGAACAAATCCTGACGAACAAATCCTGATGCAGCACCTCACCGCAGCCGACATCATCGCGCGCCTCGAATTGCGGCCGCATCCCGAAGGCGGCTACTACCGCGAGACGTTTCGCGACACCCGCACCGATGCGCTCGGGCGCGCAGCCTCGACCGCGATCTACTTTCTGCTCGCGCGAGGCGAGCGATCGCAATGGCACCGCATCGATGCGGTCGAGATCTGGCATTATTACGCCGGCAGCCCGCTTGTGCTACGCATCGCCCATGAGGGCTGCACGTCGCACACGGTCAGACTCGGGCCGGATGTCACAAGCGGCCAGCGCCCGCAGGCGATTGTGCCAGCCTCGGCGTGGCAGACGGCGGAGACCACCGGCGACTGGACGCTGGTCGGCTGCACCGTGGCGCCGGGGTTTGAGTTTGCGAGCTTTGAGCTCGCGGCAGCCGGCTGGGAGCCGCCGCAATCGCCGTGCCGTTGAGAAGCCTCGGTCATCCCTTCCTCATCACCATGTCCTTCGCTGCGATCAACCCGCCGCCGGCGATCAGGATCGCCGCGAGCGCGATGTTGGCGCTCGGTTTGGCGTAGCCCGCGAGAATCAGGAACATCGTCGACAGTAGCGGCGTTGCGTAGGACGCTGCCCCGAGCACGCGGATGTCGCCGCGCTTCATGCCGATATCCCACGCATAGAACGCTGCCCCGACCGGCGCGATGCCGAGGCCGATCACGGCACACCATTGCAGCGGCGTCTCCGGCCAGACGGTGGATTCAATCAGCACATGGACAAGTGCGGCGAGCAGCGCAGTCACCAGGCAGAAGCCCGCCACCGCATCGGTCGGCACCGCTTTCAGCCGGCGCGACATCACCGAATAGGAGGCCCAGACGAAGGCCGCGACAAAGGCTGCGATCAATCCGGGGACCTGGCCGGGCGTGAAGCTGCCGGTATTGCCGGCGAACAGCAGCACGGTGCCGATGAGGCCAAGCAGCGCGCCGATGACATGATGCCGCGCGAGGTGCTCGCCGGGCAATAGCGAGGAGAACAGCACGATCAACAGCGGCCAGAGATAGTTCAGGAGTCCCGCTTCGGCCGGCGGCGCGAAGCGCAGCGCCAGGAAGTACAGCGCGTGATAGCCGAACAGGCCGCCGACACCGACGATCCAGGCAACTGGCGGCTGCTTCAATGCGCGGATCGCGTCGGGGCGGCCGATCCAGGTCGATAGGCCGACGACGCCACCTATCGCGAACGTCATGGAGGCGAGCTGGAACGCCGGGATCCGTCCGGTGGCGACCGTCATCACCGATAGCAGCGACCACATCAGGATCGCGGTCAGGCCGATGAGCGTGGCTGCGCGGGGGGACATCGGGAACATTCTCCGTCGTGGCCACGGCCGCCCTCCTCCACCACGGTCATTCCGGGGCGGTGCGCAATTGCGCACCTGAGAATCTCGAGATTTCGGGTTCGATGCTGACGCATCGCCCCGGAATGACGGGGGCACAAACGTGGATGCCCGGCACGAGGCCGGGCATGACGACTCACTTGCATCATTCATCGCGCTGACGCAACGCCCTTAGCGCCGCATCGTCCCGTCACACCATGTATTGCCCGCCATTGATGCTCAGCGTCGAGCCGGTGATGGCGCCGGCCTCGTCGGCGGCGAGGAAGACGACCGCGCGCGCGATCTCCTCGGGCTCGCCGAGCCGGCCGGTCGGAATCAGCGGCAGGATCGATTTCTCCAGCACGTCCTTGGGCACCGCCTGCACCATCTCGGTGTTGATGTAGCCGGGGCAGATCGCGTTCACGGTGATGCCGGCCTTGGCGTTCTCCAGCGCCAGGGCCTTGGTGAAGCCGACCTCGCCGGCCTTCGCCGCGGAATAATTGCACTGGCCGAACTGGCCCTTTTGGCCATTGATGGAGGAGATGTTGATGACGCGGCCGAACTTGCGCGCACGCATGCCCTCGATCACCTGGCGCGTCATGTTGAACAGCGAGCCGAGATTGGTGTTGATCACCGCGTTCCACTGCTCGAGCGTCATCTTGTGGAACGCGCCGTCCCTGGTGATGCCGGCATTGTTGACCAGCACATCGACCGGGCCGATCTCCGCCTCGACCTTCTTCACGCCTGCTGCGCAGGCGTCGAAGGAGGAGACGTCCCATTTGTAGACGGCAATGCCCGTCTCGGCCTTGAACTTCTCCGCGGCCGCATCATTGCCGGCGTAGCTGGCGGCGACCGTGTAGCCCGCAGCCTTCAACGCCTTCGAGATCGCCGCACCGATTCCTCTGGTGCCTCCGGTGACCAACGCTACACGTGCCATGTCGATTTCCCTCTCTCCGTTTCCTCTCACGCTTTCAGCGCTTCTTGATTAGAACCGAATTATGCGGGCCGTTTGACCAACATCAAGAACAAAACGCCCGGCACTGCCGGGCGTTTCTCTTTATTTCAGCACTGTGCGAGTGCGAAGGAAATATAATCGGCAGCGACTGATTCTTTTTTAGTCGCATGCGACGCACTCGCCTTTGAGTCAGTCCCGCGCGACACACATGGCAATGCCCATGCCACCGCCGATGCACAGCGTGGCAAGACCTTTCTTCGCGTCGCGCTTCTGCATCTCATGCAACAGCGTCACCAGCACGCGCGCGCCGGAGGCGCCGATCGGGTGGCCGATCGCGATCGCACCGCCGTTCACGTTCACCTTCGATGTATCCCAGCCGAGGTCCTTGTTCACCGCGCAGGCCTGCGCGGCGAAGGCCTCGTTGGCCTCGATGAGGTCGAGGTCGGCGATGCTCCAGCCGGCCCTCTTCAGGGCCGCGCGCGAAGCGGGGATCGGCCCGGTGCCCATGATCTTCGGATCGACGCCGGCTTGCGCCCAGGAGACGATGCGGGCGAGCGGCTTCTTGCCTTGCCTGGCCGCCTCCTTGGCAGTCATCAGCACCACGGCGGCAGCGCCGTCATTGATGCCCGAGGCGGAGCCTGCAGTCACCGTGCCGTCCTTCTCGAAGGCGGGGCGAAGCTTGGCCATCGCATCGAGCGTGGCGCCATGACGCGGATATTCGTCGGTGTCGACCACGACATCGCCCTTGCGGGTCTTGATGGTGACGGGGACGATCTCCTCCTTGAACCGGCCGGCCTTCTGCGCCGCTTCGGCCTTCTGCTGGGAGGCGACGGCGAACTCATCCTGCTGGGCACGGGTGATCTGGTACTGCTTCGCCACGTTCTCGGCGGTGTTGCCCATGTGGTAGCCGTTGAAGGCGTCCCACAGGCCGTCCTTGATCATGGTGTCGACGAACTCAACCGCGCCCATCTTCACGCCGCCGCGCAGATACTGCGCGTGAGGCGCCATGCTCATGGATTCCTGGCCGCCCGCGACGACGATCTCGGAATCGCCGTTCATGAGCGCCTGGTAGCCGAGCGCGACCGAGCGCAGGCCGGATCCGCAGAGCTGGTTGACGCCCCAGGCTGGGCTCTCCACAGGGATACCAGCCGAGATCGACGCCTGGCGGGCGGGATTCTGGCCCTGCGCCGCGGTCAGGATCTGGCCCATGATGACTTCCGAAACACGGCCCGGCTCAACGCCTGCGCGCTCCAGCGCGGCCTTGATGGCGACGGCCCCGAGATCGTGGGCGGGAAGGGTGGCAAAGGCACCGTTGAAGCTGCCGACCGGGGTGCGGGCGGCACTGACGATGACGACATCGTCTGACATGGACATCTCCTGATCTTGAGGGACTTTTTTGGAAATTGGGGCGAGCGCTTAGAGGGGGCGCGACCTATCTCTCACTCCCCATCCTGTTAACGTCGTTGAGGCATGTCAATGTGCGGAAGCCCGAAATCAAGCCGCACTGCATTCAAATCAGCTCCGCGGCGTCTGCCGGTTGGTGCCGGCGGCATCGTCGGAAATGCCGAAATGCCCGCGTCCGGGACTTTGTTGCACTGCAGAAGGCGTCCTGCGCACCCCATGTTGCGCAACATGAATGCCTGCCGATTAACCGTGCTGCACAAAACGGTAGCGCAAAGTCGTTGAAAGTGTTTAGTTTGTTGCATTGCGTAGCTCGTAGGCCCTGCGGCGACGCGCCGTCGGGTTCCCTCCCTCCTCGCTGTGAAGTGTGAGCCCATGGCAATGGCGAAAACCGACCAACCGACAACCATCAAGAAATATGCAAACCGCCGGTTGTATAATACCGGCACCAGCACCTATGTGACGCTGGAGGATCTCGCAGCGATGGTGAAGAACGGCGAGGATTTCCTCGTCTATGACGCCAAGACCGGCGACGACATCACCCGCTCGGTGCTCGCACAGATCATCTTCGAGCAGGAGAACAAGGCCGGGCAGAACTTGCTGCCGACCACCTTCCTGCGCCAGCTGATCCGCTTCTATGGCGACAGCATGCAGATGGTGGTGCCGAAATATCTGGAGCAGTCGATCGACACGCTGACGCGTGAGCAGGAGAAATTCCGCAAGCAGCTCGCGAGCACGCTGAGCGGCACGCCGTTCGCGCCGCTGGAAGAGCAGGTCCGCCGCAACATGGAGCTGTTCCAGCAGACCTTCTCGATGTTCAAGCCGTTCGCGCCCACGCTCGGGACATCCGATGCCGAGAAGGCCCCGGAGCCGGCACCCGCAGCCGAGGACAGCAACAACATCGACGAGCTGCGCCGCCAGATGAAGGAAATGCAGGACCGGCTCGATCGCATGTCGAAGGAGCCGAAGAAGGAAGGCGAGTAGGTTTTTCGCTGGCGGCATTGCGCACGCGCGTTCCACGAGTCGTCCCGACGCGCTGAAGCGTTCGATCGAACCTTCATTGTCGCCGTCATTGCGAGGAGCAAAGCGACGAAGCAATCCAGAGTCGCATGCGTGGCTCTGGATTGCTTTGCTTCGTTCGCAATGACCCAGAGAGACGAGCGTGCGCATCCTCGCGACGGAAATCGTCCGAGCTTTGCATCGTCCATCACCCTCCTTGGATGAAGAGGGCGCAGGGAAGACCGGGTGGCCGCTGCACCCGGGGCTCTCGCGCAGAAAAAAACTGCGCAAGCGCAAGAACCTAGGGTACGGCGGTGATCACACCGGCCTTCCCTGCGCGATGGTTTACGGCTTATACGCGCTCTTGTGTCTGCAAAATCTGCCAGAATGTGCGAACGGGCGGTTCTAACCAACCGCCCGTCGCTGGATCTGAGCCCGTACGTGCTCAAAGGCCGCAAGAGCCTGACGGGGAGCTAGGGACAGATCCGGTGTGTCTTCCTC
>DASREP010000112.1:0-38559 GCA_035652015.1 Bradyrhizobium sp. | reverse complement strand
ACTTTACCCGGCAACTCTGGGGCAATCCGCTCCCACTGCGCGTCGTTCAACATCATTCGAATCAAGGCTGGCCCCCATTTTTCAGCCTTGAATCAACTTTCTACCGATTTGGGAATCCTGTCTGTAAACAGGCCTTAGCCCGGGTTCGCCTTGAGGCCTGCGGCTTCGATGCCGGCGATGGCGCAGATTTCGTCATTGTCGGAGGTGTCGCCGCTGACGCCGACGGCACCTAGCAGCGTCGCGCCGTCCTGGATCAGCACGCCGCCGGGCACCGGGACCATGCGGCCCTGCGCCAGCGTGTTCACCGCGTCGATGAAGTAGGCCTGCTCCTGGGCGCGCTGGTAGAGTGCGCGGGAGCCCATGCCCATCGCGAGTGCGCCGAAGGCCTTGCCATGCGCGACCTCGGCGCGGAGCAGGCTGGTGCCGTCTTGCGCCGCGGTGACCTTGACCGCGCCGCGCGCGTCGAGAATGGTAATGACCAATGGCTTGAGCTTCCTCTCGACGCCCTTGGTGAGCGCGGCATCCAGAATCTTGCGGGCGATGTCGAGGGTCAGTTCAGCCATGGGCGGTTTCCTTATGCAAAGGGGACATGAGAGATGATGGCGCGCGATCGAGGCTCATCGCAAGCACTTGCGCGACATGCAGCGCGTTGCGCTGTGCGCCATCGGCGATCTGGTGGCGGCAGGAGGTGCCGTCGGCGACAATGAGCGTCGTGTGGTCGGCGCGGCGCACCGCCGGCAGCAGCGCTGCCTCGGCCATCTGGAGCGAGGCGTCGTAGGTGTCAGCGCCATAGCCGAAGGCGCCGGCCATGCCGCAGCAGCTGGACTCGATGGTCTCGACCTTCAACTCCGGCACCAGCCGCAATACCTCGCTGACGGGCTTGAACGCATCGAAGGATTTCTGGTGGCAATGGCCGTGCACCAGCGCGGTCGCGGCCAGCGGAGCGAGCGGCAGCTTGAGCCGGCCGGCCTTCGCCTCGCGCGCCAGAAACTCCTCGAACAACAGCGCATGCGCGCTGACGGTTTTGGCATCATCATCTTTGCGCAGTGACAACAGCTCGTCACGCAGCGTGAGCAGGCAGCTCGGCTCGAGGCCGACGATCGGCACGCCGCGCGCAGCAAACGGCGCGTAGGTCGCAACCAGCCGGTCGAGCTCGGCGCGCGCCTCTTCGACGAGGCCGGCGGAGAGGAAGGTGCGGCCGCAGCAGGGTGGGCGGCTGCCTTGCGCGGGTTTTGGCATATGCACGCGGTATCCGCCGGCGATCAGCACGCGCAGGGCGGCGTCGAGATTTTCACGCTCATAGATGCGGTTGAAGGTGTCGGCGAACAGCACGACCTCGCGGCCGCCTGCCGGCCCGATCACCTCGGACTCCGGCCGGAACACGTCGGTGCGGAAAGAGGGCAGCGCGCGCCTGGCGCTGATGCCCGCGAACTTTTCGAACAATGACCGCAGCAGTGCGCTGCTGTTGCGCCAATTGGCGAGTGGCGCGAAGCGCGCGGCGAGATCCGCATAGCGCGGGAGATAGCCGACCAGGCGGTCGCGCAAGGAGAGCCCGTGCTTTTCGGCGCGCGCGGCCAGGACCTCGATCTTCATCCTGGCCATGTCGACGCCAACAGGGCATTCGCGCCGGCAGGCCTTGCAGGAGACGCAGAGTTTGAGCGTCTCCATCATCTCGTCGGAGGCGAGGGCGTCGGGTCCGAGCTGGCCGGAGATCGCAAGCCGCAGCGTGTTGGCGCGTCCGCGCGTGACATGCATCTCGTCGCGGGTGGCGCGGTAGGACGGGCACATCACGCCGCCCTCGAGCTTGCGGCAGGTGCCGTTGTTGTTGCACATCTCGACCGCGCCCTGGAAGCCGCCGCCCGCGCCCGGATAGGCGGACCAGTCGAGCACGGTCTTCATGTCGGCAACGCGATAGTCGGGCGGATAGCGGAACAGGCTGCGATCGTCCATTTTGGGCGCATCGACGATCTTGCGGGGATTGAGCGTGCTCTCGGGATCGAAGCGCTGCTTGACCTCCTTGAAGTCGGCGACGATGCGCGCGCCGAACATCGGCGCATGGAATTCCGAGCGCACGATGCCGTCGCCATGCTCGCCGGAATGCGAGCCCTTGTACTCGCGCACCATCGCAAATGCCTCTTCGGCGATGGCGCGCATCGCCTTGACGTCCTTCTCCAGCTTCAGGTTCAGCACAGGGCGCACATGCAGGCAGCCTTCGGAGGCGTGGGCATACATGGTGCCGCTGGTGCCGTGTTTTGCGAACACCTCGTTCAGCCGTGCGGTGTAGTCTGCCAGATGCGGCAGGGGCACGGCGCAATCCTCGACAAAGGAGACGGGCTTGCCGGCCTCCTTCATCGACATCATCACGTTCAGGCCGGCAGCGCGGAAATCGGCGATGGCCGCCTGCAGCGCCGGCTCGGTGATCTCGACCACGCCGCCCCACTTGCGCGATGGGTTGTTCCATCCGAAGCCGAGATCGGCCATCAATTCCGAGAGCTGCTTCAGGCGCTGCAGATTGTCGGCCTGGTCTTCCTCGGCGAATTCGACCAGCAAAAGCGCATCCGGATCGCCGCGCACCGCGGACTCGATCACGGGCACGAACATCGCGATGTCGCGGCCAAGCCCGATCATGGTGCGGTCGACCAGCTCGACCGCGATGGGCTTGAGCTTGACCAGATGCTGGGTCGCATCCATCGCCTCGTAGAAGCTGCCGAAATGGCAGACGCCGAGCACCTTGTTGCGGATCACGGGCCAGAGCTTCAGCTCGACTTGGGTCGTGAAGGCGAGCGTGCCTTCGGAGCCGACCAGGAGATGCGCCATGTTGTTGGGGGCGTTGCGCGGAGTGAGCGCATCCAGATTGTAGCCGCCGACGCGGCGCTGCACTTTGGGGAATTTGTCCGCGATCTCAGTTGCCTCGCGCTCGCCGAGCGCAAGCATGTCGCGGAACAGGGCGAGGCCTTCATCCGGCGCATCGATGCCGGCGAGATCGCGTGGCACATCGCCGAAATGCATGCGCGTGCCGTCGGCGAGCGCGGCATCCATCGACAGCGTGTTGTCGCGCATGGTGCCGTAGCGGAGTGAACGCCCGCCGCAGGAATTGTTGCCGGCCATGCCGCCGATGGTGGCGCGCGAGGCGGTGGAGACGTCGACCGGAAACCACAGGCCGTGTTTCCTCAGCTGTCGGTTGAGGTCGTCGAGCACGATGCCGGGCTCGACCACGCAGGAGCGGTTGTCGAGATCCAGCGAGACGATGCGATTCAGGTACTTCGAGAAGTCGATCACCAGGCCGTCATTGACGGTCTGGCCGCATTGCGAGGTGCCGCCCCCGCGCGGCGTGACCTTGGCGCCCAGCTCGCGGCCGATCGCAAGCGACAGCAGGGCCTCGTCCATGGTCCGCGGCACGACCACGCCGGCCGGCACGATCTGATAGAAGGAGGCGTCGGTCGCATAGCGGCCACGGCTGAACGGATCGAACAGGACCTCGCCTGATATCTCCGACCGCAGACGGCGCTCGAGCGGTGAGGTGTTGTTCATGCCAATTCCAGAGATAATTCAATGAGCTCGTTTTGGACCGATCGAGGAATAGATGCAATCTATTCTCAGGTGGCGTGAATTATGAATTCACATTTGGCGCCGTAGTGCTGCCAATGGGCGCGATTGGCGCGCCACGCTCGGCCTCATCCAGATGCTCCAGCGCGGCCGTGCGCTTGGCGCGCAGATGGTGGAACAGGATGTCGCTGAGCTCGCTCCCCGCACGCCGGCGCAGCGCGTCCAGGATCGCCTCATGCTCGCGCATGGCCTCGCCCCAGCGCTGCCGCTTGCGGGCGAAATTGGCGGAGTAGCGCACGCGGCGGATGCGGCCGGCGAAGTTGGCGTAGGCTGCGCGCAGCGTTGCGTTGCGCGAGGCCTCCACGATCTTCTCATGGATGCGCTGGTTGGCCAGGAAGTAATTGTGCATGTCGCGGCGCAGGTAAAAGCCGTACATCTCGTAATGCAGCCGCTCGATCTCGGTGATCTCGTCGTCGGTGATGTTCTCGCAGGCGAGCCGGCCGGCGAGGCTCTCCAGCCCGCCCATCATGTCGAACAACTCGTCGAGATCGCGCCGCGACAGCTGGCGGATGCGCGCGCCGCGGTTGGGCAACAGCTCGATCAGCCCCTCGGCCGCGAGCACCTTCAGCGCCTCTCGCAGCGGCGTGCGGGAAATGCCGAACAACTCGCACAATTGCCGCTCCGGCACCCGCGCGCCCTCGGCGATGTTGCCCTCGACCACATAGTCGCGCAGCCGCGACAGGATCTCGCCATGAAGCGAGGGCTCACCGCCATTGCCGCCTGGCCGCGTCAGGGGCTCGCCGTTTTCGGGAATCGTCGATTTCATGCGCGTAACAATATTTCAGGGGAGCTGCGGTCGTCGACGGCTCAATTTGTATCTAAAAGGAGGATTGCACATCCTCAAAATGAATGCAAAATTGCGCTGCCGGTAGCCAGTTGCCTGAGTTGAGGAGATCGCCATGGCCCAAGGACGCCATTTTCTGCAGATTCCGGGCCCGAGCCCGGTCCCTGACCGCGTCCTGCGTGCGATGGACATGCCGGTCATCGACCACCGCAGCGCCGAGTTTGGCGACCTCGGGTGGATGGTGCTGGAGGGAACGAAGAAGATCTTCCAGACCACCGGTCCCGTCGTGATCTTCCCTTCGTCGGGGACGGGGGCCTGGGAAGCCGCCATCGTCAACACGCTCTCGCCCGGCGACAAGGTGCTGATGGTCGAGACCGGCCATTTTGCCACGCTCTGGCACAACATGGCCAAGCGTTGGGGCATCGAGGTCGACTTCATTCCCGGCGACTGGCGCCGCGGCGCCGATCCGGCCGAAGTCGAAGCCAGGCTCGCGGCCGACACATCGCATGCGTTCAAGGCGGTGATGGTCGTGCACAACGAGACCTCGACCGGGGCGACCAGCCGGATCGCCGAGATCCGTGCCGCCATGGACCGCGTCCAGCATCCGGCGCTTTTGATGGTCGACACCATCTCCTCGCTCGGCTCGGTCGACTACCGCCATGAGGAATGGAAGGTCGACGTTTCCGTCAGCTGCTCGCAAAAGGGCTTCATGCTGCCGCCCGGCCTTGGCTTCAACGCGATCTCGCCGAAGGCGCTGGCCGCATCCAAGACCAACAAGATGCCGCGCTCCTACTGGGATTGGGAGGAGATGCTCAAGCCCAACGCCAAAGGCTTCTTCCCCTACACACCCGCGACGAATCTGCTCTACGGCCTGCGCGAGGCGATCGCGATGCTGCTGGAAGAGGGGCTCGACAAGGTGTTCGCGCGGCATCAGCGGCTTGCGGCCGCGACGCGCACCGCGGTCAATCACTGGGGCCTGGAGGTGCTGTGCCAGGAGCCGAAAGACTTTTCGCCGGTGCTCACCGCCGTCCTGATGCCGCCGGGCTATGATGCCGATCAATTCCGCAAGATCGTGCTCGAGAACTACAACATGTCGCTCGGCTCGGGCCTGTCCAAGGTCGCCGGCAAGGTGTTCCGCATCGGCCATCTCGGCGAGTGCAATGAGCTCACGTTGCTCGCAGCGCTGACCGGTGTGGAGATGGGCTTGGCGGTCGCAGGCGTTCCGCACCGCGCCGGCGGCGTCGATGCCGCGATGAAATTCCTGGAGCAGCGGCCTGCGGGCAATGCCACCCATCTCAAGGTGGTGGGGAGCTAGCGGCGAACTCGGATGAAGGGCCGCAGCTTCATCGCGGGATCCTAACCCTCACCCGGATTGCATCTGCGATGCAATCCGACCTCTCCCTTCGGGAGAGGTGAGGACCAGCTGCGTTGATTGATAGTCGACGACTCGAAAAGAGGCTTACCGAGAGGGTGGAGATGGAAGGTCAAAAGTCGCGTAGCTTCGGACGATGGTACATTCTTGGCCTCATCTGCCTGATGTACCTCATCACCTATCTGGATCGCGTCAACATCTCGACGGCCGCTCCGGTCATCAGCAAGGAGTTCGGCTTTGACAAGATCACCATGGGGGTGATCTTCAGCGCCTTCGTGTGGGCCTACGCGCTGTTTCAAGTGCCCGGTGGCTGGCTCAACGACCGCTTTGGCGCAAGGCCGGTGCTGGGAGCCATCGTCGCGTACTGGTCGGTGATGACGGCGGCTACCGCGGCGGCAACCGGCGCATTTTCGTTCGTCGTGCTGCGCTTCCTGTTCGGGATCGGCGAGGCTGGCGCCTTTCCCGGAGCCACGCGCTCGATGCAGCTTTGGTATCCGCGCGAGGAGCGTGGTCTGGTCCAGGGGCTCACGCATAGCGCAAGTCGCCTTGGTGCCGCCATCGCGCCTCCGCTGGTCGTTTTCATCATGACCAATTGGGGGTGGCGATCGGCCTTCTATATCTGTGGCGCGATCGGTCTGGTCTGGTCGATCTGGTGGTTTATTTCCTATCGCAATTTGCCGGAAGACCATCCTCTCGTGAACCGCGAGGAGCTGAAGCACATTCGCGGCGTCGACAGCACGGGCGCGATCAAGGAGGCCGCGATCGAGCGCAAGGCTGCGTCGGTGCCTTGGAGCACGCTGCTGCGTTCGCCGAACATGTGGGCGATCATGTGCGGCTATTTCACCTACGTCTACTGCCTCTGGATTTTCCTGAGCTGGCTGCCGTCCTATCTGGTCGAATTCCGCCACTTCACCCTGCTCAAGGTCGGTCTGTTCGCATCAATGCCGCTTTTTGCCGGTGTGCTGGGCGATACAGCCGGGGGTCTCGCGACAGACTGGCTGTTGAAGGTGACCGGCAACACCAAGCTTGCCCGTCGCTCGGTCGCGATCGTTGGCCTCCTGGGATGCTGTGCGTTCATCGTGCCCGCCGCGTTGACCAGCAATGCCTATACCGCCGTCTATTGCCTGACCGCATCCATGTTCTTTTTGGAATGCACCATCGGTCCGTCCTGGGCGGTGCCGATGGACGTTGGCGGCAAATATTCGGGCACCGTATCCGGTATGATGAACATGGCCGGCAATTTCGGCGGGGCGCTGTCGCCGCTGGTATTCGGCTTCCTGGTTCAATACGGCAACTGGCAGGCGCCTTTCATCGTCGCAGCCGTCCTGCTTGTCATCGGCGCTGCCGTGTGGGGCTTCTGGCTCGATCCGGACCGATCAGTGCTCGAGACGCCCGACGCCTCGCCCGCGACGCCACAGCACGGTCAAGTGGCTGCGGAATGACGAGAGGATGGGCTTGGGCCGATCGTCCGCCGTCTTGCGGGATTGACGGCGGCGGCCGGGCAGGGGACAAGCCGGGCGAATGGTGCTATTCGAGCCCTCTCGCCAAGACCAAGGCTCAGCCACGCTAAGCCAACAAAAGCCCGGGAAAGACGCCAATGACCCTGCATACTGGACGGCATTTCTTACAGATTCCAGGACCGACCAACATCCCCGACCGGGTGCTGCGGGCCATGGACATGCCGGGCCTGGATCATCGCGGTGCGGAATTCGCCGAGCTCGGTTTTGCGGTCATGGCGGGCATGCAGCGGATGTTCCGCACCAAGCAGCCGGTCATCATCTATCCCTCGTCCGGCACCGGCGCCTGGGAGGCGGCGATCGTCAACACCCTGCAGCCGGGCGACAGGGTGATCATGGCCGAGACCGGCCAGTTCGCCGTGCTGTGGCGCGGCATTGCCGACAAGTTCAAGCTCGACGTCGACTTCGTCCCCGGCGACTGGCGACGTGGCGCTGACCTCGCCGGAATCGAGCAGCGGCTTGCGGCCGACGCGGCGCACAAGGTCAAGGCCGTGATGGTCGTGCACAATGAGACCTCGACCGGCTGCGTCACCTATCCGCTCGACGTCCGCAAGATCCTCGATCGCCTCAAGCACCCGGCGCTCCTGATGGTCGACACCATCTCGGGCCTCGGCTCGCTGGACTATGAGCACGATGCCTGGGGCGTCGACGTCTCGGTCGCGGGCTCGCAGAAGGGCCTGATGCTGCCGCCGGGGCTCGGCTTCAATGCCGTCTCGGAGAAGGCGCTGGCAGTCGCGAAGGCAAATCCGGGCATGCGCTCCTATTGGGAGTGGCAGGACGTCATCGCCTTCAACAAGGTCGGCACCTTTCCCTATACGCCGGCGATCAACCTGCTGATGGGCCTGCGCGAGGCCATCCGCATGCTGGAGGAGGAGGGACTGGAGAATGTCTTCGCCCGTCACAAGCGCCACAGTGCGGCGACCCGCGCCGCTATGAAGGTGTGGGGGCTGGAGACCCAGTGCCAGGATCCGCAGGCGCATTCGCCGGCCCTGACCGGCGTCGTCATGCCGGAGGGCCACGACAGCGACAATTTCCGCAAAGTGGTGCTGGACAATTTCGACATGTCGCTCGGCACCGGGCTGAACAAGATCAAGGGCAAGGCGTTCCGCATCGGTCACATCGGCCATTTCAACGATCTGATGCTGATGGGCACGCTGTCCGGCGTCGAGATGGGCCTCGAGCTTGCCAAGGTGCCGCACCGCAAGGGCGGCGTGCTGGCGGCCATGGAAGTTCTCAGCAGCCGCGAGACGGTGCCGATGCCAAAGGCGGCGGTCGCCTGAATGTCGTATTCACGCTAAGAAGAAGGACAAGCGCGATGAACGCACCGGTCAATGCCTCTGAAGACCTGCTCTACTCCGTCGAGGACGGCATCGCCCGGCTCACCTTCAACCGCCCGCAGGCGCGCAACGCGCTGACCTTTGCGATGTACGAGCAGCTTGCCTCGACCTGCGAAAGCATCAACGCCGACTCCTCGATCAAGGCGCTGATCCTGACCGGGGCCGGCGACAAGGCGTTTGCCTCAGGCACCGACATCTCGCAATTCCGTGCCTTCAAATCCGCGCAGGATGCACTGGATTACGAGGCCCGGATCGACCGCGTGCTCGGCACGCTGGAGCAGTGCCGCGTGCCTGTGATTGCCGCAATCGCCGGCGCCTGCACCGGCGGCGGGGCCGGCATCGCCGCCTGCTGCGATATCCGCATCGGCACTGAATCGACGCGGATCGGTTTTCCGATCGCCCGCACGCTGGGCAATTGTCTCTCCATGTCGAATATCTCCCGCCTGGTCTCGCTGATCGGGCCTGCGCGCACCAAGGACCTGATTTTCAAGGCGCGATTGGTCGAGGCGCCCGAAGCGCTGGCGCTCGGGCTGCTCAATGAGGTGGTGGCGGATGTCGCGACCTTGCAACGCCGCGCCGACGAGACCGCGAAGCTTATGGCCTCGCACGCCCCGATCACGCTGGCCGTCACCAAGGAAGCGGTGCGCCGCATCCGCCGCACGCTGTCGCGTGACGAGGGCGAGGATCTGATCCTGCGTGCCTATATGAGCGAGGATTTCCGCGAGGGCATGGACGCCTTCCTCAACAAGCGCACGCCGAACTGGAAAGGCAAGTGAGCCCCAAATCGGGGCGCAAAAGGGGCGCAAGAAGGGGGCGGATGCGTGGGAGCTGCCGTCTCATGCTAAAGTCACATTTGGCGTGTGCGGGTCGCGCCTTGAACCGGCCGGTAATCCTTCCCACAATGCCGGCTGGCCAGCTTTCAGGGCCGTGCTAAACCCCCGACCAAGAATCCATGGGGATCAAGGGACGAACCTCGTGCGCAAGATTGTCCAAGCAGCAAGCCTGCTCGCAGCCTCCCTGATTGCAACGCCGGCTTTTGCCGGCTGGGAACCGACCAAGCCCGTCGAGATCGTGGTGGCCGCGGGCGCCGGTGGTGCCTCCGACCAGATGGCGCGGATGATGCAGGCCGCGATCCAGAAGAACAATCTGATGAAGCAGCCGATGGTGGTGTCGCTCAAGGGCGGCGCCTCCGGCGCTGAAGCCTTGATGTACATGAAGGCCAGCGAGGGCGACCCCAACAAGCTCCTGATCGCCTATTCGTTGATTTACATGCTGCCGCTGTCGGCGAAGATTCCATTCGACTGGCACGATCTGACCCCGGTCTCGGTGATCGCGCTCGACCAGTTTGCACTGTGGGACAACGCCGAGGGCCCCAAGACGGTCAAGGAGTTCATCGATGCCGCGAAAGCGGCAAGCTTCCCCTTCAAGATGGGTGGCACGGGATCGAAGCGCGAGGACAACGTGCTGACCGTGTTCATCGAGCAGAAGACCGGCGCGAAGTTCTCCTACCTGCCCTACAAGTCCGGCGGCGAGGCCGCGACGCAGCTCGTCGGCGGCCATATCGAATCCAACGTCAACAACCCCTCTGAGAATCTCGAGGTCTGGCGCGCGGGGCAGGTGCGCCCGCTCTGCGTGTTCGACAAGGAGCGCATTTCCTATACCGCCAAGGTGACCGCGACCCAGTCCTGGCACGACATTCCGACCTGCAAGGAGGAGGGGCTCGACGTGCAATATCTGATGTTGCGCGCCATCTTCCTGCCGGGCAAAGTCACCGCGGAGCAGCGGGCCTTTTATGTTGATCTGTTCAGCAAGGTGGTCCAAACACCCGAGTACAAGGAATACATGGAGAAGCAGGCCTTGAAGCCGATCTTTCTCACCGGCAAGGACATGTTGCAATTTCTTGAAGACGACGACGCGCTCAATAAGCAGCTGATGACTCAGGCCGGCTTTGTCGCGAAGTGAACCTGTCGTCCTGCCGTGTCCCGTTGATCCGGGGCACCCGATATTGCAAAAGATCGGGAAACAATGGGACTGGGAAGACCCGCACCCGTCCCGGGGTTATTGGATCATCGGTTGCAGTCTCGCAACGGGCAGCATCGCTGACCGTTGGCGGGTGATGACCTTTGTTTGAGCCAATAACCTGATCTCGCTATGTCGGACACTGATCTGGAAATCGTCGTCGATGACCCCACCGCGCCGGAGGCCAACTCTCCCGCGGTGACCAGCAACCGCACCGCCGATATCGTCGTCTCGCTCGTGCTGCTGGCACTGGCGGCGACGCTTGGCTACGACAATTGGCGCACCGGCATCGGCTGGGACGAGACCGGGCCGCAGCCCGGCTATTTCCCGTTCTATCTCTCGGTCATCCTGGGTGCGGCAAGCCTCTACGGCATCGGCGCGGCGCTGGTGTCGCGCAAAGCGGCGCTCGAGACCTTCGTCACACGCGCGCAGTTTCGCCGGGTCATGGCGGTGTTCGCGCCGACCTTCCTGTTCTGCCTGGTGACGCAATATCTCGGGCTCTATGTCGCGAGCTTCCTCCTGATCGGCGGCTTCATGCGGCTCGTGGGCAAGATCGGGTGGTGGAAATCGCTGCTGACCGCGTTCCTGTTCACGGCGATCATGTTCGTGACCTTCGACATCGTGTTCGACGTCATCATGCCGAAGGGGCCGCTGGAAGCAGCGCTCGGCTATTAGCAGGGCAATATGGCGCCATCCGGCATTGCGAGGAGCGAAGCGACGCGGCAATCCAGAGTCGCGCGGGGGGCCCTGGATTGCTTCGTCGCTGGCGCTCCTCGCAATGACGAGCGGGGGGCGACCTGATGGAAGCCTTCGGTCTGCTCTTGCACGGCTTTGCCGTCCTGCTCACCTGGAAGACGCTGGCGCTGATGATGGTCGGGCTCGTGCTCGGCATTTTCGTCGGCGTGCTGCCGGGGCTTGGCGGGCCCAACGGGGTTGCGATCCTGTTGCCGCTGACCTTCAGCATGGACCCGACCTCGGCCATCGTGATGCTGTCCTGCATCTATTGGGGCGCGCTGTTCGGCGGCGCCATCACCTCGATCCTGTTCAACATCCCCGGCGAGGCCTGGTCGGTGGCGACCACTTTTGACGGCTATCCCATGGCGCAGCAGGGCCGGGCCGCCGAAGCGCTGACCGCAGCCTTCACCTCGTCTTTCATCGGCTCGCTGGTCGCGGTGTTGCTGATCACCTTCCTGGCTCCCTTGATCTCCGCCTTCGCGCTGAAGTTCGGGCCGCCGGAGTTCTTCGCAGTGTATCTGTTGACCTTCTGCTCCTTTGTCGGGCTCGGGCGCGAGGCCAGGCACAAAACGGTCATTTCGATGTCGCTCGGACTGCTGCTCGCCGGCATCGGCATGGACACCGTGTCCGGGCAGCTCCGCATGACTTTCGGCTCCGGCGATCTCCTGCGCGGCATCAACTTCCTGGTGGCGGTGATCGGCCTGTTCGGGATCAGCGAGATCCTGCTCACCATGGAAGAGCGGCTGGCGCTGCGCGGGCATGCCGCCGCGATCAGCCTGCGCGTGGTGCTCTCGGTGTGGAAGGAGTTGCCGCGCTACTGGGTGACGCTGCTGCGCTCCTCGGTGATCGGCTGCTGGCTCGGGCTCACGCCGGGCGGCGCGATCGCGGCGTCGTTCATGGGCTACAATCTCGCCAAGCGCTTTGCAGAGGAGCCCGAAAGCTTCGGCAAGGGCCGCATCGAGGGCGTGTTCGCGCCGGAGACGGCCGCGCACGCGTCCGGCACATCGGCCCTCTTGCCGATGCTCGCGCTCGGCATTCCCGGCTCCGGCACGGCTGCGATCCTGCTCGGCGGGCTGATGGTCTGGGGGCTCAATCCGGGACCGCTGCTGTTCGTCGAGCACAAGGATTTCGTCTGGGGCCTGATCGCCTCGATGTATCTCGGCAATGTCGTCGGCCTCGTGCTGGTGCTGACTACCGTGCCGATCTTTGCTTCGGTGCTGCGCGTGCCCTTTGCGGCGATAGCGCCGATGATCGTGGTGTCGTGCGCGATCGGCGCCTATGCCATCCAGAATGCCATGTTCGACATCTGGCTGATGCTGCTGTTCGGCGTGGTCGGCTATGTCTTCAAGAAGATCGGCATTCCCTTGGCGCCGCTGACGCTCGCCCTCGTGCTCGGCAGCCGCGCCGAGGACGCGTTCCGGCTCTCAATGATTGGCTCCGGCGGCGACGTGAAGGTTTTCTGGTCGAACTACCTGGTGGGCTCGATCACGACGCTGGCGATCGTGCTGCTGTTCTGGCCGCTGATCGACAAGGTATTTGGGCACCTGCAGCGAAAAGGCCCGGCAAAGGCCTAGCCGGTTCGGCGGCCGAATAGGTGCGGGCCCAGTGTTCGGCGCTGCTACGGCGGCACAGGTGCGCGCCGTCCAACCGGCCGCCGGATCAGCGCGCGAACTCAACAGCCTTGCGAATAGGTGAAATTTTACCGATCTCCACCGCCGGTTGATTTTGTCCCAGTGTGTCTGAGGAGCGACACCTTTTCGGGCAGCCGAAGCGTATCTTTTGGGCAGTTTTTCTTGGGAGACATATTATGAAGCGAATTTGGATGGGCGCGGCGCTCGCCTCGCTACTGGTGTCTGCGGCCGCAGCGGCCGATCTTGCACCGAGGACGTACACGAAGGCGCCGGTCATTCCCCCGGTCGTCTACGATTGGACCGGCTTCTACATCGGCGGCAACATTGGCTATAGCTGGGGCCGTTCCAGCGACACCTCCACCTTGACCAACACGGCCGGCACCGTTCTGCTTACGAGCGCCGACCGCACGAACCTCGACGGTGTGGTTGGGGGCGGCCAGCTCGGCTATAATTGGCAGATGCAGAATTGGCTGTTCGGCGTCGAGGCCGACATTCAAGGTTCAGACGAGAAGGGTAGCCGGACGTTCACCTGCGGAATCGGCGTCTGCACACCCGGCACCCCCGTTCCTGGCATTCTTCCGATCGTCATTCCAGGCCCGGCTGTCCCCGTCACGTTGAGCCAGAAGATCGAGTGGTTCGGAACGGTCCGCGGTCGCGTCGGCGTCTTGGTCGATCCCCGCGTTCTGCTCTATGCGACGGGTGGTCTCGCCTATGGCGAGGTCAAGAGCAGCGAAGTCATCGGCGCGGCTGGCCTCGGTTTCTCCAACTCGGATACGCGGGTCGGTTACACGGTCGGCGCCGGCGTCGAAGGCGCGATCGGCGGCGGCTGGAGCGCCAAGCTCGAGTATCTGTGGGTTGATCTGGGCCGCACCTCGGGTTCGTTCCTGACCACCATCCCGGCGACACCGGCAGGCGTCATCAGCAGCAACTACAGCTCGCGAGTTACCGACAACGTGCTGCGCGTCGGCGTGAACTACAAGTTTGGCGGACCCCTCGTAGCAAGGTACTAGAGCATGATCCGGAAAGTGTGAAGCGGTTTTCCGAAAAGATCATGCGCAATCAAAGAGCTAAAGCGCGATGACGATTCATCCTAATCGCATCGCGCTTTAGCTGGCCTCGCTCGAACTCGGACCGAAAAAAGCCCGGCATTGCGCCGGGCTTTTTGTTCGAGAGGCGATCTGTTTGCGATGTGGGCCGGTTTTCACACCACCTTCCGCTGCTTCAGCTCGGCAATCTCACCCGGCGCAAAGCCGAACTCGCCGAGCACTTCCTCGGTCTGCTCGCCGAACTCCGGCGGGCGGGCGTCCATGTGGCTCGGGGTGCGCGACAGCGTGAAGGGCTGGCCGACCAGACGGATGTGGCGGCCTTCCGGATTCGGCACGTCCTGCGCCATGCCGAGATGCTGCACCTGCGCATCGGCAAAGACCTGGTCGATGGAATAGATCGGACCGCAGGGCACGCCGGCGGCGTTGAGCGCCTCGACCCAGTACTCGGTCGATTCCGTTGCCGTGCGCTTGGCGATCTCGGCATTGAGCGCATCGCGGTGCTTCGAGCGCGATGGCGCGGTCGCGTAATCCGGATGGTCGACCAGCTCAGGCGCACCGATCGCCTGCGCGCAGCGCTCCCAGGTGCGGCCGCTGGCGGTCGCGATATTGATGTAGCCGTCGGAGGTCTTGAACACGCCGGTCGGAATCGAGGTCGGATGGTTGTTGCCGGCTTGCTTGGCGACATCCTTATCCATGAGCCAGCGCGCGGCCTGGAAATCCAGCATGAAGATCTGCGCCTGCAACAGCGAGGTCTGCACCCATTGGCCCTCGCCGGAGACCTCGCGCTCCAGGAGCGCCGTGAGGATGCCCATGGCACAGAACAGGCCGGCGGTGAGGTCGGCGACGGGGATGCCGACGCGCATCGGACCTTCGCCCGGCGCGCCGGTGATCGACATCAGTCCGCCCATGCCCTGCGCGATCTGATCAAAGCCCGGACGCTTGTGATACGGGCCGTCCTGGCCGAAGCCGGAAATGCTGCCATAGACGATGCGCGGATTGACCTTGCGCACGCTCTCATAATCCACGCCGAGCTTTGTCTTCACGTCCGGCCGGTAGTTCTCAACCACCACGTCGGCCTTCGCGGCGAGCCGCATGAACACGTCGAGACCTTTGGGATCCTTCAGGTTGAGCGCGATCGCGCGCTTGTTGCGGTGCAGGTTCTGGAAGTCGGCGCCATGCCGCGGGCCGCCGAGGGATTCACCGGGAGCATCCTCAAGCAGCGCGTCGATCTTGATGACATTGGCGCCCCAGTCGGCCAGCTGCCGCACGCAGGTCGGGCCGGCCCGCACGCGCGTCAGGTCAAGCACGGTGAAGCGGGACAGGGCTTGCGAGGCGTGCGGGATGGCCATTGCGAGGGGAACTCCGGGAAGTGATGCGGAACGGTATAGGGGAGGGGCGTACTATCGACAATACCGGCGGCGGACGCCAGCGCTGGCGCGACAGTGCAGGTTTGCAAGCGCTGGAGTGCTTCCCGAAACACCCGACGCTCGATTTGACTCGATCGATCCGTTCTTCCCTTCTCCTTGTGGGAGAAGGTGGCGCGGGCGAAGCCCGCGACGGATGAGGGGTCTCTATCCGCGAGTCCACTATTGTTAGAGCCTTGCTCGCGGAGACAAACCCCCAAACCAAGCGCGCTTTGTGTCCGCCGTCGAGCTGCCCTCTCCCACAAGGGGCGAGGGCACCACAACGAGCAGCGCGCTCCGTCTCGTTGCCGCCCGTCTACCGCTCGTCGGCGATCACCTTGCCATCGTTCGGCAGCGAGCCTGCGCCAACCAGCTCCACCGCGCCGCCGAGCTTTGTCACTGCGCGCAGCGTCGCTGCGAGTTCGTCGCGCAGCGCATCGCCGGGCGCCGCACACTCCGCTCTCAGCGTCATCATATCCGTCTCGTTCGCGCGGGTGACGACCAGGCGCAGGCGGCCGAGGGCGGGGTGGTGCCTGGCAATTTCGGCAATCTGCTCGGGGCGGACGAACATGCCCTTGACCTTGGTGGTCTGGTCGGCGCGGCCCATCCAGCCCTTGATGCGCATGTTGGTGCGTCCGCATGGGCTCTTGCCCGGCAGGTGTGCAGTGAGATCGCCGAGCGCAAGCCTGATCCAGGGATGCGCAGGGTCGAGCGAGGTGACGACGATCTCGCCGACATCGCCTGCGGCCACGGGCTCGCCCGTGCCGGGCTTGACGATTTCGACGATGAGGTCCTCGTTGACCACCATGCCCTCGCGTGCCGGCGTCTCGAAGGCGATCATGCCGAGATCGGCGGTGCCGAAACCCTGATAGGCCTCGATGCCATGCGACTTGATCTCTGTCTGCAGCGACGGCGGAAAGGCCGCGCCCGAGACCAGCGCGCGCTTGAGCGAAGATACGTCGCGGCCCTTGGCGATGGCCGCGTCGATCAGGATCTTCAGAAAGTCCGGCGTGCCGCTGTAGCCCACCGGACGGTACGCCTCGATCAGTTCGAACTGCTGCTCGGTATTGCCGGGACCGGCAGGGATCACGGCACAGCCGAGTGCCCGCGCCGACGAATCCATGATGAAGCCGCCGGGCGTGAGGTGATAGCTGAACGTATTGAGCACGACTTCGCCGGGGCGAAAGCCGGCGGCGAACAGGGCCCGCGCGCCGCGCCAGGCATCAGCGTGCGCCGCTTCCGGCTCGAAGATCGGACCGGGCGAGGTGAACAGACGCGCGAACGAACCTGCTGACGTCGGCACGAAGCCGCCGAAGGGAGGGCTTGCTTTGTGGAGCGCAGGCAGTTCCGATTTGCGCAGCACGGGCAATTGCGACAGCGCTGCGCGGCTGCTGATGGCGGCGGGATCGACGCCGCGGAAGCGCTCGGCATAAGCGGGCGCCTCCATTGCCTTGCGCAGGATGGCGGGCAGGCGGGCAAACAGCTCGGCTTCGCGCTCTTGGGGATCGCGGGTTTCTTTCGAGTCGTAGTGATTAGTCATGGTCTTGCCCCTCGCACGTCATTCCGGGGCGGTCCGGCAGGACCGAACCCGGAATCTCGGGGTTCCCCGATGCGCAGCGCGCATCTGAGGTTCGCGCTTCGCGCGCCCCGGAATGACGGCGCATTGTGTTACTCACAGCCATCGCTTGCGCCGCTTGAAGCTTTTCAAATTCTTGAAGCTCTTGCGCTGGTCGCCGGCGCCGCCGAGATAGAACTCCTTGACGTCCTCATTGTCGCGCAACTCGTCCGCGGTGCCGTCGAGCACGACCTTGCCCTGCTCCATGATGTAGCCATGGCTTGCGACCGACAGCGCGGCGCGCGCGTTCTGCTCGACCAGCAGGATGGTGACGCCGAGGTCGCGATTGATCTGCTTGATGATCGCGAACACCTCTTTCACCAAGAGCGGCGACAGGCCCATCGATGGCTCGTCCATCAGGATCATCTTCGGGCGCGCCATCAGCGCACGGCCGATCGCGAGCATCTGCTGCTCGCCGCCGGAGAGATAGCCGGCCAGGCCCGTGCGCTCCTTCAGCCGCGGGAAATAGTTGAACACCATCTCGATGTCGGCATCGACCTTGCGGTCGCTGCGGGTGAAGGCCCCGAGCCGCAAATTCTCCAGCGAGGTCATGTCCGCGACGATGCGCCGTCCCTCCATCACCTGGAAAATGCCGCGGCGGACGATTTTATCAGGATCGATGCCGTCGATGCGCTCGCCATCGAACACGATCTCGCCGCGCGTGACCTCGCCGTCCTCGGTCTTGAGCAGCCCCGAGATCGCCTTCAGCGTCGTCGACTTGCCGGCGCCGTTGGCGCCGAGCAGCGCGACGATGGCGCCCTTGGGCACGTCGAGGCTGAGGCCGCGCAGCACGAGGATGACGTCGTCATAGACGACCTCGATGTTGCGCACGGCGAGGAGGGGCGGCGGCGTTGCGGCGGCTTCCGCAGCGGGACGCGTGATGTCGAGGGTTTCACCCATGTCTAATCACCTCTGACTGTCGTCCCCCGCGAAAGCGGGGGACCCAGTATTCCAGAGACGCCGGAGCTTCACTGAGAAGCCGCGGCGTACTGGATCCCCCGCCTGCGCGGGGGATGACGAGTGTTGTGTGTGGTTGCGGCGGGGCAACCTCAGCATCACCACCCGAACCATTCCGGCTTGCGCGGCAGCTCGACGGTCTTCACCTTCTCGAGCTTGATCGTGCCCTTGGCCATCAGGTCATTGAGGTCGCCGTCGGTCGCGCCGGTGATGCGGGCGCGATAGAGGTCGACCTTCATGGTGCCGCGATGGTCCTTGTCGGTCCAGGTCGAGGGGCTGCAGACACCTTCCATGCCTGATGGCACCCAGTCCTTCTTTTGATAAAAGCCTTTCGCGACGTTCTCGCCGGTGGCGCCGCCATTCTTGGCGGCCCAGTCCAGCGCTTCTTTCATGTACATCGCCGAGCAGACGGCCGCGATGTAATGCACGGGGCGATAGACCTTGCCGGTGGGATCGGACATCTTCGAGATTTCCATCACCGTCTTCATGCCGGGCGCATCGCCGCCCCAGGCAACGGAGGTGCGCAACGGGAAGACGATGCCATCGGCGGCGTCGCCCGCGGCCTTGGCGCCGTTCTCGTCCATGCCCCAGACATTCCCCAGGAATTGCACGTCGACGCCGGCCGCCTTGCAGGCCTTCATCACCGAGATGTTGGAGGCCGCGGTGTTGCCGAGATAGGCGTAGTTGGCGCCGGAGCTCTTCAGGCTCAGGCATTGCGCAGAGTAGTCGCCGGGTGCGAGCGCAAACACCAGCGGCGGCAGCACCTCGAAGCCGAGCTCGGTGGCAAGCGCTTCGCCGGCCGCCTTCGGCGCGTTGGGATAGGGGTGGTTGGCGCCCATGTGCACGAATTTCGGCTTGCCGGGCTTGCCCTTGGCTTTCCAGTCATCCGCCGCCCACATCAGCATGGCGCGCAGTGCATCCGAATAGGTCGGGCCGTAGAAGAAATTGTAGGGCGCAGGCTTTGCCTTGCCGCTGGTCCCCTCGGGATCGGTCAATGCCGCGGCGTAGGAGCCGGACACATCAGGAATCTTGTCCTGCGCGAGAAAGCCGGTCAGCGCCTCGGTGTCGGCGGTGCCCCAGCCCATGATGCCGGCGACCTTGTTGTCCGGCGCCGACCATTTCTTGTACAGCGCAATCGCGCGCGGCACCTGGTAGCCGTAATCATTGGAGTCGACCGACAGCTGCTTGCCGGCGATGCCGCCATTCTTGTTCACCCAGGCAAACGTATCGGCGACCGCCTGGCCATAGGGCGTGCCGACGTCGGACGTGCCGCCCGAGAGGTCCTCGAGATGACCGATCGAAATCTGCTGCGCGCTGGCGGATGCCGTGCCGAGCAGTAGCGCCAAGGAGACGGTGCTGAGAAGGGATTTGAACGTCATTTGTTTTCCTCCAGTGTTTTGTTTTGGGCGGTTCGAGAGGCGAAAAACCTCAGTGAGAGAACGGGTAGAGCTTCCAATACATCTTGATCTGTCGCCAGCGGTGCGCGAGGCCGTCAGGCTCGAACATCAAAAACGCAATGATGATCAGGCCGATCGCGATCTCGCGCAGGAAGGTGATGTTGTTGTTGAGCGAGAGCGCATGATCGATCGCGCCGCCCTTTAACGATCCGCTGAGCCATTCCATGGATTCCGGCAGCAGCACCACGAAGGCGGTGCCCATCAGCGTGCCCATGATCGAGCCGGTGCCGCCGATGATGATCATCGCCAGGAACAGGATCGAACGCTCGATGCCAAAACCCTCCTGCGAGATCACGAGCTGATAATGCGCGTACAGCGCACCCGCGATGCCGGCGAAGAAGGCGGCGAGACCGAATGACAGCGTGCGGTATTTGGTGAGGTTGATGCCCATGATCTCAGCGGAGAGGTAGTGGTCGCGGATCGCGATCAGCGCGCGGCCGTCGCGCGTGCGCATCAGATTGGTGACGAGCAGGTAGCAGACGACGACATAGGCGAGCACCACATAGAAATATTGCCGATCGCCGCGCAGCGTGTAGCCGAAGATCGAGAACGGATTGGCGCTCGCGGGCACCGAGCCGCCGGAGAACCACTCGGCGCGGGAGAAGAAGTCGAGCAGGATGTATTGGGCGGCAAGCGTCGCGATCACGAGATACAGCCCCTTCAGCCGCGCCGCGGGCACGCCGAACACGAGTCCGACCAGGGCGGTGACGACGCCGGCGAGCGGGATCGCGAAGAAGACCGGGACGGGGAAGTTGTTGTTGATATAGGCCGAGGTGAAGGCGCCGAACAGGAAGAACGCCGCGTGCCCGATCGAGATCTGGCCGGTGAAGCCGACCAGCACGTTGAGCCCGAGCGCCGCGATGGCGAAGATGCCGATCTGGATGGAGATCGCGAGCCAGTATTCGCTGAACAGCTGCGGCGCGAAGCACAACAGCGCAACGCCCGCGATGGCGAAGTTGCGGCTCGTTTTGGTCGGGAAGATCGTGGTGTCGGCCGCGTAGGAGGTGCGGAAATCGCCGGCAGGGATAACGGTCGAAGTGGCCATGATCAGATCCGCTCAATGTCCTTGGTGCCGAACAAGCCATAGGGCTTGATCATCAGGATGATGATCAGAACGTAGAACGGCGCGATCTCGTAGAGATTGCCCCAGTGCAGGAACTGGCTGTCGACATATTGCGCGATGTTTTCCAATAAGCCGATGATGATGCCGCCGAGCACGGCGCCGCCGATTGAATCGAGCCCGCCGAGGATCGCCGCCGGAAACACTTTGATCCCATAGGCCGACAGCCCCGACGAGACGCCGTTGACGACGGCAACCACGACGCCGGCGACCGCCGACACGGTGGCCGAGATCGCCCAGGCCATCGCGAACACGCTCTTCACGGAAATGCCGAGCGATTGCGCCACCTGCTGGTTGAACGCGGTCGCGCGCATCGCAAGGCCGTATTTGGAGGCGCGGAAGAACCAGGCCATGCCGACCATCATGGCGAGCGAGACCACGAAGCTCATGAGATAGACGGTCTGGATCTGCAGGCCGAGAAATTCGACGGATTGGCTCTGGAACACCCGCGGGAAGGGCTGCGGGTTGACACCGAAGATCCACTTCAGCGCGGCCTGGAACACCGTGGAGAGGCCGATGGTCACCATAATCACCGAGATGATCGGTTCGCCGATCATCGGCCGCAGGATCACGACCTGGATGGCGATGCCGAAGATGAACATGAAGACCAGCGTGATGGGCATGCCGAGCCAGAACGGCACCTGGAATTTTGTCAGCAGCGCCCAGCACACCCAGGCGCCGATCAAGAGCAATTCACCTTGCGCGAAGTTGACGACCTGGCTCGCCTTGTAGATCAGCACAAACGACATCGCGACCACGCCATAGAGCGTGCCGACCACGAGGCCGTTGACCAGGAGCTGGATGAGGAAGGCGAGGTTCATGCTATGATGTCGGTTGTTACCTCTCCCCGCTTGCGGGGAGAGGTCGGATTGCGCAGCAATCCGGGTGAGGGGGAGCTTCCGCATGCGCTCTGCCAATGAGACGAAGACAGTTCGCGCCAGAGCGTTGCGGAAGGTTGCTACCGATGCCGAAAACGCCCTCTGGTTCAGGTTGCGGGGGCGGCGGCTGAATGGGCATAAGTTCGTTCGACAGGAGCCGATCGGTCCTTACACCGTCGATTTTGTTTGCAGGGAGAGCCGTCTCATTATCGAAGTTGATGGAGGGCAGCATGCGGACAGTGCCACTGATGCAGTCCGAGACAGATGGTTCATCGCTCACAACTATCGCGTTCTGCGATTTTGGAACAACGAGGTGTTGGGCAATGTGGCGGGCGTTCTTGAAACAGTTGCCACTGCCCTCGCGGAGACTCCCCCTCACCCGGATCGCTGATGCGATCCGGCCTCTCCCCGCAGGCGGGGAGAGGCAGAGGAAGCCGCGTGCGTTCGGGAATTGATCCTGCCTCACTCCGCAGCCTCCGCGAGTTGTGGTGCACTCGCCAGATCGACCACCCGCAAGCTCGTCCGCACGCGCTGGGTCGAGCCGTCCTGGAAGCGGATCACGGTGTCGACGGGGATGGTGGGATCGCCGCGGTAGATGGCGTCGATGATGCCGGCGTATTTCTCGTTGATGACGCCGCGGCGGACTTTTCGGGTGCGGGTCAATTCGCCGTCGTCGGCGTCGAGCTCCTTGTAGAGCAGGAGGAATTTCGAGATGCGCTGCGCCGGGGGCAAGGTCGCATTCACCGCTTCGACCTCCTTCTGCAGCAGCGCGTAGACTTCCGGGCGCGAGGCGAGGTCGGTGTAGGTGGTGAAGGAGATGCGGTTCTTCTCCGCCCATTTGCAGATGATGGAATAGCGGATGCAGATCATGGCCGCGAGCGCCTCATGCCCCGCGCCCAGCACCACGGCTTCCGCGATATAGGTCGAGAACTTCAGCTTGTTCTCGATATATTGCGGCGAGAAGCGCTCGCCGCGCGCGGTCTCCGCGAGATCCTTGATGCGGTCGATGACGACGAGCTGCTTGTCCGCGTTGAAATAGCCGGCGTCGCCCGAATGCAGCCAGCCGTCCTTCATGTCGGCTGCGGATGATTCCGGGTTCTTGTAATACCCCAGGAACATGTTGGGATGACGCACCACGATCTCGCCGACGCCGTGCTGGTCAGGAGCTTCGATCCGGATCTCGATATCGTCGCCCATGGGAACGCCGGTCGTGTCAGGATCGACCTTGTCCTGGGGATGCAGGGTATAGGCGCCGAGCAGCTCGGTCTGGCCGTAGAGCGTGCGAAGCGGCACGCCCATGGCCTGGAAGAATTTGAAGGTATCGGGCCCGAGTGCGGCACCACCAGTCGCAGCCGAGCGCAGCCGCGTGAAGCCGAGCCGGTCGCGCAGCGCGCGGAACAACAGCGCGTCGGCCACCGCGGAGCGGTGTCCCTTCTCGATAGCCGCAAGTCCCGTCTTCATGCCGAGCTCGTAGAGGCCCTGCTTGAGCGCCGAGGCGTCCATCACGCGGGCGCGGACGTCGGCGGCGATGGATTCCCAGACGCGCGGCGCGAACAGCACGAAGGTCGGCGCGATCTCGCGGAAATCGTTCATCATGGTGTCGGGCTCTTCGACGAAGTTGACCTTCATCCGGCAAAGCAGCCCTTTGCCCAGCACATAGACCTGCTCCATGATCCAGGGCAGCGGCAGCACCGAGACATATTCGTCCTCAGGCCCCTTGGGATCGAAGGAAAGATACGTCGCGCAATGCCTGAGCACGCGCCCCGCGGCGAGCATCGCAAGCTTGGGATGCGATGTTGTCCCCGACGTGGTACAGAGGATCGCGCAATCCTCGCCTTTGGTCGCGTCGATCAGCCGATCATAGAGCCCAGGCTCGCGCGCGGCGCGGGTGCGGCCCATCTCGGCGAGCTTGTCGGCCGGCATCAGGCGCGGATCGTCATATTTGCGCATGCCGCGCGGGTCGGAATAGACGATGTGCTTGAGCTTCGGCACGCGGTCGGCAAGCGTGAGCAGCTTGTCGACCTGCTCCTCGTCCTCGGCAAAGACGAGCTTTGCTTCGCCGTAATTGAGGAGATAGGCCGCCTCTTCGTCCAGCACGTCGCGATAAAGGCCAAGGCTCAGGGCGCCCAGCGCATGGGTTGCGATCTCGGCGGCGACCCAGTCGGGCCGGTTGTCGCCGATGATGCCGACGACGTCGCCCCTGGCGATGCCGAGCTCGAGCATGCCGAGCGCGAAATCATGCACGCGGCGCTGGTAGTCGTTCCAGGTGAGGACACGCCAGAGGCCGAGATCCTTTTCGCGCAGCGCGATCTCCTTGCCATGTTCGCGCGCATTGAGGCGGAGCAGCTTTGGATAGGTATCGGCCTCGCGCGCGCGGCCCGCATAATCCATCATGCCGCGTTCTCCGCTACAGGCGCCGGCTGCTCCTCAGGATCGACCAGCACCTCGTCCTCTTCGCCGAGATAGGCGCGTTTGACATGGGGATCGGCGAGCACGGCCTCGGGCGCGCCTTCCGCGATCTTGCGGCCGAAATCCAGCACCATGACGCGATGGGAGATGTCCATCACCACGCCCATGTCGTGCTCGATCATCACCACCGTCATTCCGAACTCCTCGTTCAGGTCGACGATGTAACGCGCCATGTCCTCCTTCTCCTCGAAGTTCATGCCGGCCATCGGCTCGTCCAAGAGGATCAGCTTCGGCTCCAGCGCCATCGCGCGCGCCAGTTCGACGCGCTTGCGCAGGCCATAGGGCAGGGTGCCCGCGGTCGCTTTACGCACCGACTGCAGATCGAGGAAGTCGATGATCTCCTCGACCTTGCGACGGTGCTCCAGCTCCTCGCGCCGTGCGCCGGTGAGCCAATAGAGCGAGCCAGTGATGAAATTGTTCTTCAGGAGGTGATGGCGGCCGACCATGATGTTGTCGAGCACGCTCATGTGGTGAAACAGCGCGAGGTTCTGGAAGGTGCGGCCGATGCCGAGCGAGGCGCGGGCATTGGGATTGAGCGGGGTGATGTCGCGGCCGCGATAGATCAACTGGCCATCGCTCGGCCGGTAGCGGCCCGAGATGCAATTGACCATCGAGGTCTTGCCGGCACCATTGGGGCCGATGATGGAGAATAGCTCGCCGTCGCGGACGCCGAAACTGACCTCGGTCAGCGCCCGCACGCCGCCGAACCGCAGAGACACGCCACGCGCCTCAAGAATATCGTCCACCAAAATCCCTCCCGGATCTGGCGCCTTGAAAGCGCTCTTCGATCCTGCATCGGTCCTTGGAACCGATCCTATATCGTTTTGCACCTGCCGGGCGGCGATTTGTTCTTTGGTTGCCGCGCCGGCTCCCTCCTCAAGCCGCCCCCGACCCGGACCTGTAAGCCTCGGCTGAGTGCGGTGGTCCTCAATAGGGTAAAGCGCTAGTTTGAACTGTCTTGTGCCGGACAATTGGTCGGCAAAATTTGGTAGTGTGTTGCGATGCAATATCGACAGTCCCATAGTGGGGCGCCAGGTTGGGGATCGCGTCGGGTCGGGCATGATCGCTGAGGATTACCTGCGGCGGATCGCGATCTGGTCGCGCGAGCTCAACGCGCGCGAGATCGAGGTTGCCCGCGCCGGCATTGTTGAGAGGTCCTATGCGGCGGGCGAATCGATCTTCCTGCGCGGCGATCATTTCGACTATTGGACCGGGATCGTGTCCGGACTCGCGCGGATGGGCATCGTCTCGCGCGAGGGCAAGGTCACGAGCTTTACCGGTCTCACGGCGGGCGCCTGGTTCGGCGAGGGCACCATGCTCAAGAAGGAAGCGCGGCGTTACGACATCATCGCGCTGCGCGACACGCGCCTGGCGTTGATGGACCGCGCCACCTTCTTCTGGCTCTATGAGAACTCAGCCGCCTTCAACCGCTTCCTGGTGGTGCAGCTCAACGAGCGGCTCGGCCAGTTCATCGGCCTGGTCGAATATGGCCGCACCCTCGATGCCACCGCGCGGCTCGCCCGCTCCATCGCCTGGCTGTTCAACCCGATCCTCTATCCCGACCTGAACCCGCATCTCGAGATCACCCAGGAGGAAATCGGAGCGCTCTCAGGCATCTCCCGCCAGAACGCCAATCAGTGCCTGAAGCGGCTGGAGCGGGAAGGGCTGCTGCGGCTGGAATATGGCGGGGTGACGATCGTCGATCTCGAGCGGCTGCGGGGGTATGGGGATGATTGAAGAGCTCGAAGTGCTACGCTAGGTTTGTCGTGCAACCGTCTGATTTGAATCGGGTTTGGCATGCCGTCGTACCGGCGAAAGCCCCACGGCAATTAGTAGCGCGAGCTCCTGCCGCGCGTCATGCCCGGGCTTGTCCCGGGCATCCACGTCGTGCAGCATCTGCCGCTCTGCGTGGATGGCCGGGACAAGCCAGGACAAGCCCGGCCATGACGAACCCGGGGCTGCCGTTGCCCACCTCATCAAAGCCTGTGGCTCAGGGTCGCGGCCAGCCCCTGCGCAACGCGCAACTAGCCCGGGACGACGTCAGTGTGCCCGCCGCGGCTTTTTCGCCAGCTCCACCGCCATCGCCGAGATCAGCGGCTTCATGAAGAAGGCATCGTTTGCCGGAGTGATGTCTGCGCGCAAACCATGCGCCTGCAGCTCGCCGGAAACGGCTGGCCCCACCGAGGCTATGGCGGTACGGGTCAATCCTTCGCGCAAGGCGTCCTCGCAATTGTGGGCGCGGGCGGCGTCGAACAGGCGGCGGAGCTGGCTGAGATTGGTCAGGGCGACGGCGTCGATCTTGCCGGAGCTCAGCTCGTCGATTGCGGCGACGATCTTTCCATCGGCGGCCTTGGGGTCATGGACGTAAGGCAGCACGGTCTCGACGTCGGCCCCTTGCGCCGTGATGGCGCCGATCAGCGCCGAATGGTCCTTGTCGGGATAGAGCTGCAGCGCCAGGCGATGGCCCTTCAGATCGACGCGCGACAGCATCTCGGCGACTCCTTCGGAGGTCGGCTTTTCGGTGGCCTGTTGCGGCTCGAGCCCGATCTCGCGCAAGGCACGCCCCGGCTTCGGGCCGCGGATGAATTTGCGCGCCTTGCCGAGGGCGGCAACAAATTCCGCGTCATTGCCAAGGCGACGCGCCACCTTCATCAGCCGCCGCAGGCCCTCGCCGGTCAGAAGCACGAGATCATCGAACGGCTTGTCGATGAACCGGGCGATAAAGGCCTCGACCGGCGCGGGATCGGGGGCGTCATGGATCTCGAACATCGGGCATTGCACGACATCGGCGCCCTGCTCGGTCAGCAGGCGGGAAAACTGCGCCTCCTCGCGCGTCTCCAGGATCAGGATCCGGTAACCGTTCAGTCTGTCGGCCATAGTCAGTTCTCATGAGACGTCACATCAACGATAGCAGGCCACCTTTTGTTCATCCTGACCCTTAAGGTGAGCTTGGCGCAAGGCCGAATGCTCTGATAGAGCAGGGCGCAAATGCAGCCCTGCTCAAGAGTTCATCAAGCCGTTCCATGCCAGATCATCAATATGTGCTGACGCTGTCCTGCCCGGATCGCCCGGGCATCGTCTCCGCAGTGTCCACCTTCCTCGCCAATAGCGGCCAGAACATCCTGGACGCCCAGCAGTTCGACGATGTCGAGACCAACAAGTTCTTCATGCGGGTGGTGTTCACCGCCGCCGATCTTGCGGTGGAATTGTCGGCGCTGCAGACCGGCTTCACCGCCATCGCCGACCGCTTTGCCATGGAGTGGCAGATGCGCGACCGCGCCGCGCGGCGGCGGGTGATGCTGCTGGTGTCGAAATCCGATCATTGCCTGGTCGACATTCTCTACCGCTGGCGCACCGGCGAGCTCGCGATGATCCCGACCGCCATCGTCTCCAATCATCCGCGCGAGACCTATGCCGGGCTCGATTTCTCAGGGATTCCCTTCCACCATCTGCCGGTGACGAGGGAGACCAAGCCCGCGCAGGAGGAGGCGATCTTCAAGCTCGTGCAGGAGACCGGGACCGATCTTGTCGTGCTCGCGCGCTATATGCAGATCCTCTCCGACGATCTCTCCGCCAAGCTTTCGGGACGCTGCATCAACATCCACCACTCCTTCCTGCCGGGCTTCAAGGGCGCAAAGCCGTATCACCAGGCGCATGATCGCGGCGTCAAGCTGATCGGCGCCACCGCGCATTATGTGACTAGCGACCTCGACGAGGGCCCGATCATCGACCAGGACGTCGAGCGCATCAGCCACCGCGATACGCCCGAGGATCTCGTCCGCAAGGGGCGCGACATCGAGCGCCGCGTGCTGGCGCGCGCCATCCGCTATCACCTGCAGGACCGCGTCATCCTCAACGGCCGCAAGACGGTCGTCTTCATGGATTGACGATGGACATTTCAGTGCACCGGCGCCAGCCCCGACGGCGTTGATCCGCTCGACGTCGGGCACGTCGTAGAGGTCGAACTGTTGGACGCGGGCTTGGCGGTTGCGGAGGAGGGATTCCAGCCGAACGGCTTTGTCGTCTCACAGGAGGCCTGTGCGTCCTGGGGACGCTGGTCGGCGGGCATCTGCCGGAGCCGTTCGCGTTCCTTCATCCATTCATCATATTTGGCCGTGCCTGGACGCGGCGGCGCATCCGCCGGCAGGCCGCCAGCCCATTGCGGGATGTAGTCGCCCATGGCGGCCGACGCCCGCTCGTTCATGCTGGCGCAGCCGCCAAGGGACGCGCCGAGCAGCACGAGCGCGAGAACAGTCCGAACCTTGTGGAGGCGAAAGGTCATCTTCGAGTCAGCGTCGCGCCCATTTGTGTCGGCCGGCCGGCAGGCCGCACCGCAAAGCCCTTATAGGCTAGCCGCCAACAGGTAAAATCGGCTTATTCTGGTTGGAGAGGTATTAAGGTATTTTCGTGTCGAGAAAAATCAAATCCCCGGCGATGTGACCGGGGTCTCGCTCGACCATTTGCCGGCGCTTAAGGCGCGCAGACGAAGCTTCCGGCGCTCTCGACCGGGCCTACCTTGTAGTGCGGCCACGCCGGCCATTGGCACAGCGGCAGCGCGCGGGTGGTCGCAAACGAGGGCTGTTCGATCTTCTGTTGGGTCACCTCGAGATCGCCGGGCGCCTTGCCGTTCTCCACCCAATCGACCAGCACGCTGAGCATGTCGACATTGGCCGGTGCGCCCGATCCGACATGGTCGACGCCCGGCGCAGTGTAAAGACGGGCGAACGCCGCCGTTTCCTCCTTGCCGAGCGTGAACTGCATGTTCTCGAAATAGCGGATGCCGGCGAACGGGCTCTGCGCGTAGTCCGACATGTGCTCGAGGATGATCAGCTTGCCGCCATGATGGCTGAACGCGGTCAGATTCGGATTGGTCGAGTCCATCAGCTGCGACACCTCGAGCACGCGCTGCTTGTGGTCCTCGGGCCTGTATTTCGTCACGTCGAGCTTCGGATCGCGTGCAAAGACGTATTGAATGCCGCCGGCACCGAACAGCCAGGCAATGCCGTTGCTCGGGATCGGCGGCTGCGCCGGTGGCGCGGTGCCGAGCCACCAGGACACCCAGCCGCCGGCCGCGCCGAAGGGCGGGTTGTTCTCGCCGGACACGCCCCAGCCGGGATAATCGTCGACGCCGTTCGTCAGCGGGAACGGGAAGGCGTAGCGCGCATGCAGCGTGTCGATCGCCTTGATCTGGGCGTCGGTCAGGCACTGATCGCCGCTCTTGCCTTCCGTGCAACGCAGCGAGTCCGGCCGGAACGTCGCCCTGCAGCCGACCGGATTTTCGATGATGGAATCCTCGATGCCGTCGGCCTTGTCGCAGGCCTTGAGCACCGCATCGGCAACAAGCTTGACCTGCGCCGGATTGATCCAGCCGTCGCCCATGGTGACAAGCCCCGAGCGCGTGCCGGCATGCTGCAAGCCGACCCAGTTGATCACAGGCACGCGCGCCAGGATGCCGTCGAAATCCTCTGGGTAGCGCTGCGCCATGGTCAGCGCCTCGCGGCCGCCTTCCGAGGATCCCATGAAATACATCTTGTCCGGCTTCTTGCCATAGGTGCGCACCATGATCGCGACCGCGGCATCGCGGACTTTCTTGTAGGCCTTGTGTGCGAAATTCTCGAAGGCTTCGTCGTTGAGCGCGAAGGTTTGCGGCGGCTCGCCTTGCTTGGCCTCGTGGCCGGAATCGGTGCCGTAGGTGACAAAGCCGCGCGCGAGCGGCGAGGGTTTGTCGAACGGATAGGCCGGCGGCAGCGCGAGACCGGTGATCAGGACACCGTTGAAGCCGCCGCCGCCATATTGCAGCGACCGGCCGTTCCAGTCGATCGGCAGGTTGACCTCGAACTTGATCGGCGGCGCCTTGGGATCGACCGGATCGATGTGGCCGAGCACCTTGCAGAAGGCGGGATTGGCCGGCGAGATGCGGGCCGCCGGGCTCCCGGCCCGTTCGGCGATGGAGAGCGGGGTGGGTGCCTGCATCGCGGCGGAATCGACGCGCACGGCGTCAGCGCCAGCTGCTGCAAGATCAGCACAGGTCTTGGCGGGATCGCCCTGCAGGGTGGTTGCCGGCGCCGCTGCGGCTGTCGCAAGCAGCGTGAAGGCGGCCGTCGCCCAACCGAGCCCGTTACTCTGCGCGCGCATGTCGTTTCCCCGTTTCTTTCGTTGCCGCGTTCAGTGCGCGGCAATCGCAACGTTGGTCCTGCTAGCGCAATCGCCGTATCGGCGCAACCATCGCTCAGAACGGTAGGCCGACATAATTTTCCGCAAGCTGCCGCATCGCGCTTTCCGACGAAAACAGATAGCCGAGCTCCGTCTGCTGCAGCTGGTCGTCATAGGCGAGGCGATCGGGGAAGCGATGCAGCAGCATGGTCATCCACCAGGAGAAGCGCTGCGCCTTCCAGATCCGCGCCAGCGCGCGCTGTGAATAGCCGGCAAGCTGCGCATCGTCGCCCTTTTTGTAGTGGGCGAGCAGCGCGTGATAGAGGTAGTAGATGTCGGAGGCGGCGCTGTTGAGACCGCGCGCGCCGGTCGGCGGCACGATGTGGGCAGCGTCGCCGGCAAGGAACATCCGGCCATATTGCATCGGCTCGGCGACGAAGCTGCGGAGCGGCGCAATGCTCTTCTCGATCGAGGGCCCGGTGATGAGCCGGCCGGCGACCTCCTCCGGCAGGCGGCGCTTGAGCTCGGCCCAGAAGGCGTCGTCCGACCAATCCTCGACCTTGTCGGTGAGCGGCACCTGGATGTAGTAGCGGCTCAGCACCTGCGAGCGCAACGAGCACAGCGCAAAGCCGCGGTCGTGCTTCACATAGATCAGCTCCGGTGAGACCGGCTTGGTGCGCGACAGTACACCGAGCCAGCCGAACGGATAGACCTTCTCATATTCGCGCAGCACGTCCTTGGGAATCGATTTGCGGCTGACGCCATGGAAGCCGTCGGCGCCGATCACATATTCGCAGTCGACGCGCAGCATCTCGTCGCCCAGTCGATAGGTCACGTAAGGCCTGTCGGACTTCAGATCATGGAGCGCGACGTCCTCGGCATTGTGCACGACCTTGCCGCCGATGCGATCGCGGGCCTCGTAGAGGTCGCGGGTCAGCTCGGTCTGGCCATAGACGATCACGGAATTGCCGCCGGAATATTTGTAGAGATCGACGCGATCGAGCACGCCGTCATGGGCGATGTGAAACCCCTTGTGGATCTCGCCTTCGCGGTCCATGCGCTCGCCGCATTGCGCCTCGCGCATCAATTTGGCGAAGCCGTGCTCCAGCACGCCGGCGCGAATGCGGGAGAGCACGTGCTCGCGGCTATATTTCTCGAGCAGGATGGTGTCGATGCCCTGCAGGTGCAAAAGCTGCGACAGCAAGAGCCCCGACGGGCCGCCGCCAATGATACAGACCTGAACTTTCATTTTCGCGTCCTCCCTTTCCTGCACATTCGGCGAATCGTTCGCAGAAACCGATGGAGGGAATGGCCTTTGTCTTGTACAATTCGAACATGCGCAGCGCACCATCCAAATCGTCCATCCAGGTCTACAACCTGTTCGGTGAGCAGGGCGATCTGCCCGATGTCGTGCATTGCGAGACCATTGCCTCGCGCGCGGTGCTGCATGACTGGAGGCTGTCGGTGCACCGCCATGCGCGGCTGCACCAGGTGCTCCTGATCGAGCGCGGCGGCGGCGAGGCTGCGCTCGACGGACGCATCTTTCCGCTCAAGACCATGCAGATGGTCAATGTGCCCGTGGGCAATGTGCACGGCTTCAGCTTCTCACCCGGTACCCAAGGCTGGGTGCTCACCATCGCCGTCGAGGTGCTGGATGAGACGCTGCTGGCGCCGGAGGGGCTGCGCGCCGCACTCTCGCATGCGGCGGTGGTGCGGGGTACGCGCGAGATCCGCAGCCTGATGCAGCAGATCTTCGCCGAGCACGCCGGGCGGCGCTTTGGGCGGGCCCATGTGCTGCGTGCGCTATCAGCCGCGCTGATCGGGCTGGTCGCGCGCGAGCTTGCCGGCGAGCATGGCGTGGCGGGCGCTGCCGATTCAGAGCTGGTCCGCCGCTTCGAGGCGCTGCTCGAGGAGCATCATCTCAAGCGCTGGAGCGTTGCGGATTATGCCAAGGCGCTGTCGGTAACCCCGACGCATCTCAATCGCGTGACGCGAGCGGCGACCGGCGACACCGCCTCGCATTTGATTTTGAACCGGCTGATCCGCGAGGCGCGGCGCAATCTCGTCTATACCAACCTGCCGGTCTCGACCATTGCCTACGCGCTCGGCTTCGACGACCCTGCCTATTTCAGCCGTGTCTACGCCGCCGCGACGGGCCTGTCTCCGCGCGCCTTTCGTGCGCAGGTGCATGGCGGCGAGGGGTGACGCTCGCAGCAGCAAGACACAGCCTGATCGCGCGCAATGCGAATGGAACCCGACCGCGGCTCCGAGCCGGGTCATTTGTTGATCACGAGCGCCTAGATAAAGCCACGAAAGCGAAGGAGGTGTGTGCTGTTTCGCGCATCACGCAAAGCGATCACATCGGTTTGCTCGAACAAGGATGGGGATATGAAGTTCCTAACGGGCCTGCTTCTCGCAGTTCTCCTGCTTGCAGGTGTGGGGCCAAGTCATGCAGCGGTCCGCATCGCGGGTGATCGGGGCGGTCAGATTGGAACCTATGTCTCCAAGTTTCAGCGCCTGCGCTCATCCGGCGAAAACGTGATCATTGATGGTCTCTGTGCCTCGGCCTGCACCATCGTCCTCGGCGCCGTCCCTCGCGACAAGATCTGCGTGACCCCGCGCGCGACGCTCGGTTTCCACGCCGCGTACGATTTCGGTGCCGACGGCCGCACCATCACCGACCGCCAGGCAACCGTGATGCTGTATTCGATGTATCCGATGCCGGTGCAGCGCTGGATCGCCGCGCGCGGCGGCTTGACGCCTCAGATGATCTTCCTGCACGGCAGGCAGTTGGAGGCCATGTATCAACCCTGCTACTCGACACGTTACGAGTAGTAATGGGATGCCATAGTCATACGTCGAAAAACACCGTCTCGTCCGGGCCCTGCAGATTGATCGTGAAGCTGTAGACCACCTTGCCACCGCGCTCGCTGCGCTTTGCAATCAGCGTGGAGCGGCGCACCGGCTGTTCGATCAGGTTGAGCACGGGGTCGGCGCTGTTGGCGGCCTCCTCATCGGAGAAATAGAGCCTTGTGTTGAGGCCGATATTGATGCCGCGTGCGACGATCCAGACATTGATGTGCGGCGCGCAACGCCGGCCAGATTTGTCCGAGGTTGCGCCGGGCTTGATGGTCTCGAAGCTGATCAGGCCGCTGTCGAAATTGGAGCCCGCCCGCCCCCAGCCGCGGAAACTCTCGTCCAGCGCGCCGGAGGAGCGATCGGCCGGATGATTGTAGCGGCCGGCCGCATTGGCCTGCCAGATTTCGAGCAGCACGTCGCGCAGCGGCGTGCCGGTGCCGTCGAGCACGCGGCCCTCCAGCGTGATGCGCTCGCCCTTGGTTTCGGGGCCGACCAGGACATTGGAGAAGTTCTTCTCGAAGATGTCGAAGCCTGCCATGCCGGGGATCAGGCCGATATGCACATAGGGCCCGGCGGTCTGCGAGGCGGTTTCCTTCAAATAGGACAGCGGCTGCACCATTGTCTCAGTTTCCCTCGGGGCGATTTTCGAAAAAGGTGGAGCGGCTGCCGCGCAGCACGATGTCGAAGCGGTAGGCCAGCGAATCGAGCGGCAGGCTGGCGTTGAGATCGAGCGGCGCCACCAGACGGCTGAGCGTGTCCTTGTCGGGCACGGTCGCCAGGATCGGGCATACCGGGATCAGGGGATCGCCCTCGAAATACATCTGGGTGATCAGCCGCTGCGCAAAGCCGGAGCCGAACACCGAGAAATGGATATGTGCGGGGCGCCAGCTGTTGACATAGTTGCGCCAGGGATAGGGTCCGGGCTTTACAGTGCGGAAGTAATAATAGCCCGTCGCGTCCGTGAGCGCGCGGCCGCAGCCGCCGAAATTGGGATCGATCGGCGCCAGATAGGTATCCTTCTTGTGCCGGTAGCGGCCGCCGGCATTGGCCTGCCAGAACTCGACCAGCGTGTTCGGCACGCCGCGACCGGTCTCGTCCAGCACCCGGCCATGCACCAGGATGCGTTCGCCGACGGGATCGCCGTCCTTGGCGTAGTTCTTGATCAGGTCGTTATCGAGCGGGCCGAGATCATTGTGGCCGAACACCGGGCCGGTGATTTCGCCCACCGAGTTCTCCAGCGACAGCAGCGCCTGCCGCGGCGAACGCAGCACGGAGGACTTGTAACCCGGCGCATGCAGCGGCGGATGCAGCGCGCGGTCGCGCTGGAAGAAGCCGCCGTCGCCGAGCGTCGGGGTCGGTCGGTTGGCTCTGACGGTATCAAGGCTTGTGGCCCGGGCACTCATGAAGCGTTGTCTCCCTCGCGCCTGATTGGCGTTCGCAAATTGATCGGCGGAGGATGGGCCGGGCCATTCTAAAAATAAATCGATGGATTATAATCAGTTCCATGAAGGAAATTGATCATTTGGCCCTCGACGGGCATGCGCTGGCGCTGTTTCTTGCCGTGCTGGAGGAGGGCTCGGTGACGTCAGCCGCGACCCGGCTCGGGCTGACCCAGTCCGCCGTCAGCCACGGCCTGCAGAAGCTGCGGCGCATCGTTGGCGATCCCCTGTTTGCCAAATCCGGGCGCGGCATCATCGCGACCGCGCATGCACAGGCGCTCGCCGCCAAGGCGCGCGGCCTGATCGACGAGATGCGGAGCTTTGCAGGCGGCGCGACCTTTGAACCCTCAAGCGCCCGGCTGTCGCTCACCATCGCCGCCAACGATTTCCAGCGCGACCTCCTGCTGCCGAGCTTTTACCGGCGCGTTGCCGCCAAGACCAAAAGCCTCAACCTGCGGGTCATTCCGTCGCAATCGCCGAGCCCGGCGATGCTGCGGGAAAACCGCTGCGACCTCCTGGTGACCCCGCTGCCACCCTCCGGCATCGATATCGTGCAGAAGCGCCTGCTGCAGGATCACTATGTCTGCTACTACGACGCCAAAGTGCGTTCGGCTCCGGCGACGCCTGCCCAATATCTCGCCGCGCGCCACATTACCGTGGTCTACACCGACAATGAGCGGCTGGATTTCGACCGGAGGCTGGAGGCGTCGGGACTGCACCGGGACATCGCCATCTCCGTGCCGAGCTTCTCCGGCGTGAGTGCGTTCCTGCGCGGCTCCGACATGCTGGCGAGCATGCCGAGCCTGCTGGCGGGCGAGGTGGTGCGTGGCTTTGCCAGCGCGCGCATTCCGCTGCCCACGCGCGCAGGCAGCGTGGCCAAACTGCCGATGTACATGGTCTGGCATCAGCGCTACCAGAAGGACCCCGCCCATCTCTGGCTGCGCGAGCAACTCGAGCAGACCTGCCGGCTGGTTGCGGCCGCATCGAGACCGCAGGTTTGAATCGTGCAAAAGTGGGGCTGGATTCTCCATGCCGGGCGGGTCGAGGATGCCTCTACTAAGGCAGTAGACGGGACAGCCGTCGGTTCGGACCCGGCGCTCTTGCATTCCTTGTACAAATGTACAAAGGAATCGTTCGCAACATTCGGTGGACTCGAAGGCGTGGTTCGGCGAGGCTGCTTAGGGTAGAAAAATACCATAGGCCTTGAGGGAGGAAGGGTAGATGTTCGTTGCTGACAGGAAGCTCATATGGTCGCTGCTCGGCGCCGCGGCGATCGGCGCGTTGGCGCTTGCGCCGGCACGGGCCGAGGACACATTCAAGATCGGCCTGATCGTGCCCATGACGGGCGGCCAGGCCTCGACAGGCAAGCAGATCGACAACGCGATCAAGCTTTACATGAAGCAGCACGGCGACACCGTCGCCGGCAAGAAGATCGAGGTCATCCTCAAGGACGACGGCGCGCTGCCGGACAAGACCAAGACCGCCGCGCAGGAGTTGATCGTCAATGAGAAGGTCAATGTCATCGCGGGCTTCGGCGTCACGCCCGCTGCGCTCGCCGCAGCGCCGCTCGCGACGCAGGGAAAAATTCCCGAGGTCGTGATGGCGGCGGGCACCTCCATCATCACCGAGAAGTCGCCCTATATCGTGCGCACCTCCTTCACGCTGCCGCAGTCCTCGACCATCATCGGCGACTGGGCCGTGAAGAACGGCATCAAGAAGGTCGCGACGCTGACCTCCGACTATGCGCCTGGTAACGATGCGCTGGCATCGTTCAAGGAGCACTTCACCGCCGGCGGCGGCGAGATTGTCGAAGAGGTCAAGGTGCCGCTCGCCAATCCCGACTTCGCGCCGTTCCTGCAGCGCATGAAGGACGCCAAGCCGGACGCCGTGTTCGTGTTCGTGCCGGCGGGGCAGGGCGGCAACTTCATGAAGCAATATGCCGAGCGCGGCCTCGACAAGGCCGGCATCAAGGTGATCGGGCCGGGCGACGTCATGGACGACGACCTCTTGAACGGCATGGGCGATGCCGCGCTCGGCGCCGTCACCGCGCACATCTATTCCGCGGCGCATCCCTCGCAGATGAACAAGGACTTCGTTGCCGCCTACAAGAAGGAGTTCAACCAGCGGCCCGGCTTCATGGCGGTCGGCGGCTATGACGGCATCCACCTGATCTACGCGGCGCTGCAGAAGACCGGAGGCAATGCCGACGGCGACAAGCTGGTCGAGGCCATGAAGGGGATGGCATGGGAAAGCCCGCGCGGGCCGATCTCGATCGACCCCGAGACCCGCGACATCGTGCAGAATGTCTACGTCCGCAAGGTCGAGAAGGTCGATGGCGAGCTCTACAATGTCGAGTTCGAGACCTTCAAGGACGTGAAGGATCCGGGCAAGATGAAAAAGTGACGCTCGCTGTCGCCGCAGTTTCGACGTCATGCCCGGCCTTGTGCCGGGCATCCACGTCTTTCCCGCGGCACACAAGACGTGGATGGCTGGGTCAAGCCCGGCCATGACGACAGACCGTTAGCTCCATCGTAATTGGCTCAAACCGGATCGCATGACCGCCGTTCTCACCAACCTGTTCGATGGCATCGCCTACGGCATGCTGCTGTTCGTGCTGGCCTGCGGGCTTGTCGTCACGCTCGGGCTGATGAATTTCGTCAACCTCGCGCACGGCGCCTTCGCCATGGCGGGCGGTTATGTCTGTGCGGTGCTGGTCAACCAGATCGGCTGGCCGTTCTTCGCGGGCCTGCCGCTCGCCTTCGTCTCGGCGGCCCTGATTGGGATCGTGCTGGAGCGGCTGCTCTACCGCCATCTCTATGCGCGCAGCCATCTTGATCAGGTGCTGTTCTCGATCGGCCTCGTCTTCATGTCGGTCGCGGCCGTCGACTACATCATGGGCTCGCAGCGCATCTTCATCAATCTGCCCTCGGTGCTGGAGGGGCAGTTCGAAGTGTATGGCGTCGGCATCGGCCGCTACCGGCTGATGATCATCGTGATCTGCGGCCTGCTCACCGCGCTGTTGCAGCTTATCCTGGCGCGCACGCGGTTCGGCAGCCGGCTCCGTGCGGCGGTCGATGATCCCCGCGCGGCGAGCGGGCTCGGCATCAACGTGCCGCAGGTGTTTGCCTTCACCTTTGCATTTGGCTGCGGGCTGGCCGGTCTCGGCGGCGCGCTGAGTGCGGAGGTGCTCGGGCTCGACCCGTATTTCCCGCTGAAATTCATGATCTACTTCCTGATCGTGGTCACCGTGGGCGGCTCGTCCTCGATCACCGGACCCTTCCTCGCCTCGCTGCTGCTCGGCATCGCCGACGTCGCCGGTAAATACTACGTGCCGAAGATGGGGCCGTTCGTGATCTACACCGTCATGATCGCGATCCTGATCTGGCGCCCCAACGGCCTGTTCGGCCGCACGGCTGCGCGGTGAAAACCATGACCGCGCCCGCCGACGTCGGCTTTCACGCGAGGAGGCAGGCGCGCTGGCGCGTCGCCGAAATCCTGTTCTGGATCGCGGCGCTCGCCTGCGCCTTCGTCTTCCCGTCGCGCTATCTGATCATGACCGATATCGTGCGGCTCGGCCTGTTCGCGCTGTCGCTCGACCTGATCCTCGGCTATGCCGGCATCGTCTCGCTCGGCCATGCGGCGTTTTTCGGCGTCGGCGCCTATGGCGCAGGCTTGCTGGCGCTGCATGGCATCATCAATGAGCCGGTGGTCGCGCTGATCGTGGCCGGACTTGCGGCCATGGCGCTCGGCTTTCTCACGAGCTTCCTCGTGATCCGCGGCGCCGACCTGACGCGGCTGATGGTGACGCTCGGCATCGCGCTGCTGCTGGAGGCGCTGGCCGAGCGCTTCTCAGACATCACCGGCGGCACCGACGGGTTGCAGGGCATCGAGATGCAGCCGATCCTCGGGCTGTTCACCTTCGATATGTTCGGCAAAGTCGGTTTCTTCTATTCGCTCGTCGTCACCTTCCTGCTGTTCCTGCTGGCGCGGCGGATCGTGCATTCGCCGTTCGGGCTGTCGCTGCGCGCGATCCGCAACAATCCGCTGCGGGCGGCGGCGATCGGCATTCCCGTCGACCGGCGGTTGATCGCGATCTATACGGTGGCCGCCTTCTATGCCGGCATTGCGGGAGCGCTGTTCACCCAGACCACGCAACTGGCCT
>DASREP010000111.1:0-24626 GCA_035652015.1 Bradyrhizobium sp. | reverse complement strand
AGAGCGCCTATAAGCCGTAAACCATCGCGCAGGGAAGGCCGGTGTGATCACCGCCTGTACCTGTGGACTCGCGCTTGCGCAGTTTTTTTCTGCGCGAGGGCCCCGGGTGCAGCGGCCACCCGGCCTTCCCTGCGCCCTCTGTACGTCGGAGAGCGCTATGAATGATGCAAAGCTCGGGCGAAACGCGCCGCGAGGATGTTGGTGCATGTCTCTCCGCCTGGTCGTCCCGGCGCAAGCCGGGACCCATAACCACAGGGTGTTGTTTGGCGAAGATCGGCTGCCACCGAATGCGACGAGAGATTCCGCGGTATGGGTCCCGGCCTTCGCCGGGACGACGGAGTTACTGCGGCCCCAGCCGCACCGCCTCGGGCCAACTCGCCGGCAACTTCCCTGCGCCCTGCAAGGCCGCCTGCATGGCGACGATGTAGCCATACGGCCCGAGGCCCGCGATCACGCCTTTCACCGCTGCGGAGAGTTTGGAATGCCGATGCAGCTCGTCTCGCGCATGGATGTTGGAGATGTGGACCTCGTAGATCGGGCCATCGAAAATCTTCAGCGCGTCGAACATGGCGACCGAGGTGAAGGAGTAGCCGGCGGGGTTGATGATGATGGCATCGGCGTCGCTGCGCGCGGACTGGATGAGATCGACCAGCACGCCCTCATGGTTCGACTGGTGGAACGACAGCTGCGCGCCGGCAAGGGCGGCGAAGGCTTCGCAGGCGGATTTGATCGCTTCAAGCGTAGTCGAGCCGTAGATGTGCGGCTCGCGCACGCCGAGCAGGTTGAGGTTGGGGCCGTTAATGATCATGATGCGCATGCCGTCCTCCCGCCGATGTTCGCTTCGCAAGGGGCGCAAGCTTACGGCATGGTGGAACTCATTCAATGGTGCAAAGCGTCGTCACATTTGCCTATGTTATGGCGCGCGGCGACATGGCCACGTCATGGTTGCGCCACTGCTGGAGCGAACAATCGAGGGCAGGCCGAGGGCGACAAGGGCTCCTCACCTGGTATGCTCCTCACCCGGCATCAAGGCGCAAAGCTGCCGACATGAAACAGGATCCACCGGCCGAGGCAATGGCGGCCATGCCGATCTCGCGCGGCCAACGCCTGATGATCGGCATCGGGCTCGCCATTCCTGCCCTGCTGCTCGTCGGGGCAATCGTGCTGTTCCTGTTCACGCCCGCCGCAACGCGCCTCATGGTCGACGGCCTCCTGCATCCGGCGATTGCCAACACCAGGCCGCCTGCGATCTTTGCGGATCAGCTGCTGACCGAGCCGGTCGCCGACAAGATCGAGACCAGCCGCGAGCTGACGGCGCGGCTGCAGCACGAATTTCCCCTGGGCACGACCGAGGCCACGCTGAAGCAGGCGCTGCTGGCGCAAGGCTTCAGGCCGGTCGAGCCGCCGCAAAACTGCGTGCAGCCGGTGCAGAACGGCGAGCCGCTGCACAACGACCGGCGGGTCGCCGTCTGTCCGCCGCAGGACCAGGGCAAGAGCCTGACCTATGCATGGGACGACGGCGCCTGCAGCGCGACCATCTGGGTCCGCTGGTCGACCGACGCGAGCGAGGTGATCACGCTGCTCGACGGCTATTACAACAGCGCCTGCCTGTAAGGGTCGCGCCGGGGCCATACGAACTGACAAGCTCCCGCCGGCCTTTGCTGCAGCGCATATCGCACGACGGACGCGTGCTGCAGTGCTATAGTCGTCGCGCGCAAGAGAACAGGGACGATGCCAGGGAGGCTGCCATGTCGCATACCATGGTCCCCAGTGATCGCGTGGAAAATGTCTGCGTCTACGGACGCGACGGTGCAAAGCTCGGCATCATCGAGCGGCTGATGCTCGACAAGGAGAGCGGGCGGGTCGCCTATGCGGTGATCAGGACCGGCGGACTGCTCGGCAGCCATCGTCATTATCCGCTGGCGTGGGCCGCGCTCAAATATGATCCGAATCGCCAGGCGTTTGCGACCGCGCTGACGCTCGACGAGCTCAGCACCGGGCCGTGCGAATTCGACGGCGAGGCGTTTGACTGGGGCGACCGCTCGCGGTCGTACACGCATCCGCAATATTGGACGGTCTGAAGCGAAGCAATCGAGAGAGCAGGACTCGAGAGTAGGACTCGTTGAAGCATACCCCTCACCCGCTATCGCATCGATCGATGCGATAGCGGCCTCTCCCGCAAGGGGAGAGGCGAAGCGCCGATGCGGAAGCATCGGTCATTCAAGTGCGGCAGCTACGACCGCGCGATCGAACAAACTCAAGCAGCACGTGGAGACATGCCGATCTGATCACACCCAAAGAAGGAGCACGCGATGACGATGACGGCTGACATGCCCGGTCAAGTGCCGTGGTGGAAGGAGCCAACGAAGGATCAATGGGTCGCCTGGATCGCGGCCTGGCTTGGCTGGACGCTCGATGCGTTCGACTTCACCATCTTCCTCTTGATCATGGTGCCGATCGCGGAAAGCTTCCATGTGCCGCTGATCGAGGTCACCGCCGTCTTCACCATCACGCTATGGCTGCGGCTGGTCGGCGCAATCGGCTCCGGCTGGCTCGCCGATCGCGTCGGGCGCAAGACGCCGCTGATGATCTCGATCCTGTGGTACTCGATCTGCAACCTGCTCGCCGGCATCGCGCCGAGCTTTGCGCTTTTATTCCTGTTCCGCGCCTTGCTCGGCATCGGCATGGGCGCAGAATGGCCGGCGGGCGCGGCGCTGGCGATGGAATCATGGCCGGCACGCTCGCGCGGGCTGATGAGCGGGCTGCTGCAGGGCTCGTGGAGCCTCGGCTTCCTGGCCTCGAGCGCGGCCTACGGGCTGCTCTATGACGTGATCGGCTGGCGCGGGCTGTTGATGCTCGGCGTGCTGCCGGCGCTCGCGGTGGTGTGGATCCGCATCTATGTCAAGGAGCCGAAAGTGTGGATCGAGAACCGCCGCATGCAGCGCGAGCAGCACCAGGAATTCCGCGCGCCGCTGATCGAGATCTTCCGCCCGCGCATCCTCGGCAACACCGTGATGGCGTGCCTGTGGATGGCATCGGGCTTCATCATCTACTATTCGGTCTACGGCATGTTCGCGACCCATCTGCAGAAGGATCTGCATCTGACCGCGGCGATGGTCGCGATGCCGATCGCGATGGCCAATCTGGTCGCATTCCTGGCCAGCGGCTTCTGGGGCTATGTCGCCGACATCTTCGGCCGCCGCTGGGCGATGATCGTCCCCGGCGCGATCGGGGCGCTGGTGACGCCGTTCTATCTGTTCTCGGATTCCTATCCCATCCTGGCCGGCGCCTTCATCCTGCAGGGCGCGTTCCTGGGCGCGATCTACGGGCAGAACCCGGCCTATCTGACCGAGCGCTTCCCGACCGAGGTGCGCGCGACCGCGTCGGCGTTCTGCTATCACCAGGGTGCGATCTGGGCCGGCTTCACCGGGCCGGTGCTGACCTACTTCGCGGCCAACCAGCCGCTCGGCTTCACCATGCCGATGCTGGTCGCAACGACGGGCGCCGCGGCGGCCTTCGTGGTGACGCTGCTGTTCAGCCCGGAGACGCGGGGCAAGGTGCTGGTGTCCGAAATCACGCTCGTGGAGCAACCCGCCTGAAACGAAGTGTTGCCGCGACCGTCCGTTGCGCGCGGGCGGCCGCGGCTCACAACGCGGCTCACAAAGGGAGGCGTCAATGACCGCCCGGGCCAGGCGTTAACGCTGTGCCTTAACCATTGATTAATTATGCGTTTGCGGGCGCGGTGGCCGCGGCCTAGCGTCACGCCGCTGAGCTGCTCGTTAACTAACATTTGGTGCGTGCCATGACTTGTAAACTGTACGGCGCGTGTGCCGCCTCTCTTGCGGCCCTCGCGCTCGCGCTGAGCGCGAACGCGGCAATTGCGGGATCCGGCGCCGGCCCGCGCGCGGCGTTCGCCGCGCCCCATCCGGGCGTTGCCGGATCCTTCCGGCATTTCCACCGGCGCAACGGCGTCTTCACCTACTGGCCGGGCTATGATGACTATGGCTATGGCAATGGCTATGGGCCGTCCTCGGGCGAGCCCCTGGGCCCGGTCGCGCCGCCGGCCTCGAACGACGTCCACTACACCTACACCTATGACGTGCCCTGGGATTGGGCCCATCGCCTGCCGCCCATGGTCGCGCCGTCGGACCACCCTTACGTGCCGGGCTGCCATGACGAAGCCGTCACCGTGCCCGGCCGCGAGGGCGCCGAGCGCATCGTCAATGTCACACGGTGCTATTGAACCTGCACGATCGCAGTTGCGGGCGAACCTGATCGACGCGTGATTGCTGCAACGTGCGGCAGAAAAAAAGCGAGGCGGCGCTCCCCCGCCGCCTCGCTGACCCAACCGCCCCGTCAGGCCGCTTTCCCCAGGCCTGCGTCGAGATGTTTCAGCCGCGGCAGCACCTCATGCCTGAGAAGCCGCAGCGAATTGTGCCAGGCCTCGGGCTTGTGCTTGTAGTCGAAGCCGAACACGAGCAGCACGCCGAAGCCGCCGACCTCATGCCAGATCTTCTCGATCTTGTCGGTGACAGTGGCGGGCGAGCCGATGATCCAGTTGTGACGAGCGCAATAGTCGACATTGACGTCGGAATCGGCGACGTCAGGCGCGGCCTTTAGGTAGTCCTTGAAGCCGAAATGGCCGAGCAGCGGCAGGAAATACTCGCTCATCATGCGGCCCATCATGTCGCCGACCGAAAGCCGCCACGCCTCGTCGTCGGTATCGGCGACGAACACCTCGCGCACCAGCCGCCAATCGCGCCGGCTCGGCTTGCGGCCGGTCTTCGCGGCCCCCGCTTCGACCGAGTCCCAGTGGCTGCCGACATAGGCCGGGTTGAGGTTGAGGCTCATCGGAATGAAGCCGCGCTCACCGGCGAGCTTGAGCGTGTCGGAGTTCTTCGACAGGCCCGCGACCCCGATCGGCGGATGCGGCGCCTGCAGCGGCTTGAGGTGAGGTTTGAGGAAATCGAACATCACGTCCGGCTTGCTCACCGTCCAGTATTTGCCCTGATGGGTGAACGGCGCAGGCTCGCTCCAGAGTTTCAGGATGATCTCCAGCGCCTCCCGCGTCATGTCGCGGTTCTGCCCGCTCATGCCGTCGACATTGAACATCGCCCAGTCGCTCGGCAGGCCCGACGCCGCGACGCCGAAGTTCAGCCGGCCCTGCGACAGATGGTCGAGCATGGCGACGCGGTTCGCGAGCTCGGCGGGATGATGATAGGGCAGGAGAAAGCCGCCGGGACCGATGCGCAGGTTCTTGGTTTGGCGAAAGCCCTCGACCACCAGAAGATCGGGCGCCGGATGCGGCTCCCAGGGGGCAGTGTGATGCTCGCCGATCCAGGCTTCCTGGTAGCCGAGTTCGTCGAGCCAGCGCAGCACCTGCAGGTCCCAGTCGTGGCCTTCCTTCAAGCCACATTCAGGCGGATGCGACGGCATCGCGAAATAACCGAGTTCCATGGCCGTTTCCTCATCTGTTGTTTTGTTATGCGCCGGCTTCGTTGCCGGCGCTTTTTCATGAGTGGCGGAAATACTCGCCTCGGTTTTGGCGGAATGATGGCTCCCCGGACGGCCGACAGCCGATTTCCGCTCAGCCTTCCCGTACGACGCACAAGTGAGGTCAGCGCAAAAGGCAGCTTTACGCGGCACAGTTGTTGCTTCCCTGCAAGCCGGCAAGGAGCCTTGCCGATGATTAAGTCATTTCACCGCCGTGAATTTTTCAGCCTTCTCACAGCAGCGGGAGCCGGCCTGATCGGCCCCGCGACGTCGCAAGCGGCGAGTTCAATGAATGGCGGCGCCTGCTCGCATCGAAGCTGCACAGCCATCACGCGCGCAAGGCCGGCTAAGCAGCGCGTCGCAGGCGCTTTCCCGCTTCAAGCGCTTTGCCAAGGACCGCACCTGCAGACGCATCGTCGCGCCCGATCAGGACGCCGGCGGCAAACGCCTTCCGTGATGCGGTGTTGGCTCGGGCAAAGCCCTGCGCCCGCTGGGCGTGCGCTCGCATGTCGTTGAGGTCGCCGAGCGCGCCTTGCAGTCTCTTGAGCGCGTGATCGACCTTGCGGCCCGCCTTGCCGTGGCTGCCGTCCAGCGTCAGGCTTGCGAAGAACTCGCGTCCGTAGCGGAGTTTTTTCACTGCAATCCGCAGCTTGTGCCGCCGTCGCGCATCGAGCTGCTCAAGCTTGCGCACCCTTTTGATGATCTTGCGCGTCCGCCGCTGCAGCTCGTCCTGCGCGAAGGCGCGAGCGGGGCGCTGGCGCAGCACCCGCATGAGCTGGTCGCCATCGTTCCACCAATCGCCGTCGAGCAGCCAGAACGCGCAGTCGAGCAGCAGGCGACGAAAACGGGGGCCATCGATCGCGGCGCGAGCGAGCGCAAATCCGGCGCGGCGTGAGAAATCAGGCCCGTGCCCGCGCGATCGCGCCGGCGATAATCTGCATGGCAACCCCGACCGTCCATCCCGCCATGATCAGGTAGGTCCAGGCGATGTGCGGCTCCTGGCGCAGAATGATGATGCCGACGGCGAAGAAGGCCGTGAGGGTTGCGAGGAAGGTGCCGAAGGCGCTCAAGAATTCCGCCGAATCCACCTTGGGCTCCGCCACGTCACCCTCATGGAACGGCAACGGGGGCGTGTCGATGCCGAGATAGAAGCCGATCGCGCCGACGATCATCATGATCAGCAGGAAACCCTGCGAAGTCAGCACGCTGATGCTCGAACCGACATGGGCGGCAACGAACAGGCCGCACGCCGCGCCCGCCATGGCCAGCCCAAGCCGCTCCAACAGATGGGCAAATCTTCTAACGCGAGTCCGCATGACACGACCTGATAGCGACCTGGCTCCACTGCACAGGAAGCTTAGTCCTTTTCCTCGTGCCAAGGAACCGTCTTCGCGTGCAAAGCGCTAACGCTGTCCGAAGGAACTGTCCTACCGCGCGCCAAAGCTTGTGCTGCCGAACAGGTCCTTGTGCTCGTGTGGCGGTGCGCGCCAATAAGCCGGCGGAGCGGTGACATGGCCGCCGAGCTCGGCAGCGGCGTGCCAGCCCCAGCGCGGGTCATAGAGCATGCCGCGGGCCAGCGCGACCATGTCGGCCTTGCCGGAGGCGACGATGTCTTCGGCCTGGCGCGGCTCTGTGATCAGGCCGACCGCGATGGTCGTAAGCCCGCTTGCCTTCCTGATCGCCTCAGCCATCGGCACCTGGTAGCCGGGACCGAGCGGGATCTTCTGCTTGGGCGACACCCCGCCGGACGACACGTCAATCCAGTCGAGCCCGCGCTTTTTCAGCTCGGTGCCGAACTCGATGCTCTGCGGCAGGTCCCAGCCACCCTCAACCCAGTCGGTTGCGGAGAGCTTCATGCCGACCGGCTTGTCAGCCGGCACCACGGCGCGCACCGCATCGTAGACCTCGAGCGGAAAGCGCATGCGGTTCGACAGCGAGCCGCCATATCGATCAGTGCGATGGTTTGAGATCGGCGACAGGAACTGGTGCAGCAGATAGCCGTGGGCGCAATGCAGCTCGATGGCATTGATCCCGAGCCGCATCGCACGCGTGGCAGCGCCGACAAAGGCATCGCGGATGCGCGCAAGTCCTGCTTCGTCGAGCGCAAGCGGCGGCGTCTCGTCGTCTTTATGAGGAATGGCGGATGGCCCCACGGGCTGCCAGCCGCCCTGTGCCACGGAGATCAACTGCCCGCCGTCCCATGGCCGCGCGCTCGAGGCCTTGCGACCGGCATGCGCCAGCTGGATGGCGATGGCCGCCTTGGAATGTTTGCGGACCGAGGCGAGGATGGGCTTGAGCGCCGCCTCGGTCGCATCGTTCCATAGACCGAGGCAGCCTGGCGTGATCCGGCCGATCGCCTCTACGCCCGTGGCCTCGATGCAGAACATCGCGGCTCCGGAGAGCGCCAGTGAATTGATATGGGTGAAATGCCAGTCGGTGGCCGCGCCATTGTCCGCCGAGTACTGGCACATCGGTGCGACCATGATGCGGTTCGCAAGCGTCAGGCCACGCAGCTGGATGGGATTGAACAGGGCACTCATGAGCTATCCGGGGACTGTGGAATGAGGGTGCAGATAACATAGAGCGGTCCTGCAACATTACCAGTCGGGCGGCTGCCCGGGATTTGCAGGCCAGCCCGCGGATCGACGCTTACGCAACAAGCGTGAACTGCAGCAACAGCGTGCGCTGGATCAACGAAAAATTATCGTCGGAGACCATGGTCAACACGGTGTCACCCTCCTCTGTCACATGGGCATCGATCCCCTCCATATTGTCGATCTCCTGGCCGAGATCGGCATTGAAGATCGCAGGACCGTCGACCAGTGCGCCGGGGGTGATCGCGGCAAGCGGAATGCGGCGGATGCGGATGCCAGCGCCTGCGACCAGCGAGAACTTGCGCTCCAGCACCAACAGATCGCCTGACGGCAACAGCACCGCGTCGCTGATATCGAAATTCTCGGTGCGGCGGATGCTGAATTGACCGGGCGACGGCCCGCCGACCAGAAATGCAATCAGATTGCCGTCCCCGTCGAGCCCGCGCTCCGACATCGCGATCAACGTACCCGCCAGCGGCAAACCCTTCGGCACGAAGACCAGCGCCTCGAGCCCCTTGTTGTTGGGAAGCTTCTTGACCGCCAGCGGCATCGGCACCACCTCGCCGCGGGCGCGGGTGAAGCCGTTGGAGAAATCGAAGCGCAGCACCTGATTGACGCGTTCGAGCCCGACATAGACCAAGGAGCCGTCGAGCGCGATAGATTCGGAATCGTACCAGCCGCGCACAGTGAGCGGCCGGCCGTCGGGGCCCAGCATCGGCGCGGCCTCGACATCATCGAGCCCGACCATGACGCGGCCCGAATAGAGGATGCGGCCGGTGAACCAGCTGCCCTTGTCGCTCAGCGCAATGAAGTGCTCGCCCTTGGCGTCGAGGCGAATGCCGGACAGGCCGCCGAAGCCGGGAAAGGATGAGGTCAGCACTAGTCCGCTGCGGTATTCCAGTGAGCCAAAGCGCACATGCGAACGATCACGCGGCTCGAAGGAGGCAATCGGCCGCGCCTTCACCGCGATCGCGACGGGCTCGGTAACGGAATGCTCGTGGATGGCAGCCGATTTGGCCGACAGCTGGGTCGCGGCTTGCGCAAGCGCCAAGCCGGGTCCCGACGCCGCCGAAAGCCCCGCCGCCGATATTTCGAGAAATCGGCGGCGAGAGAGCCTGCTGCTCACCTCTTTACGAGTGCAGGCGGCGCGGCCGCGCTGGCGACGATCTGGGCGGTGGGGCTGTATGCGTCTCACTGAACAGCTCGGCGAGCTTTTCAGTGATGGCGCCGCCGAGCTCCTCGGCATCCACGATCGTGACCGCGCGGCGATAATAGCGCGTCACATCATGACCAATGCCGATCGCGATCAACTCGACAGGAGAGCGCGTCTCGATCTCCTCGATGATATGGCGCAGGTGCCGCTCGAGATAGTTGCCGGGATTGACCGACAGCGTGGAATCATCGACCGGCGCACCGTCCGAGATCATCATCAGGATCTTGCGCTGCTCAGGCCGCGCGAGCAGGCGCTTGTGCGCCCAGTCCAGCGCCTCGCCGTCGATATTCTCCTTGAGCAGCCCTTCGCGCATCATCAGGCCAAGATTCTTGCGCGAACGCCGCCAGGGCGCATCCGCCGCCTTGTAGATGATGTGACGCAGATCGTTCAGCCGTCCCGGATTCGGCGGCTTGCCGGCGGCAAGCCAGGCTTCGCGCGACTGCCCGCCCTTCCAGGCGCGGGTGGTGAAGCCGAGAATCTCGACCTTGACGCCGCAACGCTCGAGCGTGCGGGCGAGAATGTCGGCGCAGGTCGCGGCGACCGTGATCGGACGTCCGCGCATCGAGCCGGAATTGTCGAGCAGCAGCGTCACCACGGTGTCGCGGAAGGTCGCCTCCTTCTCATGCATGAAGGACAGCGGGTGATAGGGATCGACCACCACGCGCGACAGCCGCGCCGGATCCAGGATGCCTTCCTCGAGGTCGAACTCCCAGGCGCGGTTCTGCTGCGCCATCAGCCGCCGCTGCAGCCGGTTGGCGAGCCGCGCCACAATGCCTTGCAGATGTGCGAGCTGCTTGTCGAGATAGGAGCGCAGCCGCTCCAATTCGTCGTGATCGCACAGGTCCTCGGCCGCGATGACCTCGTCGAATTTCGGTGCGAAGGCGTGATATTCCGGCCCGCGCGGCTCGTTAGTGCCGGCCCTGTTCGGCCGCGTCGCCTCGCCCGGCGTCTCGTCGTCGCCGAGTTCGCCGTCGTCGAACGTATCGCTGGTGGAGGCTTGCGCGCTCTCCATCGCGCTTTCCGACATGTCCTCGGTCGTCGACTGCGCCTGGTCCGCCGTCATCTCCTGAGCGGCGTCGCTGTCCGGCGAGCCTTCGGCGCCAGATTGATCGCTCTCGCCGTCGCGATTGTCGTCCTGATCGTCGTCCTCATCGGTATCGGCATTGCGCTCGTCGCCGAGCTCGAGCGCCGAGAGCAGATCATGGACGAGATCGCCAAACTTGGCCTGGTCCTCGGTGAAACGACTGAGCTTGTCGAGCCGCGTGCCGATCTTGTCTTCCAGGATCGGCCGCCAGAGATCGACCATCTTCTTTGCGGCCGCGGGCGGCGCGAGCCCGGTCAGACGCTCGCGCACCATCATGGCCAGCGCATCCGACAGTGGGGCGTCCGCGCGGTCCGTGATCTCATCGAACTTGCCGCGATGGAAATGATCGTCGAGCATCGCAGTCAGGTTCTTCGCAACACCTGACATGCGCCGTGCACCGATTGCCTCGACACGGGCCTGCTCGACCGCCTCGAATACGCCGCGGGCCTGCGGATTGCCCGGCATCAGCTTGCGGTGCACCTTGGGATCGTGACAGGCAAGCTTGAGCGCGATCGAATCGGCGTGGCCGCGCACGATCGCCGCGTCGCGCCGCGTCATCTTGCGCGCGGGCTCCGGCAGGCGCGCCTTGCCCGGCGCCAGGCCCGGCCGCTCGGCGGCGAAGCTCACGTCAAGCTCGGGCGTCTTTGCAATCGCACGGAGGCAGGCGGTTACCGCGCGCTTGAACCGCTCGGTCGGCGCTTCCTTTGATCCGGTGCGGAATTTGCTGTTGGAGGTTGTCATCTTTGTCGTCGTCCCAGCGAAAGCTGGGACCCATAACCACCGGCTGGAGTTGGTTGAAAGGCTGGCAGCATCACTCTATTGCGAGATTCCGCGGTATGGGTCCCGGCTCGCGCTCGCTTTCGCTCACTTGGCCGGGACGACATGTCCTACGACAGCGCCACGTTGACCGCAGATTCTGCCAGTTCTGCATTGAAGCAGCGCTGATAGAATTCGGCCACCAGCGGCCGCTCCAGCTCGTCGCACTTGTTGAGGAAGGTGACGCGGAAGGCGAAGCCGATATCGCCGAAGATATCGGCGTTCTCGGCCCAGGTGATCACCGTGCGCGGGCTCATCACGGTCGACAGATCGCCATTGGCGAAGGCGTTGCGTGTGAGATCAGCAAGCCGCACCATCTTGTTGACGATGTCGCGTCCCTCCTGGGTGCGATAGTGATGCGCCTTGGCCAGCACGATCTCCACCTCCTCGTCATGGGCGAGATAGTTGAGCGTGGTGACAATCGACCAGCGGTCCATCTGGCCCTGGTTGATCTGCTGGGTACCGTGATAGAGGCCCGAGGTGTCGCCGAGGCTGACGGTGTTGGCGGTGGAGAACAGGCGGAACGCCGGGTGAGGCTTGATCACCTTGTTCTGGTCGAGCAGCGTCAGACGGCCGGACACCTCCAGCACGCGCTGGATCACGAACATCACGTCAGGGCGGCCGGCGTCGTACTCGTCGAACACCAGGGCGATGTTGTGCTGCAGTGCCCAGGGCAGGATGCCGTCACGGAATTCGGTAACCTGCTTGCCGTCCTTGACGACAATCGCGTCCTTGCCGACGAGGTCGATACGGCTGATGTGGCTGTCGAGGTTGACGCGCACGCAAGGCCAGTTCAGCCGCGCCGCGACCTGCTCGATATGAGTAGACTTCCCGGTGCCGTGATAGCCGGTCACCATGACGCGGCGGTTCTTGGCAAAGCCGGCGAGAATGGCAAGCGTGGTGGCACGGTCGAAGCGATAATCGGCGTCAACCTCAGGCACGTGCGGGTCGACTTCCGAATAGGCGGGCACCTCCAGGTCGGTGTCGATGCCGAAGACCTGCCGGACCGACACCTTCATGTCGGGCATTCCGACGGGCTCTTCAATCTTGGTCATGGCGGCGGTCGTCATTCATCCTCCGAGGTCCCGGGCATTCCCGAAACCAGATCTAGCAGGTGGCTGCGGTTGGGTGCTTTGAGCAAGCCTATCAGACAGCACGGGTTCGCAGAAGCCCAGGCGCGAAGCAAAGTTCCGTTGTTTTTTCATTGAGATATGCACGGAACGCGGTTTTGGGAGGGCTGCCCTGCGAATCGGGACGGGTTTTTCCGCAAGGGAATCAAACCAGGGCGAGTCCTCGAATACCCATCGATGGCACTTTCGCGGCCTGATCCTACTTATGGTACGTCCTTGGTCTAATGGGACGTTGACTCATCACGGGAATTTCTGTGGCTTCCTACATCGATCCGCTGATCGCGTTCGTCTCCGCGCACGCCTGGCTGGCCTACCTGACGCTGTTCCTGGCCGCGCTGTTGGAAGCGGTTCCGGTGATCGGCTCCGTCATTCCGGGCTCGACCATCATCCTCGCGCTCAGTGCGCTGGTCCCGGGCGGCCAGCTCACGCTGCAATGGGTGCTGCTGGCGGCGATTGCCGGCGCCCTGATCGGCGACGGCTCGGCTTACATCGTCGGCCATCGCTCCCAGCGTGAAATCCTGAGCACCTGGCCTTTGAGCAAATATCCGGCTGTGATCGCCCAGAGCGAGGCATTCTTCCGGCGTTGGGGCATTTGGGCGGTGTTCTTCGCCCGCTTCGTGCCGCCGATCCGCGCCTTCGTGCCGGTTACGGCGGGCGCACTCGGCATGGCGCGGATGCAGTTTTTCGCAGCCAATATTCCGGCCGTCCTGCTCTGGGCTCCGGCGCATGTACTGCCAGGGGTGCTGGCCATCGACGCCCTTCATCGCTATGCCGGCATCCCGCACCATGTCGGCCTCAAGCATTATTGGATCCTGGCAGTCCTGGCCGGCGCCATACTTGTCGCGCTTGTGACGTGGGCCATGCGCCGCCGCCAGAATGGCGTGGTCCAACCTGTTGCGGAGCGGGTGAGAGGTCCGCGCTAGCGCTCGCGCGCGGCAGGCGAGGCTGCACGCCCCGGGACCGGTCCGACATAGCGCGCGCGGGGACGGATCAGGCCGCCCGTCTGCAACTGCTCGCTGGCATGTGCGATCCAGCCGACGGCGCGCGCCATCGCGAACAACGTCAATTCACTGCCCGGCGAGAGCCGCAGACTGTGCGCCATCACCGCCAGCGCATAATCGATGTTGACGAGTTCGCCGGTCGCCTCCGCGATGCGCTCCGGCACCTCCCTGGTGAATTTTCGCGGAGCGCCGGCACGCGTCAGGGCGTTAAGCAGCGACAGCGCGCGCGGATCGCCATGCTTGTAGACGCCATGCCCGAATCCGGCAAAGCGCTCGCCCAGTGCCACGCGCTCCCGGATCACGGGCGCCACATCATTGTCGACGAGCGTCTTCACCAACCGGGACGCCAGCACGCCCGCACCGCCATGTTTGGGGCCCTTCAGGGCCACGAGGCCCGCGATGATGGCGTCATACAGGTTGAGCCCGGTGGAGGCCGCGCAGCGCACCGTAAAGGTCGAGGCGTTGAGCTCGTGATCGGCGAGCAGCACCAGCGCGCGGCGAATGATATCGGCGGCATGCTTGTTATCCGGCGCCCAGGCGCGGGCGATCTGCAAGTGCAAAGGCTCTGCCGACGGCGCGCTGTTGAGCATGGTCGCGACCATCAGCCGCAGTATGCGCGCGCCGACCATCGCGCGGCCGTCATGGGCGCGGGTGAACGCGCCGGGATCGGCGCTGGTCGCAAGCGCGAGCACGGCAATTGTCCGATCGATCGGCGCGGCGCGACGTGTCGCCTCGGCGACCGCGCGCATCTCGTCCGAGACCTGCGGGCAATTGTCGGCAGCGAACGGATCGACCCCGGTCACATCCCATAGGAGCGTCGCGGTGTGCTCGAGCGTGTCCTTTTCCGCAAGCTCGACGCAGTTCACGCCGCGATAGATCGGCCCGTTCTCGGTGATGGTCGAAATCGCGGAATCCAGCACCGGCAGATCCGGATCGAAACTGCGCAGTCCCCGCGGCTCCGGCGACGGCACGCGACGTTCTTTCAGGCCGCGGACGTCCTCGGCACGGTAGCGGTGGCTGCGCGAGTCCGGCGAGGGCTCGGAGCGGACCAGCCCGCGGCTGACATAGGCGTAGAGCGTGGCCGGCGAAATCGCGAGTTCCGCGGCGGCTTCCCTCGCCGAAAGGTACAGCGCATCGGATTTTTTCATATTGATTAGTATAATCAAGATTGATCAATATGTCGAGTGACCGCACCTTTCGAATCCTGAAAGGAGAACGGCCATGAACATCCATCTCACCAAGAGCGCGATCGGGCTGGACGGCATTCCCGCTGCCGAGACCGTGTTGAGCCATGTCGATGGCGAGCGCGGCGAGCTCATCATCGCCGGCGAGCGCGTCGCGGACCTCGTGGCAGAATCGAGCTTCGAGGGTGTTACGGCCAGGCTGTGGAACGGAGCAACGGGACACCGCCTGAGCGAAGCCGACGTCCGCGCCAGCCTGGGCGCCGCCCGTGTGCGCGCTTTTGCAAGGCTTCCCGAGCTGCTTGGCGCAACACGTGGATTATCGATCGTCGACGGCTTTCGCGCAGCCATCGCCGGCCTGCGCGCTGAAAGCGGGCTTGAGCATGAGGCGACCATCGTCGGCGCTTTTCCTGTGATTGCCGGTGCCCTGGTGCAGCAGGCGAATGGAGCCGCGCCGGTCGCGCCCGACCCGACCGCGGGCCATGCCGCCGACACGCTATCGATGCTGCTCGGCCGCAAGCCTGCGACGCGCGAGGCCGCCGCACTCGATGCCTATCTCGTCACGGTGTGTGACCACGGCATGAACGCCTCGACCTTCACCACGCGCGTGGTCGCCTCAACCCAGGCCGACCTGTTCGCGGCCATTACCGCGGGGTATTGCGCGTTGACCGGGCCGCTGCATGGCGGCGCGCCGGAGCCGGTGCTGGAAATGCTGGATGCGATCGGGACCCGCGAGCGCATCCAACCCTGGGTCGATGCGGCGCTTGCCCGCGGCGAGCGCATGATGGGTTTCGGCCATCGCATCTACCGGGTGCGCGATCCCCGCGCCGATGTGCTCAAAGGCGCGATCGAGCGTCTCGCCGCCAACGGCACCAATCTGCCCTTCGCGGGCGAGGTCGAGGCCTATATCCGCGAGGCGTTGCGGCGTAAGAATCCGGAACGAGCGCTGGAGACCAATGTCGAGTTCTTCACCGCCATCCTGCTCGACGCGCTGACCATTCCGCGGCAGGCGTTCACGCCAATCTTTGCGGTCGCGCGCGCCGCCGGATGGACTGCGCATGCACGGGAGCACCAGCGCACCGGACGGCTGATCCGGCCAAGCTCGTCCTATGTCGGACCGATGCCATCGTAGCGCGAGCTGCGATGCGGCGGTGGAGCACGATCTCCATCGCCGTTGCTAGCCTTCGCGCACCACCGTCTTGAGGTAGTTGTAGGCCTTGATGATCTCGATCAGGCGATCCTCGGTGGAGCGGTCGCCACCATTGGCGTCGGGATGGTGCTGCTTGACCAGCGCCTTGTACTTCGCCTTGACGTCGCCGAGCGTCGCATCGGCATCGAGCCCCATGACCTGCAACGCCTTCCGCTCGGCATTGAAGATCTTCCGCGTCTCGGGCTTGGCCTCGGCGCGCGGCCGCGCTCCGGCGCGGCCGTTCAATTCGCCGAACACGCTGAAGGGGTCGGACGCACCCTCGAAGTCGGCGGCGCCGCCGGTCATTTTGCGGGCGCTGGTGTTCTCGCCCATCTTCCAGGTCGGACGGTGGCCGGTCAGCGCGTCCTTCTGGTAGCGCGCGACGGCGTCCGCATTCATCCCGGAGAAGAAATTGTAGGACTGGTTGTATTCACGAACATGGTCGAGGCAGAAGTGCCAATATTCGCGCGCATTGTCGCGGCCCTTGGGCGCGCGATGGGTACCCTTGTTCTTGCAATCAGGCCATTCGCACGGCGCCGCGGTCTGGCGCACCTGCGTTTCCTGCTTCGCACTCCGCTTGTTGATGCGAATGGAGTCGAAGAATTTGGATGTGTCGATTGGCATGGTGGACTTTGACTACGCAATGCAAAAAGCTTCAAGTCTTGACATTGCGAATCCTTCGACTCCCGACGTGATTGACGAAACGAACCAGCGCATTTAATGCCACAGGCATGACCACAAGAGACATTATCACCAACAAGTTGCGCGAAGCTTTCTCACCCGAAAGCCTCGAGGTTCAGGACGAATCACATCTGCATGAGGGCCACGCCGGCCACCGCCCCGGCGGCGAGACGCATTTCCGGGTTTATATTGTGTCGGACGCCTTCAAAGGGAAGAGCCGCGTCGAGCGCCACCGCATGATTAATGCAGCCCTCGCCGCGGAACTTGCAGGCTCCGTGCATGCGCTTGCCCTCCACGCCAAGGCGCCGGAAGAGACTTGAGCTGAGACTTGGCAGCTGAGACTTGGCCGGCCGCGGTATTTCTCCGCTCAGCGGGGGCATGACAGCAATATTAAGCGGCGCGATCAAAATGAATTGCCGGCACGCTTCGGCCGCGGCTCCTCAAGCTCACCGTCGCGCGGCACCGGGACAATACGGAGTGCAGTGATCCGGTTTCGCTCACGGCGGAGCACGCGGAAGCGGAAGCCGTGGAAAGTGAAGCTCTGGCCGCGGTCGGGGATCGAGCGCGCCTCGTGGATCACGAGCCCGGCGACCGTGGTCGCCTCCTCGTCGGGAAGATTCCAGTCCATCGCGCGGTTGAGATCGCGGATCGGCACCGAGCCGTCGACCACCACGGACCCGTCGGGCTGCGCCCGCACGCCGGCCACCACCACGTCCTGCTCGTCGGCGATATCGCCGACGATCTCCTCCAGAATGTCCTCCAGCGTGACGATGCCCTCGACCTCGCCATACTCGTCGACCACGAGCGCGAAGTGAGTCTTGCGACGGCGGAACGCCTTCAGCTGCTCGGAGACGGGGCGCATTTCCGGCACGAACCACGGCGGCAGCGCAATCGTCGACACATCGATCCGCGACGTATCCCCCTCGGAGGCACGGATGGCGCGGAGCAGGTCTTTGGCATGCAGCACGCCGATGATGTTCTCCGGCTTGTCGCGCCAGAGCGGAATGCGCGTATATTCTGACGCCAGCACCTCGCGCACCAGTTCCTCGGCCGGCAGATCGGCATTGATGGTGACCATCTCGGTGCGATGGACCATCACGTCGGAGACCTGCAGCTCGCGCAGGTCCAAGAGGCCGCCGAACATGTCGCGGTCGATCTTCTCCACCTTGCCTTCGCTGTGCAGCAGATCGACGGCACCGCGCAGCCGCTCGATCGGCGACAGGATCGGCTGGTTGGCGCCGACCTTGAAGCCCAGCATGCGCATCAGAACACGCACCACCACCTCGATCACGGTCAGCAGGGGTCCCAGCACGGCGATCGTGAGACGCATCGGACGCGCCACCCGCAGAGCGAACCGGTCGGGCGCGTTGAACGCCATGGTCTTGGGCAGCACTTCCGCGAAGATCACCACGACCGCGGTCATGCCTGCGGTCGCATAGAGCACGCCGACCTCGCCGAACCAGGCGGTGAGGATGCCGGTGGCAAGCGCCGATGCGCCGATATTGGCGATGTTGTTGCCGAGCAGCAGCGCGCCGATCAGACGGTCGCGATTGGCGACGAGCTCAAAGACGATTTCCGCGTCGCGATTGCCCTGCTTTGCCAGCCGCAGCATGCTGCCTCGCGAGGCGCCGGTGAGCGCGGTCTCGCTTGCTGCGAAAAAGGCGGAGATCGCCAGCAGCACGATCACGATCGAGATTGTCAGCCAGCCCATCATGCCTGCGAAACTGTTGCTTACCTGCCGCTTACGACTTGCTCGCGAGCTTTAGCATTAGAAAGTCACGAACGAGCGAAGGCTCGACATCCTTTGCGATCACCGCGCGCCCGATCGCTTCCAGGAGGATGAACGTCAATTTGCCGCGCCTCACCTTCTTGTCCTGGGCCATCAGCGCCATCAGCGTGTCGGCGTCGGCGAGCCCTTCCTGGGCAAATCCCGCGATATCCTCGACATGGGTGGGCAGCCCCGCTTCGGCAAGGTGACGCTCGATCCTGATCGCATCCGATTGCGGAATCATGCCCAGCGAAGCGGAGAATTCGGCCGCCAGCACCATGCCGATCGCAACGCCCTCGCCATGGAACAGCCGGTCGGAGAAGCCGGTCACGGCTTCCAGCGCGTGGCCGAAGGTATGGCCGAGATTGAGCAGCGCGCGGTCGCCGGTCTCGCGCTCGTCGCGCGCGACGATCGCGGCCTTGGCGCGGCAGGAGGTCGCGATCGCATGCTCACGTGCGGCGCCACCCTTGACGATGTCGGCGTGATTAACCTCCAGCCAGCTGAAAAAGGCCGCATCGCCCAGCACGCCATATTTTGCGACCTCGGCATAGCCGGCGCGAAACTGCCGCGGCGGCAGCGTGTCGAGGACGGCGGTATCGGCGATCACGAGCACCGGCTGGTGGAAGGCGCCGATCAGGTTCTTGCCCTGCGGCGAGTTGATCCCGGTCTTGCCGCCGACCGATGAATCGACCTGGGCGAGCAGCGTCGTCGGCACCTGCACGAAATCGACGCCGCGGCGCAGGATCGCGGCGGCGAAGCCTGCGAGATCGCCGACCACCCCGCCGCCGAGCGCGATGACGAGGTCATTGCGTTCGACCTTCGCCGCGATCAGCGCCTCGCTGACCTTCTCCAGGGTGGCATAGCTCTTGGAGCCCTCGCCCTCCTCGACAATGATGCGCGAGCTTGCGATGCCGGCCTGTGTGAGCACGGCCTCGGTCTTCTCCAGCCAATGTCTGGCGACGCTGCGATCGGTCACGATGGCCGTACGCGCGCCCGGCCGCAGGCTGGCGATGCGGCTGCCGAGCGAACCCAGCACGTCGCGGCCGATCACAATGTCATAGGCGCGCTCGGCGAGCGCGACATCGACGATCACGGGATCTGAATGCTTCAGCGGCGCGGTCATCGTATGGCTCCAGCAACTCCGGGCGCGCCGCCGCACAGATAGGCGTGCAGCGCGTCGATGCATTCGTCGACGATCTTGTCGTGCGGCACCTCGCGCGAGGCGATCGTCAGATTGGCAAATTGATAGACCGGCTCGCGCTCGCTGATCAGGCGCGTCACCGTCGCCTCGGGATCGGCGGTCTGCAGCAGCGGACGGTCGGCGCGCCGCCTGACCCGCCGCATGATGATGTCGACATCCGCCTTGAGCCAGACCGAGACCGCCTTGTCGGCGATCCGGCGCCGGGTCTCCTCGCGCATGAAGGCGCCGCCACCGGTCGCCAGCACCGCCGGTCCGGCTTCGAGCAGGCGGGCGATCACCCGCGCTTCGCCGTCGCGGAAATAGGCCTCGCCATAGGTCTCGAAGATGTCGGGGATCGGCATGCGGTGGGCCAGCTCGATCTCAGTATCGGCGTCGACGAAGGGCACGCCGAGCCGCGCCGCCAGCCGCCGCCCGATGGTCGATTTCCCCGCCCCCATCATGCCGACGAGCACGATCAGCCGCTTGCCGAGGGCACCGACAATGTCGGTCTCGGGCGTCGGATCCGTACTGGCAAGCGGCGTGATCTCGGACATTCGGTTCAGTTTTGGGCTCGGCGGCTCGCGGGGTGGCCCCGCTTAAGGCCTCCTATACTACCCGGGCATAAGGGGTTGCCAGAGCCACTTGCCAGGGGGAAGCGAACATGTTGGATGATTTCAATGGTTAATATGCCTTTCCAAGGCTCCTCCGATGCCTAGCCTGTTCCGTTTCCTCACGGTCGTCGCCATCGTCGCCGGCGTCGTCTATGGCGCCATCTACGCGCTGGCTAATTTCGTCAATCCGAAGCCGCGGGAGATGACGGTCACTATTCCGCCGGACAAATTCCTGAAGAGATGAGCCGGCACACGAGAATACCGGATGCGCAGCAAGCCCTCCGACGCGAAGCTGATCGGCCTCTTCCTCGACATGCTCGCGGCGGAACAGGGGGCCGGCGAGAACACGCTTGACGCCTACCGGCGCGATCTGACGGATCTGTCCGAATTCCTCGGCAAGACCGGCCAGACGTTCGGCAGCGCCACGACCGAGGGCTTGCGGGCTTATCTTGCCGATCTCGACAGCCGCGGCTTCAAGTCCTCCAGTGTGGCGCGGCGGCTGTCGGCCCTGCGACATCTGTTCCGTTTCCTGCTCAACGAGCGCATCCGCAGCGACGATCCTGCGGCCATCCTGTCCGGGCCCAAGCGCGGTCGCAGCCTGCCCAAGGTGCTGTCGATCGCCGATGTGGACCGTATGCTCACCCGCGCCAAGCAGGCCACCGAGGCCGCCGAGGCCTCGCCATCGCAGCGGCTGCGCGCCATGCGCCTCTATTGCCTGCTCGAGGTGCTCTACGCGACCGGCCTGCGCGTCTCGGAGCTGGTGACGCTGCCGCGCTCGGCCGCGACCCGCGACGCGCGCATGATCGTGGTGCGCGGCAAGGGCGCCAAGGAGCGGCTGGTGCCGCTGAACGACGCCTCGCGACAGGCGATGGCGGACTATCTTGCGGCGATGGAGGCGACCAAGAGCGCGAAGAGCAAGGCAGCCGCGGCCTCCAAGTGGCTGTTTCCGTCCTTCGGCGAGAGCGGGCATCTGACCCGGCAGCATTTTGCCCGCGACCTGAAGGATCTCGCCGTTGCTGCGGGGCTGGCGGCGCGTCAGGTCTCCCCTCACGTGCTGCGCCACGCCTTTGCCAGCCACCTGCTCCACAACGGCGCCGACTTGCGCATCGTGCAGACCCTGCTCGGCCACACCGACATCTCGACCACCCAGATCTACACGCATGTCGTCGAGGAGCGGCTCAAGGCGATGGTCCGCGACCTGCATCCGCTGGCCGAGAAGTAACAAGTCTTGAACCAGCGGGCCTTGCCGCGCTTGACTTCCGCCTTCACACACAGGAAAGAGCTTTCCGCTTGGCTCCTCCCGTCGCACCATCCTGACGGCAGCGGCAGGCTGCCCGAACCACGCAACCAACCGATTGAAATTCCGCGCTTTTTGGGCGCGCTCCGATCTCCCCTCGCCCGCAAGGCCAGCCACCCTCTATAGTGATCTGATGCCGGACCAGATGCGCTCCTATCTCGATTTCGAAAAGCCTGTCGCCGAGCTCGATTCCAAGGTGGACGAGCTGCGCGCGCTGGCGGCCTCCGGCACGGACATCAGCGAGGAGGTGACGCGGATCGAGGAGAAGGCGGCGCAGGCGCTGGCCGACCTCTATGCCAACCTCTCGCCCTGGCAGAAGACGCTGGTGGCGCGGCATCCGCAGCGGCCGCATTTCACCGATTTCGTCGCCGGCCTGATCACCGATTTCACCCCGCTCGCCGGCGACCGCAAGTTCGGCGAGGACCAGTCGCTGATGGGCGGCTTCGGCCGCTTCCGGGGCGAGAGCATCTGCGTGATGGGCCAGGAGAAGGGCAACTCCACCGACTCCCGCATCAAGCACAATTTCGGCATGGCCCGTCCGGAAGGCTACCGCAAGGCGGCCAGGCTGATGGAGATGGCCGAGCGTTTCGGGATTCCTGTGCTCTCGATTGTGGATTCCGCCGGCGCCTATCCCGGCATCGGCGCCGAAGAGCGGGGACAGGCTGAAGCCATCGCCCGCTCCACCGATGCCTGCCTCTCGCTCTCGGTGCCAAATGTCGCGGTCATCACCGGCGAGGGCATGTCGGGCGGGGCGATTGCGATCACCACCGCGAATCGCGTGCTGATGCTGGAGCACGCGATCTACAGCGTGATCTCGCCGGAAGCGGCCTCCTCCATCCTCTGGCGCGACGGCACCAAGGCGCAGGAAGCCGCCAACAGCATGAAGATCACCGCCCAGGACATGCTCCGCTTTGGCGTCATTGACGCGATCTTGAAGGAGCCGGTCGGCGGCGCCCATCGCGACCCCGCCGCCATGATTCACGAGACCGGTGAAGCCATCGGCCGCGCCTTCGACGAGCTGCGGGGGCTGGATGGCGAGGCCATCCGCAAGCAGCGGCGGCAGAAATTCCTCGATATCGGCCGCAAACTCCCCTGATTGGCCTCCCTCGCGGCATTCCACCTGTTATGACGCCATCATCCGGCTTAGTTCCTTCTGTTGGGGAAGGCCCGATTTGGCCCTAATTAGGCCGAAGATGCGTGTTCATCGTTCATTGACCATGGGGGTATCGATACCCCTCGCACGGGCCGTTCAGGTTGCGGCGCAGGGGGGCAAAGGTTAGTATTTTAATCAATGGCTTCGGGTCTGACGATCTGGAGCTGACTTGGATTAGTCGACTTGGATCTGACGGCTTCAGGGTGTCGTGCCTCTGATTGGGGTTGGCACGGTGTCCAGGTGGGTGTGGAGCTTCTGCATTGATTAACCGCTCGCTGGTCCGCGCGCTCATCGTCTCGGCTGCGCTCGCAACTGCTGGCTTCTCGCTCGCCGGCTGCGACACCGACGAGGTTTCGCTCGCCGCCAATGCCAAGGCCAATCAGCCCGTCCCGCCCAAGCTGCTCGCGGCCATGGTCGAGAAGGATATGGATCTGCAGTCGCCGATCCTGATCCGCCTGTTCAAGGAGGAGGCCGAGCTCGAGGTCTGGAAACAGAACCGCTCCGGCAAGTTCGCGCTTCTCAAGACCTATCCGATCTGCCGCTGGTCGGGCGATCTCGGCCCCAAGGTGCGCGAGGGCGACCGCCAGGCGCCGGAAGGCTTCTATGAGATCACGCCGGCGCAGATGAATCCGCGCTCGGCCTATTACCTGTCCTTCAACACCGGCTTCCCCAATGCCTATGACCGCGCGCTCGGCCGCACCGGCTCGGAGCTGATGGTGCATGGCGACTGCTCCTCGCGCGGCTGCTACGCCATGACCGACGAGCAGATCGCGGAGATTTACGCGCTTGGCCGCGAGTCCTTCTTCGGCGGCCAGAAGGGATTTCAGTTCGAGGCCTTCCCGTTCCATATGACGCCGGTCAACATGGCGAGGCACCGCAACAACCCGAACATGGCCTTCTGGAAGATGATCAAGGAAGGCTACGATCATTTCGAGGTGACGCACCAGGAACCGAAGGTCGATTTCTGCGAGAAGCACTACGTGTTCGACGCTGCGAAGGCGCCCGATGCCACCCGCGATCCGGTGTTCCAGGCCGCAGCGAAATGCCCGCCCTATGTGATCCCGGACGAGCTTGCGAGCCTGGTAAAGGAGAAGCAGGCGCAGGATCAGGCGGAATATGAGAAGCTGGTCGCCAAGGGCACGCCGGTCGCAAAGCTCAACACCGGCATCGACGGTGGCATGAACAAGATCTTCGCCTCCCATGTGCCGGGCGCCTCGACCGGCCTGTCGGATGGCGGCGAGGACCAGGGACTGTCGCTGGTTGCGAACTCGCGGCTGCCGGGCACCATCCCCGGGACTGTCAACCCGCCACATGCGCCTGACGCGAACGATCAGCCGGCTATCGCGGTCGCCGCCGCACCCGCCGCTTCGGCGCCTGCCGCGACACCCGCGCCTACGCGCGTGGCCACCGCAAGCGCGGCGCCGTCTGACGGCTTCTTCTCCAGCCTCGCCCACAAGATGGGCCTCGGCGGCGCCACCGCCGACACCACAGCAACGACGTCCCCTGCGCCGGCCGCCGCCAGCGCCAAGCCGAAAGCGGCCGAGGCCAAGCCGAAGGCGAAGCCCGCCGAGACCCGGCAGGCTGCGAACCCGCCGGCGCGGAAGCCATCGGGCCAGGAGAGCGAGTCCGCCTCCGATCTGTCCCCTGCGTCGGCAAAGGACGCCATTGTCGCCGGCGCCCAGCCGATCATCTCCCCCAACTCCTTCGACAGCCGCTTCTCGGCGACGAAGTAGGGGTGCGGAAGGACGTAGCCACCGGTGCTCGTCGTCCGGCGAAGGCGGTGCGTAGCATCGTCCGGAGACGGCCCTTGCACGCCTCCTCACAATGAGGGTCTGAGAGTGCGCCACACCCGACGCCCTCGTCCTGACGAGCTGCGAAGCGGCGTCTCGAAGGATGCGCCGCGAAAAGAATAGAGACATGCGTCCACATTCTCGCGGCGCAATTCGCCCGAGCTTTGCTTCAATCATCGCCCTCTTCAAAAACAGAGAGCGCAGGGAAGGCCGGGTGGCCGCATGCACCCGGGGCTCTCGCGCAAAATGGAGATTGCGCGAGCGCGAAAACCACAGGTACAGGCGGTGACAACCGGCCTTCCCTGCGCGATGGTTTTACGGCTTATACGTGATCTTGTGTCTGCAAAATCTGCCAGAATGTGCGAACGGGCGGTTCTAACCAACCGCCCGTCGCTGGATCTGAGCCCGTACGTGCTCAAAGGCCGCAAGAGCCTGACGGGGAGCT
>DASREP010000110.1:0-114823 GCA_035652015.1 Bradyrhizobium sp. | reverse complement strand
TGGCAGGAGCGGCTCGGCTTCGTCTCGCGCACGCCGCGCTGGGGGATTGCGCATAAATTCCCCGCCGAGCGCGCCATGACCGTGCTGCGCGACATCGAGATCCAGGTCGGCCGCACCGGCTCGTTCACGCCGGTCGGCAAGCTCGAGCCGGTCGGTGTCGGCGGCGTCATCGTGCAGAACGTGACCCTGCACAATGAAGACTACATCAAGGGCGTCGGCAACAAGGGCGAGGTGTTGCGGGAAGGGCGCGACATCCGGATCGGCGATACCGTGGTGATCCAGCGCGCCGGCGACGTGATCCCGCAAGTGGTCGATGTCGTCATCGACAAGCGGCCGAAGGGCGCCAGGGAATTTCACTTTCCCAAGAAGTGCCCGTGCCCGCTGCACACCGACGTGGTGCGGGAGGAGACGGCAACCGGCGAGGAGGGCTCGCGCGCCCGCTGCACCGGCGAGTTTGCCTGTCCCTACCAGAAGATCCAGCATCTCCTGCTGTTCGTGTCGCGGCGCGCCTTCGACATCGATGGTCTCGGCGAGAAGCAGCTGCAATATTTCTTTGATGAGGGTTGGGTGAAGGAGCCCGCTGACATCTTCACGCTGCAGAAGCGCAACAACAAGCTGAAACTGGAGGAGATCGAGGGCTATGGCGAGACCTCGGTGCGCAATCTCTTCAATGCGATCGAGGCGCGGCGAAAGATTGCGCTGGAGCGCTTCATCTATGCGCTCGGCATGCGCCATGTCGGCGAGACCACGGCGCTGGCGCTCGCGCGCGGCTATGGTTCGTGGGAGGCCTTCCAAGACGCCTGCCTCAAGGTCGCCAAGGGCGACGAGGAGGCGATTGCGGAGATGGATGCGCTGGACCAGATCGGCGACACGGTGATCCAGAGCATTGCGGCCTATTTCGCCGAAAGCCACAACCGCGGCATTGTCGAGCGGCTGAAGAAGGAGGTCGAGGTTGTCGATGCCGAGAAGCCGAAGAGCAACTCGGCCGTCGCCGGCAAGACCGTGGTGTTCACGGGCTCGCTGGAAAAGATGACCCGCGACGAAGCCAAGGCGATGGCCGAGCGCCTCGGAGCGAAGGCTGCCGGCTCAGTGTCGAAGAAGACGGATTATGTCGTGGCCGGCCCGGGCGCAGGGTCGAAGCTCGCGGAGGCGCAGAAGCACGGCGTGACGGTGCTGACGGAAGACGAGTGGCTGAGGCTCGTGGGGGAGTGAAGGCTTGCTCCGTCATTGCGAGGAGCGTAGCGACGACCGCGTCCGCCGAAGCGCGCTTGCGCGTAGGTGGAAGCAATCCAGAGTGGTGGGCATGGCCCTGGATTGCCGCGCTTCGCTCGCAATGACGAGGGGAGAAAGCTTTTCCTCAAACCTCCATCTTCCTCCTCGGCACGACAAAAATCATCGTCGACGCGCACGCGGCCGACAGCGCCAGGATTGCTGCCGTCAGCGGCAGCGTCGATGCAAAATGACCGCCCAGGAACGCCCCTAGCTGCGAGACCAGCGCGCCCAGGCCCATCTGCAAGAAGCCCATCGCGCCCGAGGCGGTGCCGGCGGCTTCGGGGCGGACGCTGATAGCGCCGGCGGCGGAGTTCGACATCACGAAGGCATTGGCGAACATCACGATCATCTGGGTGCCGAACAGCCATGATGGCACGTCGTTGATCCCGCCAAGGCTGAGCGCGAAGTTCAGCGCGCTGCCGGCAACCTGCAGCGCAAGCCCGAACCAGATCAGCCTCTCGAGCGCGTGCCGTGGGCCAAGGCGGACGCAGAACACATTGCCGATCAGGTAGGCAAAGGCGGTGGTCGCAAACCACGCGCCATATTCGGCGCTGGAACGGCCCATCTGCGTCACCACGATATAGGGCCCGCCGCCGGCAAAGGCGAAGATGATCTGGGAGGCCAGCACCTGGCACAGCATGTAGCCGATAAACGCGCGGCTTGAAAACAGCTTGCCGACATCTCCGCGAAAGCCGCGCTCGCCTGAGCCCTCGCGCCGCGTCTCCGGCAGCGCCAGCGCGATCGCAATCGTCGTCGACAGCGCCAGAGCCGTGATCAGATAAAGGATGGCGCGCCAGCCGAACGCGGTCTCGATCAGGCCGCCGGTCAGGGGGCTCAGCATCTGCGCGATCATCATCACCGCGATGACAAGCGAGATCATGGCGCCGATGCGCTCGCGCGGGTAAAGGTCGCGAATGATGGCCCGGCTGATCACCATGCCGCTTGCCCCGCCGAGCGCCTGCAGGAAGCGCGCCGCGATCAGCTGCGGCAGCGACTGCGCGAACACGCCGCCAATCGAAGCCACGACCATCAGGCCGAGACCCGCGAGCAATACCGGCCGCCTGCCAAAGCGGTCCGACAGCGGGCCCATGACAAGCTGCGAGCAGGCGATGCCGACCATGTAGAGCGACACCGTCATCTGCGCGATCGAGATATCGCGGCCGAAGGTGGTGGCGAGCAGCGGCAGCGCCGGCACCAGAAGATACAGCGAGATCGGCGCCACGCCCGTCATGACGACGAGCAGCATCAGCATGACGCGCGGACCCGCCAGCCGCTTGTCGGGCGCCGGCCCCGGCGGTTTGCCCATCACGCCATGCATGCTGCAATAAATCCGCTTCGATCCATGCAGCCGACTGTAACGTCCCACTGCGAGGCGGATACGGATGTTTCAGCATACGGCTATGCCGTGCGCACACTCGTCATCACCCGCGAAAGCGGGTGATCCAGTATTCCAGAGACCGAAGTTATTTCACCCGTCATTCCGGGGCGATGCGAAGCATCGAACCCGGAATCTCGAGCAGCAAGGGGAAGATCTCGCACCACAATCTCGAGATTCCGGGTTCGCGCTGCGCGCGCCCCGGAATGACGGAGTGCCTGGCGAGTTTGCTTGCCGGCTTATTTGGCACCCAGTGGCGCCGTCGCCTGATCCAGCCAGGCCTTGGTCGCATCATCGAGCTGGCCGCGCAGCTCGCGCGCCACCCTTGCATGATACGCATTCAGCCAGTCGATTTCCGCAGGGCTCAGCAGGCTGACGTCGATCAGGCGGCGGTCGATCGGTGCCAGCGTCAGGGTCTCGAATCCGTTCATCGGCTTCTCGGCGCCGTCGATGCTGGCCTCGACCACGAGCTCGAGATTTTCGATCCGGATGCCATAGCCGTCGGTCTTGTAGTAACCGGGCTCGTTGGACAGGATCATGCCGCGCTTGAGCGGCGTTGCGCCGAGCTTGGAGATGCGCGCGGGTCCTTCGTGCACCGAGAGATAGCTGCCGACGCCGTGCCCGGTGCCATGCTCGAAATCGAGCCCCGCCTGCCAGAGGAATTGCCGCGCAAAGCTGTCGAGCTGCGCCCCGGTGGTGCCGTCGGGAAACACCGCGCGCGCGATCGCAATGTGTCCGCGCAGCACGCGGGTGAAGCGGTCGCGCATCTCGCCCGTCGGCTCGCCGATCGCCATGGTGCGCGTGACGTCGGTGGTGCCGTCCTCATATTGCGCGCCGGAATCGATCAGCAGGAGATCACCCAGCTGGATGCGCCGGTTGCTCTTGCGGGTGACGCGGTAATGCACGATGGCGCCGTTTGGCCCCGTGCCTGAAATGGTCGGGAACGACACGTCCTTCAGTGCCCCGGTGTCGCGGCGGAACGTCTCCAGGGCTTCCACGGCATCGATCTCGGTCAGCTTGCCCTTGGGCGCCTCGCGATCGATGAAGGCAAGGAAGCGTACCAGTGCGACCGCGTCGCGCCGATGCGCAGCACGCGTGCCCGCGATCTCGGTTCCGTTCTTCACCGCTTTCAACAGGCTGACCGGATCGGCGCCGCGCACGACCTTGCCGCCGGCATCGGTGACCAGCCGGCTCAGCGCGTCGGCGGCGGTCGCGGAGTCGAGCGAGATCCTGGCGCCACGCCTGGCAAGCGCGGTGAGCTCGCTTGTCAGCGCATCCGGCTCCCGCACATCGGCGGATTGCTCGAGATGGTCGCGCGAGGCGTTGGAGAGCTTGCGATGATCGATGAAGATGATCGGCCGTCCCTCTTTCGGCACCAGCGCGTAGGACAGCGGCAGCGGCGTATGCGCGACGTCGGCACCGCGGATGTTGAACGTCCAGGCCACCGCATGCGAATCCGACAGCACCAGCGCGTCGGTGCCCAGCTTGTCGATCTCGCCCTGGATGCGCCCGAGCTTATCGGCTTCGGCTTCGCCCGCGAGGCGCAAGGCATGCACGGAGACTTGCGCGAGCGGCGGGGCGGGGCGCTCGGTCCAGATCGCATCCACCGGATTGGTGTCGACCGGGACCAGCTCCGCGCCGGCCTTGGCGCAGGCGGCGCCGAGCCGCTCGGCCGCGGCGGTGGTCTGCAGCCACGGATCGTAGCCGAGCCGGTCGCCGGATTTCAGGTGCGCCGACAGCCAGCTTTCCGGCGGCGGGTCGACCAGCGATTCGACCGTCCAGGCCTTGGCGTCGACCTGCTTGGCCGCTTGGAGCGTATAGCGGCCGTCGACGAACAGCGCGGCCTCGCTCGAAAGCACCACCGCCAGCCCCGCCGAGCCCGTAAAGCCGGTCAGCCAGGCCAGCCGCTCGTCCGAAGGCGGGACATATTCGTTCTGCTGCTGGTCGGCCCGGGGAACCACGAAGCCGGTCAGGCGGCGCCGCTTCAGCTCCTCGCGAAAGGCGGACAGCCGCGCGGACAGCGCAACGCCGGTTTCCGGCTCGTCAAACGTCTGGAAGTGGGCTTCGAACATGATCCGGGGACCTCTGGAATTCTGGGACGGCGTCCTCAGGTGCAATTTGGCACAACTTATGACCGGATGTGCGGAAGGCGCGTTGACGCGGCCGAATGTTTTCTGTCACAGTGCGGTCAAAGAGATAACGAGCCAATACGGGGAAACGTCAGGGTGTCTCAACTCAATGACGAGGGGAAACACAATGCCGGCCTTTACGTTTGAGAAGCTTTCGCCGTCCCGGCGGAGCCCGGTTGCCGCAGCCGAACCGAAGCAGCGCAGCCGCATCGTCCAGTTTCTGGACCGTTTCACGGAGACGCGCACCCGGCGCGCTCTGAGCAAGGACAGTCCCGAGGTCGCAGACCCGCAGAAGCCCTCGGAATAGGCTTTTCAACCCCACCAGATCCTTCGTCGGCCCCTCAGCTGGCACCTTTGGCAATCGATGCCTTGACGATGGTCGCGCCGACCACGCGCGAGCCCTCCAACTGGCGCACAATCCGCTCCCCTGGTCCGACGACGCCGAGATCGAACTCGCTGGTTGCCGTGACGAGGGTCATCCGCTGCCCCACGATGACCAGCACCGTGAGGTCCTCGGCTTCGCCGGCCTGTGCCAGCCGGGCGATGTCGCCGTGAAACGGCTCCTTGCGCCAGGCGTCTGGAAAGCCGGGGTCGCAGCGGATTTCGATGCCGTCTTCGGATAACGTCAGGACCAGCTTCGACCGGCTGGGCCTCCAATGCTCGCCAAACCAGGGATCGGTGAGCCAGAGGCAGCTATAGTCCCGGCATTCATCCGGGCGCGTGTCATAGATGAGGCAGCCGCGCCCGGGCTTGCAGTGGGTGCACCAGGTGCCGCCGGTCTTGCCGAGTGCCTCGACCGCCATGACCTTGCAGCAGAGGGTGCAGTCGCCGCAGCGCCTCGCGGTCATTTGAGCGAGCGGAGCAACAGACTGCTCCATCCCTCGATCCTGATGTGCCGCAGCGGGACCAGCCCGCGGGCCCGGTAGGCGGCGATGACGCCGGTTGCCTGCGGCGTCAGCAGTCCGGAGAGGATCACCAGCGCGCCAGGCGCGAGATGGCGCGTCATCGGCCCGGCCAGCTGCTTCAGCGGATTGGCCAGGATATTGGCCAGCACCAGGTCGAACGGACCGTTTTGGGCAAATTCCGGCGCCGCAAAGCCGGTGGCGCGGATGACCTGGACCAGGGGACCTGTGCCGTTCAGATGCGCATTCTCCTGCGCAACCTTCACCGAGGGGGCATCGATATCGCTGGCCAGCACCCGTTGCCGCCGGGCTTTGGCCGCGGCAATCGCCAGCACTCCGGTGCCGGTGCCGAGGTCGAGCACCCGCCTCACCGCCTGCGCTTTCAGGACATGGTCGAGCAGCAACAGGCAGCCGCGGGTGGTGCCGTGATGGCCGGTGCCGAAAGCGAGCGCCGCCTCGATCTCGATCCCAAGCTTGTTGGGCGGGATGCGGGCGCGGTCGTGCTGGCCATGCACCACAAACCGCCCGGCCGGCACCGGCACCAGGTCATCGAGGCTCGCCTTCACCCAGTCCTTGGCCTCGATCACGTCGAAAACGATGCCGCGGGCGATCTCTTCGCCAGCGGCATTGGTTACCAGCTCGCGCATCAGGTCCTGGTCCGGCGGATCGGCAAAATGCACGGTGACGTCCCAACGGCCGTCCGGCCGCTCGAACGCCGCCACCGCCGCTTCCCCCTCGAAGAACACTTCGGTGAGGACATCGACGACGCGGCGTGCCGCCTGCTCGTCGGAGATCGCGAAGCTGACGCGGTGGGTGGCGGGAGTGGGGCTTAAGGTCATTGTCGACAATTTACCTGAGGCTGACGGTGTGAGGCGCGCGATCAACACCTTATCAAGGGATTTTCCACAAGCCGCCCTTTCTTTCTTCCACCGGGTAGTCAGGCGTTATTCAGCTGTTTCCCACTGGAGTTCGGGTCCCTGCCGCACAGCCTATCAAGGCAGATGTGCACAGGTTTTTGCTCGGTCTTGCAACTAGGCTTCCCAGGTTTTGATACCTAAGCGCGGTGCAACAAAATCGCTCCACAGAAGATAGCCACCGGCGAATGCCAAAACGCCGCCGGCAGCAACGAATCGAAAATAGATGATGCTCGCAAACAGAAGCTCATCCAGAAGCAAGGACAGGCCCCCGAGAAGCATCGCACTGGTTAAGACGAGCAGTATGAGCTTTCGCATGCACAGCTTCTCCACAAATCATCCACAGCCTTGTCAACGGCTTCCAAACAGTGCCCGGTGATCCCTCAAGATCACCTGCGCGGCGTTGTGGCCGGGGGCGCCGGTGACGCCGCCGCCGGGATGGGCGCCGGAGCCGCAGTGATAGAGGCCCTTCAGCGGTCCGCGATAGTCGGCATGGCCCAGCATCGGGCGCGCCGAGAACAACTGGTTCAGGCTCAGCGCGCCATGGAAGATGTCCCCGCCGAGCAGGCCGAATTCGCGCTCGAGATCCAGCGGCGACAGGACCTGCCGGCCGAGCACGCTTTGCGCAAAACCGGGCGCATAGCTGTCGACGGTTGCGATCATGAGGTCGGCGACCTCGCTCCGATGATCGTCCCAGCTTTTGCCGTCCGGCAGCTCCGGGGCGACATGCTGGCAGAACAGGCTTGCGACGTGCTGGCCCTCGGGCGCTAGCGTGGAATCCAGCGTGGAGGGGATCAGCATCTCCACCACAGGCGCGCGGCTCCAGCCCTGCTCGCGCGCATCCAGATAGGCGCGGTCCATATAGGCGAGGCTCGGTGCGATGATGATGCCGGCCGTGAGGTGATCGCCTTCGCGCGGCAGCGCGGTGAATGACGGCAGCCGGGAGAGCGCCACATTCATGCGGAAGGTGCCGGAGCCACAGCGCCAGCGTCGCATGCGCGCAAGAAAATCCGAGGGCAGCGCGTCGGCCGCGATCAGGCGGGTATAGAGCAGCTTTGGATTGACGTTTGCGGCGACATATTTGGCGCGAATGGTTTCGCCGTTCTCAAGGATCACACCGCCCGCGCCGCCCCGCTCGACAATGATCTCGCGCACGCCGGCGTTGACCTCGATCTCGACGCCGCGCGCGCGGGCCACGCTGGCCAGCGCCTGGGTGATCGCCCCCATGCCGCCGATGGCATGCCCCCAGACGCCCTTCTTGCCGTTCACCTCGCCAAAGGCGTGATGCAGCATCACATACGCCGAGCCCGCGGCATAGGGGCTAGCGTAGTTGCCGACAATGGCGTCGAAGCCGAACAGCGCCTTGACCAGGTCGTGCTCGAAATGGTCGTCGAGCATCTCGCCGGCCGAGCGCGTGAAGAGGTCGAGCAGGTCGCGCTTGCCAGCCAGTGACAGCTTTTGCAGCACGCCCGCGGTGCCAAGTGCGTTGAGGGATTCGCTGATCGCGTTGAGGCCAAAGCCCTCGACCAGGTTCGGCGGCGCGCGCAGCACGAGCTGCCGCAGCACGTCGGCGATCGCTTCCAATTGTTGCGAGAAGCCGGTGATCTCGTCGGCATCATGCGCGCTGAGTTTTGCGACCGAGGGCAGGGTGCGGTCCTCGCCGGTGAGCAGATAGCTGCCATCGGGCGCGGGCAGGAAATTCTGCGCGCGGCGCTCGACAATCTTGAGCCCGTGCTCGGCGAGCCTGAGATCCGCGATCACTTTCGGGTTGAGCAGGCTCACGGTGTAGGCCGCGACCGAGTTGCGGAAGCCGGGATGAAATTCCTCCGTCACCGCGGCGCCGCCCACCACCTTGCGCCGCTCCACGACCGTCACGCGCAAGCCAGCCGCGGCCAGATAGGCCGCGCAAGTGAGGCCGTTATGCCCCGCACCGATAATGACGACGTCGGTTTCGTTCATGCTTCAGGATATGCCTGTTTCTTGCGCCGTCATTCCGGTGCGGTCCGTCAGGACCGAGCCCGGAATCTCGAGATTCCGGGTTCTCGCTTCGCGAGCCCCGGAATGACCGGGGGCATTACATAGCGAACTCGATCGACGCAGCACAACGGTTTGATCGGCTCCCGATTGCTCGCCTTCCCGCCCTGTGCTCCATTGCGCCGTCCTTGTGCGCTTCCCTGCCTGCCGGGCTGCTGCCGGAGTCTTCATGTTCGCTGCCGAATTGCTGAAAGATCAGCCCTCCACGTCGCGCAACCAGCTGGTGCTGTCGGTCTATACATCGGCGATTTTCTTAAGCGCGCTGCTTTTGTTCTCGGTGCAGCCCTTGTTCACCAAGATGGTGCTGCCGCGGCTCGGCGGCTCGCCGGCGGTGTGGTCGGTGGCGATGGTGTTTTTCCAGGCGCTGCTGCTGGCCGGCTATGCCTATGCCCATCTCCTGATGCAAATCAGAAACCGCGTCATTCCGGTTGCGATCCACATCCTGCTGCTGCTCGTGGCCATGGCGGGCCTGCCGCTGTCGATTGCGAGCGGCTGGGGCGATCCGCCGACCTCGGGCTATGCAGTCTGGCTGCTCGGCCTGTTCGCGGTCTCGATCGGGCTGCCGTTCTTTGCGCTGGCCGCCAACAATCCGCTGCTGCAGGCCTGGTTCGTCCGCACTGGCCATCCCGCCGGTCCCGATCCCTATTTCCTCTACGCCTCCTCCAATATCGGCAGCTTTCTCGCGCTGTTGTCCTATCCGGTGCTGCTCGAGCCGATGTTCACGCTGCACACCCAGGACGTGATGTGGACGTGGGGCTATGGCCTGTTGATCGTGCTGATCGCGGCCTGCGGCGTGCTGCTGTTGCGCTCGCCGGCTTTGGCGGAGGCTGACATGCAGACCGAGGAGACCACCGAGCCGCCGCCCGCGTGGGCTTTGCGCGCCCGCTGGATTTTTCTCGCCGCGGTGCCCTCGGGTCTCCTGATCGCGGTCACCGCGCATATCTCGACCGATGTCGCGGCCGCGCCGCTGCTCTGGGTTCTGCCGCTGTCGCTGTACCTCTTGACCTGGGTGCTGGTGTTCCAGTCACGCCCGCTGTTGCCGCACAAATGGATGCTGATGATCCAGCCGCTGGCGATCGCGGGCGTGGTGATCCTGCTTGCAGTCGGCGGCGAGCAGAATCTGTTGCTGACGCTGGGCGGACATCAGCTTTGCTTTTTCCTGATCGCGATGGCCTGCCATGGCGAGCTCGCGCGCACGCGGCCGGCGGCCAAATATCTCACCGGCTTCTATGTCGCGCTGTCCTTCGGCGGCATGCTCGGCGGCCTGTTCGCAGGCCTGATCGCGCCGTTCACCTTCTCCTGGATCGCCGAATATCCGATCCTGCTCGCACTCGCCGCGCTGTGCCGTCCCGCGAGCAACGAGCGGCTGCCGCGCTGGAGCCGCTGGTACTGGCCGTTTCTCGCCGTGCTCGCGGTCGTGCTGATCGCGCCGGCATTCCACGCCAGCGGCAAGCTCTGGGTCTGGTTCGAGGATCATCGCGTCTGGGTCGCAGCTAGCATAGGCGCGCTCGCGGCCCTGCTTGCGCTCGTGCTCAATGCCAACCGCTGGAAGATCTTTGCGACCGTCGTGGTCGCGCTGGTTCTGATCCGCGCCTATCCCTCCGATGACGGCCGCGTCGAGACCGTGCGCAGCTTCTTCGGCGTGCACAAGATCGTGGTGACGCCGAATGGGCGGTACCATGTGCTGATGCATGGCACGACGATTCACGGTGCGGAGAAATTCTTCAACGATGATGGCTCGCCGGTCACCGGCCGGCCCGAGCCGATCAGCTATTATCACAAGGACGGCGGCATCGGTCAGGCCATCACCGCGGTCCGCGAGCGCAAAGGCGGAGCCCTGCGGGTGGCCGTGATCGGCGTCGGCTCCGGCACGCTCGCCTGTGCCGCGGAGTCGGGCGAGAGCTGGAAATTTTTCGAGATCGACCAGACCATGGTCGATGCCGCGCGCGATCCGCGCTATTTCAACTACATCAACAGCTGCCAGCCGGATTTAAAGCCGGTGATCGGCGACGCGCGGCTGACCTTTGCGAGGGAGGCGGACGGCATCTACGACCTCATCATCGTCGATGCCTATTCGTCGGATGCGATTCCGATTCATCTGGCGACCGAGCAGGCGATGAAAATCTACAAGGACAAGCTCGCGCCGCAGGGCGCTGTCGTGATGCACGTCTCCAACCGGCATCTCGAGCTCGAGAGCGTGGTCGTCGGCATTGCCGAGGCCAATGAGCTGAAGAGCTGGGTCTACAACGAGGACTCCGGCCGCGACGACGAATACATCTTCTCGACCGACGTCGTGGTGTCGGCCCGCGACGAAGCCGATGTCGGCAGCCTCGCCTCGTCGGAGAAATGGACCGAGACCGAGCCGACCGAAGGCCAGCGCGTCTGGACGGATGATTATTCGAATATCCTGCGCGCGGTGTATCGAAGGTTGAGGGACGGGGAGTAGGCACGGCTTACGGCAAGCACCAATCTCAACCGTCATCCTGAGGCGCGAGCGGAACGCGAGCCTCGAAGGATGGCGGCCCGCGGCTGCAGGCGGGCCGGCGCCGTTCGAGGCCGTCGCGGAGCCTGTCATCGGGCCGCGCGTTCGCGCGGACCCGTTGGCGACGGCTCCTCAAGGTGACGGTGAGAGTGAGGGCTCGCTTGCTCCAAGAGCGCGCTAATTCTTCGCCGCCGCGAGCGGCGCCGCTGCAGCGACCGGAGCGGCCGTCGCCGGGGCCGGCTTCGTGACTGCACCCGCATCCGCACTCGTCGTCGGCAAGAGCTTGAACGGGTTGTCGTCGTCCTGGTCGACCTCGTCCAGGAACTGATGCAGCCTGGCCTCGATCAGGGCCTTGACCTGATCGGGGCCACGATCACTCAGATCGTTGTGCTGGAATGGTGTGCGCACCACCTGGATTCCCGCCTTGGCGCATATCTCGTCGCTGGGCACGACGCCGGGGTCGGCCTTGAACACCGGATCCCTGGAGCGGAACGACAGGATCCTGATCGTGCCGTCGGTGATGAAGGGCACGCGCAGATTGTCGAGCGTCACCACCTTTTTCACCATGTCCGGATGCAGCTTGGCGAAATACATCGAGATGTCGCCGCCATTGGAATGCCCGATCAAGGTCAGGTGGTGATAGTCGGCGTTGGGATAGAGCTTCTTCATCTCCTCAATGGCGAACAGGATATTGGCGATGCCGCGGTTGTACTGCGGCCGCCGGCCGACATATTCCTCGCCGACCTTGGTCACCATGGGATCGTCGGTCGCAAGATCGTGCTGGATGCTGAGGACCATGTAGCCCCGCGCGGCAAATGCGTTGGCGAGGAAGGAATATTCGGTAGCCTTCACCGTGTTGCCGTGGCTCAGGATCGCGACCGGCAAATCGATCATCTCGGTGACCGACTCCATCTCGCGGTCGCGACGTACGGCGAGCTCGACCGTGACGTTGCGGTCGCTGCGCAAGGGATCGTCGAAGGTGAGGGTCTTGTGATGGATCGCCCATTTGCTCGCCGTGAGATAGGCAAGCGTCATGATGGCGGCGAGCGAGAACAGAACGATGAAGCCCCGTTTCATAGCTATGTCCCCCTTTGCCTCTTCGCCTCGCATTTCCCGTGACGTTTGCCTTGACGCTTCCCTTGGCGTTTGCCCTTGGGCCCGTCTGGACCGTATCGCACGGCGCCACAGAAATTGGTCGGCACACGATGTACCGCGGCTCGCATGACGTTCGATCAACTCTTCTTGTTCGCTTGCCGGTTGTGCGCGGGCAGAGTCCGGCATTGGCCGGAATGCCCGGCGGCCGGTGCCGCAGCACATTAGGCGGGGGTTTTTACAATCGGATGACCGTTGCTACGCCTGGAGGCGGCAAGCCAAACGGCCGCTGTTTGTGAACAGCGGCCGTTTGTATCCTGAAAGCGTCAGTCCGGCATTCAGTCCGGGACGTAACCGCGCGGCTGATAGTATTGCCGCTGCTGGTAGTAATAGCCCTGCGGCGGCGGGTAGCCCTGGTTGTTGTAATACTGCTGCTGCTGCTGCCGATAGGCCTGCGCATTGTCGTAGACGCGGCGGCTATCGCGGGGCGCCGGATAGATCTGGGCATCCGAAGAGCCGTCGGCCGGATAGATGTAACCGTCATCGGCCCGCTGCACGGGGCGGCGGCCCGGGAAATATTGCGGCTGCGGCGTCAGCACGACCGGCGCGCCGGAATTGGAATATTGCTGATACTCCGGCTGGTACTGCTGGTCGGGTGCGGGCTCGGCGCGGGCGACGGCCGTGTCGCGACGCGGGTGGCGCATCAGCGCGACCTGGGCCGAACCGGTCAGCGTCACCGTGGTGTTGAGCACGCCCTGTTCCTGCACCAGTGCGTAAAGCGTTGCAGCATTCGCCTTCGACAGGCGCACGCAGCCATGGGAGGCCGGCGTGCCGAGCCGGCTTTCGGAATCGGTGCCGTGGATGGCGTGCCCGATCTTGGTGAAGAAGATCGAGTGCGGCATCGGTGCGTCGTCGAATTCCTTGGAGAAGTGATCCTCCTCCATGCGGAAGGCGCGGAAGGTGCCGTTTGGCGTTTCACGCGAGGGGATGCCGGTGGAGACCGGCCAGTGATATCTGGCGACGCCGTCGACGGCCACGGTCATCATCTGGTTGTCCTTGTCGACGGTGATGTCGACATGGGCCTGCGCGGCTGTGCAGGTCAACAGGGTCAATCCGGCGATAGCAGCGAAGAAACTACGCATCTTTACCTCTGGCACTTCTGGCCTCTAGCTCTGGCGTGCTGGCCTCATTGCGTGCCGCCACGGCTCTCCGTCCCCCGCCTGCAATATGCCCGGATTGCGCCCTTTGTTCCAGCCACCGCGGCGGCAATCGTTAATGGATAGCGAGACTTAAGCAAGGCGGTCATTGCATCGGCGGCGCTGACATTTTCGCGAGCGAGCAAGGCGCCGGTGCGGTCGCCATCCCATCACCATCTCTTTGCCACGGCCGCGCAACCATTTGGCCGCATGGGCGTTTCAGATAGCTCACCTGCCGGCACGGTTCGCTGCCGCTTTTCAAGGACTGAAGATGAACAAGACCCAGACTACGAACGCGGCTTCGCCGCGGGCTTCGCGGCCGTTCATGTTGGCAAGCGCTTTGCTAGCGCTGGCGCTGCTCTCAGGACCGCAGCCGGGCCACGGCCAGGGCATCGTGCGCGGCGCTCAGGAGGGCGCCTACGAAGGCAACAGGGTCGCCGGTCCCGTGGGCGGAGTTGTCGGAGGCGCAGTTGGCGCCGGTGTCGGCGGCGCCGTAGGCGCGGTCGAGGGCGTGTTCGGCGTGCCGCATCACTATTGGCACCATCACCACTGCCACGGCTTCTACGATCGCGGCGGCTATTATCACTGCTATCGGTGAGTCTTTCTCACCGTCATTCCGGGGCGCCTCGAAGAGGCGAACTCTGATGTGCGCTTGCACATCTGAGAATCCAGAGGTTATGGCGCGAGATTCCGGGTTCGTGCTCCGCACGCCCCGGAATGACGGCATCAATCAATTCCGCAGGCGATAGCCCGTCTTGAAGATCCACCACACCAGGACGATGCAGATCACCAGGAATGTGACGGTCATGCCGAGGCTCAGGCCGACGCTGACATCGGATATCTCGTAAAAGCTCCAGCGGAAGCCCGAGATCAGATACACCACCGGATTGAGCAGCGCGATCGAGCGCCAGGTCGGCGGCAGCATGTTCACTGAATAGAAGCTGCCGCCGAGGAAAGTGAGCGGCGTCACCACCAGCATCGGGATCATCTGCAGCTTCTCAAAGCCGTCGGCCCAGATGCCGATGACGAAGCCGAACAGGCTGAAGGTCAGCGCGGTGAGCACCAGGAAAGTCAGCATCCACACCGGATGATGGATCTTGAGCGGCACGAACAGCCCGGCGGTGGCGAGGATGATCAGCCCAAGGATGATCGACTTGGTGGCGGCCGCGCCGACATAGCCGAGCACGATCTCGACATAGGAGATCGGCGCGGAGAGGATTTCGTAGATCGTGCCGACGAATTTCGGGAAGTAGATGCCGAAGGAGGCGTTGGCGATGCTTTGCGTCAGCACGGACAGCATGACCAGTCCCGGCACGATGAAGGTGCCGTAGCTGACGCCCTCGACCTGGCTGATGCGCGAGCCGATCGCCGCGCCAAACACCACGAAATAGAGCGAGGTGGAGACCACGGGCGAGACGATGCTCTGCAACAGCGTGCGCCAGGTGCGCGCCATCTCGAACAGATAGATCGCGCGGACGGCGCGGTGGTTGATCGTCCATCGGCTCATGGCGGGCTCGCCCATGCCGCGTTCATTCATGACGTGTTGATTCATGGCGCGTGCACCAGGCTGACGAAAATGTCTTCCAGCGAAGACTGGGTGGTATCGAGGTCGAAGAAGCGGATGCCGGCGCTGCGCAGGTCGCTGAGCAGGCTCGTGATGCCGGTGCGCTCGCTCTTGGTGTCGTAGTCGTAGATCAGCGCCTGGCCGCCCTCGCAAAGCACGAGATGGTAGGGCGCGAGCGCGTCCGGGATGGTGTCGATCTGGTTCTGCAGATACACCGTCAGGCGCTTCCTGCCGAGCTTCTGCATCAAGGTCGCCTTGTCCTCGACCAGGATGATCTCGCCCTTGTTGATGACGCCGACGCGGTCGGCCATCTCCTCAGCTTCCTCGATATAGTGCGTGGTGAGGATGATGGTGACGCCGGCGGCGCGCAATTCGCGCACCACGTCCCACATGCCCTTGCGCAGTTCGACATCGACGCCCGCGGTCGGCTCGTCCAGGAACAGCACCTGCGGCTCGTGCGACAGGGCTTTCGCGATCATCACGCGCCGCTTCATGCCGCCGGACAGCGTGCGGATCTGGGAGTCCTTCTTGTCCCACAGCGAGAGATCTTTCAGGATTTTCTCGATCAGCGCCGGGTTCTTCGGCTTGCCGAACAGGCCGCGGGAGAAGCTCGTGGTCGCCCACACCGTCTCGAAAGCGTCGGTGTGCAGCTCCTGCGGCACGAGCCCGATCAGGGAGCGCGCGGTGCGGTAGTCGGAATTGATGTCGCGGCCGCCGACCAGGACGCGGCCCTCGGAAGGATTGGCGATGCCGCAGATGATGCTGATCAGCGTGGTCTTGCCGGCGCCGTTCGGTCCCAGCAGCGCGAAGATCTCGCCGCGGCTGATCTCGAGATTGATGTTCTTGAGCGCCGTGAAGCCGGACGCATAGGTCTTGGACAGGTTGGTGACGGAGATGATCGGCGACATGGGGATGAAGGTTGGGCCGGAAAGCGGGGACGCGTTGCATCCGCCCGCTTTGCGAGCTGAGAAAAAGGGCAGGGCTGGTGAGATAAGAACGTTACTGGTGTTCTGCAATCCGACAGGAACCAGGAAATTTATTCGGCCGCGTGGGCCGGAGCATGCAATTCCACCAACGCGACCATATTGTCCCGGATTTCCTGGGCAATTCCCGGATCGGCTTTCAACTCGGTCAGGGTGCGGGCGCGGGGCAGCGCGCGGCCGCCCTCCTGAAGCGATTTGGCGTAGAGCTCCAGTGCCTCCGGCGCATTGCGCAAGGCCTCGTCGACGTCATCGCCTGCGGAGGTGCAGCCGGGAAGGTCCGGAAACCAGACCCCAACGGCGTGGTCCGGTCCGGCATCCTCGATGATGGCAATGTAGTGGGCCATAGGTTTCTCAGTCGGGCTTCCAACCAGCGCCCTTATAAATTGCACGGACGAGGCCTTTTCCCAAGTCCTTCTTCGGGTGGGGAACAACCAATGTTTCCCCCGAGACTGGGTTCTTGAAGACGTGATGTGAGCCGGTCACCCGAACAAGGGTCCACCCCTCCCGCTCGAGGCGACGGATGATGTCTCGGCTGTTGGTCAACATGAGCCAAACGTCACGCCTGAAGCGCCTCTCGCCGATCGTTACTTCTTCTTCCCACCCTTTTTGGCGGGAGCTGGCGCGGGTGTTGCCGGCGTACTGGGCTCGGTCTCCGCAACCTTGCCGATCGTCATGATCTGGATCTGCAGATTGACCGGCGAGGTTGGATGGGCCTGATCGATAAACTGCTCCTCGCCGACGCCGAGCGACTGCAGGCGCTTGGAGGAGATCTTGAAGGTGTTGACCAGGATGTCGCGGATGGAATCGGCCCGGCGCTGGCTCAGGATCGCATTGGCCTCGCGCTTGCCGGTGGCGTCGCTGTGGCCGACAATCAGGAACGTGTAGGGCAAGAGCTGCGCATTGACCAGCGCGTCGGCGATGCGGCCGACCGCCTGATACGAATCGGGCTGCACCACCGGCGTGTCGGTGTCGAAATGAATCTCGACAGTGAAGGTCGGCAGGTTGAGGATTTCAGGCACGAGCACGGGACGCTTGGCCGGCTCCGGCTCGTTGCGCGCGCGCGAGCGCGATTTGTCGAGCACGCGCTGCTTCAAGGCGGCAATGTCGAGCTCGGGCGCGGTGTCGAACTGGCTGAGCTGGGTAATGATCGCGTCCCGTTGCGGCGCGGTCTGGCTGCGGGCCGGAGCCGTGGAGCCGGCGACGGCGATCAGGACGGCAAGCAGCGGGCCGAGCCGGGCTGTGGTCACGGCGCGCATCATCGATACCCCGCATCATCCATCGCCTGGATGCAGTTGCGGCTGACGCCCTTGGCCGTGGTCAGGCAGGTGATGGATTTCGAGGTTTCCTTGGTCGAGCCGTTGCACAGCTTGACGATCTCGCGGGCGCAGGCATTGGCGACGCTGACGCGCGCGCCGATCCGCTTCTGGATGGCATCGAAGGCGCGCAGATAATCGGTCCTGCAGGCCTGCGAGATCACGTCGGTGTTGCGCGACAGGCATTCCCGCAGGCGATTGGCGTCGAAATTGACGCCGCGGCAGTTGGCCTCGATGTCGGTGCCGCAGCTTTGCGCAACCAGGCCCGCCGCGTCGCCGAAGGTCATCTTCTCCGCGGAACCGATGCGCGCGGTCTGCGCCGACGCCATCTGCGCTGTCGCAAGCAATGCAGCTAAGACCATGCCTCCCCTGACCATGCGGCCATCTCATACGATGCCGGTTGCAGTGGTCAAGAGCTACCAAGGTGAGAATTGTGGGTGCTGATGTCGCGGTAGCCGTGCCGCGGGCGGACGCGCCCTCACGCCCGCTCCACAAAACTGTCGACCACCTTCTTCTCGCCGGCCTTGTCAAAGGCGATGGTGAGCTTGTTGCCGTCGACCTTCACCACATGGCCATAGCCGAATTTCTGGTGGAAGACGCGGTCGTCGAGCGCGAATTCCGAGACGGCGCCGGTGGACTTTGCCACCAACTCGCCCTCGATGGTGAGGGGGCCGCGCCGGTTGCGGGAAAAGCCGCCGCCGAAGCTGCCTCGGGAGGAGAAGGGCGACTGCTCCTCGTCGAAGCCGCCGCGGCCACCTTGGCCGCCCTGTCCGCCGCGCCGCTGCTGGGCGCGCTGCCAGCCCGGCGTCGAATAGCTCGAACCAAAGGACTCGACATTGTCGAAGCGCGAGGGGCCGTAGCCGCCGGCGCCGCCCCAGCCCGAGCCGCCCTTGGATTCCGTGATCTCGACATTGGCCGCCGGCAACTCGTCCAGGAAGCGCGAGGGAATCGTGGTGGTCCAGGTGCCGTGAATGCGGCGGTTGGTGGCGAAATAGAGCTTGGCGCGCCGCCGCGCCCGGGTCAGGCCGACGTGGGCGAGCCGGCGCTCCTCCTCGAGGCCGGCGCGGCCCTGCTCATCGAGGGTGCGCTGGCTCGGAAACAGCCCTTCCTCCCAGCCGGGCAGGAACACGTTGTCGAATTCGAGGCCCTTGGCAGAATGCAGCGTCATCAGCGACACCGCGTCCTCCTCGGCGCCGTCCTCGCGGTCCATCACCAGCGCGATGTGCTCGAGAAAGCCTTGCAGGTTCTCGAACTCCTCCATGGAGCGCACCAGTTCTTTCAGGTTTTCCAGCCGGCCGGCGGCATCCGCCGAGCGGTCCTTCTGCCACATGTCGGTGTAGCCGCTCTCATCCAGCACGACTTCGGCAAGCTCGGTGTGGCGGGCGACCTCGCTTTGCCGGCGCCAGCGGTCGAATTGCTGCACCAGGTCGCGCAGCGAGCCGCGCGCCTTCGGCTTCAACTCATCGGTCTCGACCACGGCGCGGGCCGCCTCGAACAGTGGAATGCGGCGCTTGCGCGCGTGGTCGTGCAACAGCTGCACAGTGGCATCGCCGAGCCCGCGCTTGGGCACGTTGACGATGCGCTCGAAGGCGAGATCGTCGGCCGGCGAGTTGACCACGCGCAAATAGGCCAGCGCGTCGCGGATTTCGGCGCGCTCATAGAAGCGCGGGCCGCCGATCACGCGATAGGGCAGGCCGAGCGTGACAAAGCGGTCCTCGAACTCGCGCATCTGGTAGGAGGCGCGCACCAGGATCGCGACCTCGTTGAGCTTGTCGCCCTTGCGCTGGATGTCCTCGATCTCCTCGCCGATGGCACGCGCTTCCTCTTCCGAGTCCCAGGCGCCGGTGACGGTGACCTTCTCGCCATCGTCGTCCTCGGTGCGCAGCGTCTTGCCGAGCCGGCCTTCATTGTGCGCGATCAGATGCGAGGCGGCGGCGAGGATGTGGCCCGTGGAGCGGTAATTGCGCTCGAGCCGGATCACCTTCGCGCCGGGAAAATCGTGCTCGAAGCGCAGGATGTTGTCGACCTCGGCACCGCGCCAGCCGTAGATCGACTGGTCGTCGTCGCCGACGCAGCAGATGTTTTTGGGCGGGGCGCTGGCCGACATCGACTCCGTCATTCCGGGATGCGCTGAAAGCGCAGACCCGGAATCTCGAGATTCCGGGTTCGGTCCTTCGGACCGCCCCGAAATGTCGGCAGGTGTGGCAACGGCTTTTGAAGGAGAAGGCGCCTGCGACAGCAGGCGCAGCCAGAGATATTGCGCGACGTTGGTGTCCTGATATTCGTCGACCAGGATGAACTTGAAGCGGCCCTGATACTGCCGGAGCACGTCGGGGTGCTCGCGGAAGATGCGGATGTTCTCCAGCAGCAGGTCGCCGAAATCGGCCGCGTTGAGGATCTTCAGCCGTTCCTGGTAGGTCGCATAGAGCTTGCCGCCTTTGCCGTTGGCGAAGACAGCGGCTTCGCCCGAGGGCACCTGGCCCGGCATCAGGCCGCGGTTCTTCCAGCCGTCGATGAGCCCTGCGAGCATGCGCGCCGGCCAGCGCTTGTCGTCGATGTGCTCGGCCTGCAGCAGCTGCTTCAACAGCCTTATCTGGTCGTCGACATCGAGCACGGTGAAGTTGGATTTCAGCTGCGCCATCTCGGCATGGCTGCGCAGGATGCGCCCGCCGATGGAGTGGAAGGTGCCGAGCCACGGCATGCCTTCGACCGCCTGGCCCAGCATGTGGCCAAGCCGCAGTTTCATCTCGCGCGCGGCCTTGTTGGTGAAGGTGACCGAGAGGATTTCGCCCGGACGGGCCCGGCCCTGGCTCAGGATATGGGCGATGCGCGTGGTCAGCACCCGTGTCTTGCCGGTGCCTGCGCCGGCCAGCACCAGCACCGGCCCGTCCAGCGTCTCCACCGCCTCGCGCTGCTCGGGATTGAGGCCATCGAGATAACGCGGGGTGGCTGACGCACGCGCGCGTGCGGCAATGCCGCCGGCCGCAGGCGTGTGGTCGGGAGCGGGGGAATAGTTCAGCTTGCTCGGCTCGGTCATGCGAATCGCTATTAGAGCATGATCCGGAAAAGTGGAGGCCGGTTTTCCGAAAAGATCATGCGGAATCAGAAAACCGCCCACGTTGGCACCGCAGAGCGGTAAAGTTGAGCCTTCTTAGCAGGAATGTGGCCGATATAGGGGCGGGTGGCACGGTTTTACAGTGGTTTCGTGCAGCGGCTCGCCGAGAGGCCGATTTGTTCCTGCCGTTCTGGAAATTTCCAAGCCTGAGGCCCCGGAACCAGAGTTCCGAAAACGGATTGGTCTCCCAGTCATCGCGGCACGTCCGCTTAACCAGTTTCGGAGGTCCTGATCATGCTAGGTTGGGTTATCACGTTTCTCGTCATCGCGCTGATCGCCGGCCTGCTCGGCTTCGGCGGTATTGCCGGTGCGTCGATCGAAATCGCCAAGATCATCTTCTTCATCGCGCTGGTGCTGTTCCTGGTCTCGGCTGTGGTTCATGTCTCGCGTGGCAGAAGGGTTCTTTAGCCGGCCCGCGTCGGCATCCCGATCCTGCGGCCGATCCCATCGGGCCGCGGGATCGCAGAATGGGCATCCGCCACAGCCCTGATGCGGTCACCTATATCGGGCGGGAAGGGCGCGACTTTTCGTGCGGCCATGTCGATATGCATCGTCATGTTCTCGGAGGTCGCCGAGAGCCAGCCTTCGCTCGCATGGCGCATTTCCTCGAAGGTGTGCAGCCGCTTCTCGTCCGCGGCGACCAGGATGATCGCAATCTGCACCGGATCGCCCTGGTGGATTTCGCGCAAATAGCGGACATGGCATTCGGCGGTGAAGGTCGAGCCATGACGCTCGCGCATATAGGCCGGTCCGATCCCGAGCTGAAGCCATAGCTCGTCGATGGCGCGATCGAACATCACGTTGTAATAGGCCATGTTGAGATGGCCGTTGTAGTCGATCCATTGCGGCTCGACCTGCATGATCGAGGACAGAAACGGGACGGGGCGGAGCAGCGGGTCGTCCGCGATGGTTGTACCTGTCATGGTGCTCTTGACCCCGTTTTTATCCTTTGCCACGGTCGTCCCGTCGGGAGGATAAGTTGAATATCACCATCACCGAGAATTTGAAGCGGCCGGAGCCGCAGGCGCTCAAGAGCACTCTGGAGGCGCTCGCAGCCCGCTTCGGCAACCGCCTGGTCACCTCGCAGGCGGTCCGGGAGCAGCATGGGCACACCACAACCTGGCTTAAGAACCAGCCGCCGGATGCGGTGGTGATGGCGCAGGAGACGGCCGACGTCCAGGACGTGGTGCGCATCTGCGCGAAAAACGGCGTCCCGGTGATCGCCTTCGGCACCGGCACCTCGCTGGAGGGCCAGGTCAACGCGCCGGCCGGCGGCGTCTGCATCGATCTGCGCGACATGAACAAGGTGCTCGCGGTGCACTCGGAGGATCTCGACTGCGTGATCCAGCCCGGCGTCACCCGCAAGGCGCTGAACGAGCATCTGCGAGACCAGGGCCTGTTCTTCCCGATCGATCCCGGCGCCGATGCTTCGCTCGGCGGCATGGCCTCGACGCGCGCCTCCGGCACCAATGCGGTGCGCTACGGCACCATGCGCGACAATGTGCTGGCGCTGAAGGTCGTGCGCGGCGACGGCGAGATCATCACGACGGGCACGCGGGCGAAAAAATCCTCCGCCGGCTACGATCTCACCCATCTCTTCGTCGGCGCCGAAGGCACGCTCGGCATCATCACCGAGCTGACGCTCAAGCTGCGCGGCATCCCCGAGACGATTGCAGCTGCGGCCTGTTCGTTCGAGACCGTCCGCGGCGCCTGCCAGGCGGTGATCCTCGCCATCCAGACCGGTATCCCGGTGGCGCGCATCGAGCTGCTCAACACCGCGCAGGTCAAATGCTGCAATGCCTATTCCAAGCTGACCCTGCCGGAGACGCCGCTGCTGCTCCTGGAATTCCACGGCACCGCGGCCGACGTCGCCGAGCAGTCCAGGAATTTCGGCGAGATCGCCAAAGAATGCGGCGGCGGTGATTTCACCTGGACCACCAAGCCCGAGGACCGGACAAAACTCTGGCAGGCGCGACACGACGCCTATTGGTCGGTGAAGGCGCTGCGGCCGGGCGCGGGTGTGGTCGCGACCGACGTGTGCGTGCCGATCTCGCGGCTCGCCGATTGTGTCGGCGAGACCGAGGATGATCTCAAGCGTCTCAATCTGCTGTCGCCGATCGTGGGCCATGTCGGCGACGGCAATTTCCACTGCTCGCTGCTCTGCGACGTAGACGACCCCGACGAGATGGCGCGCGGCGAGGAGTTCATGCATCGGCTGGTGGAGCGGGCGCAGTCGATGGACGGCACCTGCACCGGCGAGCACGGCATCGGCCAGGGCAAACAGAAATATCTCAAGGCCGAGCTGGGACCCGAAGCGCTGGAGGCGATGCGCGCGCTGAAGCGGGCGCTCGATCCGCAGAACATCTTCAATCCGGGGAAGATCGTCCCCGCGGCATGAGAGGCGCGAGCCCCGGGCCTCTCATGTCTTGCGAGAACGAGGCATTCTTCTTGCCCACAGCCGGCACGCGTGGGAACTTTAGGTTCCCTCGCGAGTCATCTATCCGACGCGATAAGGCCTGGCGCGGGAGGGTGCCATGTCGAGATTCCGCATCGCAATGACTATTGCCGTGCTGGCGAGCCTGTCGGCAAGCCCTGCGCTCGCAAGGGGATTCGGCCTTGGCACTGTGATCGGTGGCATGCGGGCGGTGCTGGGCCGCGTGCTGCCGCATGGCGGCCATCGCGGTCACCATCTGGCGCGTGAGAGTCATTCCCAGGAGGGCCGGCTGCAGACTGCGGCGCTGGAGCCGCAAGCCATGCCCGACGATCGGCTTGGCAGTCCGGTTGCGCGCGGCCAGATCGTGGCGACTGCTGCGCTCGCGGGCTGGCATGACGGCCGCGCCTCGAGCGGTTGGTGGCGGCACAATGATGGCGGCTATGGCTGGGTCGGGCCGCTGTTCTGGCCGTTCGCTTTCGACGACATCTACGACTATGCGGTGTTCGATGATCGCGCCAGCTTCTTGGGCTACGGCTACAGGGATATCTATGCGGCAATCTTCGTGCCTTACGGGCGGCAGGATCTTGCAAGCTACAGGCTGGATGACGCGTCCGGCGGCAAGCAGCGCAAGAACGTGTCGCTGCAGGAACTATGCGGTGAGGCCGTGAACGAGATTGCCGGCCGCACGGTCGAGCAGATTGCGCAGACGATTCAGCCGAACGACGCCCAGCGCGCTGCGCTCGCCGACTTCGCCAAAGCATCCAGCCAGGCGGCCTATATCATCCGCTCGTCCTGCCCGGCACAGGCGCCGGTGACGGCGCCGGATCGCCTGACCGCCATGCAGGATCGGATCGAGGCGATGATCACGGCGATGTCGCTGCTGCGCGCGCCGTTCGCCAATCTCTATGATCTCCTCAATGATGAGCAGAAGGCGCGGCTGAACGAACGCGTTGCTTCGCGCAAGACAGCCGGCGCGGGCGGCGTGGCTTGCGAAACCGAGCCGCCCGGCGGCTTGCAATGGCCGGCCGACGACATCGAAGCCGGCCTCCATCCGGACCATCGCCAGCAGGTCGCCCTCGAGACGCTGCAGAGCACCACCGCGCGAGCGGTGGACATGCTCAACAGGGCCTGCCCGCAGGCCGAGGCACTCACGCCATCGGCAAGGTTCTCCGCCGCCGACCGCCGGCTGATCGCGATGCTGCAGGCGGTCAGGCAGGTGAAGGCCGCGCTCGAGGATTGTCTTGCGATCTTGAGCGATGGGCAGAAGGCGCAACTCGAGGCGATCGGGCCTAAGCGATCCTCCTAGCCAAGACAACGACGAATCTCCGACGCTCATTGCCTGCGCGGTGAAAACCGCGCAGAACGCGCTGGCGACGCCGGTAGCAGGACACTGCGGTGACGATCAGCGCAGGCTTCCCGGCATGTAAGTCTTGCCGTCGCGAAATGTCGCGGATAGGTTGTCTACTTCTGATTGTGATGGCCTTCCGGAGGTGGCGATGCCGGGCATGACAGGATGGCTTGGCGGAGGACTGGGGACGGCGGCGATTGTTTTCGCGGCGGGAGCGTGTCTGGCGGACGATTGCCGTTTTCTCAAGCGCGATCCCCTGGAGCTGAGAGATCGGCAGGTGTTCTTCCGAGCCAAGCTCGCAGATCCCTGGATGCCGTTGGACGGGACCCAGCCGAATCTCGCCAACCAGAGCGTCGAATTTGCCTACGTCATTCGCGAAAGCCTTGATCCGGCGCGATCGGGCGTCGTCATTCTGAAATCGGCGCGTGCGCATCAGCTCGACGAGCCGGTGATCGAGCGCGCGCGGCGACATGTTCACCTGGTTCGCCGGGCCGAGCCCTTCGATAATGGGAGCTGCGGCATGGTCGCCGATTTTGGAGAAAGGGACGTTTCGGCAGAGTCCTATGATCGCTATCATGACCAAGGCCGCAGGGTCGCCGAGAGCGGCGTGCTGCGCGCGTTCCATTTCCGCTATGTGGCGCGAAAGGCTGCCTGCCGGTCCACCGATGACGGCACGCAGGACTCCATCGTGCCATGGGATCCCCGCAGCAACCGCTCGCAGTTCTCATTCGACCCGGCCGTGGTCTCCGGCGGAACGTACAGCCAGGCGCTGGCCTGGATCGGCGTCGGCACGAGCTACGCGGGCTCCGAGAACCTCGCCGATCAGCGCGTGGAGTTGAAGCAGTATCGCGTCGATGCCGCTTTGCCGACCTGCGTCCGCTTTCACCTGTCATCACTGGGGCGCGGCAGTTTCCTGAGGATCAATGATCTTGAGGGCCTGGTTGCCAGCGGTCTGAACTATACGCGTGCGAGCGAAAGCGAGTGGCGATTGTCTCCCTGAGCTTTCGGGCGTCGCGGAAAGGCCACAAGACATGACGGGTTTGAGTGGCGACGAGGCACGGCGGGAGCGAGAGCTTGCCGAGAGGCAGAAGAAGGTCATCGACAAGGAAATCGATGCCATCAGCCAGCACAGGCGCGAGCGGCTTGGCGACACGAGTGACGCGCCTTGGGCCGGCATTGGCCTGTCCGGGGGGGGGCATCAGGTCGGCCACCTTCTGCCTGGGCGTGCTGCAGGCGCTGGCCGAAAAGGACCTGTTGCGGCGCTTCGACTATATTTCGAGCGTCTCGGGCGGTGGATATATCGCGACCTCCCTGCAATGGTGGTGGAGCACGCCGCGTTGCGACGATGTCAAAGACGTCGAACCGGAATTCGGCCTTGCGCCATCAGATTTTCCCTATGGCGCCGCGAGGCCCGATCCCGACTTCGTGGGGCCCATCCCGCTCACCCAGCAGTGCGCCGAGAAGAACCTCGCTTTCCTTCGCGCGCACAGCTCGTATCTGACGCCCGGGCGCGGCCTTGGCCTCGCTTCGATCCTTGGCGTGCTCCTGCGTACGATCGTGATCAGCTCGCTGACCTGGCTTCCGATCCTGGCCTTCGGCTTTGTGATCGTGTCGGTGCTGGCCTATTTCCTCGATTTGCTGTTCCGCGCGCTGCACGTCGCGTCGCCGCTCCTGGATGCCGTCCCCTCGCGCTGGACACAAACATGCCAGCATGATCTGTCGTGCGACCTCAGTTATTCGGCCGTTTATGCGCTCGGTCTGTGGGCCTTCTACATCGTCACCGGCCTTTTCGTCGTTGCGGCGGTGTTGTTTGCGCTGGTCAGCCGGGCGCCGCAGGACAGCCACAACCAGGCAAGGACGATCGCCGGCTGCGCCCTGCTGGGCCTTGGATGCGCGGCTGGGCTGGCTGCGATCGCGTTGACCTACCAAGGCGTGCCCGACATGACGGTGACCCTGGTCGCCATTGCGCTTGCGGTCACGCTTGCCGTTTGCATGGTGATCGTCGCATCGGAAGTGCTGACGCCGAGATCCCTCAACGCAAGCTATTGGCTGCGCCGCACGACCGAGCGTGCCATGGGGATCGCCTTCATTCCATCGCTGGCGGTCCTTGTCTGCTCGACGATTCCGATCATTCCTTTTTTTGGCGTTGATTACATCGGCGCGCACGGCGTCAGGGCTTCGCTCGTCGGCCTGTTCGGCCTCGTCAGCGGGGTGGGCTCTGCGCTCTACGGCTACTATACATTCCTCCGCAACATCGTTCCCGGCCTCATCGGCCAGGTCGCGGCGACCATCGCCGCGCTGATTGCGCTCTATATGACCGTCGTCGTCGCCTACGTTATTGCGACTCTGTTTTTGCATTCTGACGATCTGGCTGCGATCCATCTCGCCGAGTTTCGGCTCACCATCCTGATCGGCATCGCAGGCGCGATGCTGCTGGCGTTTTCCATCGCCATGGTTGCGAACGTCAACTATGTCGGCTTTCACCGGTTCTACCGCGACCGGCTGATGGAAGCATTCATGCCGAATGACGGCACGGTGAGTGCGATGAGGTCGGATTTCTCGCCCGTTGCCGATGTGCTTTCCTTGGCCGATCTGCAGCGCTACTTTGCGCCCCGGCCAGCCGGCGAAACCTGGCGTGCGCGGCCCTATCCGCTGATCAACACCAACGTCATTCTGGTCAACGACGACGATCAGAAGGTGGCCTCGCGAGGCGGTGACAACTTCCTGATCTCGCCCTTCTTCATGGGCAGCGCCGCGACCGACTGGGTGGATACGACCGATTACATCAAGCTCAACGGTCCGTTCACGCTTGCCTCGGCGATGGCCGCCTCGGGCGCTGCAGCGAATGCGAGCGCCGGCTATATCGGAACCGGCATCACCATGAATCCGCTGGTCTCCGCCGTGATGTCGCTGCTGAACATCCGGCTCGGCCTCTGGGTCGGCAATCCCGGCATGAAATCCGCGCGCCGCATTCGCTCGATCCCGACCTTCCTGATGATGGGGCTCTACACCGGCTTCTCGCGGCACAAACGCGACAGCAAGTTCCTGGAATTGACCGATGGCGGTCACTTCGAAAATCTTGGCCTGTACGAACTCGTTCGCCGCAAGCTTCAGATCATCCTGATCATCGATGGCGAGGAGGACCCGTCGATCAACCTGTCGTCACTGGTTTCGGCATCGCGCCGGATTGAGCAGGATTTTGGTGCCCGTCTCGATCTTCCGCTCGGCGACGGCGGTCCGGAACGGCTGGTGATGTACCCCAGCGAGGGCGGATATCCTGCCGGCGTCAAATATGCCAAGGCTCCCTTCCTGGTCGGCACCATCACGTACAACGACGGCAGCCATGCCGCGATGATCTATGTGAAGGCGACGGTCTTTCGCGAGATCGATTTCACGACGGCCGGCTATCTCGCCAACAATCCGGCGTTTCCACATCAGACGACGGCCGATCAGTTCTTCTATCCAGAGCAGTTCGATGCATACCGCCTGCTGGGCTATGAAAGCGCCATGCGGATGAGTGAGGCGCTGCGATTGCCGGAAACAATCGCGTCGTGGAATGATGTGAAGAAGCAATATGAGGCGCATGCGCGCGCAACGGGCGATGCAGCGCCCGCGCGCGCCGCGTCACGAGAACCGTGACGCCGCGCTCGACAGCGCGCGCACGGCTTCATCGACGCTGTGGAAGATATGATCCCGGGGCAGGGCGCCATAGAGCCCGAAGCGCTCGAAGGCGTCCTGCGCGCGCAGCGATTCCAACCGAGCCACCGCGACGGTGATGCCCTGGTCGCGGCATTGCGTGAACAGCTCGAGCAGTAACTGCGCGGCGGTGAAGTCGATTTCGGGGGTGGAGGCTGCTTCGAGCACCAACAGCTGCGGCCTCGCCTTCTGCAGCACCTGGAGCAGATCGGCGCGGAAGGTGGAGGCATTGAGAAAGGATAACGGCGCCTGCAGGCCGACCACCAACACGCCGGGATCCTTTTCGCCCGTGATGTGCGGATGGGCCGGCCACCAGATCGTGGTCCCCGGCACCCGCTCGAACACCACAAGGCGCGCACGGGTCGTGCTCCAGATGCCGTGCAGAAGCGACAGCACGATCCCAATCGCGACGCCTTCCTCGATCGGCAGCACGATGATGGCGGCAGCGGTGGCGAGGATCAGCGAGAACTCCGCCAGCGACTGCCGGAACACCAGGCCGATCTGGCGGAAGCGGATGATGCGCAAGGCCACGAACAGCAGCACGCCGCCAAGCGCCGCGTCCGGCACATGCTTGAGCAGCGTCCCGCCGAACGCCGACAGCGCCATCACGAGGCTTGCTGCGGCAAGCCCCGAGATCTGCGTCTTGCCGCCGGTCTCCACCACGATCCCGGTGCGCGGCGGGCTGGCATTGACAGGAAAGGCGCCGAACAGGCTGGCAACCAGGCTGCCGGCGCCGACGCCGAGAAAGTCGCGGTCGACATCGGCCGGCTTGCCCGGCTCGGACGGGAAGGAGCGGGTGACGGCGGCGGTCTGCACCATCACCACGATGGCGATCAAAAGGCTGATGGGAACGAGCTTAGCCCATTGCTCGGCGCCGATGTTCGGAAGCTGCGGTGCCGGCAGTGTCGCCGGCACGCTGCCGACGACGCCGACGCCCTTGCTCTCGAGGCCTGCCGCGATCACTGCAACCGTCGCCCCGATCAATCCGATCAGCGCGCCCGGAAGCTTGGCGCTGATCTCTTCAGATGCCGCGACCGATGCCAACACGCCGAGCCCGATCGCGATCGTGTAGGGGTTGGCCGCGCCGACATGTCGCGCCAGCACCCAGATTTTCTGCAGCATCGGTCCCTCCGGCGCAGGCACGCCGAGCACCACGGGCATTTGCGAGACCAGGATGTGCACGGCGATACCGGCGAGAAAGCCGACCATCACCGGCGTCGACAGCAGGTTGGCGATGCCGCCGAGGCGGAAGACGCCACTCAGGATCAGGAACAGCCCGACCAGGAGCGCAAGCGCGATCGCCAGCGGCTGATATTCGGGTGAACCGCTGGCTGCGAGCAGCGCAAGTCCGCCGGCGAAGATCGGCGTGATGGTCGAATCAGCGCCGCAGGACAGAAAACGATTGCCGCCGAGCAGCGCGAAGCCGAGCGAGCCCGCGACGAAGGCGAGGAAGCCGAGCTGCGGCGGAAAGCCGCCGAGCCGGGCGGTTGCCATCTGCTCGGGGATCGCGATCGCCGCGAGCGTGAGGCCCGCGACCAAATCACCCGGCAGATGGTTCAAGTGATAGCCACGCAGGGAGCTGAACACCGGCCAGGATGTTTCGGATGCGTCTGCGCCGTTCGGATCTGTCACGTCTCGATTCCCTATCGTCATCGAGCGAACAAAACCGATCAGCGCGTTCACGGCAAGAGCATGCGCGCTGCGCATGTCGCTGCGGCGCGCAAGCCTTTCAAACCATCATCCTGAGGCGCCGGAGCGCCAGCGGAGGCCTCGAAGGATGAACGGCCCCGCAGCTATCAGCCGGGCCGTCGCCCTTCGAGGCTCGCTGCCGCGAGCACCTCAGGGTGACGGTTCGACACTGAAGGCTGCGTGACACACTTGAGGTCATTGACCGAGCGGCTAGCGGCGATAGCCGCCGCCTTCCATGCCGCCACCGCGTCCGCCCATGCCGCCACCCATGCCCATGCCGATGCCCACCCCGATGCCGATGCCTTCCAAGACGGCGCCGGGCGGCGGGCCCTGTTCCGGGGCCGGCCTGCGCTGCACAACGACTTCCTCAGGCGGCTGCTTGTGCTTGGGCGTGGATTTCTCGACCCTCTTCTTCACCGGCGGCGAGGGTTCTTCCTCGACATGCTTTTTGGCCGGCAGCAGGGTCGGCGTGGCCGGCAGGCTTGGCGTCGAGCAGGGGCAGGTCGGCCCGAGCGCAACCGTGGTGGCAAGCGGCGCAGGCGCTGCGATCGTGCGATTCTGCACGCGCTGCTCGAGCTTGCGGGCGGTCGCAGCAAGGTCGCTGTTCGGGTAGCTCGCAAGGAAGGTCTGGTAGGACGGCCCGGTGTTGACCGCGACCGCATTCGCCCAGGCGACCATCTGCCGCCGCCGCTCGAGCAACAGCCTGATCCGCGGTCCATAGGGCGCAGCCTGGAACATCTCGACAAAAGCCGCATAGGCCTCGACGGAGTCCTCGGACACGACGAGATCATAGGCGACCTTGGGCTCCTTGCCTTGCAGGATGGTGCGCCAGACCTGGATGCGCTGGGCTTCGGTCTGGCCCGCATCCGTCGCCTTTGACGGCGCCAGCGCGGCCAGCGCGTCGGTGGCCGGCTGCTGTCCATTGTCGGTGGAGAAGAACTTGAAGTCGGTGGTCAGCGACGAACTTTCCCAGGGGATCTGCCGGCCGTCGGTCGCCTGGTTCACGGCGACGCGGATCTGCTTGAAGGCCTGCTCGATCGGCAGGTTCGGCTGCTTGGCGATCGACAGCACCGCCGTGGTGTAGGGGCTGTCTTCGCCATTGCCGTCCTCGGCCTCGGATCCCGGCGAGGTCGAGTAGGAGATGAACGAGCCGGGCGCGCCGGCCTTGGTGTCGACCATCGCAAGCCCATGGCCAGTGGATCCGTTCAGCGCCGGGAAGGGATTGTCGCGGCAGGCATCCAGCATCAGGATGCGCATCCTGGTGTGGAGCGCGCCGAGCGTGTTCAGGAGGTCGTTGAGCCGCACCGCCTGCAGCGGCACGTCAGCCTCGCGCTTGGGATCGAGATCGACGGGAATGAGAAAGTTCTCGCCGTCGATCTGCAGGCCGTGGCCGGCATAGAACACCAGCGCCACGGTGTCGGGGCCGGCGGCAGAGACCTTGGCGGCAAAGTCGGAGATCGCCTGCCGCATGTCGTTCTGCGACAGGTCGCCTGCCGATGTCACCGCAAAGCCCGCCGAAATCAACAGCTCCGCCATGTGCTTGGCGTCATTGGCGGCATTGGGGAGCGGCGGCACGGCGCGATAGGCCGATTGCCCGATCACCAGCGCCACGCGGCTTTCTCCGGCGAAGGCTTGCGTGAACGGGAGCGCGAAGAGAAAAAGCACGGCAAGCAGCAATAAATTGCAAAAGGCTGGACGGCGCATGACGTCACCTCCATGGCAATGACGGGTCCAATGATGCCAGCATTTTGCGTCGGCCGCCATGCGACCGTCTGTGAGCTGGCTCACCAAAGGCGGGGGATGAACGAAATAAGGCAGCCGCGCAGCCGGCCGCAGCCATCGCCTTGCCCGGGGCAGCAGCGAATGCCTCCCACAGGCGATGGGCCAGCTCATCCAAATAGCTTTTGAATAGCTTTTGGTCAGATGCCGGCGGCATTTGTGCGTGAACCGCCGCTGCTCGCGCCGATGCCACTTTTGGCCAGTTCAGAAAGCGTCTACCATTTCGCTAAGGTGCGAGCGGCCGTAAGATTCGGTCGGGCTTTTTTCATTGAACGGGCGGCACAAGCTCGGTTTGGGAGGCAATTCTGCTCAAGGGGCTGCTTACATTCGGCCTGACCCGGCGACCGCTGGTTCTGTTGGGCCTGCTTGCATTCATTTGCGCCGGCTCGTTCGCGTTTTTGAAGCTCAACATCGAAGCCTACCCCAACCCCGCGCCGGTGATCCTGGAAATCACGGCGCAGTCTCCCGGCCTGTCCGCGGAGGAGATGGAGCGCTACTACACGATCCCGATCGAGGTCGGCCTTGCCGCGACGCCTGGCGTCGATGTCATCCGCTCGACGTCGTTCTACAGCCTGTCCTTCGTCCGCGTCGTGTTCCAATACGGCGTCGACTATTATTTCGCGCTGACCCAGACCGCCATCAACCTGCAGCAGAACGTCAGCCTGCCCGGCGGCGTGACCGCGCAGATCCAGGCCACCAGCCTGGTTGGCGAGATCTACCGCTATGAGCTGGTCGGACCGCCGCATTTCGGCTTGAGCAATCTGCGCACGGTCCAGGACTGGATCCTGCAGCGGCGGCTGCTGTCCGTTCCCGGCGTCGTGCAGGTCAATACCTGGGGCGGCACGACCAAGGAATACGACGTCGATGTCGACCTGCAGAAGATGGAAGCCTATGGCGTGACGCTGCCACAGGTGATCAGCGCACTCGGCAATGCCAACATCAATGTCGGCGGCCGCACCATCAATGTGGGGCAGCAGTCCGTGAACGTGCGCGGCGTCGGCCTCATGGACAGCGGCGGCGAGACGGATTTGACCCAGGGCTACAAGGTCCGGGACATCGAGAACGTCATGCTGTCCTCGACCAGCGGCTTGCCGATTTTTGTCAAAGACATTGCCAAGGTGTCGGTGGGCTACGTACCGCGGCTCGGCAAGGCCGGCCGCGACCATGATGACGACGTGGTCGCGGCAATCGTCATCATGAATCGCACGCTGCACACCAATGACGTCATCCAGCGCGTCCGCAGCGAGATCGAGAAGATCAACACCGACGGCAGTCTCCCCCCGGGCCTGAAGTTGGTGCCGTTCTATGACCGCTCTACGCTGGTGGCCGTCACCACGAATACGGTGCTGCACAACCTGATCTTCGGCTGCCTCCTGATCTTCATCATCCAGTGGCTGTTTCTCGGCGACCTGCGCAGCGCCATCATCGTGGGCGCCAATATTCCGTTCGCATTGTTTTTCAGCATCATCATCCTGGTGATCCGCGGCGAGGACGCCAACCTGCTGTCGGTCGGTGCCGTCGACTTCGGCATCATCGTCGATTCCGCGGTCATTCTGGTCGAGAACATCTACCGCAATCTCCAGGCCGGTCCTGAGGAAAAAGAGCTGTTGCTGGTCGAACTCGCCGAGAAACGCTGGGGCGATGATCCGACCGGCGCCGGATCTGCGTCAGCCGACCCAACATGGACGGATCGGCTGCGGTTGATCCTGATCAGCGGCTTGCAGGTCGACCGGGCGGTGCTGTTTTCCACCGCCATCATTGTCGCGGCGTTCATTCCGCTGTTCACCATGCAGGGGGTCGAGGGGCAGATCTTTGGTCCGATGGCGCGCACCTATGCCTATGCCCTGGTGGGAGCGCTGGTGGCGACATTCACCGTGACGCCGTGTCTTGCTTCGTTCCTGCTGCCCGAGCATGTCAGCGAAGTCGAGACGCTTCTCGTGCGCGGCGTGCGGCGGATCTATACGCCGGTGCTGCGCTGGTCGCTGAACCACAGGCCAATCACCATTGTGGCCGGTCTGATTTTCCTCGGCATCAGCGGCTTTCTCGGCTCGCGCCTCGGCAGCGAGTTCCTGCCGACGCTCGAAGAGGGCAATCTGTGGATTCGCGCGACGATGCCGCCAACGCTGTCGCTCGAGGCGGGAATGCCGATCGTGAGCCAGATCAGGGAGATCCTGCTGCGCCATCCCGAGGTCATCACGGTGGTCTCGCAACATGGCCGTCCGGACAATGGCAGCGATGCCGCCGGGTTCTTCAATGCGGAGTTTTTCGTGCCGCTGAAACCGTTCGAGGAATGGCCGGCCGGATTGACCAAGGAGAAGCTGGTCGAGGAGCTGCAGCACGAATTTGCGGAGAAATTCGTCGGCATCAACTTCAATTTCTCGCAGTACATCCAGGACAATGTCGAGGAAGGGCTGTCCGGGGTCAAAGGCGCCAATTCCATCAAGATCGTCGGGCCTGATCTGGCGACGCTCGAGAAGATCGCCAGGGAGGCAATGGAGCAGATGGCCCAGGTGCCCGGGATTACCGATCTTGGCGCGTTCTGGGTGCTCGGGCAGCCCAATCTCAACATCAAGCCGGACCGCGAGAAGGCCGCGCGCTACGGCCTGAACGTCGGCGACGTCAATGCGGTCGTCCAGGCGGCGTTGGGCGGAACGACCGCGACCACGCTGCTCGAGGCGGATCGCCAATTCGGTGTCGTGGTGCGACTGGACCCCAAATATCGCACCAATATCGATAATGTGCGCAACATCAAGGTCGGCGTTCAGACGCCGACCGGCAACGCCTACATTCCCTTCAGCGAATTCGCCTCGATCACGCTCGATACCGGCGCATCCTATATTTTCCGCGAGCGTAACCAGCGTTTTGTGCCAATCAAATTCAGCGTGCGCGGCCGCGACCTTGCGGGCGCCGTGGAGGAAGCGCAACAGCGCATCGCCCAGAATGTGAAGCTGCCGACCGGCTATCGCATCGACTGGGCCGGCGAGTTCGAATGGCTGCAGCAAGCCAAGAAGCGGCTTGCCATCATCCTCCCGATCACTTTCGCCTTCATCATGGTGCTGCTCTATGGCCTGTTCAATTCGTTCCGCAACAGCTTCCTGGCGCTGCTTGGTCTTCCGTTCGCGATCGGAGGCGGGATTCTTGGGTTGTACGCCTTCGGACTGAATTTCAGCATATCGGCCGCGATCGGCTTCATCTCGCTGTTTGGCGTGTCCGTGATGAGCGGCATCCTCATCATTCACGGCTACTATCGGGTCGCCGCCAGGAACGTGACGCCGGCCGATGCGATGTTCATGGCCGTCGACCAGCAGATGCGGCCGATCCTGATGATGACCTTGTCGGCCTGCATCGGCCTGCTGCCGGCCGCGCTGTCCACCGGTATCGGCAGCCAGGTGCAGCGACCGCTTGCGACCGTGATCGTCGGCGGAATGCTGATCGGGCCGCTGATGCTCCTCGTGGTCGTGCCGGCGCTACAGAGCTATTTCCTCGGACGAGAGCCAGCGCCTGAAGCGCCGCCGCCCCAGGGAGAAGCTGAGCAGGCCTAGTCGGTCTGTTGGGCAGCTTAACAGCGCCTGCTCTAAACCAGCCCCCGATCCCATGGCGGCTCGGGCGCGAATTGTTCGGCGAGAAAATCGATGAAGGCGCGCACTTTTGCCGGCGGATGGCGGTCGGGCAGATAGACCGCATGCACGGCAAGCTGCTCGGTCGGCGGATGATCGAGAGCGATGCGCACCAGTTCGCCTGATCGCAAGGCATCGGCGACGATGAAGGTCGGCTGCTGGATGATGCCCTGGCCTGAAATCGCAGCCGCCAGCAGCGCGTCGCCATTGTTGGCGCGCAGGTTGCCGGAGATCGGCACGCTGATATCCGAGCGGCGGCCCATCAGCCAGCGATCGCTGCCGGCCTGGGCCAAGGTGTAGCCGAGGCAATTGTGCTCTTTGAGATCGGCGACACTGCGCGGCGTGCCGTGAGCTTTGAGATAAGCGGGCGAAGCGCACACGGCCATGCGGCAGGGCGCGAGCCGCCGTGCCACAAGGCTCGAATCACGCAAATTGCCGATGCGGATGGCGAGGTCCCAGCCTTCCTCGGCGAGATCGACCTGGCGGTCGTTCAGCCCGAGATCGACCGTGATGTGGGGATGGAGGCGGGCAAATTCGGCAAGCCGCGGCGCGATCTGGCGGACCCCGAACACCAGCGGCACGTTGAGGCGCAGGAGACCGCGCGGCTCGAGGCGGTCGGCGGCGATGGCCGCTTCAGCGGCTTCGATATCGGCAAGGATCCGCTCGCAGGATTCCAGATAGCTGCGTCCGGCATCGGTCAGTGAAAGCCGCCTTGTGGTGCGGTGAAGCAGCTTTGCGCCGAGCCGCGCCTCAAGTGCCGCGAGGTGCTTTGTGACCATGCTCTGCGACAGTCCCATGGCCCGCCCCGCGGCGGACAACGAGCCAGCGGCAGCGACCTTGGCGAACACCTCCAGTCCGGTCAGCCGGTCCGCCATGCTTATCTCACTCTAGTGGTGTGAAGTATATTTCCCGAATATCAGATTATCTCTCGATGGGGAATGGATCATATGTCTCGCAATGCAACAGGAGATTCCCATGATCGATTCTCGGACGGCTCCCTATGCGGCGCTGTTGCTGCGCGTGAGCCTTGCGGTGCTGTTCTTCGCCCATGTCGGGCTGAAGTTCTTCGTGTTCACGCCGGCCGGCACGGCCAAGTTCTTCGGCAGCCTCGGCATGCCGCCGGAGCTCGCTTATGTCATCATGACTGCCGAGGTGCTGGCGGCGGTCGCGCTGCTGCTCGGCGTCTGGACGCGCGTGGTCGCGCTGCTCGCGACCCCGATCTTGCTCGGCGCCATTGTCACGGTGCACGGCCCGGCCGGCTTCTTCTTCACCAACCCGCATGGCGGCTGGGAATTTCCGGCATTCTGGACCGTCGCGCTGGTGGTCCAGGCCCTGCTCGGCGATGGCGCCTATGCGCTGGGCTCGCCCTTCGCCGTGTTTGGCGGGCCGAAGCTCTCCAGTGCACATTCGCACTGACTAACCACTCGGCCGCAAGCGACAGGAGAAGCGCGATGATGTTGCCAAGCCTGTTCCTGTCGCATGGCGCGCCGACCTTGCCTTTGACCGATACGCCGGCCCGCACGTTCCTGAGCGGGCTTGGCGGGCGGCTGCCGCGACCGAAGGCCATCCTGGTGATCTCGGCGCATTGGGAGACCGAGAGCCCGATGGTGAGCGCCGTCGCCCGCAACGACACCATCCACGATTTCTATGGCTTCCCGCGTCCGCTTTACGAGATCACCTATCCCGCGCCGGGCGCGCCGCCGCTTGCGTCCGAGATCGCGGGATTGCTGCGCGCATCGGGCCTCAGCTGCGGCATCGACAAGGTGCGCGGGCTCGATCACGGCGCCTGGGTGCCGTTGCTCTTGATGTATCCGCAAGCTGACATCCCGGTGCTGCAGCTCTCGGTCCAGCCGCATCTGGGGCCTGCGCATCATCTGCGGCTGGGGCGCGCGCTGGAGCGGCTGCGCGGCGAGGGCGTCCTGGTCGTCGGCAGCGGCAGCATGACCCATGATCTCTCGGAATTTCGCGGACAGGCGCTCGATGCACTGGTGCCCGACTGGGTCAGCCGCTTTGCCGACTGGTTCGGCGAGAAGCTGGATGCGCGGCAAACCGACGAGCTCATCGACTATCGCGCCCTGGCGCCGTTTGCGGCCAAGAACCATCCAAGCGACGAGCATCTCCTGCCGCTCTATGCGGCGCTCGGCGCCGCGGGCGGCTCATGGCGCGCGGAACGGCTGCATGCGAGCGCGACCTACGGCATTATCCGCATGGATGTCTACGCGTTCGATTCCGACGCGGCGCGCGGATCAGCTGCCGCCTGAGAACGGCCCGAAGCTTTCGGTTGCCATCAATTCGCTGACGCGCAGCGCGGCCTTGGCGAGCGAGATCGAATACCAGCAGGTGGCGGCGGCGAACGAGGCAAGCAACTCGTAGTAGGCGACGTAAGGCGTCGCGCTCCAGGCTGTCGGACGCCAGGCGGCCGGCCGCCCGTCGTCGCGTTCGGCGACGAGCCAGGGCATGAACAGGCTTTTCGCCTGGTAGTGCAGATAGCAGTCGTGGTCGCAATATTGCCGCTGCGACGACACTTCCCGCAGATAACCCGTGCCGAGGGGCCGGGCGCATTCGGTGCAGGTCACGGTACTGAGCGGGGCCCTGTGGTTGACGAGAATGAACTTCATCCGGATGCTCAGTTGTGAACGCTCGTAGCTCGCAATGTGCGCGAAGCCGGCCGCGACGCCTTGGCGCGTTCTTCGAGCAGCATCATCGTGCCGCCGCTGTGGACGGCATAGCACGTCACTCTGCAGTAGCAGAGCCGGGTGCGAATGTCCCGCACATAGCCGTCATGGCCTATTCGCTGGCAGCAAAGCCCACAGAAACTTTCGCCATGGGGCGTCCTGCCGTTGACCAGCACGAAGTTCATGTCGCGCCTCCCAGGGCGAAACAATAGACCGTGTCGGATGGCGAGTAGGGGCTGGGCGGCGGCGCACAGAGATGGTTTCTGCCGTCGGGATTGTCGCGGTTATGCTCCACCTTCTGCGGCGGCACGTAGATGAACTTGCCGTCCTCGCGGCGCTTCGCGTACAGCCGGCCCTCGATATATTTGATATCGGTCGGGTAGCAATCCGAATTGTTGCAGCAGCTCACGGCCGGATTGTCCGGCATGTGCCAGGTCGAATAGAATTTTTCGTGGAGCGCCTCGTCCTGCGGCGGGTGATGGCGCTCAACGTGGCCTTGCTGGGCGTCGGGAAGGAACGCTTCCTGTGCCGGTGCCGGAATGGCGAGCATGCAGACAAGGCCGATCAGGAGCACGATCAGCACCAGGAGGCAATCCTGGAGCAGATGCTTACGCCGGTCGCTCAATACGCCGCCTCCTGATCGATGAAGGCCCGCGCCAGGGAGAGCCAGGCGGCGTTTCCCGCGCCGGTTCCCTCAGGCCGCGCGAGCGCGCCACAGCCATCTTGTGTCGGCATCCCGTCGGGCCTTGAAGTGGTCGACGCATTTTTTGGAGCACAGCGGGGCTCGTGCGCAGTAATAGCGAATGAGTCCAAACTTTCCCTCGCAAATGGCGCAACGCTTGATTCGGCTGCGCTGGAGGTCTCGATCTCTGTTGAACATGTCCGTCTCCACCTGATCTCGCAAAGATCTTGTTCGTGGTCGCACTTCAAGCATGCGTAGAGCGCGGCTTCCGGATCATAGTGATGCGCCAGGTCACGCGGCGTGTACGGGCACCTGGCGCAGAGCTTCACTCGCATGGGCCGCCTCCCAAGGTCGCCCGGCCTAATGGGCTGGCGGACCTTTCATCCCGGGCGCTGCTGCAGGGAGGGGGAATCCGCCCCTGCAAACACCTGCTCCGATCGAACAGCAGCCTAGAGCGAAGGGGCCGGCTCGCTCAATTGTACGGAGGTAAGCGGGCGATATCGAAAGGGTTGGCAGACCTATACGAAAGTTTGTATCGCGACGCTTCGTTTCGGCGCCGGCGGTAAGCGCCTACGCAAGGTGATGGAACGGCCGACTCGTCGGTGGCGCCGGCGCGAATCGAACCGCTTTGGATCGAATTGCCGATTTTCTGCCCAAGTGCTCTAATCCCAATCCAGTGAGCCCGAACGGTCTGAGGATGCAGCAAAACCAGACCATGAACGTCAGGGGGGTGGCCGCGCAGCTTGTCCTCGGCAGCGTCGTGCTGGCCCTGGTGATCGCCGCATTCTTCCGCCTTCACGCCGATCTTGCCACCACCGCGTTTGCCTGCCTGATCGTGATCCTGCTGTTTTCGCTGATGGGCAGCTTCGTCGCCTCGGTGCTGCTGTCCGTGCTGGCGGTAGCGGCCCTCGACTATTTCTTTGCGCCACCGGTGTTCCAGCTGACGATCGAGGATCCGCGCCATGTCGTCCTGGTCGCCGCGTTCCTCCTGACCGGGCTGGTCGTGGCGCGCCTGATCGGACGGGCCCAAGGGGAAAAGGAGGCGGCGCTCGCGGCCGAAGCCATGCTCCGGCGCAGCCAGGCCGAGCTGCAGGAGAGCGAACTGCAATGGCGGGAGGTCTTCGAGCACAACCCGGTGATGTATTTCATGCTCGACGCCGACGGTGTGGTGATCAACGTCAACACGTTCGGCGCCACCCAGCTCGGCTATGCGGTCAGGGATCTCGTCGGCCACAGCGTGCTCAAGGTGTTTCTGCCCGAAGATCACGAACTCGTCCGCAAGTGTCTTGCGGTCTGCCTGGAGACGGTCGGCGAGTCCCATACGTGGGAAATCCAGAAGATCCGGCGCGACCGCTCGCTGTTGTGGGTGCGGGAGAACGCCAAGGTGATGCGGCGCTCCGACGGCCGGCTGGTCGTGCTGATCGCCTGCGAGGACATCACCGAGCGCAAGCAGACGGAGAATGCCCTGCAGCGCAGCCAGGCCTATCTCGCCCAGGCGCAGGAATTGAGCCGGACCGGCAGCTTCGGGTGGAACGTTGCCACCAACGAAATCTTCTGGTCGACGGAAACCTACCGGATTTTCGCCTGCGATCCGGCGATCCAGCCGAGCCCGCAGCTTGTCGTCGAACGTACCCACCCCGAGGACCGCCCCGACGTGCAAGGCGTGATCGATCGGGCCGCGCGCGATCAGACCGATTTCGACCACGAGTACCGCCTCCAGCTACCGGACGGCACGGTGAAACATGTCCATGCGCTCGCGCGCGCCACCATCAATGCATCAGGCGATCTCGAATTCGTCGGGGCCGTCACCGACATCACGGTGGCGAAGGAGGCCGAGCAGAAGCTGCGCCGCAGCGAAGCCTATCTCGCCGAAGCCCAGCGCCTCAGCCACACCTCCAGCTGGGCCTGGGACGTGCGTCGCCGCGATTTCATCTACCGCTCGGCCGAGTTCTTCCGTCTGTTCGGCTTCGATCCGGATGAGACCGTCTCGGCGCAGGCGATCCAGGCGCGCATTCCGCCCGAGGATCTTCAGCTGCAGACCGAGGTGATCCGCCGTGCGATGAAGCAGAAGGAAGGCGAGATCGAGTTCGATTTTCGGGTGATCCTGCCGGATGGCTCGGTCAGGCGCGTGCATTCGCTGACCCATCCCGTGCTCGATGCCGATGGCGAGGTCTGCGAGCTCATTGGCACGCATATGGACGTCACCGAGCAGTCGGTCGCCCGGGAGAAGCTCGAGCAGGCACTTGTCGCGCTGCGCGAGAGCGAACAGCGCTTCCGCGACTATGCCGAGACCGCGTCCGACTGGCTGTGGGAAACCGGCCCCGACCATCGGGTCACCGAGCTGTCGGAGCATACCAGGACCTCAGGCATTCTGGCGAGCGGTGTGATCGGCCTGCAGCGCTGGCAGATCGCATCCAATCCCGATAAGGAAGCCGAGAAATGGCGCGAACACCGCGCGACGCTCGATGCCCATCTTCCGTTCCGCGATCTGGTGTACCGAACCGAGAACAGCGCGGGCGCGCCGATCTATGTGCGCACCAGCGGCAAGCCGTTCTTCGATGCGAGCGGCAAGTTTCTCGGCTATCGCGGCGTCTCCACCGACATTACCCCCGTGATCCGGGCGGAGGAGGCCGAGCAGGCGCTGCGCAAGGCGCAGGCCGAGCTTGCGCATGTGACGCGGGTCACGACGCTGGGCGAATTGGCCGCCTCCATCGCCCACGAGATCAACCAGCCGCTGGCGGCGCTGATCGCCAATGCCGAGGCGTGCCTGTCCTGGCTCGGTCGCAGCCCGCCGAATCTCGCGGCCGCGCGCCGCTCCGTGGAATGGATGGTCGATGATGCCCATCGCGCCGGCGAGGTGATTCGGCGGGTCCGGGCGCTGGCGAAAAAGACCGATACCGAAAAGGCTTTGCTCGATGTCAATGCACTCGTGCGGGAAGCCATGGCATTGGTGCAACGTGAGCTGTCAAAAAACGATGTTTCGTTGCGGATGGAGCTTTCGCCTCGGCTGCCCAGCATTTACGGTGACCGGGTGCAGTTGCAGCAGGTCGTCATCAACCTCGTCATGAACGGGATCGAAGCCATGCAATCTGTTGGCGACCGGCCGCGCCGACTCACGATCCGCACCGGCAAGGATGATGTGGGCCGGGTGTGCCTCACGGTAGCCGATACCGGCGCGGGGATTTCCGAGGCCGATGTCGAGCGCATCTTCACGCCGTTCTTCACCACAAAGGCCGGCGGCATGGGCATGGGGCTTGCGATCTGCCGCTCCATCGTGGAGGCGCATGAGGGCCGCCTGTCGGTTTTCCGCAATGAGGAGGACGGCGCGACGTTTCAATTCGTGCTGCCGCAGCTCCAAGAGGAGGCCGCGTGAACGAGCGGCCCAAATCAAGCGGCGATGCGCCGGCGGGCAAGGAGGCGGTCAAGCCGCTGGGGGAGCAGCCCTCGGGCGAGCCGATCGTTTTCGTCATCGACGACGATATGTCCATGCGCCGCGCGCTCACCAACCTGTTTGAGTCGGTCGGCCTCAATGTCGAGGCGTTCGGCTCCGCGCCGGAGCTGATGAAGACCAGGCTTCCGGAGGTCGCAAGCTGTCTGGTGCTCGACATCCGCCTGCCCGGATTGAGCGGGCTCGACCTGCAGACCGAGCTGGCAAAGGCGAACGTCAACATCCCCATCATTTTCATCACCGGCCACGGCGACATTCCGATGACGGTGCGGGCGATGAAGGGCGGGGCGGTCGATTTTCTGACCAAGCCGTTCCGCGACCAGGACCTGCTCGACGCGGTGCGGACCGCGATCGAGCGCGACCGCAAGCGGCGCGAGGTCGAGAAGACGGTCTCGACCCTGCAGGCGCTGTTCGAGACCTTGAGCCCGCGCGAGCGCGAGGTGCTGGCCTTCGTGGCCTCCGGACTGATGAACAAGCAGATCGCGGCCGAGCTTGGCCTCGCAGAGATCACGGTGAAAATCTACCGCGGGCATATCATGAGGAAGATGCACGCGAAGTCGCTCGCCGAGCTGATCAGGATGACCGAGGCGCTCGGCATTCGGCCGGAAAAGCCGTCCGGCGTACAAACCTAAGTATGATTTTACAATCTCGGCGCGCAAGCCCAAGTTCCATTTGGGCGGCAGGCCTGTGCCAGTTTCCCTGCCGCCAAGGAGGGTCGTCTTGTCTGCGCCTTCGGTTATCTCGGTCATCGACGACGACGCCTCCGTCCGCATTGCGACCAATAATCTTTTGATGTCGCGCGGCTATGTCGTCCATACCTTTGCCTCGGCCGAGGAGTTTCTGGGCTCAGGCCGTATCGAGGAGACGTGTTGCGTCATCGCCGACGTGCAGATGGCGGCGATGAGTGGTCTCGACCTGCTCGCAAGCCTGCGCGCGCGCGGCCATGACGCGCCCTTCATTTTCATCACGGCTTTTCCGGATGACGGTATTCGCGCCCGCGCCATGAAGGCCGGCGCCGTCGGCTTTCTGGCCAAGCCGTTCGCCGCGCCCAGCCTGATCGACTGCCTGGACGCTGCGCTGCGCGGCAATGGCTGCGCTTGCGGCCGGGGGTAGACGTCGATACCGCCGCTTTCTTCACCTCTCCCGAAGGGAGAGGTCGGATCGCATCGGAAGATGTGATCCGGGTGAGGGGTTACGGTCCCTCGTCAGAGCTGCGGTCCCTCACCCGATTTGCGCGGGACGATGCTTCGCATCGCCGGGAGCAAATCGACCTCTCCCCGCTGCTGGGGAGAGGTAAACAAGCCGCGAGCCCTCGTTACAGCGGCGCCTGCGTCCGCGCCTCGCGCGGGGCGAGCCGTTCGGGCAGCTCGCGGGCGACCTTGGACCGCAACTCCACCAGATCGATGAAGACATCCGCCTGGCGTCGCAGCTCGTCGGCAACCATCGGCGGCTGGCTCGAGATGGTCGAGATCACCGTGACGCGCACGCCGCGGCGCTGCACGGCCTCCACCAGCGGACGAAAGTCGCCGTCACCGGAGAGCAGCACCATCTGGTCGATGTGCTCGGCAAGCTCCATGGCGTCGACCGCGAGCTCGACATCCATCGAGCCTTTTACCTTGCGGCGGCCGTTGGCGTCGACGAACTCCTTGGTCGCCTTGGTGACCACGGTGTAGCCATTGTAGTCGAGCCAGTCGACCAGCGGACGGATCGAGGAATATTCCTGATCCTCGATGATCGCCGTGTAATAGAACGCGCGCAACAGGTTGCCGCGTCCCTGGAATTCCTTCAGCAGGCGCTTGTAGTCGACATCGAAGCCAAGCGTCTTGGTGGTCGCATAGAGATTTGCGCCGTCGATGAACAGCGCGATGGTCGGGGAAACCGTCATTGAGGCAATCACCTCGCGGGCTGGGTATCAGGACAGGGGCAGACGCTTTCAAAATCTCATCGCGCTCGTTTCGAGCGCGCGCGTCCGTTACCTGCAATCAGCTTTGCTCAATTGGGCAAACCCTAGGCGCAGAAGGTTAACGCCTCAACTGATACCGAGGTAAGCGACCGATATGGAAAGGTATGCGGGACCTATACCAACGTTTACGTGGGCCCGTAGCTTTGCGGGCTGTGCAGCATTTCGTCCGCGGGTTCCAGGGCCTGCTTCAAGGCTGCGTCGGCCCTGTACGCATCGCGCCCTTCGGCATAGGCTATGTCCTTCGAGGACAGGCCATGAGCGACTTCGACGAACGGACCCAGGCGAATATGGATGTCGTGCTTGACGAGGTTTGCGCGGTGTTGCCGAACGGCGGCGATCACGCCAGCCGCAAGTACATCGCCGAGCAGCTGATCCAGGCCGCGCGCGCCGGCAAGACGACGCTGGGCGAACTGACCTATATGGGCCGGCGGGCGCTGGTTCATCTGCAGCAGAGGTCAGGCGAAAAATCCGGCGGCTGATGGCGCGGTGCGGCAGAGCGCCGGCCTATTTCACATAGATGTTGTTGAGCACATCGTGGAAATGGGCAACGACCGATGCATCGCAGCGGCATGATCGACGAATGAGGGCAGCGCGGTCGCGGACCAGAATGGCGCCTCGCCTGGTCTCGACAATGCCTTCCTCCTTCAAGGCCAGGATGACGCGGCTGGCGTAGCTGCGGCCGACCCCAAGCATGGTCGCAAGCTGTTCGTGCGTGAGTGGGACGAGATTGCCCCCAATGCGCTCCATGGTCGAACTGATCCATTTGGCCGCACGCTGCTCGATCGAATGCACGGCATTGCAGGCCGTCGATTGCAGCAGCTGCGCCACCAGGCAGGTGGCGTAGCGCGTGAAGGCATCCCGCAGGCTGGGCGAGCGCAGCTTGGCGGCTTCGAGTTTCTCGACCGACACCCGGACGAAAGGACCTCCGAACTTGACGACAGCGCGCGAATAGGCGGGCAGGTAGCCGCGGCAGACAAGGGCGCCGACCGCGCCTTCGCGGCCGATCAGGATGGCCTCGACCTCGCGGCCATCCTCGATCGACACGATATGCGAGGCGAGGCTCGGTCCGCAGGGAAAATAGGCGACGTCGACATCGTCCCCGGGATTGTACAAGACCTGGTTCGACGGCAGCTCGACATATTCGAGGTGCGGCCCGAGCAGCGCAAAATCGTGTTCGCTAAGGTGCCGCAAAAGATCGTTGGCCGGCCCGGCCGAAGCTCCCTCCCAATTCATGCCGTGTGAATACCTCCAACCTCAATGCGACCGGGCGTACCGGTCGGGCAACGCCGGCACCATATGGGCCGTCCTGCGGTGGCGACGGTATCAAAGTGAACACTCGTTCCGGCTGTCCCAAGCTATTGCGCGCTGCGTCAGCGAGCCTGGCCGCCTCATCGTGTCGGCCGCCGCGCAGTTGACCCGGAAGCGTCAGCCAGGCGTTTCGCCGGATCTTGCCGCGTCCAATCCGACATCTCGGCTTTCTGAAATTCCTTGATGGCACGCCCCAATTCCTGGTCGGACATCGGTTGTGCAGGCGCGTTGTGCCTGGCGCTTCGCAACCGGCGCTTGATATCGTCGAGCTGCGCATCGCAGGCCGCTTTGAACAGCTGGCAGATGCGGCCGAGAAATTCCCGGTATGACATGACGGACCTCGCAAAGGCGGGCGACGCGGGGGCCCTGTCCAGGGTGGCCGTATCTTGGCGCCTCATTGAAACCTGTAACTTCAGGGGGAGTTTAAGCTCGGGATCTCGGCGCCGACGTATCAATTGATAGGGGCTTGCTTGGAACGCCCGATGGCGGCTGCACACGACGTCCTGATCAGGAATTTGCGAGAGCATTCGGAGTTGGCCGACGAGGATATCGCCCAGATCAATGCGTTTGGCTTCACGACGAGAGATCTTGAGCCGGAGCAGGATTTCATTCGCCAGGGCGACGTGCCCGAAGTTTCAGCGCTCGTGGTTTCGGGCATGGTCTCGCGCTACCATCTCCTGAGAACCGGCGGCCGCCAATATCTCTCCTTCCACCTCGCCGGCGAGCTTCCGGATGCGCAGTCACTGTTCATCCAGACCATGGATCATGCGGTGTGCGCGATCGGCAATGCCCGCGTCGCCTTCATTCCTCATCATGAACTGCTGGCGGCCTTCAGGCGGCGGCCGGCCCTCGGCCTTGCGATCTGGCGCGAAACGCTGCTGGATGCCGCCATCTTCCGCGAAGCCATCACCAACAACAGTGCCAGGCCGATGCGGACGCGGATGGCGCACCTGTTCTGCGAGCTGTTTTATCGCGCGCGCATGGCCGGCCTGACACGCGGCAACCGCTGGCATTTTCCGATCAGCCTGGTGCAGCTCGGCGAGACGCTCGGCATGTCGATCGCGACCGTCAACCGCACCATGCAGCAGTTGCGCGCCTCCGCCACCATGGATTTTCGCGACGGCGAGCTGATCGTGATGCAATGGCGGGAGTTGTCACGGCTCGGCGATTTCAACGCCGGCTATCTGCACCTGAAGAAGCCATCGCGATGATCATCTGGCGCGGACCTCACCGTGCTGTCCTCCCGGTCGCCAGCACGACGGCAGGGACTGCCTCCGTCGGGCCACCTGCCTCACGCAGCGCTTTCGCCTCCGCAAAGCCGTGCATGCCGCTCTGCCATTGCAGGCCGACGATCGCGCCCTTGGTCGGCTGCAGCAGCGCGAGCGAGGCGAACAGCGTGACCGGGAGCCATACTGCGAGCTGCAGCGCGACCGGCGGCGCATAGGCCATCTCGAGGGCGAGAATGGCAGGCACCACGGCATGGCCGACCACGACGATCACGAGATAGGCCGGAAAGTCGTCGGCGCGCTGGTGAAACAGCTCCTCACCGCACACCTCGCAGTGATCAGCGACCTTCAGGAAGCGCGGGAACAGGCGGCCCTCGCCGCAATGCGGGCAGCGGCCGCGAAAGCCGCGCCACATGGCTCGCGCCAGCGAGATCGGTGCCTGGTTTGTCACGGCAAAACCCTTTCCTTGTCCGGTTCCATACAATATGGTTCGTGCAGGCATACAATCAAAGAAAATGGTCGTAATTGCATGGAGTGGGTCCCTACAATCTCGGAACGGGACGGCCCCTTGTACCAGCGCATCGTCGGCGCGCTGGAGAGCGACATCGCGGGCGGCCGCCTGCTGCGCGGCCAGCAGCTGCCGACCCATCGCGCGCTTGCCAAAGCGCTCGGCGTCGACCTCACCACCGTCACCCGCGCCTACAGCGAGGCGCGGCGGCGCGGCCTGATCGATGCGCAGGTCGGGCGCGGCTCGTTCGTCTCCGAGACCAGCGTGCGGCCAGCGACGGAGGGTGCACCGGAGGTCAGGATCGATCTCTCCATGAACGTGCCGCCGCATCCGCTGGAGGCCCAGCTCGACGAACGCATCCTGCAGGGGCTCGAGGCCATCAGGCAAAAAGCCGGGCTGACCGCTTTCCTCAATTATCTCGAGCCCGGCGGCAGTGAGCGCGAGCGCAGCATCGCCGCGCGCTGGCTGCGGACGCGCGTGGCGCACGCGGCGGCGGAGCGCATGGTGATCTATCCAGGCACGCAGGCCATCATCTTCAATCTCCTGATGCAGCTGGCGCGCCCCGGCGACGTCGTGCTGACGGAAGCACTGACCTTTCCCGGCATGAAGGCCGCCGCGGAGCGGCTCGGTATCAAGCTGGTCGGCGTTGCCATGGACGAAGGCGGCGTGATCCCCGAGGCGCTGGCAAAAGCCTGCCGCGCGCACCGGCCGAAGGCGGTCTATCTGATCCCGACGCTACATAATCCGGCGACAGCGACGCTCTCGTCCGAGCGGCGCGCCGCGATCGCGTCCATCATTCGCGCTTCCAACAGCATCCTGATCGAGGACGACGCCTACGGCCTGCTCGATCCGTCGGTCTTGCCGATCGCAAATCTGATCCCGGAACGGACTTATCTGGCGACGACGCTGTCAAAATGCATCGCGCCGGCGCTGCGCGTCTCCTATCTTCTGACGCCCGATATTGCCGCGCAGGAGGAGATGCGCGCACGACTGCAGGCATCGGCGCAGATGCCGCCGCCCTTGATGGTCGCGCTGGCGACGCATTGGATCGAGAGCGGCATTGCGGAGCGCATCATCGGCGCCATTCGCAATGAGGCCGCCGGCCGCCAGCAGCTCGCCGCGCGCGCGCTGAAAGGTGTTTGCTTCGCCGCCGGCCGGACCGGCCATCATCTCTGGCTCAGCTTGCCATCAGAATGGCGGCGGGAGGATTTTGTCGCCTATCTGCTGCGCTCGGGACTTGCCGTGGTCGGCAGCGATGCATTTGCGGTCGGCGCGGGCGCGCCGCGCGCGGTGCGCATCTCGCTCGGCGCGGCGCACAATCGCGCCGAGCTTGCCGAAGGGCTGCGGGTGCTGGCGGCCGGCCTGAAGACACCGGCTGCGCAGCGGCAGATCGTGTGACGACCCGATTGTCCATCAGATTGGATGGTGCTAAAAGCAAACGGGAATAAGAAATTCTGATCCATGGTCTCGCTCAGGCAACTGCGCTATTTCGATGCCGTGGTCCGCACCGGCCATTTCGGCAAGGCGGCCGAGCAATGCGCGGTCACCCAGCCGGCGCTGTCGATGCAGATCCAGGAGATGGAGAAGGATCTCGGGCTCGCGCTGCTCGAACGCGGGCGCAATGGTGTGATTCCGACCGAGGCGGGGCGCGAGATCGCGAGGCGGGCCGGGCGCATCCTGGGCGAGGTGCGCGACATCGTCGACTTTGCGCGGCGGCAAGGCGAGACGCTGGCGGGGCCGCTGCATTTCGGCGTGATCCCTTCCGTCGCGCCCTATCTGCTGCCAGCGCTGCTGCCGCTGATCCGCAGCAAGTTTCCCGACCTCGATCTGTCGCTCCGGGAAACCCAGACCCAGCATCTGCTCGACGAACTGCTCGAGGGTGGCCTCGACCTGCTGCTGCTCGCGCTGCCGGTCGAGCATGCCGATGTCGAGACCATGAAACTGTTCACCGACCGTTTCCTGCTGGCGATGCCGAAATCGCGGCGGATCGCCAGCCGCATCCGCGCCACGCCCGATCTGTTGAAACAGGATCGGCTGCTGCTGCTCGAGGAAGGCCACTGCCTGCGCGACCAGGCGCTGGCGTTCTGCAGCCTGCGCCGCGTCGACAACATCGACACCTTCGGGGCATCGAACCTCTCGACCCTGGTGCAGATGGTTGCGAACGGGCTCGGCTTCACGCTGCTGCCGCAGCTGGCCGTCGATCTCGAGGGACGGCGCGGCGACATCAAGCTGATGCGCTTTGCCGATCCCGAGCCGCGCCGGGTGATCGGGCTTGCCTGGCGCAAGTCTTCGCCGCGCAAGCGGCATTATGCCGAGCTCGGCAGGATCATCGTGCAGGCAGCCGCTGCCCAGATGAAAGAGACGGAGGTGGCGTGAGCCATGCGTCTTGCTCGTGGAGCTCCCTATGCGAAGCTGTGACGTCGGCATCATCGGCCTCGGCCTGATGGGCAGCGCCGCGCTGCATGCGCTCAAGCGCCGCGGCTGCGACGTACTGGGGTTCGATCCGCTGCAGGTCGGCGACGCGCGCGGTTCGTCGCATGGTTCGTGTCGAATCTTCCGGCGCTTCAATTTCGAAAGCGAGGCCTATACCGCGCTCAGCGACCGCGCCTATGCTGCGTGGCTTGAACTCGAGGCCGAGAGCGGACGCAGCATCTTGAAACCTTGTCCGGTGCTGGAAGCGGGCCCACCGGGTTCCGAGCTCGTCGCAAGGTCGCTTGCGGCCGCGCGGGCGGCGAACAACGCCGTGACGGGTCCGCGCAACGGCCGTGAGGCGAACGCGGCTTTCCCTGCATTCGGTCTGCCCGGCAACTGGGATGTCGTCGTGCAGGAGAGCGGCGGCATCCTGATGGCCGAACAGGCGATGCGGGCATTTCGGCAAGGCGCGGAAGGCAATATCGTCCGAGCTGCGGCGCAGCTGCGTCCCGAGCCGGCGGGTATCCGCATCGTCACCGCGGACGAAGAGGTGATGGCGCGCCAGGTGATCGTCGCGGCAGGTCCCTGGATTGCGGACATCGTGCCAGGCCTCAAGCCTCATGTGACGATCACGCGGCAGGCGGTCGGCTGGTTCAAGCCCGCGCGGCCGGAGGCGGTGCGTGACGGCGCATTTCCGATCTTCATCCTCGAGGCCGCGCGCGGCATGTTCTACGGCTTTCCCGATTTCGAAGGGCGCGGTGTGAAGGCCGCGCAGCACGACCACGGCAGCATCGTCGGCGCCGATGATTGGGATCCGCCAGCTGATGATGCCGAGCTTGCGCCGGTCGCGGCCACGCTTGCCGAGCTGATCCCGGGCGCCGCCGGCCCGATCGTCGAGCGCGACATCTGTCTTTACACCAATACGGCGAAGGCCGATGTCGTCATCGACCACGGCAACGAGTTCATCATCGACCGGCTGCCGCAGGACCCTCGCATCATCGTGGCGTCGCCCTGTTCCGGCCACGGCGCCAAATTCGCAACGGCAATTGGCGCGATGCTCGCGGACATGGCGCTCGACCCGAGCCTGCAGGCGCTGACGCCGTTCCGGCTCGACCGCTTCTCCAGCTTTGCGTGACTGCGCGACCACGCAACTGATGTGAAGATGGCATCGATCGATACCTGAAGTGGATCGATCGCAGACTGGCGTGATCCACCGCCTAACTTGCCTGCGTTGTTCATTGGCCCTAGAGTCCCGGACATAACGTGCCGCGATGACCAATCGCGCGCACAAGAAAAAGCCAGGGAGGAAGCAGCATGGTCGCCATGCCTCTAAGCCGTCGCGGGTTCCTGAGGGCATCGCAGGCGGCCGCCACCGGGCTCGTGTTCGCGCCTGGCTTGATCGGCCGTGCCGAAGCCGCGACGCTCAAGCTGAAATGCTCGTCCTCGCTGCCGAACGATCCGAAATATGCCAACGGCCGGGTCTATTACGACAACCTGGTGAAGAGCCTGAAGGCCAACGGCCTCGGCGAGCAGATTGACGTCACCTTCTTTCCCGACAACCAGCTTGGGCAGGAGATCGACGTCATCAATTCGGTCAAGCTCGGCGTCATCGACCTGATGGTGTCGGGTTCATCGATCTCGGCCAATCTGGTGCCATTGGTCGGCACCTTCGACCTCGGTTATCTCTTCACGAGTTTCGAGCAGCAGACCAAGGCCTTCGACAATGGCGCGGCGAAGCCGATCGAGGATGCGCTGCTCAAGGGCGGCAACATCCGCATCATTGCGTGGGCCTATAATTTCGGCGCACGCAGCGTGCTCGCGAGGAAGCCGGTGCAGACGCCGGAGGATCTCGCCGGCCTCAAGATCAGGACACTGCCCAATCCCGTGATCACCGAGTGCCTGCGCCTGATGGGCGCGGCGGCTACGCCTTTGGCGTTCGGCGAGATCTACACCGCGCTGCAGGCCGGTGTGCTCGACGGGCTCGAGCATGATCCGCCGACCATCCTGGCCAGCAAATTCTATGAGACCGCGAAGAACTACTCCCTGACCCAGCACATCTTCTCGCCGCTCGCGATCTATTTCAGCGACGCGACCTATGCCCGCATGGATCCCAAGCTGCGCGACGGCTTTCTCGATGCGGCGAAGAAGGCGGCGGCTGACACCCGCGCGCACGGGCTTGCGGTGGAGAAGGAGGCGCTCGCGAGCCTCAAGGACAAGGGCGTCACGGTTGCCGAATGCGACAAGGAGGCGTTTCGCAAGCGCGTGCTGCCGCAGACGGATGCGTTCATCAAGGCCCATGCCGACGCCAAGCCGGTCGTGGACATGATCCGCGCCACCCAAGCCTGACGGTGGCGCAAATGGAAGCCGCCGCGACGATTGCCCTGCGGCGCATCTGGCTCACGCCGGCGCTGCTGGTCGTGAGTGATACCATCGCCGCGCTGATGCTGGCGGCCGACCTGCTCGTGGTCTGCTTCTCGGTGCTGGCGCGCTATCTCTTCAACGCGCCGGTCGAATGGTCCGACGACGTCGCGCGCGGGCTGATGGTGGGCTCGAGCTTCTTTGGCGCGGCGAGCGCGCTGGCACGAAGCGAAAACCTTGGCGTTGCGTTCTTCGTTTCGCTGTTGCCGGCGCGGCTGCGTCCAGTCGTCGATGCCGTCAGCGCGCTGCTGGTCGCCATCGTCTCGGCCACTGTCGCCTTCAATGCCGTCAAGCTCGGCGGCTTGACCTCGGGACAGACCACCGGGTCCGGCCTGCCGCTGGAATTGACCTTCTATCCCATGGGCATCGGCGCAGTCTTCATGACGGTGTTCGCATTCGACCTCGTCTGCGCGCGTCCGTGGCGCGAGATCGTGGCAGGCGTTGGCGTGGTCGGCGCAATCGCGGGCCTTTATCTAGCCTGGACTTTTGCGAGCCCGGATACGCTGCCATCGTCGGGCACGTTGATGCTGCTCGGCTTCTTCATCACGCTGTTCGGCGGCTTGCCGATCGGATACGCGCTGGCGCTGGCGGCGCTGATCTTCATCTGGGTCGAGGGCACGCTACCCGGCGTGATCTTCGCCCAGCAGATGGCGCGCGGCATCGACAATTTCGTTCTGCTCGCGATCCCCTTCTTCATCCTGGTCGGCTATCTCATGGAAGCCAACGGCATGTCGGTGCGGCTGATCGAGCTGTTGCAGCGCGCGGTCGGCCACATGCGCGGCGGGCTGAATGTCGTGATGGTCACCTCGATGGTGCTGTTCTCCGGCATCTCCGGCTCCAAGATGGCCGATGTCGCCGCCGTCGGTTCGGTGCTGATCCCGGCGGCGCGCGCGTCGCGGCAGAATCCGGGGAGCGCGGTGGCCTTGCTCGCGGCATCCGCCGTGATGGCGGAGACCATTCCGCCCTGCATCAACCTCATCATTCTCGGCTTCGTCGCCAATCTCTCGATCGGCGGATTGTTCATGGCGGGCCTGTTGCCGGCAGGACTGATGGCGGCGGCGCTGATTGTGGTCTCGATCATTTTCGGCAAGCGGCCGGCGGAAGCGGCCGAAGCCGTTCAGCCGCGCAAAGATGTCTCCGGCCTGTGGAGCGGCGCGATCGCCTCATTCGGCTTGATCTTCATGATCTTCGCCGGCTTCAAGAGCGGCTTTGCGACAGCGACCGAAATTTCCGCCTTCGCCGCGCTCTATGCGCTGATCGTGGGCAGTGTGTTGTTTCGGGAGCTCAGCTTCAAGACGATGGCGGCAACCTTCGTTCACGCCGCGACGCGGTCCGGACTTGTGCTCTTCATCGTCGCCGCCGCGCAATCGCTCGCCTTCATCCTGACGCTGCAGCAGGTGCCCCACATGATCGGGGAGATGATGTTGTCGGTGTCGGGCGCGCACGGCGTGTGGCTGTTCATGCTGCTCTCGATCGCGGTGCTGATAGTGATGGGCTCGGTGCTGGAAGGCGCGGCGGCGCTGATCATCTTCGGCCCGCTGCTGTTGCCGGTCGCGGTCAAGCTCGGCGTCAATCCACTGCACTTCGGCGTCGTGCTGGTCATTGCCATGGGCATTGGCCTGTTCGCGCCGCCGCTCGGGCTTGGCCTTTACGGCGCCTGCCTGATCGGCAAGGTGCCGATCGAACAGACGGTCAGGCCGATCCTCGGCTATCTCGGATTGCTGTTCGCCTGCCTTGTGGTGATTGCGCTGGTGCCCTCGATTTCGACCGCCCTGCCGCATGCGCTAGGCTATTAGTGGGAGAGACCATTGAAAGTCCTGCTCACTCACACTCCCGACTTCCGCCGCCAATATTACGGCGAGCGCGCGCTGCAGGGCCTGCAGGCGCTCGCCGACGTCAAGCTGAACGATGCCGATGACGCGCTCGACGCCGATGGAATCGTCGCGGCCGCGCGCGATGTTGACATCATCGTCGCCGACCGGCTCACCGAGGGCCGCGGCGAGATCTTTCCGAGATTGCCGAAGCTGCGCGCCTTCGTCCGTTGCGCCGTCGACATCCGCAACATCAATGTCGAAGCTGCCTCCCAGGCCGGCGTGCTGGTGACGCGTGCGGGGCCGGGCTTCGTCCAGGCGGTGGCCGAGCTTGCGCTGGGCTTCATGGTCGATCTGTCGCGCGGCATTTCGCGGGCGACAGCGGATTATCATGCCGGCCGTCAGCCCGAGGTGAGAACGGGCCGTCAGCTCGCCGGCAGTCGCATCGGCATCATCGGCTATGGCTCGATCGGCCGTCATCTGGCGCAGCTTGCGAAAGTGCTTGATATGGAGGTGCTGGTCGCCGATCCCTATGCCGCGGTGTCCGAGGCCGGCGTCAAACATGTCGCGCTCGAGGATCTGCTCGCGCAATCCGACTATGTCGTGTGCCTTGCGGTCGCCAATGAAGAGACCGAGAACCTGATGGGGCAGGCGGCCTTTGCGCGGATGCAGCGGCATGCCTTCTTCATCAATCTGTCGCGCGGCAATCTCGTCGACGAGGCGGCGCTTGCCGCGAGCCTGCGCGACAAACGCATTGCCGGCGCCGCGATGGATGTCGGCCGCGCGCGTGACCAGATGCCGGTGCCGGAGCTTGCTAAGCTGCCCAATGTCATCGCCACGCCCCATATCGGCGGGCTGACGCCGCAGGCGATCGAGCATCAGGCGCTCGAGACCGTCAAACAGGTCGAAGCCATCATCAAGGGCGAGATTCCCTTCGGCGCCGTCAATGCCGGGCATTGGACGCGCCGCCCGGCAAAGGCTACGCCGTGAAGCGGCTTCCGTTCTTCTACGGCTGGGTCGTCGTCGCCGTGACGTTCATCACCATGGCGATCGGCGTGAACGCGCGCACCGCGTTCTCGCTGTTCTTCCCGCCGATCCTGTCCGAATTCCACTGGGAGCGCGGCGTCACCGCGGGCGCCTTCTCGTTCGGCTTTGTGGTGTCGGGCGCGGTCAGCCCGCTGATCGGCCGGCTGATGGATCGCTCCGGCCCGCGCGCGGTGATGGAGCTCGGCGTCGCGCTGATGGGCGGCGGCCTGTTGCTGGCGCCGCTGACGACGCAGCCCTGGCATCTCTACATCACCATCGGCGTGATGGTGGGGGCGGGGAGCGTCTGCCTCGGCTATTCCGGGCAATCCTTGTTCCTGCCGAACTGGTTCATTCAGCGCCGCGGGCTTGCGATGGGCATTGCCTTTGCCGGCGTCGGCATCGGCTCGGTGACGCTGCTGCCGTGGGTGCAGCATCTGATCGAAGCGACCGGCTGGCGCACGGCCTGCACGGCGATGGGGCTGATGGTCCTGATCGTGCTCGCGCCGATCAATCTCCTGCTGCGCAAACGCCCGGAGGATCTCGGCTTGTTGCCGGATGGCGAGGCCGCGCGTTCCGCCACGTCGGTCAAACCGGTCTCGAACATCGTCGATCCCGTTTGGGCCGCCACCGACTGGACGCTGCCGCGCGCGCTCGCGACCTCGCGATTCTGGTGGATCGCGCTCGGCTATTTCTGCGGGCTTTACATCTGGTATGCGGTGCAGGTGCACCAGACCAAATACCTGCTCGACATCGGCTTCAGCCCGAATGTCGGCGTCTGGGCCCTTGGCGTCGTCAGCCTGCTCGGCATTCCCGGCCAGATCGCGCTTGGACATCTCTCCGACCGCATCGGCCGCGAGGCGATCTGGGCGATCAGCTCGGCCGGCTTTGCGATCTGCTTCGCCGCGCTGATTGCGCTCAAATATCAGCCGAGCCTTGCGCTGGTCTATCTCATGGTGTTCGCGCAGGGCGCGCTCGGTTATGGCTTGACCTCGATCATGGGCGCTGTGGTGCTGGAGATTTTCCAGGGGCCGCATTACGGCAGCATCTTCGGCTGCGTCATGCTGGTCGCGCTCGCGGGCGGCGCCGCGGGACCGTGGGTGACAGGCACGCTCTATGATCTCACCGGCGACTACACCATCGCGTTTGCAATCGCGATCGGCGTCAGCCTGCTGTCGGCCGTTGCGATCTGGCAGGCCTCGCCGGGCAAGGTGCGCGCCGTCGCCGGACGGCTGCACAAGGCGCAGGCCACAAGTTAGCTGCCCGCCGCGTTGCCGATCGCGCGCTGCAGATCGGTGATCGCGCGCAGGAAGCTGTCGGCCGGCGTGGTCTCGGGATCGATCAGCCGGTGCAGGCGGAAGCCGTCCTCCATCGCGAGCAGGATGGCGCCGGTCCAGGCCGCGTTCGGCGCCTGCCGGCCGCTGTTCTTCATCGTGGTCTCCACGATCTCGGCAATGAGCTTGCGCCGGGCGCGCAGCCGTTTTGCCAGTTCAGGCCGGCGCTGTTCGGCGCGCGCGACATAGAGGATCATTTCCATGTGTAACAGCGGCGCGCGGCCGAGCGGATCATGACGCGCGCGATCCATGCTCTTGAGTGCCTCGATGAAGTCGGCGGGATCCTTGTGCCTGTCCAGGAGCTCGAGACAGCGTCGGATCGATTGCTCGACATGCTCCTCGAGCATGGCGATGATCAGTTCGTCCTTGCTCTTGAAATTCGAATAGAAGGCGCCGCGGGTGAAACCCGCCGCGGCCGCGATGGCCTCGATCGAGGCTCCGCCAATGCCCTGGTCCTCGAAGACGCGCGCGGCGGCCTCGAACAGCTTCTCGCAGGTGTCGTCCCGGGTCGGCCTGGTGCGAACTCTTGACATTTTTTGATTTTAGTTGAGAATGCAACTCAATACAATGATGTATCGAGTTGCAGATTTGCCCGGAGGGCCAGTTGGGCCGGGTATCGGTTGCAAGCGATGGAAGTTTCGGGAAACGCGCGGCGATCCGAACCATTGCGTTCGGCGCGGCAAACCAGGTTTTGAGGTCACCATGAACGAACATGTGCAGACCGCGACGACCGAGCCGCTGTTCAATCCGCTGTCGCCGGATTTCATCAGGAATCCCTATCCCGCCTATGAGCGGCTGCGCTTGACCGATCCCATGCACGTCACCCCGTTCGGTGCGTTCCTGGCAAGCCGCCATGCGGAGGCGAGCCTCGTGCTGCGCGACAAGCGCTTCGGCAAGGATTTTGTCGAGCGCAGCAAGCGCCGTTACGGCCCCGACATCATGTCCGAGCCGATCTTCAGCGCCATGAGCCACTGGATGCTGCAGCAGGATCCACCGGATCACACGCGCCTGCGCGGCCTGGTGGTGAAGGCCTTCACCGCGCGCCGGGTCGAGGACATGCGGCCGCGCATCCAGCAAGTGGTCGACCAGACCATCGATGCCGTCATCGGGCGCGGTCACATGGACCTGATCGAGGATTTTGCCTTCCGCCTGCCGGTGACCATCATCTGCGACATGCTCGGCATCCCCGAGGAGCATCGCGAGATGTTCTACAAGGGCTCGCGCGATGGTGGCCGCATCCTCGATCCGGTGCCGCTGACCAAGGAGGAGATCGCCCAGGCCAATATGGGCAATACCATGGCCAAGATGTATTTCGAGCAGCTGTTCGAGCTCCGCCGCAAGAACCCGGGCGACGATCTCACCACGCAGCTGGTGCAGGCGGAGGAGGACGGCAGCAAGCTGTCGAACGAGGAACTCTCCGCCAACATCATCCTGTTGTTCGGCGCCGGTCACGAGACCACGGTCAACCTGATCGGCAATGGTCTCTTGGCACTGCATCGCAATCCCGAGCAGCTCGCGCTGCTCAAGGCCGATCCGTCGCTGATGCCGAACGCGATTGAGGAATTCCTGCGCTACGACTCCTCGGTGCAGCTCACCGGGCGCGTGGCGCTGGAGGATATCGAGGATCTCGGCGGCAAGAAGATCCCGAAAGGCGAGAGCGTGCTCTGCCTGTTGGGCTCGGCCAACCGCGATCCGGCCGTCTATCCCGACAACCCCGAGCGCCTCGACGTCCGCCGGCCCAATGTGCGGCCGCTGTCGTTCGGCGGCGGCATCCATCATTGCCTCGGCGCCCAGCTTGCGCGGATCGAGGCGGAAATCGCCATCGCAACCTTGCTGCGCCGGATTCCCGACCTGCGGCTGGATGACGCGGACAACCCGCAGTGGCGGCCGACCTTCGTGCTGCGCGGGCTGAAGGCGCTGCCGGCGAGCTGGTAGAGGTTTGGAGCCCGGATGGTCACGGCTTCCACGGTGGTCATACCCCGCGAAAGCGGAGTATCCAGTACGCCGAGGCCTCTCTGTCCTACGACTAAGATCTCTGGAATACTGGATCGCCCGCTTTCGCGGGGGATGACAGGGGGATGGCGGACGCTTAGCGGCTGTGACATCGCCACACTTGTCCCTATATAGGGTATCGTTCCGGCGCCAGCGCGGCGGGCTGCCGGTGCCCCGCGCGCATCGCCCGAGCTATGCCAAATAAGGAGACCCCGTGCAGACGACACTGCTCGGACTGGCGATCGCCTTGATCCTTGCGCTGATCGCCGCACTGATCGGGCCATATTTTATCGACTGGAACCAGTTCCGGCCGCAATTCGAGGCGGAAGCGACCCAGATCATCGGCGCGCCGGTCAGGGTTTCGGGCGAGTTGCAGGCGCGGCTGTTGCCGACGCCGACGCTGAAGCTTGGCTCGGTCACGGTCGGCGGTCGCAACGATCTCGACAAGGTGCGCGCCAACAGGCTCGAGGTCGAGTTCAGCCTGGGCGAATTGATGCGCGGGCAATGGCGCGCCAATGAGCTCACCATCAGCGGCCTGTCGCTCGATCTCGGGCTCGATCGCGATGGCCGGATCGACTGGCCGGCGACGACCGGCAAGTTCAACTGGGCCTCGCTGTCGATCGACCGCCTGAACCTGACCGGGCGCGTTGCGCTCCATGATGCGGCGAGCCGCTCCACGCTGGAATTGAGCGATATCGCCTTCTCCGGCGATGTCCGCTCGGCGGCGGGCGCAGTGCGCGGCGACGGCAATGTCAGTGTCGACGGCATACGCTATCCGTTTCGCGTCTCCTCCGGCCAGACCAATGACGGCAGCGGCACCCGGCTCCATCTCAACATCGATCCCGGTCAGCGGCCGGTCACGGCCGAGCTCGACGGTCTTCTCAGCGTCGAGGCGCGCGCGCCCCGTTTCGAGGGAACGTTGACGCTCGCCCTTCCGCCGCCGCCGAAAGGACAGCCGGCCGACCGGACACCCTGGAAGGTCACGGCCAAGCTCAAGGCCGACCATGCCAAAGCCCAGCTCGACCAGATCGAGGGCAGCTATGGCAGCGAGGAGCGCGCGCTGAAATTTGCCGGCAGCGGCGATGTGCGCTTCGGCGCCGCGCCCTTGCTGCACGCCGTGCTGTCGGCGCGCCAGTTCGACGCCGACCGCCTGATCACCGGCGATACCGCCGCAGGCAACAGCGTCGAGCCGGTGGGGCTGTGGCCCACGCTGCGCGCGCTGATGACGGACATGCCGCACCCGCCGCTCCCCATGCGCATCGAGGCGAGCTCTGACCAGATCATGCTGGGCGGCCGTCCGCTGCAAAATCTCTCCGCCGAATTTCACGGCGACCGCAACGCCTGGGCGATCGACCGGCTCGATGTTCGCGCGCCGGGCTCGACCATGATCTCTTTCAGCGTCCCGCCGGCTGGGACCAATTTCTCCGGTGTGCTCGACGTCGATTCCGCTGACCCGGATGCGCTGATGGTCTGGCTGCGCGGCCGCAGCGATGTCGCCTATCGGAGCCAGAAGCCGCTCCGACTGCACGGCAATGTTGCGGTCAAGCCCGACGGCGTCTCCGTCGACGGATTGAAGGCGGAGATCGAGGGCGGCACGGTCGCCGGCAGAATCGCGGTGGGAGTCGCCTCGCCCAACAGCGGCGTGCATCTCGATGCGGCGCTGCAGGCCGATCAGCTCGATCTCGACGCCGCCGCCGGCTTTGTGCGCGCGGTGGCGGGGCCGAGTGCCGACTGGCCGGCGCAGGCCGCGCTCTCGCTCAATGTCGCCCGCGCAAGATCATCCGGCCAGGAGCTGCGTCCATTTGCCGTCAAGTTCAGCTACAGCCCGAAGATCATCGCGCTGGAGCAGCTCAATGTCGGCCAGAGCAACGGCGTCAATATCGAGGGATCAGGCAGCTTCGACCGCAGCGATGCCACCGGCATCCTCACCCTGCGCGCGGGCGCGCCGTCGCTGTCGCAGGTGACCGCGCTGGTTGCGCCGTTCGCGCCCTCTGTTGCGGAGCGCCTCAATGCGGCCGGTTCGCCGGCGGGGCCCGCCCGCGTCAAGCTTGCGCTTAATCTGGGCAAAGATCCGGACGCCGGCGATCGTGCGGCTGCGCGCGCCATCGTCGATCTCTCCGCGCCGCAGCTTCAGGGCAGCGCGACGCTCACGTCCAAGCCGCAGCTCGCGGCGCTGCAGGCCCTCGATCTCGATCGCCTGCGCACCAGCGACATCAACGTCACGGCCAAGCTCGCGGCCGGACGCGGCGACGCCTTGCTTGGCTTGCTGGGACTCGACAAGGCTGTTGCGGCAAATGACGGGCCGGCGCAGTTCGAGGGATCGGTGAGCGGCAGATGGCGGGCGCCCCTGCAGGTCAGTGCGAGGATATCAGGCGGCGGCATCGATGCCGACGCACAAGGCACGGTCGAGCCGTGGGACGGGCTGCAGCAGGCCAAGGGCAGTGGCAGCCTGCGCGTCCGCAAGGTCAATCTCGCGCCGCTGTTCGGCCTCAAGCCTTCGGACAGCCTTGCGCAGAATATCAGCCTGTCCTCGCATGTCGCGCTTGGCGGCAACAGGCTCACCTTCGACGATCTCGACAGCGCCAATCCCGGCTCACGGCTGCGCGGCCATCTGACGCTGGCGCTTGGCGACCAAAGGGAGGTGGAGGGCGAGGTCGGCCTCGATACGCTCGATCTGGCGTCCGCCTTGGCGCTCGCGATCGGTGCGACCGGCCGTGATGGGACCGAGCCGCTGGCGGCGGGCTTGTCGAGGGGCTGGCGCGGCCACGTCGCCTTCCAGGCGCTCCGCGGCGCCCTTCCTGATGGTCTCGAGCTGCGCCCGGTCAGCGGCGTGATCCGTAGCGACGGCCAATCCATCACCTTCGACGCGCTCAAGGGCAAGATCGGCGGCGGCGACGCCGCTGCCACCATAGACGCGCGCGAGGGGGCCACCGGTCTTGCCGTGAATGCCAGCGTCGAGCTGAAGAATGTCGATGGCGCCGCGTTGCACTATCGTAACCGGAAAATGCCTTCGAGCCGCGTGTCGCTGCAGATGAGCCTGCAAAGTCAGGGCCGCAGCGTCGTCGCATTGACCGGGGCGCTGACAGGCAACGGCACGGTGACACTGCAGGAGGCGAGCATCATGGGACTTGATCCGCGCGCCTTCGAGGTCGCGATCCGCGCCAGCGATGCCGGACAGCCGACCGATGAAGCGAAGCTCAAGCGGATGGTCGAGCCGGCGCTCGCCTCCGGCGCCTTGCTGGTGCCCACGGCGCAGATCCCCTTCACCATCCACGACGGACGGCTACGGGTCGGGGCGACGACGCTCGACAGCGACGGTGCCCGTGCCATCGTTTCCGGCGGCTATGATATTCCCGCCGACCAGGCCGATGTGCGGGCGACGCTGAGCTCGACAACCATCGGCTCGGGTTCGAGCCAACCGGAAATCCAGCTGTTTCTCGCCGGGCCGCCGGGCGCATTGACCCGCAACCTCGATGTCACGAGCCTGTCTTCCTGGCTTGCGGTGCGCGTCATCGATCGCGAGACGCGCAGGTTGGACGCCATCGAGCGCGGGCAGCCGATTCAAGGGGAGGGCGCCGTTCCGCCATCGACGGCCGCGCTGCCATTGCCGGCAACGCCGCCAAAACCGCCGATCATCGCGCCGCGGCCGCCCGCCCCGCCGCCAGCGCAGGCTGCGCCGCCGGCCACATCGCCCGGCCCGTCAGCGGCCAATCCGCCGGCGACCGTGAGCCAGCAGCTGGCGCCGCTGCCGCCCCCGATCGATGTCCGCCCCGCGCCCGGCCCGCCGCCGGCCAGACCGAAGCCGCGCCCGCCCCTGGTGCTGACCCCGCCGGTGACGACCAATCAGTAAAGGGATCTTCCCGAAACGGGTCCCCATCTATCCCCGTCGCCCCTGAGGTGCCGTCGCGAAGCGGCGGCGTCGAAGGGCAACGGCCCCGGACGGCCGCAGCGGGGGCCGATTCATCCTTCGAGGCTCGCTGCGCTCGCGCCTCAGGATGACGGTTCTGCATTCGACTGATCGAGGCCGCCGCTCCGCTACGGCACCTCGGGATGACGGGAGCACAAGCGCAAACGTCTTATGGTTTCCGCTTCGTTAACGCGCGGCCGCGCAATTTCGCGAATCTTTAGCAACAATCCTGCGGTGTTCATTTTACCGAATGCTTGGGTTTGCCGTGTAAGGTCGGCCAGTCAATCCATGCGGCCTCGTTTTCGATTTTAAGGTTTTTGAGACAATGAGTGAGGCGAAATCGTTTCTACGCGATCTGGATCACGCGATCTCGCGGGGAACGGCTGAGAGCCGGGAGCGGGCGCTGTGGTATGCGACCAATCTTCTGATCACCGGCGGCTATAGCGAGGACGAGACCCGCACGTTCGGCGAGGTGATCGGCCGCCTCTCGGAGGAGATCGAGATCGCCGCGCGCTCCAAGCTTGCCGAGCGGATGGCCCATTGCGATCACGCGCCGACCAATGTCATCCACAAGCTCGCCTTCGACGATGCGATCGAGGTCGCCGGCCCCGTGCTGACGCATTCCGATCGGCTCGACACCGACATTCTGGTCGCCAATGCCGAGACCAAGGGACAGCAGCATCTGCTCGCGATCTCCAAGCGCAAGTCGCTTGATGCCGTCGTCACCGACGTCCTGGTGGTGCGCGGCAATCAGGAGGTCGTCAAATCCGTCGCCAGCAACCAGGGTGCACGCTTGTCGGGCTTCGGCTTCCTGCACATGATCAAGCGGGCCGAAGGGGATTCCATCCTCGCCGAGCAGCTCGGCGTGCGCAGCGACATTCCGAGGCACCTGTTCCAGCAGCTGATCGCCAAGGCCTCGGACGACGTGAAGAAGCGGCTCGGCCGCGAGCATCCTGAACTCATCGCGCAAATCCAGAGTTCGGTCAGCGAGCTCGCCGGCGTCCTGCAATCGAAACTGGGGCCGGCTTCGCGCAGCCACTACGTCGCCAAGCGCGTGGTTGCGACCCAGCATCGCCTCGGCAATCTGAACGAGGATTCGATCGCCGGTTATGCCCGCGCCCACCGCTTCGACGAAGTCACCATCGGGCTGTCGCTATTGAGCTCCGTGCCGGGCGACATCATCGAGCGCGTGCTGATGGACCGCAATCGCGAGATGCTGCTGGTGCTGGCCAAGGCGCTGAACTTCAGCTGGGATACCACCATGTCGCTGTTGTTCCTGGGCGCCAAGGACCATCGCATCTCCGCGCGCGACCTCGCCGACCTCAAGGAGGAGTACGAGGGCCTCAACCCCGAGACATCGCGCAGCATCCTCAAGTTCTACGAGTCGCGCGTCTCTGGCCTGCCGATCTCGGCATGAGCTATCTCGCGATGAGGAGCCGGCCATGGACATGAGCGACCTGCGTAGCCGTCTCATCGAGCGCGATGGTGGACGGCCCGAGCCGGCCTCAGCCGATGCGGCCTGGCTCGTGCTGGAGGCGGCGAGCGATCTCGGCGACGAACTCGCCGTTGCGGCCTGCCGCCGCGTGATCGACGCGAGCCTCAATGGGCGCGCCGCCGATCCGGCGGATCTGCATCTGGTGCAGAATTATTTCCGCTGAACGCGGTTAGCCCGCGCCTAACGCTACGGCGACATTGTAGGTCGCAAAGCTCGCGGCATAGGCCAGCGTCAGCATGTAGGCGAAGGTCAGCGCCATCCATTTCCAACTACCGGTCTCGCGCTTGATCACGGCAAGGGTCGAGGCGCATTGCGGCGCGAAGATGTACCAGACCAGCAGCGACAGCGCCGTCGCAAGGCTCCATTTGCTCGCGAGCACCTGGCCGATCTGCTCGGCAGCCTCCTTGCCGCCTTCGATCGCATAGACCGTGCCAAGCGCGGCGACAGCAACTTCGCGCGCCGCCATGCCCGGGATCAGCGCCACCGCGATCTGCCAGTTGAAGCCGACCGGCGCGAGCAGGGGCGCCACCGCCTTGCCGATCAGCGCGGCGAGACTGTAGTTGATCGCGGGGTCTGCGGCGCCGGCGGGCGGCTGCGGGAAGGAAGCCAGGAACCAGATCAGCACCATCATGGAAAAGATCGTGGTGCCGGCGCGCTGCAGGAACATTTTGGCCCGCGTGTAGACGCCGATCGCGATGCTCTTCAGCCGCGGCAGCTTGTAGTCGGGCAATTCCAGCATGAACGGCGCCGGCTGGTAGTCGCGCAGCATGAAGAACTTGATGACGAAGGACACGCCAAGCGCGCTGAGAATGCCGGCCGCATAAAGGCCGAACATCACGAGCCCGCGCAGGTTGAACAGGCCCCAAATCTGCGTTTCCGGTATGAAGGCCGAGATGATCAGCGTGTACACGGGAATCCGCGCCGAGCAGGTCATCAAGGGCGCGATCAGGATGGTGGTCAGGCGGTCGCGGCGGTTGTCGATCACGCGCGTGGCCATGATGCCGGGGATGGCGCAGGCAAAGCTCGACAATAGCGGGATGAAGGCGCGGCCGTGCAGGCCGGCGCCGCCCATGATGCGGTCCATCAGGAAGGCCGCGCGCGCCATGTAGCCGAAATCTTCCAGGAGCAGGATGAACAGGAAGATGATGATGATCTGCGGCAGGAACACGATGACGCTGCCGACGCCCGAGATCACGCCGTTCTGCAGGAAGCTCTGCAACAGTCCGGCGGGCAGGGTGTCGTGAACGAGCTGGCCGAGCGCGTCGAACGCCGCGGACAAGGTTTCCATCAACGGCTGCGCCCACGCGAACACCGCCTGGAACATCACAAACAGGATGGCGAGCAGCACCAGGAGGCCGGCCACGGGGTGCAGCACCACCGCGTCGATCTTTGCGGTCCAGGTGTCCGGCCGGGCGGGGAGGCTGACGCAGGCTGCAATGATGCGATCGGCCTCGCGCTGGGTCGCGCGCAGCTCGGAAGCCGACAGCGGTCGCCACAGATTTTCTGTCACCTGCGGCTGCGCTTGCGCCGCGATCTCGTCGGTCAGGCCGAGAAGATCCGCGGTGCCGCCCTTGCGCACGGCAATCGACGTGACGACCGGCACGCCAAGCGAGGCGGACAGTTTCGCAACGTCCACGGTCACGCCGCGCCGCTTGGCGATGTCGAACATGTTGAGCACCAGCGCCAGCGGACGCCCGGTCGCCTTCAGCTCGATCAACAGGCGGATGGTGAGCCGCAGATTGGTGGAATCGGCAACGCACAGCACGAAGTCGGGCGCGACCTCGCCCTTGGCGCGGCCCAGCACGAAGTCGCGGGTGATCTCCTCGTCCGGGCTGCGGCCGCGCAGCGAATAGGTCCCGGGCAGGTCGACCACCGAGACCTGCCGGCCGTTCGGCGTGACGAAGAAGCCTTCCTTGCGCTCGACCGTGACGCCGGGATAGTTCGCGACCTTCTGCCGGCTGCCGGTGAGCGCATTGAACAGCGAGGTCTTGCCGCTGTTCGGCGTGCCCACCAGGGCCATATGCATCAGCGGTGCTTCCATGCCTGTTCTGATCCTAATCGCCTCAGGCGACGATGATGGCCATCGCTTCGCGGCGGCGGATCGCGATGGTCACATTGTCGACCCGCACGGCGATGGGGTCGCGGCCGAGGATTCCCTCATGCAGGATTTCGACCCGCGCGCCCTCGACAAAGCCGAGCTCGATCAGCCGGCTCTCCAGCTCGTCATGAGAGAGCGCCGAGGCAGCCTCGCTCGCCGCGAGGCGATGGATCCTGCCGACATAGCCGCGCTGCGCCAGGCCCAGCGGAAACTCGGCCGGGCGTCCCGAGGGGAAATCGGAGGACGATTCCGAGCGCGCCTCCGTTGGCAGTTGCGGGGCGATGTCAAGGAGTTCAGTCATGAGCTGTATTTTCAACCGGCGGCGGGAAGGTCAAGGAGAAGCATGCGAATGCTTCGCATCATTAGAGCGATTTTAAAGAACCTGGCTTTGCGCAGGGTCAAATACCGTCAATTCCGCTGGCATCGCGTGATCCCCTTCGTTGCCCCATTTCAGCCTGCATCGCGATCTCGTGATCGCCCGGCTTGACCACTTTTCGGATGGAATGGCCTGGCAAGGCCGGGGTTAACTTCTCCGGCTGGCGGCCTTTTGACGAGGAGGGATGGATGGCGAAACTGAGTGTCAAAGTTTTGACGCTGACGGCATTCGGCCTGTCGCTGGCCGCGACCGCGCCGGTGCTGCCGGTCCTTGCCGCCGGGGGCGGCGGCGGTGGCGGTCCTGCGGATGAGGACACCATGCATCCGGGCTCGCGCGCGGCGCAGAGCGGAAAGCCCGAGCAGCAAGCGCCGGCGCCGAGATCGAGCCATCGGACCAAGAAGGGTGAGAAGCATTCCTTCCTCGATGATCCCGCGTTCAGGCAGGGCTACCGCGCCGCCTACGATACGATCTATGAGCGGCACGACTATGCCGCGGCAATCGATCAGCTCCACGCGCTTGGCCAGGACGACTACGCCAACATCGCCAATCTGATCGGCTACTCCTATCGCAAGCTCGGCGACTACAAGCTGTCCCAGGTCTGGTATGAGCGCGCGCTGAAGTCCGATCCGAATCACGTTCTGACCTGGAATTATTACGGCTTCTGGCAGATCGAGCAGGGCAACCGCGACCAGGCGGAATATCATTTGAGCCGCATCGCCGCGATCTGCGGCACCGACTGCGCCGAATATCGCTCGCTCGAAGCCGCGCTCGAGCAGCCGCCCGGAACGGCGTTGGTGTATTAGCGCGGACGAGTTCGGCTTAGCGTCGGCCGTCAAGCGTGGGTTGTCACCCGCCCCTGGAAGGGAGCGGGTCGATTGCGCATTGCATGCGCAATCGGGGTGGGGTGACGGTCTATCCGCAACGTCGGTGCTTGATTGGCGGTCAGGTGCATCCTGGGGTTCTCGGCGAGACCGTCTTTGCGGCTTCACCCCACCTCGCTCGCATTTCGCTTCGCTCAATCGCGAGCCATCCTCCCCCTCCAGGGGAGGATGGAGTTTGCGGCAACGCCGCGCTCTGGCGCGAGCATCGTGACGATAGGCGTTCGCCTATCGCATCGCTTTCACGAGCTCGGCGAGACCGAGATCGCCACGTGCGACTTGCCGTCGCCGTTGCCAGATGTGCCGGTGGCGCGGCTCTTGAAGTGGTCGAGCACGAACAGCCGGATCGCCGAGGACAGGTTGCCCTGCTGGCGCTTGCTGTCGATCTCGCCGACGAGCTCGGAGAGCGTCATGCTGCGCTCGCTCGAGATCTCCTTCATGCCGTTCCAGAACGCCTCTTCGAGGCTGACGCTGGTCTTGTGGCCTGCGACCACGATCGAACGTTTGACGACGGGTGACTTCATGATGCGTCTCCCTCATCAAGCCGATGTTGATCCAGTATCTCTGCGGCGCGGGCGCCGCGCTTCTTGTCGAGCTCGCGCTCGGACCTGGTGCGGCCGAACCGCGCGCGATTGGTCTCGGCCTGGCGGCCGGCCTCGTCGCGCTCCATGCGCTTCCTGAACCGCTTGAGATTGACTATTTCCCCCATGCTCGCTTTCCCCGTCAGAAGAAAAATCGGAGAGAGGCGACAATTCCGGGAGTGCGAGTTGTAAGCAAGGCCGATGTCCTCAACGGTGAAACGGCATTGGTCAACTCGTTCATTTTTAAATCGTCCCGTAAATCGCAACCCAGCACCAACAAAAAATAGGCCTCGCGCTGCAAACAGTTTCGTGGCCTCCAGCGCGGCCGAGCCAAAAACGAAACCCGTTATCTCTCGATCCGGTTCCGCATCCGCTGTTATGGTCTATAATCATATCGGCCAGCGGTAAATCGAAACGGTCTCCGTAGTTTCCCGGGGGACTGCAATCATTCTTAATCGTCAGCCGGGATGGGTCATTTTGTCTGGCTGGACCAGGCGATCGAATTCGGCCTCCGAAACCAGGCCCAGTCGCAGCGCTTCCTCCTTGAGCGTAGTGCCGCGCGCATGCGCCGTCTTGGCGACCTTTGCCGCATTGTCGTAACCGATCTTTGGCGCCAGCGCGGTTACCAGCATCAGCGAACGCTCCATCAGCTCGTGAATGCGCTTCTCGTCGGCACGGATTCCCGCCACGCAATGTTCGGTGAAGGAGCGCGCGGCATCCGCAAGCAATTGGATGGAGCTCATCATGCAATGGGCCATGACCGGCTTGTAGACATTGAGCTCGAAATGGCCCTGGCTGCCGGCGACCGTGATGGCCGTGTGATTTCCGAATACCTGGCAGCACACCATGGTCATGGCCTCGCACTGCGTCGGATTGACTTTGCCCGGCATGATCGAGGAGCCGGGCTCGTTCTCGGGCAGAATCAACTCGCCCAGGCCGGATCGCGGCCCGGACCCGAGCAGGCGGATGTCGTTGGCGATCTTGAAAAGCCCGGTCGCCACGGAGTTAATCGCGCCATGCACGAAGACATAAGCGTCGTTGGAGGCCAGCGCCTCGAACTTGTTCGCGGCACTAGTAAACGGCAGCTTTGTGATTTGTGCAACCTGCTTTGCGAACAGTTTTGCGAAACGCGGCTTCGAATTCAGTCCGGTGCCGACCGCGGTGCCACCCTGCGCGAGTGGATAAAGTTCTTTCAACGCAAGGTGCATGCGCGCGATGCCGCTCTCGACCTGCGCCGCGTAGCCTGAGAACTCCTGGCCCAGGGTGAGCGGCGTCGCATCCTGGGTGTGGGTGCGGCCGATCTTGACGATGTCGGCGAAGGCCTTCTCCTTGGCGCGCAGCGCGGCGAGCAGCTCTTCAAGCGCCGGCAGCAAATGGTCGACAATGCCCCTTGCGGCCGCGATGTGCATCGCGGTCGGAAACGAGTCGTTGGACGACTGGCTCATGTTGACGTGATCGTTCGGATGCACCGGTTTCTTGGCGCCGAGCTCGCCGCCAAGCAGCTCATTGGCGCGGTTGGCGATCACCTCGTTGAGGTTCATGTTGCTCTGCGTGCCGCTGCCGGTCTGCCACACGACGAGCGGGAAGTGATCGTCGAGCTTGCCTTCGATCACTTCGCGTGCGGCGCGGACGATCGCACGCGCGCGCTTCTGGTCGATCAGGCCGAGCTCTCGGTTGGTCTCGGCTGCTGCGAGCTTGACGAGGCCGAGCGCATGCACGATCTCGATCGGCATGCGGTCCTTGCCGATGCGGAAGTTTTGCCGGGACCGTTCGGTCTGGGCGCCCCAATAGCGGTCGGCGGGGACCTCGATCTCACCGAAGCTGTCGGTCTCGACCCGGGTGACGCCGCCTCCGCTTGATCCTTGCCTTGATCCTTGCCTTGATCCTTGGCCTGATCTCGTCGACTGGTCCATCGGGCATGCCTATTCGTTGCGTGAACTTGCCCCCGGTCGCGCTCTGGCAGCCTACAGCATCTCGCGCTTGCGCGCGCTATTTCTTGCGGAAGCGGTCCAGCCGCACGACTTCGGCGCCTTCGCTCGGCTTGGCCGGCTCTTCGCCCTCGGCCGGTTGTTCCTCCGGGGCTGGCGGTGGCGCGAGGGGATGACTGGCTGGCGCGGCCGCGGGCAGGTTCTTCGCCGCCGGCGGCTCGGCACTGTCCGACGGCTCGAATTGCAGGCCGAACTGCACGGACGGGTCGAAGAAGCTCTTGATCGCGCTGAAGGGCACCACAAGGCGCTCCGGAATGCCGCCGAACGACAGCCCCACCTCGAAGCGATCCTCATGGACCACGAGGTCCCAGAACTGGTGCTGCAGGATGATGGTCATCTCGTCCGGGTACTGCGCCAAGAGCCGCGGCGAGAGCTTCACGCCCTCGGCCGTGGAGATGAAGGTGATGAAGAAGTGATGCTCTCCGGGCAATCCATGCGCGGCAGCGTCGCTCAGCACCTTCCGCAACACGCCGCGGAGCGCGTCGCGCGCCAGCACATCGTATCTAATATGATCCGTCGCCATTATCGCTTCCTGGTATATCGGTCCCTGTCGGTTTGTCACGGGCCGGCAAATCCGGTTCGCCGCAAACAACGACTCGCCTCATTCCTTGGCATCGTACCCCGGAGGCGGCCCGAGGTCAGCAGGCGTTCCCGACTGAAAATGCCAGACCGTCGACGCCTTCAAGGAGAGAGAAGTGGAGGCTTCTGTTGCCAGGTGCCTCCGAACCCCGCCTAGCGGAGCTTAACCCACTAGGACTTTAGAGTGGTCTTTCAAACTGCGTTACGCAGCCTGAGCAACCGGAGCAAAGTTGTCGTTGGCAACTATTGCAATAGCCCGATAACGGCGGAACAATACCGGGAAAAAGCACGCCCTTTACGCCCTCGTCGATCCTATTTCGCCCCCGCCGAAACCCGCCTGCCTAAGAATGAGGCTTTTCGCGGGGTGGGCTTGGGTGGAGGCGCCGGGTACTGCCCCCGGGTCCGATAGGTTTATTGCGACGACCGTTTATTTCCATAGCCGGCGAACCGGCACCCCCAATATAAGCGCTACGCCAGCGAAAAACAGTGGCTTAATGGCCACGCTTCGGCGTGGATCCGCCCGCGGAACGAGCAGGCCGCCGGGGCAGGGCAGAATTCGATGCAGCCTCAGGAAAACTTGCTTTGGCCTCAGGAAAACTGCCTTGGCGCCAGCAGGGGTGCCGTCTAGTTTTCCTGCCATGTCCCTGGATTCGCCGTCGGCCGCCTCTTCCGGCTCCTATATGTCTGAGGTTGCGGTCCAAGCCCCGCCGCCCGGTCTGATTGCGCTGTTCTTCGCATTCGCGAAGATGTCGCTGGCGGGGTTTGGCGGGGTGCTGCCCTTTGCCCGCCGCGCCATTGTCGAGCAGCACCGCTGGATGAGCGCCGACGAGTTCAACGAGACCTTTGCGCTCTGCCATTTCCTGCCCGGCCCCAACATCGTGAACCTCTCGTTCGTGTTCGGCTCGCGCTTTCGCGGGATCAAGGGCGGCCTTGCGGCCTTTCTGGGGCTGGTCGGCCCGCCGATGGTGCTGGTGATGGGGCTTGCCGTGCTCTACGCCCATTTCGGCGATATTCCGGTGCTGCGCCGGATTCTCGCCGGCATCTCCTGCGCCGCGGTCGGGCTTTTGGTCGCCACCGTCTTCCGCATGATGATGCCGCTGCTCAAAAGGCGTGAAGTGCCGCCGCTGGTGCTGATGGTTGCGGTTTTCGCCGGCATCGGCCTTGCGCGCTGGCCGCTGCAGATCGTGCTGCTGGTCGCGATCCCGATCAGCCTCGCCGTGACCTTCCTCATGCAAAGGCGGGCCTCGTCGTGAACAGCGATGGCAATCCGATTTTCGGCCTGGTCGCAACCTTCGGGCTGATGTCGCTGTTTGCGGTCGGCGGCGCCAATGCCGCGATCCCCGAGATGCATCGCATCGCCGTCGATGTGCATCACTGGCTGACCGACAAGCAGTTTGCCGACGTGTTTGCGATCTCGCAGCTCTCGCCGGGGCCGAACGTGCTGATCGTGACCCTGATCGGCTACGCGGTTGCGGGATTTGCCGGCGCCTTTGCCGCGACCATCGCGATGTGCCTGCCGACAGCCGTGCTGGCCTATGTCGTGAGTCACTTCTTGAAGGGCTCCAAGGGTGCGCGCTGGCCGTCGCTGGTCCGCACCGCGCTGGTGCCGCTCTCGATCGGCCTGATGGGTGCCAGTGCGCTTGTGGTCGGCCAGGCTGCCGACAGCACCTGGCCTGCGGTGGTGCTGACGCTCGCTGCAGCCGCGCTTGCGTTTGCCACCAAAGTCAACCCGCTGTGGATATTGCTTGCGGGAGGCTGTTTGGGTTTAGTTGGCGTCGTCTGACGAAAGCCGCTAAAGCATGATCGGAGTAGGACGGCTGCGCCGAGCGGCTTGCCGACGGATCATGCCCAATCAAGAACCAAACCACATCCGAAACAGAACGGGCAAGAAGCCTGAATTCGGGGGGAGAAATCGATGAGTGATACGCCGGGCGAGCCGCCGCGGCCATCCATCCTGCCGACATGGGTGCGCGGCCCGCAGGATTTCATCGGCGGCATCGTGCTGGTCGCGATTGCGCTGTTTGCGCTGTGGGCCTCCAGCGATCTGCAGGGCATGCACGGCTTTACATTCGGTCCCGGCACCGCGCCGCGGATGTTCGCCGTGCTGCTGCTTGGCCTTGGTGCTGCGATCACCATCACCGGCATCGTCAGCGAGGGCGCGCCGCTTGCACATTATTCCTGGCGTGGCCCGCTGTTCGTGATGCTCGCCATCGTGTTCTTTGCGCTTGCCATCCGCCCGCTGGGGCTCGTGGTGTCGGGTCTGGCGAGCTTTCTGATCTCCGCGCTCGGCACGCCCGAGACGCGCTGGGTCGAGACCATCATCGTCGGCCTTTGTCTCACCATCGGCTGCGCGCTGCTGTTTCCTTACGTGCTGGGACTGCCGATGCCGCTGTTCCCGCGCTTCATCGTGCAGTGAGGGGACGATGGCTGATCTGTTTCACAACCTCATCCTCGGCTTCGGCGTCGCCGTCAGCCCGACCAATCTGATGCTGTGCCTGGTCGGCGCGCTGGTCGGCACGCTGGTCGGCGTGCTGCCGGGCATCGGCACCATCGCAACGGTGGCCATGCTGCTGCCGATCACGTTTGGCCTGCCGCCGGTCGGCGCGCTGATCATGCTCGCCGGCATCTATTACGGCGCCCAGTATGGCGGCTCGACCACCTCGATTCTGGTCAACATCCCGGGCGAGGCGACCTCTGTCGTCACCACGCTCGACGGCTTTCAGATGGCCAAACAAGGCCGTGCGGGTCCGGCGCTCGCGATCGCCGCAATCGGTTCCTTCATCGCCGGCTGTGCCGCGACCGTGCTGATCGCCGTGCTCGGCGCGCCCATGACCAAGATCGCACTGTCGTTCGGCCCGGCCGAATATTTCTCGCTGATGGTCTTGGGCCTGATCTTCGCCGTGGTGCTGGCCAAGGGCAGCGTGCTGAAGGCGATCGCGATGATCGTGTTCGGCATCCTGCTCTCGATGGTCGGCGCCGACATCGAGACCGGCGCCTCGCGCATGTCCTTCAACATCCCCGAGCTCGCCGACGGGCTGGAATTCGCCACCGTCGCGATGGGCGTGTTCGGCTTTGCCGAGATCATCCGCAATCTCGACACCGGCGCCGAGATGGACCGCAACCTGGTGCAGCAGAAGATCACCGGGCTGATGCCGACCAAGAAGGACATGCTGGACTCGCTGCCCGCGATCTTCCGCGGCACGGTGCTGGGCTCGATCCTCGGCATCCTGCCGGGCGGCGGCGCAGTGATCGCCTCCTTTGCGGCCTACACGTTCGAGAAGCGGATTTCGCGCCATCCGGAAAAGTTCGGCCGCGGCGCCATCGAAGGCGTCGCAGCTCCTGAGAGCGCCAACAACGCGGCGGCGCAGACCTCCTTCATTCCGCTGCTCACGCTCGGCATCCCGCCGAATGCGGTGATGGCGCTGATGGTCGGCGCCATGACCATTCACGGCATCGTGCCGGGGCCGCAGGTGATGCAGAAGCAGCCTGATCTCGTCTGGGGCATGATCGCATCGATGTGGATCGGCAATCTGATGCTGATCATCATCAACCTGCCGCTGGTCGGGATCTGGGTGCGGCTGTTGCGCGTGCCGTACCGGCTGATGTTCCCCTCGATCGTGGTGTTCTGCGCCATCGGCATCTACTCCATCAACAATTCACCTGTTGACGTCATCCTTGCCGGCTCGTTCGGCCTGGTCGGCTACTGGCTGGTGAAACACGAGTTCGAACCGGCCCCTCTGCTGCTCGGCATGGTGCTGGGCCGCCTGATGGAGGAGAATCTGCGCCGCGCCATGCTGATCTCCCGCGGCGACTGGACCGTGTTCCTGACGCGCCCGTTGTCAGCAGCCCTGATGGCCGCCGCCGCCGCACTGCTGGTCCTCGCGGTACTGCCAACGCTGCGCAAGAAGCGCGACGAGGTGTTCGTGGAGGGGTAGGGACCAGGGCGTATCCGCATAAATCAGGGCGCGGCCGATGTCCGCTTGGCTCCCGACAGCGGCGCGTGAGCAATGATTACAGGACCACTGCTTTGGCACAGACTCGAAGTCATGCAGCGTACAAAAACCAGGTTGGAAGCGTCCGAGTTGCCAGCGGTTATTTAGTTTCTGACAAAAAAATAGACCAGCCCATAAAATGGAATAAGCAGCGAAGCGATACAATTTGCTATCGACGATCTCTTTGTGCTGCGAACGACGCCGAGCACAGGGCTGACAATCAGCAGCAGCAAGGCGAGCGCCAAGGCTGACCAGAAGATGATGGATTTGACGAACAGCACCAGCGCGACGAACGCAAAAATCAGCCAGTGAATGGTGGACACCGATTCCACGACGTGGGGCCCCGTTTTCTCCGCGTTGTGTATGTCGATTGCCGCATGGCTGTGGTTCAAATTTGAAGTCGACTGGCGCGAGAATGGCGGCGTTGCATCAGCCCACGGGTCCTCCCATCATCATGAGGGGCGGTATCCGACCGCCGACCAGCTCGACCTGCAAGCCCTGCACCGTGTCCGCGAGCGCTTGGTCAGCCCCGCGAACGGCCACAATGAAAATCGCGTCATCGGCGGCGAGGTCGATGTGGCAGCTACTCGGGATAGACCGGAGCATCCTCCGGTCCTGGCTTGTTGAAAAGGATGAACACCAAGGGATTGCCCGGCTCCGACATTGCATCGCTGCGCTGGCCCGTTATCTCTCCGGCCACGCCGCTTGTATACTCCGCAACCACCTCACCGAAGCTGTTGCGCTGGATGGCGACTTTCTGTCCGGCTTTAACTTTGTCGTTGAGTTTGACCAGATGCTCAACGAGACCGCCCGCGGTGGCCAGGATCGGGTACGCGCTGTTGCCGACAAAGACAGTCACGTCCTTGCCTGTCCGTCCCATCGGCCCGGCAACGATGCCGTGATGCTTGAGGACGTTCATTGTGCCTTCCACGAAGAGCGAGATCATCTCGGGGTCCAGGACGCGACCAGCGCCGATTTCCGGCGTGAAGGACGGGATGCCCACGTCCATAAACGCGTTGTGCAGGACCCCGGGATAGACGTGATTGTCGAAGATCTGGCCGACGGGATAGAGCTCGACCATCGCCTTGACCGCTGGCACATCCAGACCGCCAATATTGAATGCGGTGACTTCGAATCCGGTTGTCCCGGTGTGGAAGTCGATCGCGAAGTCGGCATTTGGCCGCAGCAGCCGGTTGAATAGAAGCCCGGCGTGTCGGCTGGGTGCGGTGGCGCCGTTCTCGTTCCCGGGCCACTCCCGATTCATGTCGATCAGATCGCTGCCTCTGCCCTGGTTGGGCCATCTGCGCTGGATGCTTTCCAGGGCCGGGCGGGACACGTCCGTGACGGCCATCACCGTGCCCGACATCTGCGCCGGATCGAGTTGGCTCATCACCGTCTGGACCGCATGCACAGAACTCACCTCGTCGCCATGCACGCCACTGGTCAGGACGCCTCGCTTGCCCGGCTTTGCTCCCCTGGCGACCGTCACGGACACATACCAGTGCTGTCCGGTTGGCATCTCGACGCCCTGAAAATACAGAAGGTGCTTCTTGCCGGGCTCTAGATCGTTGATATCAAGTGCGCTGACGATCTTCTTTCCGTCGATCGTGTCTCCGGTAAAAACGGTTCCTTGTGATGCAGTCGCTGCCCGCGTATTCGTGGGCGCAGAGCTGGCCGCGAGCGCAGCTGAGGCACCGATTGCGCTGACCATGAAGTGGCGGCGATTGAGGCTGTCCTGTCCCTGATCGTTAGACATCGCGGAGACCCTTTCTCGTTAGGTGCCCCTATCCCGAGCCGCACACACCCTATCATCAAATTCACCCAGGCGTCCGCTGAAGGCGATGCCCGGAAGAACTCAATTTGAGCAAACCGAGTCCGCTTCACCCGCAAACAGCAGAGATTTGGCGGACATGCCGAGTCCGCCGCTTGGGACACGCCCTGCGGGTGCCAGCCTGTCGGACGAATCGGCTTCGTCCTCCTCGATGGCGAGGGCTCTATGCAACCGCCAATAGCGCCTGCGCATAAAATCCAATTCTGCGAGCCGCTTCAACCTGATCGGGCGTTCAAGTCCCGCGCGCAAAAATATTTGTCTTTCTTATTTTCGGAAATCGTGCTTCAATCCTGCCGTTCCGTGCCGATGGAGAGGGGCGCGTCGCGATCGTCACGAACGTGGTGCGGAATGCGGTGAACGCGGATGTGCCTGTTGACGAGCGGCACGGAGGCGGACGGCAAAGGCGTGTGGTCCTGGCGCCCCAAAGGTCTGGCGCCAAGTTGCCGACGATGCGTAAGCGCATCGCGGCGATAACGGTGGCAAACGACAAGGTTCACCGAGGAGAGCGCGCTATAAGCCGTAAACCATCGCGCGGGGAAGGCCGGTTGTCACCGCCTGTACCCTGAGGTTTTCGCGCTCTTTGCGCAATTGTGGTGCGCGGGAGCCCCGGGTGCATGCGGCCACCCGGCCTTCCCCGCGCCCTCTTTGCGGAGGGCGGACATGATCCATGCAAAGCTCGGACGCGAAACGCGCCGCGAGAAGATGATGTGTTTGTCGGGAGAGGGCCGTCTCTCCTCTTGCCTCGCCCCGCACGCGGGGAGAGGCCGGATTGCATCGCCAGATGCAATCCGGGTGAGGGGGAGCCTCCGCGCACGCCGTCGCCATCTGTATTCGCGGACAGAGCCCCTCATCCCGACCGTCTCCCCGTGAAGGACGGGGAGAAGGAGAAGAGGCCGCGGTTCCCGGCCCTTGCCCTTATCCAGCCGGAACATCATTTTTCCGGGTATAATCGGCAGAATCGACCGAATCGGCGCTCGCGGGGGCCGCTGACGGCAGATAGATTTCGCCCTCTTTCGAGGCACCCAGAGAGCCCAAGAAACCTGAGATGAACCAGTATCACGACCTGCTCGAACGCATCCTGTCCGACGGCGTGGAGAAGCATGACCGCACCGGGACCGGCACGCTGTCGATCTTCGGCCACCAGATGCGCTTCAATCTCGCGGCCGGCTTTCCGATGCTGACCACCAAGCGCTTGCCGCTGAAGGCGATCGTGCATGAGCTCTTGTGGTTCCTCAAAGGCGACACCAACGTCAAATATCTGCAGGACCACGGCGTCACCATCTGGGACGAATGGGCCGACGAGAACGGCGATCTCGGCCCCGTCTACGGCTCGCAATGGCGCTCATGGCCGGCCGCCGACGGCCGCCAGATCGACCAGATCGCCAATGTGGTCGAGATGATCAAAACGAATCCGGATTCGCGGCGGCTGATCGTCTCGGCTTGGAATCCGGCCGAGGTCGACAAGATGGCGCTGCCGCCGTGCCATTGCCTGTTCCAGTTCTATGTCGCGGGCGGCAAATTGTCGTGCCAGCTCTATCAGCGCTCCGGCGACGTGTTCCTGGGCGTCCCGTTCAACATCGCCTCCTACGCGCTGCTCACCATGATGGTCGCCCAGGTCACGGGGCTAAAGCCCGGCGACTTCGTGCATTCGCTGGGTGACGCGCATCTCTATTCCAATCATCTGGACCAGGCGCGGCTGCAATTGACGCGGCCGACGCGGCCGCTGCCGACCATGACCATCAATCCCGATGTGAAGGACATCTTCGGCTTCGCTTACGAGGATTTTAAGCTCGAAGGCTACGACCCGCATCCGCACATCAAGGCTGAAGTTGCGGTGTGAGTGCGCGGATGTCGCTGACCATCCGTCGCGCACGACCCGAAGACAGCGCCGAGATATTCGCCCTGATCTGCGAGCTCGCCGAGTACGAAAGGCTCTCGCATGAGGTCGAGGCGACCGAGGCGATGATCTCGGACGCGCTGTTCTCGGATCATCCACGGCTCTACTGCGAGATCGCGGAATGGAATGGCGAGGTGGCGGGGTTTGCGGTGTGGTTTCTCAATTGCTCCACCTTCGCCGGGCGCTTCGGCATCTATCTGGAGGACCTGTTCGTGCGTCCGGCGTTTCGCGGTCACGGCATCGGCAAGGCGCTGCTTGCGCATCTTGCAAGAACATGCGTGGACAAGGGCTGGGCGCGGCTGCAATGGACCGTGCTCGACTGGAATGAGCCGTCGATTGCGTTCTACAAGTCGCTCGGCGCTGTGATGATGGACGAATGGAGGCTGTGTCGCGTCTCCGGGCCTGCGCTGGATGCGCTGGCCGGAGAGGGGCCGTGATGGAGATCGTGCTCATCGCAGCCGTTGCCGAGAATGGCGTGATCGGTGCCGGCAATTCCATTCCGTGGCGGCTGAAAAGTGACATGCAGCGCCTGAAGGCCTTGACCATCGGCCGGCCGATCGTGATGGGTCGCAAAACCTACGAGTCCCTTCCACGCCGGCCGCTGCCAAGGCGCACCAACATCGTGATCACGCGCGATGCGGCCTATCGCGCCGGCGGTGCGGTGGTCACGACCTCGTTCGACAACGCGCGCGCGATCGCCCGCGGCGATGCGTTGCGGCGCAACGTGCAGGAGATCGCGATCATCGGCGGCGCCGAGATCTATGCAGCGTTCATGGCTGGCGCCGATCGGCTTGAGATCACCGAGGTCCACATCCGCCCCGAAGGCGACACGTACTTTCCCCCGATCGATCCGGATTTGTGGCAGGAGATTGCCCGCGTGCGCCATCCGGCGGGGCCCGACGACAGCGCCGAATTCTCCTATGTGACCTATCGGCGCAGGCGGGAGAGTTAACCGCAATAGCCAATGTTACCATTGACAAACAGGCCCTTAAGCATAGCTGCTTGCCGCAAGTGGCCAAGCGGGGGCCAAACGAGGCCTTGCGTTGTAAGGGCGGGGGGCGTCCCTTATAAGGCCTCCCGGTATGGCGCGACCGGGACATCACTGTCCGGTCCCGCGGAGGAGAGTAACGAATGCCGTGGAAGAATCAGAGCGGTGGCCCCTGGGGCTCGGGTCCCAAGGGACCGTGGGGCTCGGGCCCGCAACCGGTCGGACCCCGCCCACCCGATCTGGAAGACCTTCTGCGCCGCGGCCAGGACCGGCTGCAGCAGCTGCTGCCGGGCGGGTTTTTCTCCGGTATCGGCATCGGACTGATCATCCTCGTCATTATCGCGGTATGGCTGCTCTCCGGCGTCTTCCGCGTGCAGTCCGAGGAACTCGGCATTGTGCTGCGCTTCGGCAAATATGTCCGCGATGCGCAGCCGGGCCTGAACTACCATCTGCCCTATCCGATCGAGACAGTGCTGCTGCCCAAGGCGCTGCGCGTCAACACCACCTCCATCGGCATGACGCTGATCGACGATCCGTCGCGGCGTGGCCGCGCCATCCGCGACGTGCCCGAGGAGAGCCTGATGCTGACCGGCGACGAGAACATCGTCGACGTCGATTTCACCGTGCTCTGGCGCATCAAGCCGAAGGGCGCGGCGGATTATCTCTTCAACATCCAGAATCCCGAAGGCACTGTGAAGGCGGTCGCCGAAAGCGCGATGCGCGAGATGATCGGCCGCTCCAACATCCAGCCGATCCTGACCGGCGCGCGCACCTCGATCGAGCAGACGGTGCAGCAATTGATGCAGCGGACGCTCGACAATTACGGCTCGGGCATCCAGATCACCCAGGTGCAGATGCAGAAGGTCGATCCGCCCGCGCAGGTGATCGACTCCTTCCGCGACGTGCAGGCCGCGCGCTCCGATCTCGAGCGGCTGCAGAACGAGGCGCAGACCTATGCCAACCGCGTCGTCCCCGACGCCAAGGGCAGCGCCGTGCAGATTACCCAGGCCGCCGAAGGCGACAAGCAGCAGGCGATCGCCGAGGCCACGGGCCAGAGCTCGCGCTTCCTCAAGGTCTATAACGAATATTCCAAGGCCAAGCAGGTGACGCGGGAACGCATCTATCTGGAAACCATGGAACACATTCTCGGCGGGTCGGAGAAGCTGGTGTTTGACGGCAATGCCACGGGCAAGCAGGGCGTCGTGCCCTATCTGCCGCTCGGCGATTTCGCGCCGCGCCGGCCGCCGCAGCCGGCGACCACCGGTTCGGTGCCGCAGCAGACTGGAGCAACCCGATGAGGTCCCCCGTTACAGGCATCGTCGTGCTGCTGCTGGTTCTGATCGCCGCCCTCGTCGGCTACTCCTCGCTCTTCACGGTGCAGCAGACCGAGCAGGCGCTGGTGGTGCGGTTCGGCCGTCCGGTCGATATCGCTACCGAGCCGGGCCTGCATTTCAAGGTGCCGTTCACCGACACCGTGATCCCGGTCGACAAGCGCATCCTCGATCTTGAAAACCCGTCGCAGGAGGTCATCGCCTCCGACCAGAAGCGGCTGGTGGTCGATGCGTTCGCCCGCTACCGCATCAAGGATGCGCTGAAGTTCTATCAGAGCGTCGGGACGATCCAGGCCGCCAACATCCAGCTCACCACGCTTCTGAACGCGTCGCTGCGGCGCGTGCTCGGCGAGGTCACCTTCATTCAGGTGGTGCGCGACGAGCGCGAAGCGCTGATGGGGCGGATCCGCGACCAGCTCGATCACGAGGCCGACGGCTATGGCATCCAGGTGGTCGACGTGCGCATCCGCCGCGCCGATTTGCCGGAGCAGAACAGCCAGGCGGTCTATCAGCGCATGCAGACCGAGCGGCAGCGCGAGGCGGCCGAGTTCCGCGCACAGGGCGCCCAGAAGGCGCAGGAGATCCGGGCCAATGCCGACCGCGAGGCCCAGGTGATCCGCGCCGAGGCGCGTTCCAAGGCCGAACAGATCCGCGGCGAGGGCGATGCCGAGCGCAACCGCCTGTTTGCCGAAGCCTATGGCAAGGATCCTGACTTCTTTGCCTTCTACCGCTCCATGACGGCCTATGAAAACGGGCTCAAGGGCACCGACACGCGCTTCCTGCTGACGCCGGATTCCGACTTCTTCCGTTTCTTCGGCAGCGCCTCGGGCAAGTCCGAAGCGGCGACGCCGCCGGGTACCACCGGCGCGGCGGCAGCTGCCCAGCCGGCTGCCCCGGCTCCGGCGGCGCAGAAGCCCTAGGCAGTAGCGACCAGGTGTTGACAGCGGCGGCGCAAAGCCTTTGCTTGGCCGCCGTTGTTTTTAAGAAAAGCAAGATGAAACGGGAGGTTCCTGTCCGATGAGGTCCATTGCGTTCGCCGACTTCCTCATCGGTGTGGGCGTCCTGTTCGTGATCGAAGGCTTGATGTTCGCGGCCAGCCCAAGCTGGATGCGCAAGGCCATGAAAAGCGCCATCGCAACCCCCGACAACCTGCTGCGCGCGGTCGGCATCGGATCGGCGGTGATCGGCCTGATCGTGATCTGGGCGGTCCGGCGGCCGATCTAGTTTGGTGGTGGCGTCATTCCGGGATGGTGCGTCAGCACCAGACCCGGAATCTCGAGATTCTCAGGTGTGCAAGGGCACACCAGAGTTCGGTGCTTCGCGCTGCCCCGGAATGACGGTGACAAAAACAACGTGATCGTGAGCGGCTGAAGTCGGCATTTTGCCGTATTAGTTGCACCTAATCAGCGGCGAAATCCGCAAACCACTGAATGGCTTGCACGGCGACCCGGTTCGGGCGCAGTGTGGACCGAAATTAGATTGGTCCGATTTGATCCTGGAGAAAATCTATATGATCGCTGCGCCATCCGCCCTCCGTCATCGCCTGCGCCCGCTCGTGGCTGCAGTCTGCCTGGGCGCTGCGGCCGTGCTGACATCACAGCCGGCCTTCGCGCGGGGACCCGAGGGTATCGCCGACGTCGCCGAGAAGGTGATCGATGCGGTGGTGAACATCTCGACCTCGCAGACCATCGAAGCCAAGGGCGACGGCCATGGTGCCATCCCGCAGCTGCCGCCGGGCTCGCCGTTCGAGGAGTTCTTCGACGACTTCTTCAAGAACCGGAAGGGCGGCAAGGGCGGCGGCGACCTGATGCCGCACAAGACCAATTCGCTGGGCTCCGGCTTCATCATCGACGCGTCGGGCATCGTCGTCACCAACAACCATGTCATTGCCGATGCCGACGAGATCAACGTGATCCTCAATGACGGCACCAAGATCAAGGCGGACATTGTCGGCATCGACAAGAAGACCGACCTTGCGGTGCTGAAGTTCAAGCCGCCGCATCCGCTCACCACGGTGAAGTTCGGTGATTCGGACAAGCTGCGCCTGGGCGACTGGGTGGTCGCGATCGGCAATCCGTTCAGCCTGGGCGGCACGGTGACCGCAGGCATCGTCTCGGCCAAGAACCGCGACATCTCGTCCGGTCCCTATGACAGCTACATCCAGACCGATGCCGCCATCAACCGCGGCAATTCCGGCGGTCCGCTGTTCAACCTCGATGGCGAGGTGATCGGCGTCAACACGCTGATCATCTCACCCTCCGGCGGCTCGATCGGCATCGGCTTTGCCGTGCCGTCCAAGACCGTTGCGGGCGTGGTCGATCAGTTGCGCCAGTTCGGCGAATTGCGCCGCGGCTGGCTTGGCGTGCGCATCCAGAGCGTCACCGACGAGATTGCCGAAAGCCTCAACATCAAGCCGGCGCGCGGTGCGCTGGTTGCCGGCGTCGACGACAAGGGCCCGGCCAAGCCGGCCGGCATCGAGCCCGGCGACGTGGTCGTCAAGTTCGACGGCCACGACATCAAGGAGCCGAAGGACCTGTCGCGCGTGGTGGCGGATACCGCGGTCGGCAAGGAGGTCGACGTCGTCATCATCCGCAAGGGCCAGGAGGAGACCCACAAAGTCACGCTCGGCAAGCTCGAGGACACCGACAAGGTGCAGGCGGCGCTCAAGCCCAAGGATGATTCCACCCCTGACAAGCCGGTGACGCAGAAGGCGCTCGGCCTCGATCTCGCCACGCTGTCGAAGGACCTGCGCGGCAAGTACAAGATCAAGGACAGCGTCAAGGGTGTGCTGATCACGGGCGTCGATGGCGCCTCCGATGCCGCGGACAAGCGACTTTCCGCCGGAGATGTCATCGTCGAGGTGGCGCAGGAGGCGGTCTCGAGCGCCGCCGACATCAAGAAGCGCGTCGATCAATTGAAGAAGGACGGCAAGAAGAGTGTGCTGCTGCTCGTCTCGAATGGCGATGGCGAGCTGCGCTTTGTTGCACTGAGCGTGCAGTAGGCGACCAAGCCCGAACCAACTCGGTGGTCATCCCCCGCGAAAGCGGGGGATCCAGCAAGCCGCGGCTTCTCACTTGCGCCGCAGCGTCTCAGTTAATCACGCATGTCTCTGGAATACTGGATCCCCCGCTTTCGCGGGTGATGACAGTTGAGCATGCGGCTTCCGTGAATGGTTCGCGCCGTCAATTCCGCGCCGCGCCGATCGTGCTCTCGTTCTCTGCCCTGAGATGATCGTGGCGGGGCGTCAGCACGGCAATCTGAGCCGGCGAAGCGGGCATGCCGTCGCGCATGAGCGAGGGCGTCGCGGCCTGCTCCTGGACGCCTGCCGCTCCGGTCACCGCAACCTGCACCGGCGTTGCCGGGAAGGACGAAACCTCGAAGGTGGGAAGCTCTGCGGCCGTGGCAGCGCCGCCAATGGCGAGGGACAGAATGGCGGTCGCGAGCAGATGGTTAACGAAGGGGCGTTGCATAAGAGAGATCCTTTGGATGGCGATGTTGCGAAGCGCGGTTTCCGCGATCGCGTCGGCTCCTTGGACTCTCCCTCTCCAGATTCGGTTTAGACCTATACCATGACCGTTTGATGAGTCATTGCAGTCAATCAAATGGCGCGATCGGTATCTCTAAACAAGATGCAGAATATTTCGTTTCTCGGTCAATACCGGAACGATCTTGCTGCGAAGCGTGCGGTCAAGTCGTTTCCTGAAGTCTTCGCGACTTGAAAATCAAGAAACAAACTCCTCACGCCTGAACCCCTGCGCATAGAGCAGGGCGGTAAGGTCGCCGTGATCAATGCGCGCGGCTGCCGCTGCCGACACTGCTGGCTTGGCGTGATAGGCGACCCCTAACCCTGCCGCTTGAATCATGCCGAGATCGTTGGCGCCGTCGCCGACCACGAGGGTGTCGATCTCGTCGAGCTCGAAGGCCTCGCGCAGCTCGACCAGCGTCGCAAGCTTGGTCTCGCGGCCGAGGATCGGCTCCCTCACCTCGCCGGTGAACTTGCCGTCATGCACCACGAGCTCGTTGGCGCGGTTCTCCTGGAAGCCGATCTTGGCCGCCACCGCATTGGTGAAGAGGGTGAAGCCGCCGGAGATCAGGCAAGTATAGGCGCCATGCGCGCGCATGGTCATGACGAGCTCGCGCCCGCCCGGGGTCACGGTGATGCGCTTGGTCAGCACCTCGTCGACCACGCTCACCGGCAATCCCTTGAGCAGCGCGACGCGCTCGCGCAGCGCCGGTGCGAACTCGATCTCGCCGCGCATGGCGCGCTCGGTAATGGCGGCAACATGCGCCTTCAGGCCGGCAAAATCGGCGAGTTCGTCGATGCATTCCTGCCCGATCATGGTGGAATCCATGTCGGCGAGGAAAAGCCTCTTGCGCCGGGCGATGATAGGCTGCACGACAATGTCGATGGGAAGGCCGGCGCGCATCTCGCGCAGCCGTGCCTCGATGACGTGGACCTGGTCGTGGTTTGCGAGCGGCTGTTCGAACGGAATATCGATCGCGACCTCGTCGAACAGCCATTGCGGCTTGCCCGGTGACGGCAGCACGGCAAGCGCGCCGTCGACCACGGTGGAATCGAGCGCAGGATTGTTCGGGTTGCAGATCAGGGTAGCGACGAGAGACATCGGGTGACTTCGTTAGAGGACGACAAGCCCGTGCTTATCGCAGGGCCGACCGCCAGCGGCAAGTCGGCGCTGGCGCTGGGCCTTGCGGAACAGCTCGGCGGCATCGTGATCAACACCGATTCCATGCAGGTCTATGCCGACCTGCAAGTGCTGACGGCGCGGCCCACGTTTGACGAGGAAGCGCGCGTGCCGCATCGGCTCTACGGCCATGTCGATGCAGCCGTGAACTATTCCGCCGGAAGCTTTGTCAGCGATGCCGCGGCTGCCCTTGCCGAGGCCCGCGCGCTAGGTCGGCTGCCGATCTTCATCGGAGGTACCGGGCTTTATTTCAAGGCGCTCACGCGCGGCCTGTCGGCCGTGCCGCCGATCCCTGCCGAGGTGCGTGAGAATGTGCGCGCGCGGCTGGAGCGTGACGGGGTGGAAGCCCTGCATGCGGAGCTTGTGCGGCGCGATCCTGTCACCGCCGCACGGCTCAAGCCGCGCGACCGCACCCGCATCGCGCGCGCGCTCGAAGTCGTTGTTGCAACGGGCCGCGCGCTCACCGACTGGCACAGCGAAGGCCAGCCGCCGCTGCTTGCGCCGGGGGAATTTCGCGCGCTGTTTCTCGCGCCCGAGCGCGAGGCGCTTTATGCCCGGATTGATGCGCGTTTTGGGGCGATGCTGCAAGCCGGCGCGCTGGACGAGGTCGAGAGACTCGCCGCGCGACGGCTTGATCCGCTGCTTCCCGCGATGAAGGCCCATGGTGTGCCGCCGCTGATGAAATATCTGAAAGGCGAGATCTCGCTGGCGGAGGCAGCCGAGATCGGCCGCGCGGATACGAGGCATTACGCGAAACGGCAGTTCACCTGGTTCCGGCATCAGCTGCCGGAGTTTGAATGGGTGAAGCCGGAGGAGGCGCGGGGGTGGTTGGAGGTTAAGCTGCGCTCTTAGCTTCGTCGTCATTCCAGGGCGGTCCGATAGGGCCGAACTATGGTGCGCAATTGCGCACTTGAGAATCTCGAGATTCCGGGTTCGGTGCGTTGCACCGCCCCGGAATGACGGAGCATAGGGCGGCGCGCCATTCGCCGCTTTCAGCGCAGCTGCCGCAAATTCGCCCTCGCGGAACGGCCGGAACATCGCTATTCTCCCAAAATACGCAATACCGCTGGTCACGGCTTGACATCGGGCCTCTCATCGGTATGTTGCGCGCAACGTTTGAGAAGTCAGCCGCCGGTCATGCGCAATAATATTTCAAAACTCCTTATTATCGTGGTCGTACCCAGGCGCACCGCCGGGGATGGCTGACGTCCATCCAAATTCAGGCGGTGTGCATGGGGCCTCTTGGGCCCTTTTTTATTTCCCGGACCAAACACGACGAACAGACACAACGAAAAGGCGCTGCGCGAGCGGTGAGACGGAGCAAGCCATGAGCGAGACAAGCCACAAGCCCAACCAGATGACCGGCGCCGCGATGATCGTGCGCGCGCTGGTCGATCATGGGGTGAAGCACATTTTCGGCTATCCCGGCGGCGCGGTGCTTCCGATCTATGACGAGATTTTCCAGCAGGACGAGGTCGAGCACATCCTGGTCCGCCACGAGCAGGGCGCCGGTCACGCCGCGGAAGGCTATGCCCGCTCGACCGGCAGACCGGGCGTTGCGCTGGTGACTTCCGGCCCCGGCGCCACCAACATGGTGACGCCGCTGACGGACGCGCTGATGGATTCGATACCCCTGGTCTGCATCACCGGTCAGGTGCCGACGCACCTGATCGGCAATGACGCCTTCCAGGAATGCGACACCGTCGGTATCACGCGGCCCTGCACGAAGCACAACTGGCTGGTCCGCGACGTCAACGACCTCGCCAAGGTGCTGCACGAGGCCTTCTATGTCGCGACCACCGGCCGCCCCGGGCCGGTCGTGGTGGATGTCCCGAAGGACGTGCAGTTTGCCGTCGGCACCTATCACCCGCCGCGCAAATCCGACGTGCACATCTCCTACGCACCGCGGGTGAAGGGCGACGCCAACCAGATCCGCAAGGCGGTGGCGCTGCTGGCCTCGGCAAAACGCCCGGTGATCTATTCGGGCGGCGGCGTCATCAACTCCGGCCCCGAAGCGTCGAAGCTGCTGCGCGAGCTGGTCGAGGTCACGGGTTTCCCGATCACCTCGACCCTGATGGGGCTGGGCGCATATCCGGCCACGGGCAAGAACTGGCTCGGCATGCTCGGCATGCACGGCACCTACGAAGCCAACATGACCATGCATGATTGCGACGTCATGCTATGCGTCGGCGCGCGCTTCGACGACCGCATCACCGGGCGGACGGATGCGTTCTCGCCGAACTCGAAGAAGATCCACATCGACATCGATCCTTCCTCGATCAACAAGAACATCCGCGTCGATGTGCCGATCATCGGGGATTGCGGCAACATCCTCGGCGACATCCTGCAGGTGTTCAAGGCGGAGGCGAAGAAGCCGGACATCAGGGATTGGTGGCAGCAGATCGCCAAATGGCGCGCGCGCAACTCGCTCTATTACAGGAAGAGCAACGACATCATCATGCCGCAATATGCGATCCAGCGGCTGTTCGAGCTCACGCGCGGCAAGGACACCTACATCACGACCGAGGTCGGGCAGCACCAGATGTGGGCAGCGCAGTTCTTCGGCTTCGAGGAGCCGAACCGCTGGATGACGTCGGGCGGGCTCGGCACCATGGGCTACGGGCTGCCCTGTGCGGTCGGGGTGCAGGTCGCGCACCGGGACAGCCTCGTCATCGACATCGCGGGCGACGCCTCGGTGCAGATGACGATCCAGGAAATGTCGACCGCCGTGCAACACGAGTTGCCGATCAAGATCTTCATCCTCAACAACCAGTACATGGGCATGGTGCGGCAGTGGCAGCAGCTGCTGCACGGCAACCGCCTGTCGCATTCCTACACCGAGGCGCTGCCGGATTTCGTCAAGCTCGCGGAGGCCTATGGCTGCGTCGGTCTGCAGGCGATCAAGCCTTCCGATCTCGACGGCGCCATCAAGGAGATGATCTCGGTGAAGCGCCCGGTGCTGTTCGACTGCCGTGTCGCGGCGCTGGAAAACTGCTTCCCGATGATTCCGTCCGGCAAGGCGCATAACGAGATGTTGCTGCCGGAGCAGGCGACCGATGAAGCTACGGCTGCGGCATTTGTCGGCGGCAAAGCATTGGTGTGAGCAGAGCAGCGCAGCAAGGCACAACCATGTTTGACCTCGCAGAGCTCGAGCGTGCGCATGAGGTGGTCCGGCAGGCGGTGGCCCCGACGCCCGCTTATGCCTGGCCGCTGCTTGCCGAACGGCTTGGTGCGTCCGTCGTGGTCAAGCATGAGAACCACACCCCGACCGGCGCGTTCAAGGTGCGCGGCGGGCTGACCTATGTCGATCGTCTCAAGCGCGACGAGCCCCACGTCGCCGGCCTGATCTCGGCAACGCGCGGCAATCATGGCCAGAGCCTTGCCTTCGCCGGCCGCCGTCACGGCCTGCCGGTGACGATCTATGTGCCGCGCGGCAATTCCGTAGAGAAGAACCGCGCGATGGCTGCATTCGGCGCCAGGCTTGTCGAGCATGGCGACGATTTCCAGGAGGCGCGGGAAGAGGCGTATCGTCACGCCGAGCGCGAAGGCCTGCACATCGTGCCGGCCTTCCATCGCGACCTCGCGCTTGGTGTCGCCACCTACGCGCTGGAGCTGTTCCGTGCGGCAGCCGGCCTCGACCTTCTCTATGTGCCGATCGGACAGGGCTCCGGCATCTGCGGCTGCATCCGTGTGCGCGATTTGCTGGGGCTGAACACCGAGATCGTTGGCGTGCAGTCGACGCTCGCGCCGTCTTATGCGCTGTCGTTTGCTGTGCGCACCGTGGTTAACACCAACAGCTCCAACACGCTCGCCGACGGCATGGCGACCCGCAGTCCGGACCCGGATGCGCTGGCGATCATTCTCAAAGGTGCCTCGCGCATCGTCCAGGTCACCGATGCCGAGATCGCGCACGCGATACGCGCGCTCTGGACCGACACGCATAACCTCGCTGAAGGTGCCGGCGCGGCGTCGCTTGCCGCGGCTTTGCAGGAAAAGGACCGGCTGAAGGGCAAGCGCGTCGGCCTCATCCTGAGCGGCGGCAATATCGATTTCGATCTGTTCCGAACATGGGTGATGGCGGATGACGCCGTCACCGACAGGGCAATGGTGTCATGAGGGCACGCATCGCACCACACATTCAGCCGTCATGCCCGGGCTTGTCCCGGGCATCCACGTCGTTCCGCGCTAAGCAAGACGTGGATGGCCGGGCCGAGCCCGGCCATGACGGAGAGAGATACTGAGGGGATACACATGAACCAGCCCGCATCGGCCTATTTCATCGAAGAACGCCATGATCCGACCGAGACGCACACGCTGGCGGTGCTCGTGCAGAACGAGCCGGGCGTGCTCGCGCGGGTGATCGGGCTGTTCTCCGGGCGCGGCTACAACATCGAAAGCCTCACCGTCTCCGAGACGGAGAGCCAGAAGCATCTCTCCCGCATCACCATCGTCACCACGGGCACCCCGATGGTGATCGAGCAGATCAAGCACCAGCTCGACCGCATGGTGCCGGTCTATCGCGTGGTCGACATGACGCTGTTATCCGGCCGCGCCATCGAGCGCGAACTTGCCATGGTCAAGGTGCGGGGGAGCGGCGAGCACCGGGTCGAGGCGCTGCGGCTGGCGGACGCCTTCCGCGCCCGCGTGATCGACGCCACCACCGAGAGTTTTGTGTTCGAGATCACAGGCAACACGTCAAAGATCAACCAGTTTATCGACCTGATGCGCCCGCTTGGCCTGGTCGAGGTGTCCCGCACCGGCGTGGCCGCGATCGGCCGTGGGCCAGAAGGGATGTGACCTATGCTGGCGCGCGACTGGTTTTACAGTCAACGGAGCAGGATCGGGCTCGAGACCGCGGTCGCCTCGATCTATGACCAGAAGGACGACAGCGACCTGCGCGCGCGCGGGGCGCTTACGATGCTTGGCGTCAAGCCGGGCTGGCGGGTCGCCGATATCGGCTGCGGCAACGGCGTGATGGCGACGGAAGCTGCGCTGATGGGCGCCGAGGTCGATGCCATCGACATCTCGCGCGCCATGCTGGCGCTCGCCAAAGTCTATGCGAGCGATCGCAAGGCGCGGATCCGCACCCAGCCTGCCGGGCTCTTGAGCTTCGCCTACCAGCCCAATTCCTATGATCTCGTCGTGAGCGAGTTCACGCTGCATCATCTGCCGGATTTCTGGAAGGCGGTGGCGATGGCGCGCATCTTCGCCGCGCTCAAGCCCGGCGCGAACTTCTATTTGCGCGACATCGTCTTTGTCAGCATGCCCGACGGCACCGACCGCGACGTCATCGGCTGGGCGGACTACAACATCAAGAACCACGATTTCGAGCGCGACAGCGTCATCACCCATATGCGCGACGAATATTCCACCTTCGGCTGGGTGATGGAGCGGATGCTGACGGAGGTCGGCTTCACGCTGGTCTCGGCCGATTATCACGCGCCGCTGCACGGCACGTATCTGCTGAGGAAACCGAGGCCAGGCGAGCAGGGCTAAACAAGAACAAGCAACCAAAAGAACAAACAATGAAGCCGGCCGATGTCTGCATCGCCGTCCTGGTGGCGGTCATCTGGGGTCTTGCCTTCGTCGCAAGCCGGATTGCGCTCGACGAATTGTCGCCGGCGCTGATGACCGCGCTGCGTTTTGCGATCGCCGCCGTGCCGTGCCTGTTCGTGCGCAAGCCCGACGTATCGTGGCCGTTGCTCGCGGCCATCAGCTTCACGCTGTTCCTCGGCCAGTTCCTGTCGCAGGCCTATGGCATTGCGCATGGCGTGCCGGTCGGATTGTCCTCGGTGATCGTGCAGAGCCAGGCGCTGTTCACCATCGGCTTTGCCGTGATCGCCTTCCGCGAGCGGCCTAGCCCGATGCAGACAGCCGGCATCGCCATTGCCAGCATCGGGCTTCTGATGATCTGCGGCACCGTCGGCTATGATTTCAGCGTCAGCGCCTTTGCGGTGCTGATGATCTCGCCGATCAGTTTTGCCATCGGCAACCTGCTGCTGCGGCGGGCGCGAGGCGTGCCGATGTTCGACCTGTTCGCGTGGCTGTGCCTCACCTCGGCGGTGCCGCTGTTCGCGCTGGCGCTTGTCGGCGACGGCGTGGCGCCGACCGTCGATGCGCTGATCCATATGTCGCTAGCGACGCTGCTCTGCATGCTGGCGCTCGGCGCCATCTCGACCTCGATCGCCTATTGGCTGTGGGGCCGGCTGCTGCGCGACCATCCGGCCGCCCAGGTGGTGCCGTTTGCGCTCTTGGTGCCGTTCGTGGGCTCGGCTGCGTCCAGCATCGTGTTCGCGGAAAGATTCGGGCCGCTGCGGCTCGCGGGGATGCTGACCGTGGTCGGCGGCATTGCCGTGATGTTGTTGTCGAAGCGGCCGCGTCCGGTCCCCAAGCTCGCCTGAGTGAAGCAGAGAAAAGCCATGTCGCAATCGCTCCTGCTTGCCTTCATCGTGTTCGCGGTCGTGATGTTCTTCACGCCGGGGCCGAACAATATCATGGTGCTGTCGTCCGGGCTCACCTACGGTTTTCGCCGCACGCTGCCGCACATGGCCGGCATCACCATCGGGTTCGCCTTCATGGTCGCGGCGGTGGGACTGGGGCTCGGCACCATCTTCATCGCCTATCCGATCCTGCAGACCATCCTCAAATATGCCGGCGCCGCCTACCTGATCTATCTCGCGATCGCCATCGCCTTCTCCGGCCCGCCGACGCCGGACGGAGCGAGCCGCGGCCCGATGACGTTCTGGGGCGCGGCGGTGTTTCAATGGGTCAACGCCAAGGGCTGGGTGATCGTGATCGGCACCATCACCGCCTATGCCGCGATTGCCCGCTTTCCCCTCAATGTCGCGATCCAGAGCGGGCTGTGCCTGCCGATCGGCGTGCTCTCGACGGCGACCTGGACCCTGTTCGGCAGCGCGCTGCGGCCGGTGCTGAAATCCGAGCGGGCGGTCCGCGCCTTCAACGTGCTGATGGCGCTGCTGCTGCTCGCTTCCCTCTATCCCGTCTTCATGGACGCATAAGGCGGCCGTGCGCCATGCAGAAACGGGTTTCCAAGGACCGCCAAAATGCTCTAGACAACGCCCCGAAATCGCATCCCATCCCCAAAATCTCTGATTTTACCGGCCCATAGCGGCCACTCGAAGAGGAACGACCCATGCGTGTTTATTACGATCGCGATGCCGACCTGAACCTGATCAAGGGCAAGAAGGTCCTCATCGTCGGCTACGGCAGCCAGGGCCACGCCCATGCGCTGAACCTGAAGGATTCCGGCGTCAAGGACGTCGCCATTGCGCTCCGCAAAGGCTCCGCCTCGGCCAAGAAGGCGGAAACGGCCGGCTTCAAGGTGTTCGAGGTCGCCGAGGGCGCCAAATGGGCCGACCTCGTGATGATGCTCACCCCTGACGAGCTGCAGGGCGACATCTACCGCGAGCACCTGCACGACAACATGAAGAAGGGCGCGGCCCTGGTGTTCGCCCACGGCCTCAACGTCCACTTCAACCTTCTCGAGCCGCGCGCCGATCTCGACGTCTTGATGATCGCGCCCAAGGGCCCCGGCCACACCGTGCGCTCGGAGTATCAGCGCGGTGGCGGCGTGCCCTGCCTGATCGCGATCGCCAAGGATGTCTCCGGCAACGCCCATGACCTCGGTCTCTCCTATGCCTCGGCGATCGGCGGCGGCCGCGCCGGCATCATCGAGACCACGTTCAAGGAGGAGTGCGAGACCGACCTGTTCGGCGAGCAGGTGGTGCTCTGCGGCGGCCTGGTCGAACTGATCAAGGGCGGCTACGAGACCCTGGTCGAAGCCGGCTACGCGCCCGAGATGGCCTATTTCGAGTGCCTGCACGAGGTGAAGCTGATCGTCGACCTGATCTATGAAGGCGGCATCGCCAACATGAACTACTCGATCTCCAACACCGCCGAATATGGCGAATACGTCACCGGCCCGCGCATCATCACCGAGGAGACCAAGAAGGAGATGAAGAAGGTGCTGGCCGACATCCAGGGCGGCAAGTTCGCCCGCGACTGGATGCTGGAGAACAAGGTCAACCAGACCTCGTTCAAGGCCACCCGCGCCAAGCTCGCCGCCCACCCGATCGAGGAAGTCGGCGCCAAGCTCCGCGACATGATGCCGTGGATCAAGAAGGGTGCGCTGGTCGATAAGTCGAAGAACTAGGGCTTGATCCACGCTCTTGTTTGCGAGATCGCCCGAGGGCGATCTCGATGATCAAGAAGGGTGCGCTGGTGGACAAGAGCAAGAACTGACACAATTTGCTCGTCATTCCGGGGCGCGCGTAAGCGCGAACCCGGAATCTCACGCCACAACCTCCAGATTCCGGGTCTGCGCCTTCGGCGCATCCCGGAACGACGTGCGCGTGGCGCGCATCGAAACTCTTTTCATATCAAGTGCAAAGACTCGGCTTTTCATCCTCCCTCGCATGCCTCGCCTCTCTTGCCTGAAGTGCGTGCACCACCACGCGAAGCGAGCTTATGCGCCGTCTCGGCCGGCGGCCGCTCGACTGCGAATACCTCGACCGGCGCCGTGCGGCCGCGCAGCTGGGTCGGGCCCAGCGCTTCGATGATGAGATCGGGCGCCGGATCTGACAGGCGCAACACCTCGCCCGAGACCAGCAAGTCGCGATCCCCGTCCTTGCAAAGCCCCTGCAGGCGCGCGGCGACATTCATGGTGTCGCCGAGATAGGCGACCTGGCGATGGGAATTGCCGCATTCGCTGACCACCACGGGACCCGCATGCATGCCGGCGCGGAAGTCCGGGACCAGGCCGAACTCGTTCCGGTACTGCTCGGCGCGAGCTGCGATCCGGTCCTGGATGGCAAAGAAGCAGGCCAGATAGCGGCTCTGCGGCTTGTTCCCCTTGACCCGCCACGTCACGATGACCTCGTCCCCGACATAGGCGTGCACCTCGCCGCCGTGGTCTGTGATGGCCGCGTCGATGTCATAGAAGAAACGGGTGAGCAGATCCTGTAGCCGCACTTCGCCCATCTGTTCCGCAAGCGTGGTCGAGCCGGCAAGATCCAGGAACAGCAGCACACGTTCCTCCCGGACCGGCCGCCGGTAGCGGCCGATCAGGAAATTGAACAGCACTTTGCCGCCGATCAGCCGGGTCAGCTCGTAGGCGCCGACAATCACGAGGGACATGACGAAGGAGACGGCCATGATTCTGGGAAGGTCGTCCCTGAACCAGTCGCGCGGGAAGCGCTCGTCGTAGAGCACGAGCTGCAGGAAGGAGGCGACACTCGCCACAAGCACGGCCATGACGACCGACCGGAAGGCAAGCTCGAGCGCCAGTGGCCAGCGGGTCAGCCAGACGCTGGAGCGGGAGGTGAAATAGAGATGTGCGGCCCAGATGGTGAGGGTGAGGCCCGCGCCATGAACACCGCTGCGGACAAACATGGCAACGCTCTGCACATCGCCCGTGTCGAAAACGGCGCGATAGGCGCTTCCGATGAGAAAGCCTGTCACGATGAGAACGATGGTGGAGGTCGTCGCTTGCCGCATCTCGCCTTCCCGGGCCGAGCTCATACATTGCGCCGGCCTCTTGCGGTACTACATCAACTTCGCACAGCATGAAGGGGAAGCAAGACATGCGTTCAGTCGTCGTCACCGGCGCGTCAACGGGAATCGGATGGGCCAGCGCCAAGCTTTTGCTCGACAAGGGCTTTCGCGTGTTCGGCAGCGTCCGCAAACAGGCCGATGCGGAGCGGCTCAAGGGCGAGTTCGGGAAGAACTTCACCCCCTTGATGTTCGACATCACCGACGAGTCCGCGGTGCTGGCGGGCGCGCGCGAGGTGCGGGCCGCGCTTAATGGCGAGACGCTCGCCGGCCTCGTCAACAATGCGGGGATCGCGGTGGCCGGCCCCGTGCTCGGGCTTTCGGCCGACGAGTTCCGCCGCCAGATGGACGTCAACGTGATCGGGCCGATCATTGCCACCCAGGCCTTCGGCCCGCTGCTCGGCTCCGATCCCTCCCTGAACGGGCCGAAGGGGCGGATTGTGATGATCTCGTCGGTGGCCGGCAAGAACGGCAACCCGCTGACCTCGGCCTATTCGGCATCAAAACACGCGCTCGAGGGCCTGTCGGAAAGCCTGCGCCGCGAATTGATGCTGTTTGGCATCGACGTCGTCATCGTGGCGCCGGGCCCGGTCAAGACGCCGATCTGGAGCAAGGCCGAGGAGGTCGACATCTCCGCCTACCAGAACTCGCCCTATTTTCCGGCGCTGCAGAAGGTGCGCGCCTTCATGCTGAAGCTCGGCGAGATCGGCCTGCCGGCGGAAAAAATCGCCGAGACCGTCCATGAGGCGCTGACGACGACCCATCCCAAGGTGCGCTACCAGATCACCCCGGACCCGATGCGCCATATCGTGACTACGTATCTGCCCAAGCGCATGGTCGACAAGATCATCGCCAAGCGGCTGGGGCTGATGCCGCAGGGGTGAGCCTTGGAGCGACGGTCAGCCCGCGTTGACCGTCTGCCGGTTCTTCGCACCCGTCATCGCAATCAGCCGCAGCGCCAGCACCGCAAACAGCGGGATCAGGAACAGGCCGTAGAGCGGCATGGCCGGAATCCGCTTGCCGAACGAGATCGTGAACTGCAGCAGCAGGTAGTAGCCACCGACGAGATGCAGCAGCTGCCAGGCGCGCGGGCCGATCGCCGCCGCCGTGCGGTCGAACGAGGTCGCAGCCATCGCAATGATGATGGCATAGCCGATACCACCGAAGACATAGGAGGCCAGGTTGGTCGCCATGGCAAAGCCGGCCGGATCCATTTTGGCAAAGGCGAAGATTGCCGCCGCATGCAGCGCATGGGAGGCCGCGAACGCCAGCCCCAGATAGCGGCGGTTGCGCAGCTGCCAGCGCGTGAAGGCATTGGGGGCAAGCCGCGCCAGTGCCGCGGCCGAGAATGCGAGGCAGAAGAACAGCAGCGAGGTGCGCGCGGTGAAGCGGATTACCATCCGCACGCCCTCGACCTCGAACTGCCGCATCCCGGCAATCCAGATGCACAAGCCTGCAAGCACGATTGTGAGCAGGGCAAGCAGGCGAAAACCTTCGAACCAGGTTGGGCGTTGCGCTGACGTCATGGGATTCCTCCGGCGGTGAATGTAATCACCAGTTACATTCGGGCGGTGTGTCCAGGTCAATAATGTAATCGACGCTTACATTCACGTTCGCTTGATGATAGGGTCGCACCCATGCCGCGATTCCCCCGTCCGAAACGTTCAGCAGGCCGCCCGTCGCCTCCGCCGAGGCGGTATCATCACGGCGACCTCAAACGCGTGCTGGTCGATGCTGCGCTTGAGCTTGCCGCAGAGGGCGGCCCGGAGCAGGTCAGCGTCCGCGAGGCTGCGCGCCGCGCCGGTGTCTCGCCCGCGGCGCCGTTCCGGCATTTCGCCAGCCGCGAGGCATTGATGTCGGCGGTGGCCGAAGAGGCGCAGCGGCGTTTCCGCACCGAGATCGCCCGCGCCATGGCCGACGCGCTGGCCGACGATCCGCTTGCGCGGTTTCGCCAGCTTGGCCTTGCCTATCTGCGCTGGGCGATGCGCAACCCTGCCCATTTCACCATCATCTCGACCCGCGCCCATTTCGACCATGACGGCTCGGCCAGCGTTTCGCGCGACAATGCTGAGCTGATTGCGTTGACCGGGGATCTGCTCGCCGAGGCCGCTGCCAGGGGCCAGCTGCGTCCGCTTGATCTTGCGACCGCCAGGATCGCCGGCCGCGCCCTGGTCTACGGTTTTGCGCGGATGCACATCGACGGCCACTTCCCGCGCTGGGGCGTTGCCGAGGCAGAGATCGAGCGTACCGCGGAAGCGGTCTTGGATCTGTTCGTCGGCGGTCTCATCAGGGCATAGGCGCTTCCTCGCCTCGGCCTTTGCATGGCGCCGCCCTCATTGCTATCTGTCGCAACAAGTCCCGCCGCGGTCTCGGCGAGCGGGTTCCGCATGACGAGGAGTTGTCCGATGGCGTCGAGTGTCAAGCAGATGATGGAAGCAGCCAATGCCGTGGTGCCGAAGATCACCCCGCAACAGGCGCAGGAGCTAATGGCCAAGGGCAACACGCTCGTCGTCGACGTGCGCGACGGGACCGAGGTTGCACAAAGCGGCAAGGTCAAGGGCGCCGTGCACGTCTCGCGCGGCATGCTGGAGTTTCGCGCCGATCCGGACGTGCCGACGCATGACAAGAATTTTGCGAAGGATAAGTCCATCGTGCTCTATTGCGGCTCCGGCGGCCGCGCCGCGCTCGCCGGCAAGCTGCTCAAGGACATGGGCTACGAGAAAGTCTACAACGCCGGCGGCTTCAAGGATTGGGTCGATGCCGGCGGCCCGGTGGAGAAGGCGTGAGGGCTCGCGCGCGGCCGTTGCCCGCAACCATCACTGCAGGCTCCGCTTCCAGTATCCGGTGCCGAGCTTGCCTGTGATCACGGCCGTGGCATCGCGCACTTCATACGAGCCGCCGTCGGCCCAGCCCGCAACGCCCCTCGTCGCGTGCAGTGTCCAGTGACCGTTCGTCGCGGTCATCGTCCCCTCATGCGGCCGCACTGCGCGTCCCCCTTCGGCGCGGAAGTTGTAGGTGCCGTCGCCCATGATGTTCCAGACCCAGCGTGACTGTCCGCGATCGCTCGGCACCAGGATCTCCCAGGTGCCGACCAGGCTGGGATCGATGGCCGGCGTAGGCGGCGCGGGCGGGGATGCCGATGGCGCAGCTGCGGCCGCCGGCGCCGCATTGGCCTGCTGCTGCCCGGTCTGGTCCGCCTGCTGCGGTTCGCCCGCGAGATAGATGGCCTTGCGCGATAGCGAGCCGTAGACGAAGGGCTGCTGCTCGTTTGCCGTCGCCTCCATGACGTCGTCGCGGACGTTGCGGAACATGAAGGTGACCTCGAGCCCCGGCGTCTCGATATTGTGCAGCAGCGCCCTGGTGAACGGGCTGTTGCGCCCGTCGCCGTCGAGCGCCGTGGTGCCGTCGCGCGCGGCATAGGCGACCAGCACATTGCCGACCGGCTCGATCCGGCCGAGGCCGCCGCGATCCGCGGCGCGCACCGCCAGTGAGCGCCGCATCTTTGCGGCAAACGGATTGTTGCGGCAGGCGTCCAGGATGACGAGGCCGAGGCTCCTGGTGTTCGACACCTGCAGCATGACGCTGCCGAGGCTGACGGCCTCGTTCGCGGCATCCGTGTCCTTCTGCAGTTCCGCATCGATGGGGATCAGCCAGTTCTCGCCATTGATCTCCATGCCGTGCCCGGCAAAGAACACCGCGGCCATGTCGGCATCCGCCGCATCGCGCCCGAGCGCGATCAGCGCGCGCCGCATATCGTCGAACGTGGCATTGATGATCAGGCTCACCGTAAAGCCGAGCCGCTTGAGGGCCACAGCGACGTCGCCGGCGTCGTTGGCAGGATTGGGCAGCGCCGGCACATTCCTGTAGGCGCCGTTGCCGATCACCAGCGCCACGCGCTTGCTGCCAGCGCGGGCCGGTGCGGCGGCGAGGGCGCCAAGGGCCGCGCTGGTGCCAAGACCCAGAATAAATCCGCGTCGGTTCATCTCGCTCCTCGGATCGGGGGTGACGGCAATACTCTTTCTACAGCAGCCCCGGCGGGCGAGCTATGGGCGCCGCGACGCAATTGTTCCGGTTCGAGCTGCGGTCCGAATTGACAAGGGGCTCCCGTTCCGAACTCAACGAAAAAACCACGCTGCAAGCAGGATGCCCCACAGGATGAGCACAACTCCGGCGCCGCGATTGAGGTGCCAGCGCGCCGGCGCGATTTTCTCGCCAAGCATGAACAACGAAAGCGCTCCCATCCACAGCAGGTTCATGGCGCCGAAGACGAACATCAGCCCCATCAAGGCCCAGCAGCAGCCGACACAATAGCCGCCATGCTTCACTCCGAGCACGAAGGCGGCCAAGTCGCCGTCGCGCCAGTTGGCAAGAAAGAACGGGAAGGGGGAGCGACATTGCGTCAGGCACGCATCCTTGAAGGGCGTGAACTGGAACGTGCCGGCCAACAGCAGCAGCGCTGTGCTGAGCAGGAGACCGGCGCTTTGCAGCGGCGGCGCGAGCAGCGACGCGCGTGACAGCGCCACCTGGCCCGCTGCCGCAAAGACGGAATAGGCTGTCCAAACCGCGACATAGCCCAACATGAACCAAGACGTCGCCGATGCTGAACCAATCGCGGCCATGCGCTTGCGCGCAAAGCTGCCAAAGACGTCGACCGACCGCACCGCTGTGGGTAGCATCATCGCCACCATCATGACGGTCCATATCAGGAATGCGGTCGCAAACTGCTCGAACGGCGTGCCCGCCATTCCCGGCGTTGCCGTGCAAATCACGCCGCCCTCATCGCGCGACATGGTCATGCGTGCGAGATAAAGCCAACACAGCGCCGTCACCGCAATGAGACTGCCCATTGCGAGGATGCGATCACGGCTCCACGCCATGTTCAGGCGCTAGTGTAGGTAAAGTTGGACAGGTATCCGTTCCGGCCGGAAAGCTTCCAGTCGTATCCGTAGTCCGACAATCGGAAATGCGTGGAGCGCGCGACTGTCGCGGGCTCGCCGGGGGCCACGCAAAGCGGATGATTTTCAATCGTGATGGGTTTGCCGTCCTGGCCTTCCAGCGCCTCGAGCTCGGCGTCGACGATGCCCGGAATCTTCAGCGTTCTAGTCCTGCCGCTGCCTTCATACTGCATCGGTACTGTCTTCGTGCCCAGGAACTCGCCGACAAAGGACGCCAGCACGGCCGGATGACCTCCGGCTTGGCCGGAAAAGATCGTCAGCAACGCACTCTTTTGTGCCTCGCTCGCCTTCTGGTCGATATAGGCCGCCACCCTCCATTTGCCCTCGGCCATGTTACCGGTCGCATCCACCAGGAGGACGACATTCAACCCATCGAGCGCAAGACCACCAAACCCGCCGTGATTGATATGCCATGCCACGATCGCGTTGCAGAAGCCTTCGCTCGGCGCGCTGCCAAACGCACATGGACAGGCGGCGTCGCAATTGCACGTCTCGAAATACGTGCCGGTGAGCGTCCATTGCGTCATAACACCCTCCGTGTTGCGATAGGGCTAGCGCGGCTGGAGCGAGTTTTCGCAAGAGAGCAATCGGTCGATTGCACGGTCGAAGAAGCTTCGCCAGTCTCTGCAACCTGCAAGGAAGCGTCAACGGCATTTCTCCCGGAGATCGCTGGGCGATTTGCCCGGAAATCACTGGGCGCTTGATCAAGGAGAGGGACATGGATGAGATCGAGCTCGTCGATTATGATCCGCGCTGGCCTTCCTTGTTCGACCAGGAGGCCAGGCGGTTGCGCTCGGCGCTCGATCCTCACCTGATAATCGGGCTCGAGCATTTCGGAAGCACGAGTATTCCGGGTCTGTCGGCCAAGCCCATCATCGATATTCTGATTGCCGTTCGATCATTGGTGGAGGCGCAGGCGACCTTTGTCGCAGCTCTTGAAACTCTCGACTATGTCTATTGGGCCGACAATCCGAAGAAGGACCGCATGTTCTTCGTCAAGGGCATGCCGCCCCTTGGATCACGGCGTTCCCACCACGTGCATGTCACGGAGCAGCAAGGAGAGATGTGGCAGCGGTTGGCCTTCAGGGACTATCTGCGTGCTCATCCGGAAGAGGCTGCAGTGTACGCAGGGCTCAAGCGACGGCTTGCCATTGAATATCGGACGGATCGGGAGGCCTATACCGAGGCCAAATCAGCCTATGTCGAGACTGTGATGCGGAAGGCGATCGGGTAGGGGCGGCGACAGTGGCATACCGCCTCCGTGCCATGCCCGATCCCAAGCGCGTCTGCTTCCGTATTGACGTTCGCGGAACAGCAGGTCGTGAGCCGCGCCTCGATACCAAGTCGAGTTAGCCCTCGAGCGCGTCGGCGGGCGCAAAAACGCGCCGACTAAAGTCTAAAAACTAAAGTCCAAAAACCAAAGTCTGAGCGCAAAATGCCCGACATTACTGACTTGTAATTGGCCTCGCCAAAATTTTTCACAACTCTGGCAGGAGTGTCGCGGCCTCCCTCGCGCTTGCTGCCACGGCGGTGGCGGCGCGGCACACACCTTTCGACTTGCTCAATTGCAGGAGTGTTGTCATGCGAGCGTCAACTCTCGCCCCCCTTGCTCTCGTCATTTCCACTTTGTTGATCGCGCCCGTCGCGCAAGCGGCTGACGAACACGAGCCCAACATCAAGGGCCTTTATCTGATGACCGATTATCCCGCGGTCACGATCAGGCCGGGGACGACGTCGAACATTCCGCTTCGCCTGCAGAACTACGGCCTCGCGCCGGACCGCTATCAGCTCTCGGTCACGGGCGTGCCGAGCGGCTGGACCGCGACCATTCTCGGCGGCGGCCAGCCGGTCGCAGCCGCCATGCCTGCGCCGGACAAGGATGTCTCGCTGCAGCTGCGGCTGGACGTGCCCGCCAACAGCAAGCTCGATGGCCAGACGCTGACGGTGAAGGCGGAGGGGCAGGGCAACCAGGCGAGCCTGCCGATCCAGGTGGCGCTCGCCAAGGAGCTGCCGGCCAAGCTGTCGGTGAAAGCGCAATTGCCGTCGCTGCGCGGCAGCCCGAAGTCGAATTTCGAATACACGCTCTCCATCAAGAACGATTCCGGCCGCGACGTCACCGCGAGCTTCGAGGCGCAGGCGCCGGAGAATTTCGAGACGTCGTTCACGGAAGCTTACGGTACGCAGGAGCTGTCCTCGATTCCGATCCCCGCCGGGCAGTCGAAGGACATCAAGCTGAAGGTGCGGCCGCCGAGCACGATCGATGCGGGCCATTTCCCGGTCAGCGTGACCGTGAAGGCGGAGGATGCCACCGCCAAGACGGAGCTTGCGCTTGACGTGGTGGGCCAGCCGCGGCTGCAGGTCGCCGGACGCGACGGTCTGTTGAGCGCGCGCGCGGTTGCCGCCAAGCAGACCTCGATTCCCGTCGTTGTCACCAACACCGGCAGCGCGCCGGCCGAGAATGTGAAGCTGTCGGCAAGCTCGCCGAGCGGCTGGAAGGTGACGTTCAACCCGGAGAGCATCGATCGCCTGGTGCCCGGCAAGGATACCGAGGTGCAGGCGCTGGTGACGCCGTCGGACAAATCGCTGGCCGGTGACTACATGGTGTCGGTGAACGCCAATTCGCGCGGCGAAAGCGCCTCCAGCCAGTTCCGAATCACGGTCAACACCTCGACGGTGTGGGGCATGGTCGGCGCGGGCGTGATCGGCGTGGCGCTGCTTCTGATGCTGGGTGCCGTCGCGAGGTTCGGACGCCGATGAGCAATCAAGTCAGCGAAGCTCCGCTTGCTCCTGACGACACCGTCATCGTCGCGGAGTCCTTGAGCAAGCGCTACGGCAGCGCCAGCGCCGTCGACAAGATCAGCTTCAACATCAAGAAGGGCGAGGTGTTCGGCCTGCTCGGCCCCAATGGCGCCGGCAAGACCACCACCATCCTGATGATGCTCGGCCTCACCGAGATTTCCTCCGGCCGCATCAGCGTGCTCGGCTACGACCCGGCGCGCCAGCCGCTGCAGGTGAAGCGGCGCGTCGGTTACCTGCCCGACTCCGTCGGCTTCTACGACCATCTGACCGCGGTGGAGAATCTCGCCTACACTGCCAAGCTGATGGGCCTGTCGCTCAAGGAGCGCACTCAGCGCATTGCCGAGGCGCTCAAGCGCGTGCGGCTCGACGATGTCGCCCACAAGCGCGTCGCGACCTTCTCGCGCGGCATGCGCCAGCGGCTGGGGCTTGCCGAGATCATCGTCAAGAGGGCCGAGATCGCCATCCTGGACGAGCCGACCTCCGGCCTCGATCCGCAGGCGACGCTGGAGTTTCTCGACCTGATCCGCGAACTCAAGGCAGAAGGCATCACGGTGCTGTTGTCCTCGCATCTGCTCGACCAGGTGCAGCGGATCTGTGACCGTGTGGCGCTGTTCCAGGCCGGCCACATCGTGCTGATGGGCTCGGTTGCCGAGCTCTCGGTGCAGGTGCTGGGGGCGGGCTTCGTGGTCGAGGTGGAGGCCGAGGGCGTCGGTATCGCGCGGCGGCTTGCGACCATTCCCGGCGTCTCCAATGTCGAGACGGTGGCGAAAGACCGCTTCCGCATGACAGCGGAGCGCGACGTCCGTGCCGATGCGGCGCGTGCGGTGGTCGCGGTCGATGGCGCCTTGCGGCGGCTCTCGGTCGACGAGCCGAGTCTCGAGGCGATCTATGCCCGCTACTTCCAGGGCAAAACTCCGGGAGACGTGCGTCATGCGGCGTGAGGGATCACCGTTCCAGGGCCTTGGCACGGTGTTCGCCAAGGAGCTCACCGACAACATCTCCAGCGTGCGCATGCTGGTGCTGGAGCTCTTGATCGTGCTGACGGCGCTAGCTGCACTCTACGGCGCGATCGACAACCTCCGCACCAACACCGCGGAGGATCCCTTCCTGCTGCTCAGGCTGTTCACGCTGTCGAGTTCGCCACTGCCGTCCTTTGTCGCCATCCTCGGCTTCCTCATTCCGCTGATGGCGATCGGGCTCGGCTTTGATTCCGTCAACAGCGAGTTCAACCGGCGCACGCTGTCGCGCCTGTTGGCACAGCCGATCTACCGCGACGCGCTGCTGATGGGAAAATTCCTCGCCGGCCTCGCAACGCTCGCCGTCAGCCTCACCGCGCTGTGGCTGATGGTGATCGGGCTCGGGCTGATCTTCCTCGGCGTGCCGCCGGGGACGGAGGAGATCGGCCGATCGCTGGTGTTCCTGGTGATCGCCATCTTCTATGCCGGCGTGTGGCTGTCGCTCTCCATGCTGCTGTCGATCGTGTTCCGCTCGCCGGCAACGGCGGCGCTGGTCGCGCTCGGCATCTGGCTGTTCCTCGCCGTGCTGTGGCCGATGCTGGCGCCGGCGTTTGCGCAAGTGATCGCGCCGCCGGATCCGCGCTACGTGGCGCTCGGACTGGAGACGCCCGACACCGGCCTGTGGTCGCAGTTCCTGCTGCGGTTCTCGCCGAATGATCTGTTCGGCGAAGCGATGCTGGCGATCCTGTCGCCGACCACGCGCACGCTGGGCGCGGTGTTCCTGGATCAGCTGCGCGGCGCGGTGATGGGGGCGCCTCTGCCGCTCGGCGAAAGCATCATGATCGCATGGCCGCAGACCGTGGGCCTGATCGCGGCGACCATCGTGCTGTTCGTCGCGGGCTATATCCTCTTCCAACGGCAGGAGGTGAGGGCTTAGAGCAGTCTGCGTCCCCCAGGCTCTGCTAGTGTCCTCCGATTTTCTGCCAGAGCCAGCGTGCGACTGATGTGGGCGAGGAGTCCGCATCGTTGCCGCTGGCTCGCAGATTTGCCTCGCGCATCAGCGCAATATCGATCTTGCCGAGCAGCGGCTGCAGTGCGGCCTGCAGCCTGTCGTCTTGGGCGCGCTTCGGCGCCAGCAGCAGAACCGCGTCATAGGGCGGGATCGCGTGCCTGGGATCGTCGAGCGTGACAAGGTCGTATTTCGCGATCAGCCCGTCGCTGGTATAGCCCGCGATCACATCGACCTCGCCCGAGGCCACTGCCGCATACATGAAGTCCGGCTGCATCTGGCGTTGGGTGCGGAAGGAGAGGCCGTAGGCCTTGCGCAGCGCCGCCCATTCAGGCCGGGAGAAGAACTCGTAATCGCCCGCGATCGAGAGCGCCCGTGCATGGCTTGCGAGGTCGGCGATGGAATGAATGCCGAGCGCGTCGGCGCGGCTTTTCGGCATCACCAGCGCATAGGCGTTCTCGAAGCCCAGCGTGCCGAACAGGGTGATGTTTTGCCTGGCCAGCCGTGATTTCAGGTCGGCCAGCAGCTCGGTGCGCGGCTTCACGCCGGTTTCGTGAAACTGGTTGAGCCAGAGCGTGCCGGAATAATCGACATAGACGTCGATATCGCCTGAGGCCAGCGCCTCGAAAATCACGTTGGAACCCAGGCCCGCGCGCGTCGTCGCCTGCAGGCCCGCCGCCTGCAGGCGCTCGCTGATCAGTGCGGCCAGCACATATTGCTCGGCGAAGGTCTTGGCACCCACGACGTAGCTCGATGAGTTGCGCGCGATGGCAGGCATCACTGCCGCTGCAATCAGGGCGGCGATGCCGGCGCCGCCAAGCGCGGTGCGCAGCCGCTTGCGCGTGGCGAGGCCGCTTTCGAGCAGCGCCAGCAGCTGGTCGACGATCAGCGCGAGCGCGGCGGCCGCGACGCAGCCGAACAGCACGAACACCCAGTTCTGGGTCTGCAGCCCCGCAAAGATGTAGTTGCCAAGCGAGGTCTGCCCGATCGGCGTCGATAGCGTCGCCGTCCCGATCACCCACACCGCCGCGGTGCGGATGCCCGCCATGATCACCGGCAGCGCCAGCGGCAATTCCACCGTGAACAGCGATTGCTGCGCTGTCATGCCGACGCCTTGTGCCGCCTCGAGCAGGGCGGGGTCGATGCCGTTGAGTCCGGTGATGGTGTTGCGCAACACCGGCAGCATGGAATAGAGCGCGAGCGCCAGCATCGCCGGCAGGAAGCCGAAGGCGGAGAAATCGAAGCCGAACCAGTTGAGCGTCAGTGACGCCAGCGCCAGCAGCAGCGGATAGAACAGCGCGAGCAGCGCAAGCCCCGGCACCGTCTGCACGATGCTCGCGACCGCCAGCAGCGCGCCGCGCAGCACGGGACGGCTTCGCGCGACAATCGCCAGCGGCAGGCTGACCGCAAGCCCAAGCGCGAGCGCAGCGAGGCTGACGCGCAGATGGTTGCCGAGATAGTCGGGCAGATGGCCAGCGGCTTCGGCAAGACGCGGATCGGACAACAGGCTCATGTCGGGCCTGCTCCCGGCAGCAGCGCATTGAGCCGCTCGGCCTGCCGCCGCGGCGTGCGCAACAGCTCCATGACATAGGGATCGCGGCTCGCCGACAGCTCCGCAGGCGTGCCGAGCGCGAGCAGCCTGCCGGCGCGCATCACCGCAATGCGGTCGGCGAGCAGGAGCGCCTCGGTCATGTCATGGGTGATCATGATAGTCGTGAGAGCGAGCTTGCGATGCAGCGCGCGAAAGTCCTCAGCCAGCGCATCGCGGGTCAGGGGGTCGAGCGCGCCGAACGGCTCGTCCATCAAGACGATCTGCGGGCGTGCGGCGAGCGCGCGTGCCACGCCGACGCGCTGGCGCTGGCCGCCGGAGAGCTCGTGGGGCAGGCGGTCGCGGTAGGCACCATCGTCCAGCTGCACCAGCGCCAGCAGCTCGTCGACGCGCGCGGCGATCTCGCTTGCCGGCGTGCCGAGCAGTCTTGGCGTGATGCCGATATTGTCACTGATGCTCATATGCGGAAACAGTCCGCCGCTCTGGAAGACATAGCCGATGCGGCGGCGCAGGCTGACCGGATCGACCGCGCGCACGTCCTCGCCTTCGACCATGATGCTGCCGCTATCCGCATCAATCAGCCGGTTGGCGAGCCGCAGCAGCGTGGTCTTGCCCGAGCCGGAGCCGCCGACGATGGCGATGAATTCGCCGCTGCCAACGTCGAGCGAGACATCGTCCACGGCCGTCACCGCTCCCTGGCCAAAGCGCCTGCTGACAAATCGCTTGCTGACATGGGCATAGGAGATCAGCGCTGCGGTCATTCGGCCTCGGGGGCTTTCTTGAGGGCTGGAAGGGCAGGACGTGGACCTTGGTAGCATGCCGCGCCGCTTGATTGAACTTGTCAGCGCAAGCGGCTAAGGCATTCGTTCGACCTGGGAGGCATGTGGTGAACGAAAAAACGCCGACGGCGGTGGCGCTGGACGAGGCGACGGTGGCGTTCCGGCTGGGCGACGGGCGCGTCTACACCGCGGTGGAAAAGGCCAATCTCGCGGTGGCGCCGGGCGAGTTCGTGGCCATCGTCGGCCCCACCGGATGCGGAAAGTCGACCCTGCTCAACGTCGCTGCCGGGCTGCTCAAGCCGGCCGGCGGCGGCGTGCGGATCTTCGACCGCGCGTTGTCCGGCCTCAACCGCGACGCCGGCTACCTGTTCCAGGCCGATGCGCTCTTCCCCTGGAAGACCGCGCTGGACAATGTCGCGATCGGGCTCGAGATCGCGGGCACGCCCCGCGGCGAGGCGTTGAGGCGCGCGCATGACTGGCTGGCCTCGGTGGGGCTCGCCCATTTCGGAGGCCGCTATCCGCACATGCTCTCCGGCGGCCAGCGCAAGCGCGTTGGGCTGGCGCAGGTGCTGATCCGCAATCCGAAGATCCTGCTGATGGACGAGCCGTTCGGACCTCTCGACGCGCAGACGCGCCAGGTGATGGGCAATCTGCTGCTCGATCTCTGGAATGCCGACCGCAAGGCGGTGCTGTTCGTCACCCATGACCTCGAAGAGGCGATCGCGCTCGCCGACCGCGTGGTGATCATGTCGGCGGGGCCAGGCGCGCGCATCATCGGGGACTGGCAGGTGCAGCTCGCCCGCCCGCGCGACATTTTCGAGACCCGCCTGAAGCCTGAATTCCACGACCTGCACAAGGAAATCTGGAGCGTGCTCAAGGGCGAGGTGATGAAGGGCTATGCGCAATCCGCGATAGCCGCGGAGGCGGGCTGATGTCACGGGCGTCGCTGTTTGCGCTGCAGGTGCTGGTCGCAATCGTCGTGCTGGCGCTGTGGCAGCTGTTTGCCACCGTGCCGGTGTTCGGGAAAATCATTCTGCCGCCGTTTTTCTTCTCCACTCCGGTCGACGTGTTCGCGCAGATCGCCAGCTGGTTCGCCAGCGGCGTGATCTGGAAGCATCTGGCGATCACGCTGTGGGAATCGATCCTGGCATTCGTGATCGGTTCGGCCGCCGGCGTTGCGGTCGGCTTCTGGTTCGCCCGCCAGCCGATCATCGCGGCGGTGTTCGATCCTTATGTGAAGATGGTCAATGCGCTGCCACGGGTGGTGCTGGCGCCGATCTTCACGTTGTGGCTGGGCCTCGGCATCTGGTCCAAGGTCGCGCTTGGCGTGACGCTGGTGTTCTTCATCGTCTTCTTCAATGTCTATCAGGGCGTCAAGGAAGTCAGCCACACCGTTCTCAACAACGGCCGCATGCTCGGCATGAACCAGCGGCAACTGACGCGCCATGTCTACTGGCCCTCGGCGCTGTCCTGGATGTTCTCCTCGCTGCATACCTCGGTCGGCTTTGCGGTGGTCGGCGCCGTGGTCGGCGAATATCTCGGCTCGGCGGCCGGGCTCGGCTATCTGATCCAGCAGGCCGAAGGCGTGTTCGATGTCGCCGGCGTGTTCGCGGGCATGTTCGTGCTGTCGATCTTTGTCGTGCTGATCGACATGGCCGTGACGCTGGTCGAGCGCCGTCTGCTGGTCTGGCGCCCCGCGCCCGCGGATGGGAGGGGGTAGGGTTGTCTGACGCTGTCGTCCCGGCGAAGGCCGGGACCCATAACCCCAGGCCGTCGTTGTTGCGATGATCGTCTACCACCGAGCGCCACAGAAACAATCCGCGGTATGGGTCCCGGCCTTCGCCGGGACGACAGAGGGGAGCGCCCTTTGCAAGCCCCACTCGCTGCTTTATCTTCGCGCCAACCCGAATGGAGGAAACAATGACAAACATCCTTGGCGGCATCCCTGGCCGCATCGCTGCCGCGCTGGTGGCGCTGGTGCTGGCTTCGCCGGTTTTCGCAGCGGACACCAGGATCACCATCGCCGTCGGCGGCGGTGCGTGCCTGTGCTATTTGCCGACGGTGCTGGCAAAGCAGCTCGGCGAGTATCAGAAGGCCGGCCTCGACGTCGATCTCGTCGATCTCAAGGGCGGCTCGGATGCGCTCAAAGCCGTGCTCGGCGGCAGCGCCGATGTCGTATCCGGCTATTTCGACCATTGCGTCAACCTCGCCGCCAAGAAGCAGGAGCTGAAGGCCTTCGTGGTCTATGACCGTTATCCCGGTCTCGTGCTGGTGGTCTCGCCTTCGCATGCCAAGGAGATCAGCTCGGTCAAGGATCTCGCCGGCAAGAAGGTCGGCGTCAGCGCGCCGGGCTCCTCGACCGATTTCTTCCTGAAGTACCTGTTGAAGAAGAACGGCCTCGATCCCACCAGCGCCGCCGTGATCGGCGTCGGCCTCGGCGCCACCGCGGTTGCGGCGATGGAGCAGGGCCAGATCGATGCGGCTGTCATGCTCGATCCCTCGGTCACCGTGCTGCAGGGTGCCCATCCCGACCTCAAGATCCTTGCCGACACCCGCACGCAGAAGGACACGCTCGCAACCTTCGGCGGCGAATATCCCGGCGGCGCGCTTTATGCGACCGCGAGCTGGGTCGCCTCGCATGAGAAGGAGGCGCAGGCGCTGACCAACGCGATGATCGCGACGCTGTCCTGGATCCACTCGCATACGCCCGAGGACATCATGGCCAAGATGCCTGAGGAAATGGTCGGCAAGGACAAGGCGCTGTATCTCGCCGCGCTCAAGAACACCATCCCGATGTATTCGGAGACCGGCCTGATGGACCCGAAGGGCGCGGACGCCGTGCTCGCCGTATTCAGCGAGGGCTCGCCGGAGGTGGCCAAGGCCAATATCGACGTCAGCAAGACGTTCACCAACTCTTTCGTCGAGCGGGCCAGGAAGACGACCGGGCTGAATGCTAAATAACGGCATGACGCCACCCCGCATTCACCGCGTCGAGACGCTGGAGCTGTCCGTCGCGCCCTTCGTCTGGCCCTTCGCGCAAGCGCGGGCCGGCGAGATCGCGGCGCATTTCGCCGAGAAGCAGCGCGAGAAGCCCAAGCTGTGGAACGGCCGCATCCTGCTCGGTCGCGCGCCGCTCTTCGACGGCACGCATTTTACCGCCTGTTATTTCGAGGCGGGTTTCGCCGACCTGCTCGCCTGGCGCGACTGGGGCTTTCCCGATCGCGATGTGTTCAACGGCTTCGGCATGGGCGCGCTGCGCACCTCCGACGGGGCCTTCGTGCTGGGCGAGATGGGCGCGCACACCGCCAATGCCGGACGTACCTATTTTCCCGCCGGCACCCCCGATCGCGACGATATCAACGGCGACCGGCTCGACATCGCCGGCAGCGTGATGCGTGAGATCGCGGAGGAGACCGGGCTTGCGCCCGGCGACTATCGCGCCGCGCCGCATTGGGACTGCGTCGTCTCTGGCCCCGCGATCGCGATGATGCGCACGCTGCAGCTGGACATGGGGGCCGAAGAGGCGCGCGCCAGGATCGAGGCCAATCTCGCGGCGCAGGAGCACCCGGAACTTGCCGGTGTGCATCTCGTTCGGTCCAGGAGAGATTTCAAGAGCACCATGCCGCTGTTCGTCACGGCGTTCCTGGAGATGCAGTTTGGCTGAGTCGTCATTGCGAGCGAAGCGCTATCCCAAACTCCGCCGTCGTCCCGGCGAAAGCCGGGACCCATACCGCGGATTCTATGATTGGCGCACGCTGGTCGACGAACCTTCGCTGCAACGCCTGCCTGTGGTTATGGGTCCCGGCTTTCGCCGGGACGACGAGACGAGAGACTATCCTTCATGACCAAAACTCCCACTCGCTCCGTCGCTGAACTCGACCGCTTCGTCGTGCCGTTCCGCATCGATGGCTCGACGCGCTTTCATCTGCGATCGCAGAAGACGAACGAGAAAGGCGGCCTCGACAAGGACGAAGCGGAGAAGATCATGGAGGCGAACCGCAAGCGGCTCGCCGACTATCAGGAAAAGCTCTACGCCCAGGACCGCTGGTCGGTGCTGGTCATCCTGCAGGGCATGGATGCCGCCGGCAAGGACTCGACCATCAAGCACATTTTCGAGACCGTCAATCCGCAGGGCTGCGAGGTCACCTCCTTCAAGCAGCCGACCTCCCACGAGCTCGAACACGACTTCATGTGGCGCAGCATGATCGCGCTGCCGAGGCGCGGCATGATCGGCATCTTCAACCGCTCCTATTACGAGGAATGCCTGGTGACGCGGGTGCATCCCGAGCTGCTCGCGGCCGAGAAGCTGCCTCCGAAGCTCGTCACCAAGGCGATCTGGCGCGAGCGTTTCGAGGACATCACCGCCATCGAGCGCTATCTCTGCCGCAACGGCACCGTGGTCCTGAAATTCTTCCTCAACACCTCCCGGGAGGAGCAGCGCCAGCGCTTTCTCGACCGGCTGGACATCCCCTCAAAGCTCTGGAAGTTCTCCATGAGCGACGTCACCGAGCGTGCCTGGTGGGACCGCTATCAGGCCGTGTATCAGGACATCGTGCGGCATACCTCTACGCCATCAGCGCCCTGGCATGTCGTGCCCGCCGACCACAAATGGTTCGCCCGCGTTGTGGTTGGCTCGACCATCCTGAAGACGCTCCACGCGCTCGACCTGAAATTCCCGCGCGCCGACAAGGCCTCGGTGAAGGAGTTCGCGAAAGTGCGCAAGGCGCTGGAGGCGGAAGGCAAGCGCGGCGCGAAGAAGCTGAAGAGGGTTGCGAGGCAGGGATGGAAGTAAAGTAGCTTCCGTCGTCATACCCCGCGAAAGCGGGGTATCCACTACGCTGCGGCCTCTCGGCTCTAACTCCCGTCTCTGGAATACTGGGGCACCCGCTTTCGCGGGTGACGACAGCGTGCTGTCAAGCCGTCGGCTGATGATGCGGCGTAAACAGCCGGCCTTTCTCCGTGATCGCGATCACCACCAGCGTCGCCAGCGTGCAGATCAGGAAGCCGGTCGCGAACGGCAGCAAGGTGCCGTCATAGGCCTGACCCATGGTGGTGCCGATGCCGATGCCGAGCAGCGTCGTGATCGAGCCGTAGAGCGAGGACGCCGTGCCGGCGATCCTGCCTTGCGGCTCCATGGCGAGCGCGGTGAAGTTTGCAATCATCAGTCCGAAGCCGAAGTTGAACAGCGCCGACAGCAGCATGAACAGCGCAAACGGCACGGGGCCCGCTTTCGCGGCCACGAACAAAATGGCTGACACCGCGATAAAACCGACCAGCGCACTGTGCGAGATCACGCGCATGCCGAGACGCCCGACCAGCCGCACGTTGAGGAAGCCGGCGACCGCGACGCCGAACGCGATCGCCGCAAAGGCCAGCGGGAAATAATGACCGAGCTTGTAGATGCCGGTGAACACCTGCTGGGCGCAGAACAGGTAGGCGAACAGCGAGCCCATCACCATGCCGGCGGCAAGCGCATAGCCGAGCGTCTGCCGGTTGGTCACGGTCTGCCTGTAGGCATCGACCACGTCAGGGATCGAGAACGGCTTGCGCTCGGGCTTCGGCAGGGTCTCGGGCAGCCGCAGCCAGGTCCAGCCCAGCGCCAGCACGCCATAGGCCATCAGCACCACGAAGATGCCGCGCCACTGCGTCAGCGACATCACCGCCTGCCCGAAGGAGGGCGCCACCACGGGCACCGCGATGAAGATCATCATCGCCAGCGACACCACGCTCGCCATGCGGCGCCCGGCATAGCAGTCGCGCACGATGGAGGTTGCGATCACCCGCGTCGCCGAGGTGCCGAGCCCCTCCAGCGCCCGCGCCAAAAGCAGCGTCTCGAACGAGGGCGCGGCGATCGCCAGCACGCTCGCGACGGCATAGAGCACCATGCCGCCGAGCAGCACCGGGCGGCGGCCAAAGCTATCCGACAGCGGGCCGATGACGAACTGGCCGACGCCAAAGCCGATCAGGAAGGCCGACAGCACGGCCTGCAGGCGGTTAGCCACGTCGATATCGAAGGCGGAGCCGATGTTCGGCAGCGCCGGTAGCATCATGTCCATGGCAAGAGGATTTAGCGCCATGATCATCGCGATCACGACGACGAATTCGGTGAAGCCCATGGGGAGGTGCTTCGAGGCCGCTTTGGCGGCAGCCTCGAGCGAGGTATTGGCATTGATGTCGGCCAAGAGGGTCGAACTTCCGCAGTTTATTGTTCCAGTTGTAACAAACTTAGCCGCTATGCTGCGCTGCACAACCCATGTTTCGGGATGGCAGGGTCGGCGGCTTTGACAACCTGGGCAAGCGTGGCTGCGGCTTGTGCAGTTCAGGTTCCCGGGACTGCCATCGGCCCGCGGCCATCAAAAGGCCGGCATTGGGCCTGCAAAAAACACCCGATCGAATCGGGGGCGGGGCGATGACATCTCGAGCCATTGCAGTGTTGATCGCAGCTTGCACGCTGGCGTGGCCGGTGCATTCGGCCAGCGCCGCAGAGGCGAGCGCCGCCGAACTGATCTCGCACTTCCGCCACGAGCATGGCGAGGGGACGGTGACGATCGATCCGACGCTCAACCGCATTGCGCTGGAACAGGCGCGGGCCATGGCGGCAAGGAACACGCTCGACCACTCCGTGCTCGGCTCGTTCTCCGCGCGCATCGCGCCCTCCCGCGCCGGCCGCGCCGCCGAGAACATCGCCTATGGCTACGACACCTTCCCGAAGACGCTGGACCAGTGGATCAATTCCAGCGAGCACCGCAAGAATCTCCTGCTCCACAACGCCACCCGCGTCGGCATCGCCAGCGCCAAGGACGCCACGGGCAAGCGCACCTACTGGTCCATGGAGATCGCCGGCGACTATGAGGAGAAGAAGCCGAAGACCCTCATGGCCAAGTCGATCAAGGGCAAGAAGGACAAGGAGCCGGTCGTTGCCGTGAAACGGGAGGTCGCGGTCAAACGCGAAGCCGCCGCGATCCCCGCTGCCTCGCAGTGCCACATCAAGCTGTTGAGCTTGTGCTTCTGACGAGGCGGTGCCTGCCTTCGTAACGGCGCAGGATCAATTTTGTGCTGTGGATCGATGTGTGCCCTCGCCCCTGTGGGAGAGGGCATCTCCGAACGTGGACACAGGCTCGTTTGGGGTGAGGGGTTGCCTCCGCAAGTCATGCTGGTCGAGAGAGACGCGCTCGGGGAGAGAGACCAGTGAGGCCGCGGCCGCTTCCGGAGCAGCCCTCTCTCACCGCAAGTCGGGCCTGCCCGACTTGCGCATTCAACGATGCGCAACCGGGGTAAACCCGGGTTGCGATGGGCGAGGGCACGTCGACCGGCACCGTGCCCGCGGCGAACATTTGCGAACTATTGTTCCCAAATTCGCGATACCCACGCTGGCACAGCAATAGCTATTGTCGGCCCCATCATACCTCCGCTATCCTAGGCTGTCTCTCGCAAGACCTCACGTCGGACACGTTTCGTACCGGAGGACTGCCATGACAAATCTCTCTCATACCATGCCAAGCCCCAACGCCACGGACACCGCGCCGCTGCGCGCCGGCTCAGGCTGGATCATCGCACTCGGTGTCGTCTATGTCATTGCCGGCTTCATTGCGCTCGGCAGCGTGGTGATGGCGACGGTGGCAAGCGTCTTCGTCGTCGGCGTGATGATGATCATCGCCGGCGTTGCCGAGGTCTTCAACGCCTTCCAGATCAAGACCTGGGGCAAGTTCCTGGTCTGGGCGCTGTTAGGTGTGCTCTACATCATCGCGGGATTCTTCGCCTTCGAGAATCCGCTGCTCGCAGCCGCGGTGCTGACGCTCGTGCTCGGCGCCTCGCTGGTCGCCTCGGGGCTGGTGCGGATATTCCTGGCCTTCAGCATGAAGCGGGAATCGCCGTGGATCTGGGTCGCGCTGTCCGGCGTCATCACGCTGCTGCTCGGTGGCATCATCCTGGCGCACTGGCCTGTCAGCAGCGTTTATACGCTTGGAATCTTCCTCGGCATCGACCTGATCTTCGCCGGCGCAAGCTGGATCGGCCTCGGCTTTGGATTGCGCCGGGCGGTGACGGCGTAGGCAACCGGACCGTAGGCTGGGCAGAGCGCAGCGAGACCCGTCACCTTTGCGGCCCGTCTGACGGGTTTCGCTCCGCTCTATCCATGCTGCGGGAGAAGCCGATGCGCTGGATTTATGTTGCCGTGATCGTGCTGTTCGCGCTGGCGACGTTCGTCTTTGCGTTGCAGAACCTGGAAGTCGTGACCATGTCGCTGCTGCGCTTCCAGGTCCGCGCGCCGCTCGCGCTGGTGACGATCGTGGTCTACCTCCTGGGCGCGCTGACCGGCGGCAGCCTGCTCGCGCTGCTGCGGCGGTCCTACAAGGGCGCGCGCTGGACCGGTGACGCGCCGTGAAGCGGCCGTCACGCAGGTGATTTGCCTGTCGGGTGGCGGTCGCAAAATGCTGTCAAGTCTTGCGCGTCAAAATATTCCTGTTTCCAGAAATTCGGATTTGCCGTATAGTGTCGCTATCCCGCCTCGGTGAAAGGGGCGTACGCGTCGTCACGGACGTGAGGCGGGCTGCGGTGGACGACGGATGGGCCTGTTGACGTGAGGCGCATTCGCGGACGGCGAAGCCGTGTGGTCCTGGCGCGCCCGTGCAGGCGCCAAGTGCGTGCGAAGCTCCAAAGGCCTCGCGCGCATGACGGTGGCAACCAGCTGGTTCACCGGGGAGCAACTGTGTTGAAGTAGACCGCCGAGCGGCCGGCCTCAAGGCTGGCGCTGGACGCGCCACCGCCTTCGGCGGCTGACGGCCTTGACCCCGTCCGCTCGCCGGTCTGTCGGCTTTGCATGCGCTCGG
>DASREP010000109.1:0-89595 GCA_035652015.1 Bradyrhizobium sp. | reverse complement strand
GCAGTCTTCGGTTCGCCAAGCGGCGCAACGGGAACACCGGCTGCGCCATCGCGCAGGTAAACCAGCACGCCGCGGCCGGCGCGCTCGAAATGCTTCAGCACGATCTGCATCTTCGCCTGCCCGGTGAACAGATCCTTGACGAGGTTGGGCTTGTGCAGCCGCGTCAGGACCTTCTTGCCATCGCCGATGCCGTTATAGACGAAAGCGACATGGGCGATCTCGTCGAAGGGTGAGCGGTAGGCAAAGCCCTGCAATGGCCCGATCGGGCTTTCGGTGGTGAAGGTCGTGACCCGCTCGATCAGCTTCTCGCGCGCCTGGCGATAGGCGATCAGATCGGCGATGGTGACGTGCTTCAGCTTGTTCGCGGCCGCGAAGCGGGCGACCTGCTCGCCCTTCATCACCGTGCCATCGTCGTTCATCAATTCGCTGATGACGCCGACCGGCGGCAACCCCGAGAGCTTGCAGAGATCGACGGCGGCTTCGGTATGGCCGGAGCGGAACAGCACCCCGCCCTCGCGCGCGATCAGCGGAAAGACATGGCCGGGGCGGGCAAAATCGTCGGCGCCGACATTGGGATTGGCGAGCGCCCGGCAGCAGGAGGCGCGCTCCTCGGCCGAGATGCCGGTGCCGCCATCGGGCTTGTAATCGATCGAGACGGTAAAGGCGGTGGTGTGGGCGGAGTCGTTGTGCGCGACCATCGGGTCGAGCCGCAGCCGCCGCGCCTCTTCGCTCGTGATCGGCGCGCAGACGATGCCGGAGGTGTGACGGATGATGAACGCCATCTTTTCCGGCGTGCAGAGCGAAGCGGCGACGATCAGATCGCCCTCGCCCTCGCGGTCGTCGTCGTCGGTCACGACCACCAGCTCGCCCTTGGCGAAGGCTTCCAGAACTTCCTGAATCGGATCGGCCATGGTTTTGCAAAATCTCACTTTCTCGGACCGGAGGATTAGCCGGAATGGAACCCCTATGCCAGTCCCATGATGCAGGGCCGAATGTCCCCGCAGAATGCCTGTACTGCTTCAGCCTGCAATTTTGGAATAATCGTTGACGAGCTCCGCCCCGCCTCGCCAAGGTCGGCGCAACCAAGAATGCCAGGGAGACGCCCGTCCATGAGCTCAGCCGCCTTCGACTTCACACCCCTGCTCCCGGCAGGCCTGCCTGCGCCCGCGGCCAGATGGACGGGACTGGCAAAGTTCAGCTTTGTCGGCGGCAACAACGACCCCGACCAGGTGCCGGTGGATGGGCTGATCGCAGCCATGGACGCGGTGCTCCGCCGCGAAGGCCGGGGGCTTGCGACCTACAATCTCGCCCATGGTCCGCAGGGCTACCGCCCCTTGCGGGAATTTCTCACAGCGAAACTCAAGCGTGATGCGGCGATTGCCTGCAACGCCGACGACATCATGATCGTCTCCGGCTCGCTGCAGGCGCTGGACCTCGTCAACCACACGCTGCTTGCGCGCGGCGACACCGTCATTGTCGAGCAGGAGACCTATCAGGGTGCGCTGACCAGGCTCGCCCGGCTCGGTGTCAACGTGGTCGGCATTCCGCTCGATGGCGATGGTCTGCGGATGGACGCGCTGGCGGCTGCGCTCGCCGATCTCAAGGCGCGCGGCATCCGGCCCAAATATATCTACACCATCCCGACCGTGCAGAACCCGACCGGCTCGATCATGCCGGAGGCGCGCCGCACCGAGCTGTTGCGGCTGTCGGAAACCTACGGTGTGCCGATCTTCGAGGACGATTGCTATGCCGACCTGATCTGGGACGGCAAGCGGCCGCCCGCGATTCACGCCATGGCGACCAACGGCGGCGTCATCCATATCGGCTCCTTCTCCAAGTCGATCGCGCCGGCGCTGCGCGTGGGCTTTGTGGTGGCGCCCTGGGCAATCATGTCGCGAATGCTTTCGCTCAAGACCGACGCCGGCTCCGGCGCGCTGGAGCAGATGGTGCTCGCCGAATATTGCGCGCAGCATTTTGCCAGCCACGTGCCGGAGCTGACGCGCGCTTTGCGCAACAAGCTCGACACGCTGATGGAGGCGCTGGGCGAACAGTTCGGCACCTCGGCCGAATTCGAGATGCCGAAGGGCGGCATCTTCCTCTGGGTCAAGCTGCCCGACAGTGTCGATACGGCAAAGCTCTATCAGGCGGCGCTCGCAAGCGGCGTCTCCATCAATCCGGGCCCGGAATGGTCGACGGATAGCGGCCATTCCCGGAGCCGGCTGCGGCTCTGTTTCGCCAGCCCCTCCCATGCCCAGATCCGCGAAGGTATCAGTGTGCTCGCCGACGTCTGCCGGCGCGAATTCGGCGTGCCGGTCCGGATCGCCAATGTGGAGAAGGCGCGGGGGTGAGGACTCAAGCGCCACAACTTGCTCCCACCGCCCCTGGAGGGGGCGGGTCGTCTCGCGTTGAGCGCAGCGAAATGCGAGGCGGGGTGGGGTGACAGTCTCTCAACACGGGTGCTGTCCCAGCGGAGAGACTGTCACCCCACCCCGATTGCGCATTACATGCGCAATCGACCCGCCCCCTCCAGGGGCGGGTAAAAAGTGAGAGCGCTAGTCGATCCGTGAGGCCGCACGTTTCCGGCTGCCCATTGCAGCCTGTGCCGGTTCATGCGAGGACCTGTCCGTAAGCGCACCTCCGCGCCGGCACGGGCTATATGAAAACGATCTTCTTCGACCTCGACGGCACGCTGACCGACCCGAAGCTCGGCATCACACGCTCGATCCAGTATGCACTGGAGAGGCTCGGCCGCGAGGTGCCGCACCAGGACACACTGACCTGGTGCATCGGCCCTCCCCTGCATGCGAGCTTCGTGAAGCTGCTCGGCGACATCGATCTCGCCGATCGCGCCCTGTTGCTGTACCGCGAGCGCTTCGGCGAGGTCGGAATGTTCGAGAACGCCGTCTATACCGGCATCGAGGCAACGCTGGCGTCGCTCGCCGACGGCAGCCGGCGGTTGTTCGTCGCGACCAGCAAGGCGCATGTCTATGCCACGCGCATCATCGCGCATTTCAGGCTCGACAGCTATTTCGAGCACGTGTTCGGCGCGGAGCTCGACGGCACGCGCGTCGACAAGACCGAACTGTTGAAATACGCGATCGAGACGGCCGGCATCAACCCGGCCGAGGCGCTGATGATCGGCGACCGCAGCTACGACATCGTCGGCGCGCGGAACAACGGCCTGCGCGCGATCGGCGTGCTCTACGGATATGGCAGCCGGGACGAATTGATTGAGGCCGGCGCGCACGGACTTTGCGCGTCGCCGCACGAGATCCCCGAGCACGCGCGCCGGAGGAGATAGCTCGAGCTGCCGTCCTCGGCGCCTTTCATCAAGATCTCGTTTCGATTTTGATGTACTCCCATTCCAGACCCGTCATCCTGAGGTGCTCGCGCAGCGAGCCTCGAAGGGCGACGGCCCGGATGCTGCACCGGGGGCCGCTCATCCTTCGAGGCGCGCATGCTGCGCGCGCCTCAGGATGACGGGTCGAAAGGGACTCGACCTTCACGTCCCCAGATGAAATTCGACGATCACCTGGCCGCTGCCGCTTGACGGGAAATAGTCGCAGAGCTGCTCGGCCCTGCCGCGATAGTCGTTCCAGCCCAGTGCGGCGAATAGCATGATGGTGTCGGCCATGCCGCCCTCGCCGTTGCACTTGACGGCGTAGTCGGGAAGCATGTCGAGGAATTCGCGGTAGCGGCCGTCGCGCCACAGTTCCAGTACGCGCAAATCGACCTGGCGGTTGAACTCGCTCGCGATCGAGGTCCAGGCTTCGGGTCCGAGCTTCTTGTTCGGCCACAACCGGTGCGACAGCGAGCCGCTCGCAATCACCGCCACGCGCTCGTTCGACGCCTCGATCGCACGCCCTGTCGCTTCGCCCAGCACACGGCTTTCCTCAAGCGTGGTGAACAGCGGCGAGGCCACCGACACCACCTTGGCCCAGCCGTCATGGTTCATGTAGTGCATGGGCACGATCGTGCCGTATTCGAGGCCGAGGCTTTGCACCTTGTGGGCGATCACGTTGAGATCGCTTTTGGCGGCCTCGGCGGCGATGGCTTGCGCAAGCGCCGTGTCACCCGGCAGGTCGTAGCGCAGGTCCTGGATCATGTGCGGCGCTTCGTGACTCGTGAAGGCGCCCTGATGATGCGGATTGGCGTTGATATGATAGCCGAAGTTCGACAGCCAATGGGTATCGAACACCACGAAACTGGTGACGCGGCGCTCGCGGGCGCGGCGGCCGAGCAGGCGCAGGGCCTCGACCGCGTCGTGCCGCGCCTCGCGGAGCGGGCTGCCGGGGACCTCCGACAGCATCAGGGAGGGAACGTGACTGACCTTGGCGGCTAGAACCAACTCTCCCAACATTCGCCTCCCAGCATCGAGGGCGCCTCGGCCCCGCGCATCGCCTGCGCAATGCGCAAGAGCAGCACGATCGAGACATTCCCTGTGCCGCCTTCGATGCGGGCGATGTAGCGTTCGGAAATGCCCGAGCGGCGCGCAAGCTCCCGCCGCGACAGGCCGCGGCGCAGCCGCGTCGCGCGCAGGCGATCGCCGAGCTGCTTCAGGAACAGGGTTTCGGAATAGGTGAGAGGCCGTCCGTCAAGTGAGACTCGGGCGGCCGGGCCGGAAAATGCCGGCGCAAGCGATGACATTGGCTGGTTGGTCACGTGATGCCCTACAGTTCAGGCCAACATCATCGGCGCCGACAGCGCCGGCGCATTGATGCGGATCAAATACGAGGACGGCAAATCGATACCGCTTGCGGCGCCGCGAAGGCCGTGACAGGAAGGGCTGCGGCTTTTCGGAGGCTTATTCGCGAAAAATCGCCAGACGGACAAGGGATGCAGAAGGTGAGGAACGGCTTATCCGGCTCGCGCTGGGACTTACTTTGCTTGCTGGCCTTGCCGCTCCCGCATCCGCCGATGAGCCGATCGCCGACACGTTGCGCAAATGGGGATTGCTCGGGGCGTGGTCGATCGATTGCTCGCGGCCGCCGGATCACGCCGACGGCACGGTGCTGTCGTACGAGATTGGCCCTGACGGCACCGTCGTGTACCGGCGCAATTTCGGCGACGTGACCGACGAGGCAGAGGTGCTCGCAGCCGAAGTCTCGGCCGACGGCATGATGAATCTCGAGGTGTATTTTCCCGCGATCAACCAGAAGCGCGACTACGGCCTGACGCTGGATCCCGACGGCGGCTTGCGCGCGATCTATAACCGCAACGAAAAGGGCGAGTACACCATCAAGGATGGCAAGTTCGTCGCCACCAAGAAGCCGACCCGCGCGCAACACAAATGCGGGTGAACGAATCGCGCGCGTCCACGGCAGACAACGCACCGGCTCTCTTCGCGGCTTGGCGTCTCCTCGCGCAACCTGAATATCTGTTCAGGATTCTCCTGCAGTTTCCTGCAGTTTCCTCGGAACGTTGGTCCGGATGATCGAGTTGAGACAGCGTTCAATCGGAGGAGGACACGATGCGGAAGATTGGACTTGTTGTCGCTGCGCTCGGCTCACTCGCCGTTGCGTTGCCGTCGATGGCCAGCGCCGATACTGTGGTCATCAAGAAGCACCACGAGCACCCGTTCGGCGCGCGCGCGGAATACCGCATGCATCGCGACTACGGCCTGCACGAAGGCTGGCGCCACCGTGATCGCGATGTGGTGATCAAGCAGCGACATGACACCTATTGAAGGTGAGGACGACACGAGAATGGCCCCTTCGAGGGGCCATTCTTTTTTGGGCACCGCAGAGATCTGAGGTCCTTGGAGCATGGTCCGGAAAGTGTGAAGCGTTTTCCGACAAGATCATGCTCAATCAGAGAGCCAAAGCGCGATGACGATTCATCCTGATCGCATCGCGCTTTAGTCCCAATCCGGCCCAAAGCCCGGGCTGACAAAGCGCTTGTCCTTGGGCAGGCCCGCGATCGCCTTGCGGTCGTCATCGTCGAGCGCAATCTTCAGCGCGTCGAGATTGGCTTGCTGGCTCTCCCTGCGCGAGGCCTTCGGAATCGCTGCGACGTTGTCCTGGTCGAGCAGCCATTTCAGCGCGACCTGCGCGCCGCTTGCATTGTGCTTCTTGCCGATCCTGATCAACGTCTCGTCGGAAGCCGCGCGGCCCTGCGCCAGCGGGCAATAGGCGACCAGCGGGATCCTGTTCGCGTCGAGATAGGCCTTGACCTTCGACTGGTCGAGCATGACGTGATACTCGATCTGGTTGCAGGCGATCGGTGCGCGGATCTCCTCCACGGCCGTCTTCAGAAGCTTGAGCGTGAAATTGGCAACGCCGATAGCGCGGGTGCGGCCCTCCTCCTTCAATTTCAACAGCGTCTCGAACACATCAGCCAGGTTCATGCTGCGCGAGGGCCAGTGCACGAGATAGAGATCGACCGCGTCGAGCCTCAGCTTGTTCAGGCTCGCATCGAGCGCGCGGCGGATCGCGTCGGGCGCGAGATTTTCGACCCACACCTTGGTGGTGACATGCAGTTCCTTGCGCGCGAGCCGGGAGGATGCGATCGCGGCGCCGATAGCCTCCTCATTGCCGTACATCTCGGCAGTATCGATATGGCGATAGCCCAGCGCGAGTGCGCTCTCCACCGCAGCGCGGCAGACATCGCCCTGCATGCGATAGGTGCCAAGCCCAAGCCGCGGCAGGCTGATGCCTTGAGTTTGCAGATGATCCATGATCGCTCCCGAAAGATTCGATTGAGCGCCGGATGCCCGGCGTCACAGTGCGAAACATAACGATTGAAATGATTGAGCTGGCGGAGCCGCCGACGGCAGTGTGCCCGGAGCGCATGCCACGGATCAAGCCGGCGGGGCATCAAGAAGTCGCGACCTGTCTCGCAATTGCCCTGTCATCCTGAGGCGCGAGCGCAGCGAGCACCTCAGGACGACGCCGATGCAGGAAATACGCGAGTGAGCGACTGCTACCGCCGCCAGGCGCAGATGCCGCCCATATCGGGATTGCAGGGCCATTTCTGGATGCGGCTGTCCATAGCTTCGGCGTTCATGGGATTGCCGTGCCGATGTGCAAGACGCGTCCGCGCGGCGCCGTGCCGCTTCTCGCCTGAAGCCTCGGCGAGACGGGCCTCATGCCGGGCGGTGGAGCTCAGCTCGGCGCGAACTGGTGCCGCCTTCACGCGCTCGACGGCGACTTTCCTGGCGTCGTTCCTTGCCAGCACGCCGGATACCGTATCGCCCTTGGCCTCGACCGCCACCGGCGCAAAGGTGCTCTCGGGCCCGAGCGGCGTCGGCGACAGCACCGCCTTGGAAAGATCGAGGCTCAGAAACTCATCCGGCTTGTAGTCAGCCGCCGAGGCTGCGCCGCCCGCGATCAAGGCGGCGCCGAGAACAGCGTAAAAAACACCTTTCAGGACCATTCCGGCCTCCTGAAAACCACCCCAAGACCATCCGGAGACAGCGCGTTGCGGTTCTCCGGAAGACCATGCTCAATCAAAAGGACATTACGCCTTACTTAGGAACGCCAGCCGCCGTTTGCCAGCCGTAAAGCTGCCCTCAAGGTTACTGCGCGGCCGTGTCGCAGCCTACAATTTGGACCGCCGCCTTAACCATTCGGAACCGCGGAGCGCGCCGAGAAGGCTGTCAATTCGGCCGGTCCTGCCCCGTGGTGCCGACAAAGGCGCTTTCGATGACCTCGCCGATCGGCTGCCAAGTGTAGCCGTCGAACTGCACCAGCCGCATCTGCTTGATCGGGCGGTAGTCGGTCGGGCTGGTGCTGATGGAAATGCTGGGCAGCATGACCGAGGGGCGGAAGTTCTTCAGAGCGGTCGCCTGGCGCAGGATGTTCTCGCGCGACAGGTCGTCGCCGCATTGCCGCAGCACCTGCGCCAGAGTCTCCGCCGAGGCGTAGCCGAACACAGCATTGCTGTCGGCCTTGTCGCCGTCGGGATAATATTTGTCCATGAACGCGGACCAGGCCTGCATGGCGGGATCGTCCTTCCAGGCGGGGTCGCTGGCGTCCTTCAGGAAGGCGGTCGAGATCACGCCGATCGAATTCTCGAGCCCGGCCGGCCGCAGCGCCTGCGCGATCGAGGCCGAGGCATTGTCGAGCAGCAGCACCGGATGCCAGCCGATGTCGTTCATGCGCCTTAGCGCCTTTGCTGCCATCGCCGGCGCGACATCGAGCAGCACGATCTCCGCGCCCGAGCTTTGCAGCTGATCGACCTGCATATCCAGCGACTTCTCCGTGCCCTCGACCGCGACATCGCTGACGATCATGCGCGCCCAGTCGCCGAGCCCCTCCTGCAGGCCGCGGAACAGGTCGCGGCCGAACTGGTCGTTCTGCCAGAGCACCGCGATGCGGCGTTCAGGATAGGAGGCCTGGATGTAGTTGGCGTAGATGCGGCCCTCGGAGCGGTAGGTCGGCGGAAATCCAAGCGTCCAGGGAAAGGATTTCGGGTGGCTCCATTCCTCGTCGCCGGATGCTATGAACAGCTGCGGGATCTTGCGCTCGTTGAGATAGGGCCGGACCGCGAGGTTTTGCGGCGTCCCCAGCGAGCCGAACATCAGGAGCACATGATCGATCTCGACCAGCTTTGCGGTCTGCTCCCGCGTCGCCACGGGGTCAGCGCCGTCGTCATACGAGATGAATTTCACCTTGCGGCCGTTGATCCCGCCTTCCGCGTTGATCATGTCGAAATAGGCCGCCTCGGCGCGACCGATGGTGCCGAACGCGGCAAGCTCGCCGGTGTAGGGCATGACATTGCCGATGCGAATGTCGAGGTCGAGCACTTCGTCTGCGACGGAGACATCCTTCGATGAGGCTGCGAGCAGCAGGAAGGCGGCGATTGTCTTGAGACTGATCCGCATCGCAATCAACCTTGCGCAATGCCGCGCCTGACCGGCGCGGCTGGAACATGCCCTCAATCCCTGCCCTGCTCGTGATCTAAGATGTCCCACCCGACAACATTTTGACGAGCCGGTAAAGATATTCCTCGCCCCGGTAGAACGAGGTGACCGGAACCCGCTCGTCCTTGCCATGGGCACGGAAATCGTTGATCTCATTGGCCATACCAGAATGACCGTAGGTCGGGATGCCGGCATTGCGCAGATAGCTGCCGTCGGTGGCGCCCGAGCTCATGATGGGAACCACCAGCGCACCGGGCCAGAACTCGGCCGAAAGCTTCTCGATCGATCCGAGAATTTCCGGATTCAAGGCCGAGGGTTGGCTGATGACGCCGTTGTCGGTCTGGGTCACCACGATCTTGTCGTCGGCAAGCACGCGCTCCAGCGTCGCCTTGATGTCCGCAACCGGCTCGCCCGGCATGATGCGGCAGTTGACCCTGGCGCCTGCCGTCTGCGGCAGCGCGTTCACCGCGTGTCCGCCGCTCAGCATGGTCGCGACGCAGGTGGTATGGAGCTGGGCGTTGTTGCCCGGGCTCTGCGACAGCCGCGCCACCGCGTCCATGTCCGGCTTGTCGGCCAGCATGGCGCGAATGTCGGCAGCGGTCTGGCCGCCCTCGAGCTGCGCGAGCTTGCCGAAATAGGCGCGCGTGGTGTCGTTGAGATGCAGCGGGAAGGAGAAATTCGACAGCCGCACCAGTCCTTCGGCGAGACGGTAGATCGGATTGTCCTTGCGCGGCACCGAGGAGTGCCCGCCGCGGTCGCGCACCTCGAGCGCAAAGCTCACCGAGACCTTCTCGGTGGTCTGCACGGAGACGCGGGTCGCCTTGCCATTCTCCATGCCAACGCCGCCGCCCTCGTTCAGCGCAAACTCCGCGTCGATCAGGTCGCGGTGGTTCTTGATCAGCCACTGGATGCCAAGCCCGTTGGCGTCGAGGATTTCCTCATCCGTTTCAAGCGCCACGATGATGTCGCGATCGGGCTTGTAGCCTTCCTGCTTGTAGCGGATCAGATTGGTGACGAAGGCCGAGGCCATATATTTGTCGTCGCTGGAGCCGCGCGCATAGAAGTAGCCGTCCTTTTCGGTCAGCTTGAACGGGTCGACCGTCCAATCCTCGCGCAGCGCCGGCACGACGTCCAAATGGGCGACGAGGAGAATCGGCTTGCGCGCGCCTGAGCCATGCAGGCGAGCCACCAGATTGCCCTTGCGCGGTGCCGGCGAGAACACATGGACATCCTCGTCCGCAAACCCCGCCGCCTTCAGCCGCGCCGCCATCGCCTGCGCCGCCGCCAGCGTATCGCCGGTCGCCGTCGTGGTGTCGATCTCGACCAGCTCCTTGTAGATGTCGCGGGCAAATTGCTGCTGCGGGCTCAACTCGTCCGCGCGCCCAGGCGCAGCGAATGAGAGCGCGGCCAGCGCGGTCGACACAAGGGCAAGGCAGCGGGCGGATCGGGACATCGGGCACTCCGGTGGACTTGGCTCCGTCAATTTCTGGCTGCACGCACGCCCGTTGGCAAGCCGCCAAGCTCAATTGTTTCTGCAGGCACCCACCACCTATTTCGCATTCTTCACCGCGATGACCTCGATCTCCACCAGGAATCCCGGATTGGCGAGCGCTGCGACGCCGACCACCGAGCGCGCCGGCAGATTGGGCTGGCTGCCGCCGAAGAATTGGGTGTAGCCCTCCATGAAGGCCTTGAAATCCATCGGTGCTTGAGCCGTATGCACCAGGAACACCTGCATCTTGACCACGTCGCCCATGGTAAGCCCGAGGCCTTCCAGGATCGCCTTGATGCGATTCAGCGCACCGACGGTCTGGGTTTTGGTGTCACCATAGGCAGCCGGGCTTGCGGGATCGGCATCCTTGTTGACCACGGGCGGCACCTGGCCGCTGATATAGTACGTGGTGACATTGCCGGAGACCTCGACGGACTGCGCAATCGGGAAATTGGAGTTCGGAATTGGGTGCCTGACGACCTCGGCGGACGCCGTCTGGGCGACCGCAAGGCAGGCGAGAAACGCAAGCGGTGCGATCGGGATTCTGGACTTCATCACGTTCTCCTGCTTTTGATGCATGGGCAAGCTGGCATGGACGAAAGCGTATTGGATCAGCTTGGCTCGGATTTGAGAACATCCATTTGAGAAGCTGGATTTGCGACAATGAAGCGGCGCGATTTTCTGGTTGCACTTGCGGCTTCGGCCGCCGCCCGGCCGTTCGCGGCGACAGCCGAGCAAAACGAGCAGATGCGGCATGTGGGCGTGCTGGTTGGGTTGGCCGCCAATGCAGATGCCCCGGTCGCACAGGCCTTCATCAAGCCGTTTCGCGAGGCGATGGCGGAGGCGGGCTGGGTTGAGGGCCGCAATGTCCGCATCGATTATCGTTTCGGCGGCGCGCTGAGCGACCTCTCCAACACCCGCGCCTCCGCCGCCGAGCTGGTCGCGCTGGCGCCGGAGGTGATCTATGCCCAGGGGCTGCCGGCGACGCTGGCGCTGCACCAGCTGACGCCAACGATCCCGATCGTCTTCACCCAGCTGATTGATCCCGTGGGCTTTGGTCTTGCGGAGAGCCTGGGCCGTCCCGGCGGCAATGTCACCGGCTTTGTCACCTGGGATTTTGTCATCGGCGGCAAATGGGTCGAATTGTTGCGCGAGCTTGTTCCTGATGTCGCCAGGATCGGCGTCCTGTTCAATCCGGACACTGCGCCCTACGCGCCCGGCCTGGTCGCAGCCGCAAAGGACGCCGGTCACGGCATCGAGATCGTCGAATGCCGCACGCACAGCGACAGCGAGACGGAAGCAGTGCTGGAGGCCTTGCGCAGCACGCCCCATAGCGCCCTGCTCGTCATTCCCGAGCCGTTCGCCAACGGCCATCGTGATCACATCGTTGCGCAATGCGCGCGCCTTGAGCTGCCGGCGATGAATTCCGTCCTTGGCGCGGTCGAGGCCGGCGCGCTGATCTCCTATACGTTCGTGTGGGACGAGCTGATCCGTGCGCCGGTCGGCTATATCAACCGCATCCTCAAAGGTGCGTCAGCGCGCGACCTTCCGATCCAGGCGCCGCGCCAGTATCGGCTGGTGATCAACCTGAAGACCGCCAAGGCGCTTGGCCTCGAGGTACCGCCCATGTTGCTCGCCCGGGCCGATCAGGTCATTGAGTAGCGCGCGAACGCTGACAGCGCCAGCCGTCATATCGTTTCCGAATTGGCCAAGAATCACCTAGAGGTGAATCACTTGGACGTGAATCGCGTAGAGGTCGTCCGATCGGGCCGTTTGACACGCTTGAAATCATGGATCGTCGCAAGCAGCAGGCCACCGCCGAAGCAGTCGCCCCCGCGCCGCGCGCCGCCGCGGGCGTTGCGCTTCATGAGACCGTTCTCGATCACTTGCGCGCCGGGCGATATCTCGAGGCTCAGCTCTGCTGCCGCGAGGTCCTTGAGAAAGATCCTGACAATGCCGAGACCTTGCACCTCATGGCGCTGGTCTGCTTCAACGCCGGGCAGTTCGACCATGCGGTCGAATGGGTCTCGCAGGCAATCCGGCGCCAGCCGCAGCCGGCCTATCTGACGCTGCTCGGCACGGCGCTGCTCAACCTCAAGCGACACGATGACGCCCTGCGCGTCTTCGACAAGGCGGTGCAGCTCAAGCCGGACGATGCCTCGCTGTGGAGCAATCTCGGCAACGCCTGCATCGAATGCAACCGCCTGCGGGATGCGATCATGAGCTTTCAGCGTGCGCTTGCGATCAATCCCGCCGATTGGGATGCTGCGTTCAAAGCGGGGCTGATGTTGCAGCAGGACAGCCGTTTCGACCAGGCGCTGGCCTGTCTCGATGCCTGCGCGAAGCTGAAGCCGGATGACGCCGTGACGTTGCACATGCGCGCGATGGCGCTGCACGGCCTCGACCGGTTTGAGGAGGCGTTGAACGACAACCGGCGCGCGCACGCGCTCGATCCAAACGATCCCTATATCCAGAACAATCTCGGCCGCGACCTTGCCGCGCTCGGCCGTTGCGAGGAAGCCTTGTCGTGGTTCGACGCCGCGCTGAAGCTGCGGCCCGATCTCGTCGCCGCCCTCAATAACAAGGGCCATGCGCTCACGCAGTTGCATCGCTTCGACGAGGCCATCGCCGCCTACGGTCGCGCCAAACAGATCGATCCCGAAAACCCCCAGGCCACCTGGGACCTGGCGCTGCTGAACCTGCTGCTCGGAAATTTCGCGGACGGCTGGCCGGGACGCGAGGCCCGCTTCCGGCTGCCCTCCCTTCCCGTGACCTATCCGAATTTCGCCCAGCCGCTGTGGCTCGGCCAAGGCGACATCACAGGCAAGACCATCCTGCTCTACGCCGACGAGGGACTTGGCGACGCCATCCAGTTCGCGCGCTATGTGCCCCTTGTCGCCGCGCGCGGTGCGCGCGTGGTCCTTGCGGTCGAAGAGGCGGTCCGTCCGCTGCTTGCCGGCCTCTCAGGCGTTGCGCAATGCCTTGCGAAGTCGGCGGTGCTGCCGCCGTTCGACCTGTACTGTCCGATCTCCAGCCTGCCGCATGCCTTCGCCACCACCCTGGACACGATCCCCGATGGCACCGGCTCTATTCCCCCGCTCCCTGCCGATCGCGTACAGGCATGGGACAAGCGCCTCGGTGCCCACGAGCGTCTGCGGGTCGGCCTCGTCTGGTCGGGCAATCCCCGCCACATGAACGATCGCAACCGCTCGCTCCCGCTCCAGCGCCTTGTGCCAATCCTCGACATCGACGCGGATTTCGTCAGCCTGCAGAAGGACCCGCGGCCGGACGACAAGGCGACGCTTGCCAGGACCGCCATTCTCGACCTGAACTCGGACCTCACCGACTTTGTCGAGACCGCGGCTTTGATTTCCTGCCTCGATCTCGTCATCACGGTCGACACCAGCGTCGCCCACCTCGCCGCGGCGCTCGGCCGGCCAACCTGGATCCTGCTGCCCTATACGCCCGACTATCGCTGGCTGCTCGGTCGCGACGACAGCCCCTGGTACCCGACCGCCCGACTGTTCCGGCAGGACGAAACCCGCGACTACACAAGCGTGGTCGAGCGGGTGCATGCGGAGCTGAAGGCCCTCGCCGCGACAAGAAATTAACACGCGGTCCGAATAGATCTAGACTGCGCGGGCCTCTCGCAGTCCGACATCGGCCTCAGAAAGCAGCATCAACATGACCCAAACACGACCTCACCCCCTCGTCCGTGCAGCCGCCTGGACGATCCTGGCAGCGACAGTCACACTGGCCGCGCCCGCACATGCCCAGATGTACGATCCGAACTATCCGGTCTGCCTGCAGGTCTATCAGAGCATGGTGGACTACTATTTCGAGTGCGCCTACACATCGATCCCGCAGTGTCAGGCGTCGGCTTCAGGCCGCGCGGCGCAATGCGTGGTCAATCCGTATTATGCCGGGCCGCAGATCAGGCATGGCCGTCACAGGAAACGGACGCACGCGCATTGAGGCGAGTTCGGTGCCACCTCGCCCCGCGCGCGGGGAGAGGTCGGATCGCATCGTCAGATGCGATCCGGGTGAGGGGGAGCTTCCACGCACTCTCTTCAACCGACTCTGCGGATAGAGCCCCTCACCCCAACCCTCTCCCCGTGAAGAACGGGGCGAGGGAGAACTTCGTCCTTCGAACAGCGATGCCGCGCCTACTTCCGCGCCGCCCGCACGTCCTTCGCCGTCACTGCGTCGGAATAGCTGTTGCCGAAATGGGTGCGCAAATAGTTCACGACCGCGGCGATCTGGTCGTCGCTCATCATCTCGCCGAAGGGCGGCATGGCGCGGCGGCCGTTGAGGACAAGATCGATGGCATAGCCGCTGGCTTCGAGATTGCGGTTGGCGACCAGCGACGGATAATTGCCGGCGCCGCTCGCACCCATCGCATCGACCATGTGGCAGCCCCGGCAGACATTGACATAGAGCTCCTCGCCACTCATCTCGACAAAGCGGTAACCGGAGGAGAAGGTGCGGCTCTTCACCGGTGGGGCATCGTCGGCGCCGAGCGCCGGCCAGATCAGCTGCAGCGGCAGCGCCGCCAGCGCGACGACAGCAGCCTGCCTCACAGCTGACGTTGCGCGCCACATCATGTCTTGATCACCCGCTCATGCAGACGGCCGATGGCATCGAGCGAGGACAGGATCGCGCCCTCCTGCCACGCCGGCAGTGCGGAGGCATGTTCGCCGGCAAGCACGATGCGCCCGTCGATCTCGCACAGATTGCGATAGTGCTGCTTGCGCGCCGCTTCCGACCATTCGCCGCTGCAGCCCAGCGTGAACGGCACGCGGTGCCATGCGACCGCGATGCCGTTCTCGAACTCGGCCTTGTATTGCGGATGAATCTCGCTGCCGAACTCGACCGCGCGCGCCACGCGCTCATCGGGCGGCATGGCGGTGAACTCGAAGGAATTGGCGCCCTCGAACAAATAAGCGCCGAGCAGGATGCCGCGTCCGCTCTTGTTGAAGCCGGTGTTGGGATAGGCGATCTGGCGGATCGGCAGATCCGTGTAGCTGATGCCGCCATAGATCGCGTCGTCCTCCTCCCAGAAGCGGCGCCGGAATTGCAAGCCCACCTTCACCGAACCCGCATAGGGCACCGCGTCGATCGCCGCCTTCATCGCGGCGCCGACATTGACCGGCAGCTGACTGAGAATCGAGAGCGGAATCGTGCACAGGCACCAGTCGGCGACGGCCTTCTGCGGCTGCCCGGGATTTGCCGGATCCACATAGGTCACGGTGACGCCACGATCGTTCTGCCAGATTTCCGTGACCTTGGCATTGTAGCGGATGAGATCACCGACCTTGCGCGCAAACGCCTTCCCGATCATGTCCATGCCGCCGACCGGCTGGAACATCGTGGTCTGAAAATTGTAGGTGGCGAAATTCTGCAAATAGCGCCACAGCCGCGACCGCAGGATATCCGACAACGCCAGCGGTTCGCTTGGCAGCGGCATGGCCGATAGTCCGCCGCCCGGCGGCTTGGCATAGCCGCGATATTCTGCTGCGATCAAGTTTGCGCTGTACCTGAAGTCGCGGTCGAGCGCGCCCCAGGATTGCAGCGCAAGCAGGAGGATTTCCTTGTCCTCCTTGGAGACGGCTTCGTCCAGCTTGCCCTGGTTTGCGACTTTTGCCAGCAGCTCCGAAATCTGGCCCTGGAAATCGGCCTTGACCGCGCGGATCCGTTGCGGCGCGCCGCCGAAGGCGCGCGAGGCATGCAGATAGGCGTTGTGATTGAGCTGGATGAAAGGCTCGAGCGCGACGCCGAGCCGTTTGCAATAGTCCAGCAACGCACGGTGATGATAGGGAATCCGCCACGGCCCCGGGTTGAGATAAAGGCCGTCCTCGAAGCCGCAGGTCTGCTTGGCGCCGCCGAGTTCGACGAAAGTATCACCACCGCGCAGCGTCCAGTTGCGGCCGCCGGGTCGGGCATTGAACTCCAGCACCTGCACCTTGTAGCCGGCCTTGCGCAGCTCCAGTGCCGCCGTCATGCCGGCGAGGCCTGCGCCGAGAATCAGCACGGAAGCGCCCCTGGGATCGCCTTCCAGCCGGATCGGGCCCTCATAGCGGGAATCCGAGGCAAAACCGAGCGCCGTCATCGCGTGGTACATGGCGGCGCTGCCGGCCATCGTGCCGATCAGCGAGAGCAGGTCGCGTCGCCGGACCGTAACAGGCTCGTCCTGCATCTGATCTTCGATCGCCCCCAAATCCTCGATCGCCCACGAGCAAGCAGGCGTCAAAGGAAACGGCTAAGGCTCCATCTGTCAAGGAAACGCTGCGCTACGTGCTCTCCACAACACGCGTTGTTGATGGGGTGCAGCAATGAGGCCGCAGTGTCAGTGTTAGCCCGCCCCGCTTGCGGCAAGACTTTCGCATATGAACATCGTATCCACTCGCACTGTCATTCCGAGGCGGTCCGCAGCATCGAACCCGGAATCCCGAGATTCCGGGTTCGATGCTTCGTATCGCCTCGAAATAACCGCGAACCTAATACGCCCTTGCGAAATCGCCTTCCTGCCTGATCTCGGCAAATTGCGGGTAATGCGCGGTCCAGGCCCTGGCCTTGTCTTTGGTCAGCGCATTGAGGCTTTCCAGCACCTTGACGCCATCCTGGCGCAAACTCGCGGCAACCGCGGCGCGATCGGGGAAATGCCGCCGCACGGCATCGAGCCAGATCGTGCGCCCCGCGAGAAAGCCGCCGGCACCGGCCGCATAGGCATAATCCAGCACGCGCTCGAATCGGTCGGGCGCAGCACCGGCCGACAGCAGCACCCAGGGAATGCGCCGCTCGGCACAGATCTCGCCGATCGCGTCGAACTGATCTTGCGCAGCTCGGGCAGCAGCGCTGCCGTCGCGCGGCGGCAGGGCATTGGCCGCGAGCGGACTCTCCAGCTTCAGCAGGTCAACGCCATACTGGGGCTTTGCGAACTCGCGCACGCTCTCGATCACAAGCGGCGGCAGCTTGCCGGGCGATTCCACATAATCGGCGGTGTGATTGGCGCTGCCGAGAAACGGATAGACCAATAGCTCGAGCACATAGGGAATGTCGAACCGCGCGCACTCCTCGCCGATCTCGCGCACGAAATTCTTCTGATGCTCGAGGACTGCACTGTCGGCATCCGGCCGATACCACGCGAGTACTTTGACCGCATCGCCGCCGATGGCGCGGATCTTCTCCACGCTCCAATTGGCAATCGCGCGCGATTTGCGGCCACCCGGCGTCTCCTCGATGCGATGCTCCTCCAAGGTCACGATCAGCCCGCAGCGCGGCGGCAACAGGTCGATCGCAGCCGGCACGGCGAAATTCGGATCGAACAGCATCGAGCTGCAATAGGGCGACAGCGCCTCGACCAGCAGGCGCTTGGCGGCCGTGACGTCGGCGTACGCGACGTCATCCCTGGTGATCCCCCTCGCCTGCGCGATGGCCTCGAACAGCGGCGGCCGCTGGTCGAGCGCAACCATGCGAAAGTGGCCGCCGGCATCTGCAAGCCGCGCCAAGCCGCGGTTCTTTCCAATGGTTCTCATCGCACGGTCCTCATGAAGGCGAGACAATCGTCAATTGACGGAATGGCGGCACGGCCGCCGGCGCGGGTGCATTTCAGCGCGGCGACGGCGGAGGCGAACAACATCGCCTCGGTCACTGCGAGCCCGCCGCCGATGGCAAAGGCATAGGCGCCGTGGAAGACATCGCCGGCAGCTGTGGTGTCGACAGCATCGACCGCGAATGCATCAAGCTGACGCAGCTCGCCATCCGCGATAAAGCTCACGCCCGCCTCTCCGCGCGTCACGGCGACGACGCGGCAGTTGAAGCGCGTGAGGCTTCTCAACGCCGCATGATCGGCGGTGCCGGCCAGATGCTTCAGCGCGGGCTCGGAGAAGATGGCGTGGTCGGTCAGCGGCAGCAATCGTTCGAACACATCCCGCTCGGCCATGTCGGCGTCGAGGATGGTCGGGATGTGAAGGCCACGCGCGTGCGAGAACAGCGCGACCGCACCCTCGACCCAGCGCGGATCGGCGAGGACTGCGGTCGCACCTGCGATCTCATCGAGCGGCAGCCAATCCGCCTCCGCCGGGAATCGGCCGCGGAAATTCACGATCTGGCGTTCGCCCGCGTGATCGACGATCACGCCGGACACCGAGGAGCGCCCGCCGGGAAACAGCCGGAACTGGCTGACATCGATACCTTCGCGCGCCAAGGCGCCGTGCATCTCGTGTCCTGCCGGATCATCGCCGGCGCGGCCCCAGAACGCCGATCGTCCGCCGAGCCGCGCGATGGCTACGGCTGCATTTGCAGCCATGCCGCCGCCGGTGCTGGCATATTCGCCGGCACGAATCTTCTCGCTGCCGCCGACAAACGGCTTGTCCACCTGCCAGATTTGGTCGAGCGCGGAGAGCCCGAGGCAAATGATGCGCGCACCACTGGCGCGTGCCGCAAAAGCCTCCCAGGCAGCCGCCTGCGCCGTCACGACAGCACCTGGCCGCTATCAGCGTCGAACAAATGCGTCTTGCCGGGTTGCGGTCGGAGCGCCAGGCGATCGCCGACCTTGGGCCGCAAGGCCGGATCGACGCGGGCGATCGCGGCAGAGCCTGCGAGGTCGAAATGAATCAGCGTGTCCGAGCCGAGCGGTTCGACGAGTTTAACGGCGACCGGCATTCCCTCGCTCGCGCTGGGCGCGACCGCAAGATGCTCCGGCCGGACGCCGAGCACCGCCTTGCCGCCGGCCTTGCGCAGCCGCGCCTGAGCCTCGCCGTTCAGCACGACCGCCGTGCCGTCATAGGCAAGCGCCACGCTTTCGCCGCGCAGCTCGACGGGGAAGAAGTTCATTGTCGGCGAGCCGATGAAGCCGGCGACGAACTGGTTCGACGGCCGCTCATAGACCGCCTCCGGCGTGTCGTATTGCTGCACGCTGCCCGACTGCAGCACCACGATGCGATCGGCCATGGTCATGGCCTCGACCTGGTCATGGGTGACGAACACCATGGTGGTCTTGAGCTGTTGCGACAGCGCCTTGATCTCGGCCCGCACCTGGGCGCGCAGCTTGGCGTCGAGATTGGACAGCGGCTCGTCGAACAAGAACGCTTTGGGGTTGCGCACGATGGCGCGGCCCATGGCGACGCGTTGGCGCTGACCGCCGGAGAGCTCCTTCGGCTTGCGGTCCAGATAGGGCTCGATGTGCAAGAGCGCCGCCGCGCGCTTGACCCGCGCATCGATCTCCGCCTTCGGAAGCCCTCGCAATTCCAGCGCGAACGACATGTTGTCGTAGACGCGCATGTGCGGATAGAGCGCATAGTCTTGGAACACCATCGCAATGTCGCGCCGCGCCGCCGGCACGCCGTTGACGCGCTCGGTGCCGATGAAGAGCTCGCCGGAGGTGATCGGCTCCAGGCCCGCAATGATGCGCAGCAACGTCGACTTGCCGCAGCCGGAGGGGCCGACGAACACGACGAATTCATGATCGGCAATCTCGAGGTTGAGATCGCGGATCACGGTGTAGTTGCCGTAACGCTTGACGAGGTTGCGGATCGAGATCGACGCCATCGGAAGCTCAATCCAGCGCCAGCACGGGCTTGATCAACTCGCCTTGCGCGAAGCGGGCGAAATTCTCAGGCAGTGCGGCAAGGCCGAATTCGCCGTCCACGAGGACGCGATACTCCTCCTTGTAGCGGCGCAGGAGCTCGATGTTCGGTGCAAAATCCCTGATCGGGAAATAGAAGGTGCGGACCATGTAGAAATCCTTGCGCCGGAACACCGGGCCTTCGGCGATGGTCCAGGGCGCCGCGTTCTCGCCGACCAGCACCAGCGCGCCGTGCGGCAGCACCACCTCGATGCCGAGATTGCGCGCGGCATGCGCGCCGGAGCACTCCACGATCAGGGCAAAGCGCTGCGAGGTGTCGCCCACGGCATGCGGCTTGGCGCCAAAGGATTGCGCGATGGCGAGCCGAACCGCATTCGGATCGGAGATGCGGATATCATTATAACCAAAGCTCTTCAGCGCCAGGACGACGCCGAGCCCGACGGGACCCGCGCCCGTCACCAGCACGGGCCCGGCTTCGTCCGGCGGCACGATCCGGCTTGCGAAGCGCACGGCATGGCCCGAGGTGCCGATCACGTCGAGCAGCAGCGGCGCCAGCGAGTCCGCGATGTCGTCGGGCACCGGCAACAGGCAGTTCTCGGGCACCGGCACATATTCGGCATAGCCGCCGGGCCGATTCCAGCCGATCAGGCTGGACACCTCGAGGCACATTTGCGTGTCGCCGCGCGTGCAGGCGGCGCAGCGGTCGCAATGAACGGGGATATAGACGGCGCATCGCTTGCCATGCAAGCGATGGCCCGGGTGCTCCACCACGCCGAAAATCTCGTGGCCGGCGGTGAACTGCGCGCCCTTGTGCCAGAGCTTGAAATCCGAGCCGCACAGCGCGGTGCGCGAGACCCGCACCAGCACCTCGCCTTCGGCAACATCCGGCATCGCGACGCGCTCGATGGTGATGCGCTCATGGCCGTGAAACACCGCAGCCTGCATGATGGAATTGGGACGTGCCTGCGCCATCATCGGTTCACCTAACCCTTCACCGCGCCAAGCGTCAGCCCCGCTACCAGCCAGCGCTGCACCAGCATGGCGAGCATCAGCGGCGGCAGCGCAATCAGCGTTGCGGCAGCCATCAAGACGCCCCAGTTCGTTGAACCTTCGCCGACAAAGTTGAAGGCGGCCGCGATCAGCGTCTTGGTATCGCCGTTGGACAGCACCAGCGCGAACAGGAAGTAGTTCCAGGAAAACACAAAGGCGAGGATCGCGGCGACCGCAACGCCGGAGCCGACCAGCGGCAGCGCGATCCGCCACAGGATCCGCGTGATGCCGCAGCCATCGACCTGCGCCGCCTCGAACACGCTGCGCGGGATGTTGTCGAAAGACGGCAACAGGACCCAGATCACGATCGGCAAGGTGATCACGGCGTGGCTCAGGATCAGCGCGGTGTAGGAGCCGATCAGGCCGACCTGCCGGAACATGACATACCAGGGCAACAGGAACAGCGTGCCCGGTGCCATTCGCGCCGCAAGCGTCAGGATCGCGGGCCAGGAAATGCGCGTCCACGACACCGCAAATGCCGCGGGGATGCCGAACAGAAGCCCGAGCCCTGCGGAGCCGATGGTCACGATCAGGCTGTTCACCGCATAAGCAAAGAACGGCGTGGTCTTGATCAGCTGGCTGTAATTCTCAGCTGTCGGCGAAAAGATCAGCGTCGGCGGATAGGCCGTGACCTCGAATGATGGTTTGAACGAAGACAGCACCATCCACACCACGGGCGCCATGATGATGACGCCCGCAACGATGAGCTGCAGGGTATTGAGCCGGCGCAGCAGGCCATCGCTGATCGGTGGTCCGTTCATCGATCCCTCACCACGCCACCGCGCCGCGCAGCCGGTTGAAGGCCAGCACCGCGCCGAACACGATCGCGGTGAGCGTCAGCATCAGCGCCGAGGCATAGCCGATGTTGAAGAACTCGAAGCCGACCCGGAAGCCGTAGATGTTGAGCGTGTTGGAGGCGTTGCCCGGACCGCCTTGTGTCGTGATGTAGATGATGTCGAAGAAACGCAACAGGTCCACGCTGCGCAGGATGGTCGCGGTGACGATCGTGGGCAGCAGCAGCGGCAGCGTGATGCGCTGGAAGGTCTTGAAGGCGGAGGCGCCATCGATCTGCGCGGCCTCATAGACGCTTGGCGGCAGCGATTGCAGCCCGCCGAGCACGATCAGCGCGACATAGGGCGTCCACTGCCAGCTGTCGATCAGCGCGACCGTCGGGATCACCCATATCGGCGAGGCTAGCCAATCCGACGGCGGCAGCCCGAGCGAGGTGAGGATGAAGTTCGCCGCGCCCAATGACGGATCGAGGATCACGAGCCACATCATGCCGGCGACGACAGGCGGCATCATGAAGGGCGAAATGAACAGCGAGCGCACGATGCCGGACAGCCGCCTGGCCTGGAACAGCACCAGGGCCAGCCACACGCCGAGCACGAGCTGCAGCGTAAGCGACAGCACATAGAGCGCCAGCGTGACCCATAGTCCATGCCAGAACTCGTTGTCGGAAACGAGCCTGGCGTAGTTGGCGAGCCCTGCGAATGACTGCTTGCCGGTGGTCGAGAAGCTCTGGAAGGACAGCCAGACGGTATAGGCAAGCGGAAACGCGATCATGCCGACCGTGAACAGCACGGCCGGCGCCGACAGGGCGGCCAGCTCCAGCCGCTGCCGATCATAAGCGGACGCTTCGGCACCTTGCTCCATCGTGACGCCTTCAACGGCCGCCATCAGCCTATTTCTGCGCAATCAGGGCATCGAGCGCCTTGTCGGCATCGGCACAGGCCTGGTCGACGCTCTTCTGCTTCAGGATCAGATCCTGCACCGCCTGGCCGATGAACTCCCGCGATTCCGGGTTCGCGACGATGGGATAGCCGACTTCGGACGAGCCCTTCGCCGCCAGCACGTCGAGCGCGGCCTGCCACTCCTTGCGCACCGGCTCCTCCTCGATCCATTTGCGGTAATCCGGATCATCAGCGACCGACGAGCGCGGCGGCGCGATGCCTTGCACGGCCATCAGCTTCTGCACGGCCGGGCTCGTCGCCCATTGCACGAAATACCACGCAGCGTCCGGCTGCTTGCTGTAGGCGGACACCGCGATGCCCCAGCCGATCGCGGTCGGCACCTGGCCCGCTTCGCCCGCCGGGAACGGCATCAGCGCGGTATCCTTCAGCCGCTCGCCGCCTTCCATCACCGTGCGCAGCTCGTTGGAAGATTCGAACGCCATCGCGGCACGGCCCGAGCGATACAGCGCGGAGATCTGGTAGAAGCTGTAATTGACCACGCCGGGCGGGCCGTAATCGCGCAGCAGCCGGCTGTAAGTATCCAGCGCCTCCTTGCCCTTGGCCGAGCACAGCGCGGACTTGCCGTCCATGATGTAGCTGCCGCCGATATTGTGCAGCATGTTGGAGAAGGTGTAGGCGACTGCGGGCTTCAGCCCGCGCGAGACGAACGGCGTCAGCACATTGTCACAGGCCTTGATCTTCTTCGCGGCGGCTTCGAGATCGGCAATTGTCTTGGGCGCGTCGACGCCGCATGTCTTGAAGACATCGGTGCGATAATAGAGGATCGGCCCCTCGATGTTCATCGGCACGCTGGTGAGCTTGCCGCCGTAGGTCGCAGCCTTCACCAGCGCCTGGCTGAGACCGGCGAAATCATAATCCGGCGCGACCTCGCTCTTGGTCATGGCGCCGAGATCAGCGTACCAGCCGCTAGCAGCGAACTGCTCACCCTCGCGCGACGGCAAGGTCATAAAGACGTCAGCCTCGTCGCTATGCGCGTTCATCACCGTGACCAGGCGCTGGCGCATCTGCTGCTCCTGGTAGCTGTCGACCTTCAGCGTGATGCCCGTGAGCTTCTCGAAATCGGCCCTGTGGGCCAGAAGTGCCTGCGACACCGGGTTGTTGTTGGCGAGGAAGGTGACGGTCTTGCCCTGGAACTTCTTCCAGTCGAAATCGGCAGCATGCGCAGCTGATGCCATCGTACCGGCCGCGAGGAGCGAGAAGGTGAAGCGCGCGAGTGCGGCCTTGGCTGTCATTGCAGTCCTCCCTTATCGCCGGCGTTTTTGCTTTGGGCCCGACGTTGTTTGAAAACGGTTTCATCCTAGGCCGAAGGTCATCACTGTCAAGGCAGCCCAACGAATAGCTACTCCAGAGATTTTGGTGGACATCGCGGCCGCAGAGGATCAATCTTGTCTATGTAACGTTACATTTCTGACATTGTTTGCCTCAAATGGCGCTGGCATCCGAGAAAGCTTCCAAGCAGGGTATTCGTGCGGTCGCAGCGCAAGCGGGCGTGTCGATCGCCTCCGTCTCGCGCGCACTCAACAACCCTGACACCGTGAGCGCGTCGCTGCGCGCGCGCATCGCGCAGGCGGTGGAAGAGGTCGGATACATCCCGCACGCACCGGCGCGCGCGCTGTCGACCCGCCGCTCGCGCACCCTGGGCGCGATCGTGCCCACCATCGACAACACCATGTTTGCGCGTGGCATCGCCTCATTGCAGAAATATCTATCCTCGGTCGGGTACATGCTGTTCCTCACCACCAGCGGCTATGATCTCGACGTCGAGCTGCAGCAGGCACGTAACCTGATCAGCCGCGGCGTCGATGGCCTGGTGCTGCGCGGCGACTGCCATCACGACGCCCTGCGCAAGATGCTCACTGACACCGCCATTCCCTTCATCAATGTCGGCGTCTACCGGCCCGACCGTCCCTACCCCTGCGTCGGCACCGACAATGAAGGCGCCGCGCATCGCGCCGCCTCGCATGTGATCGAGCTCGGCCACAAGCGGATCGGCATCGTCTCCGCGCTTCAGCGCAACAACGACCGCGCCGGCGCCCGCGTCGCCGGCTTCCATCGCGCACTTGCCGAGGCCAATCTCCCGATTCGCCGCGAATGGCATGTCGAGGTCCCCTATACGCTCGACGATGCGCGCGAGGCCGCGCGCTATCTTCTGGGCCTGAAGGAGCGCCCGACCGCGGTCGTCTGCGGCAATGATGTGATCGCCTACGGTGTGCTGCTGGAAGCCGAGCGAAGCGGCTTTGCCGTGCCGCGCGATCTCTCGGTGGTCGGCTTCGACGATCTCGACTGGAGCCGGCATCTGCGCCCAAGCCTCACCACCATCCAGGTGCCGACCGCAGCGACCTGGCAGCGCGCCGGCGAATATCTGGTGCGGCGGCTCGCCGGCGAGCAGACCATCATGCATCACGAGGTCGACTATTCCCTGATCGTGCGCGAATCCACCGCGCCCCCGCCGCGTTCGGCGAAATAGCCGAGGGTTGGTAGACCTGGGTCGCGCCGTCTATCCCGCGCGGTCCGGCACCGCGGCCTCGGCGAAGGTCGCCATGTCCTGATGGAGCGCGCAAGCGAGCCGTACCAAAGGCAGCGCCAACGCCGCGCCGGAGCCTTCGCCGAGCCGCAGGTCGAGGTCGAGCAAGGGGCGGGCGTCAAGCGCATCCAGCACGATGCGATGGCCCTGCTCGGCCGAGCGATGCGAGAAGATCAGATAAGGCCGGCAGGAGGGATTGAGACGCGCGGCGGCGAGCGCTGCGACCGAAACAATGAAGCCGTCGATCAAGAGCGGAATGCGGCGTTGCGCGGCGGCGATGATGGCGCCGGAGATGGCGGCGATCTCGAGGCCGCCGACGGCACACAGCACGCGCCCGGGCGAAACATCAGCCGCAAGCCCATGCTTCGCAACCGCCGCGTCGATCACGCGGGCCTTGTGCGCACGCCCGGCCGCATCGATCCCGGTGCCGTGGCCAGCGATCGCCTCGGCCTTGACCTGCAGCAGCGCGGCGGCAATCGCTGCGGCGCTGGTGGTGTTGCCGATGCCCATCTCGCCGAGAATGAGCAGGTCGGGCCTGTTCTCTGCAGCGCGGATAACGGCGCGCCTGCCGCAATCGAGGGCAAAGGCAAGCTCGGCAGGCGCGAGCGCCGCCTCCAGGCTGAAATCGCGCGTGCCGCGACGGGGCTTGTCGGTGACGACACCGCGCATCGGCGTTTCCGCCAGCGTGCCGGCATCGACGATCTCGAGCCGCGCGCCGAGCTCGCGCGCCAGGACAGAGATCGCCGCACCTCCCGCGCAAAAATTCGCCATCATCGCGATGGTCACTTGTTGCGGATAGGCCGAGACGCCCTGCGCGACGATGCCATGATCGCCGGCGAACACCGTGATCGGCACGCTTGCCGCGCGCGGGCGATCAGTCTGCTGCAGACCGGCCAGATCGATCGCCAGGATCTCCAGCTGCCCCAGCGCCCCGGTCGGCTTTGTCAGTTGATCCTGCCGCGCGCGGGCCGCTTCGCGGTGAGGCGCCGAAGCGTCGGGGCATCTCTCGTAGACCCAGCCGGGCAGGCTCTTGTCATCCATGGGATTCACTCACACCGATGTGCGTTTCAAAATGTAGCTGTCCATGATCCAGCCGTGCCGTTCGCGCGCCGCGCGTCGCGCGGCGATGATGGTGGGGCCGACATCGACCAGGCGACCTGAATGGAGAATCTCGTGGGACATGCCGAGATAGGCGCCCCACCAGATGTGAATGCCCTCTGGCTCCAGCACTTCGAATGCCGTGCCGCCGTCGAGCATCACGACCACTGTATTGACGCCATCAGGCCAGCCGCCTTCGCGCAGGCGCCGGCCGGTTGTGACGAGAAACGGCTCGCCGATCTCGTTGAGCGGCAGCGCATGCGCCGCGCATAGCGCCTGGATCGCGGTGATGCCAGGGACCACCTCGATCTGCGGTGCCGGCGCGAGCCGTCGCGCAATGCGAAGGCTGGAATCATAGAGCGAGGGATCGCCCCAGATCAGCAGCGCGACGCGCCCGTCATTGCCGAGGTGGCTTTCGATCTCGCGCGACCAGCGCGCGGCAATCGCATCATGCCAGTCATCGACGCCGGCGCGATAGTCGCCGCGCGCGCTGTCCCGGACGGGCAGATCGAATTCCACCACCTGCGTTCCCGCATTGCTCAGGACATCGGCGCAGATCTGCCGCCTCAGATCGGCCAAATCCGACTTCTCCTCGCCTTTGCGCGGGATCAGGATGAGGTCGGCGGCATTGATCGCATCGACCGCCTTGCGGGTCAGATGCGCAGGATCGCCACAGCCGATGCCAATCAAAGACAGCGTAAGCATGATCGTGTTCGCGATGGGCGGCCGCAAGCGACCGCCCATCCCGCAACTCCTAGCCGGCGTGATGCAGGCGCGGCGTCACCAACGCGCCACTGACGAGACCGCGCAGCGATTTGGCGAGCGCCAGCACTGCGAGATCAACCAGCGGCTCGATCAGGATCACCGTCATGTAGGCGCCGCCGAAGGTCGCGATCGACTGCAGATTCTGCGCGCCAAAGCCCTGGCCATAGAGCGCCCAGAACGCGACCCAGGCGACGATGCCGGCCTGATAAGCGCTGGAGAGCGAGAGTGCCTGGCGGTAATCGAGATCGACATAGGCCGTCTCGCGCGGAATGACGCGCCGGCTCAGCGCCCCGATGGCAAACAGCGGCACCAGGATGGTGGTCAGGTTCATGCCGTATTGCGGCAGATCGGTCGGCACGAAGAACACGCCCTGCAGCAGCAGCCCGAGCGCGAGGCCGAGCGCGGCAGGCGCTGCGCCGAAGATCAGGAACAGTGTCGAGCCGAAGATGAAATGCACCTCGGAGACCCCGACGGAAAAATGCGGCAGGATCTCGAAGAAGGAGAACACCGCCGTTGTCGCCACGGCCGTGCGCGCGGCGAGCGAGGCGAGGCCCTGCTTGCGTAACGTATCGGCAGTGAGCCTGAGCGCATGGAGGCCGGCGCCGGCGGCCGTGGCGTAGCTCAGAACGATCTTGGCGCCGTTCACGACGCCGGGTTCGATATGCATTCTCGTTTCTCCTTTTTTGAACGCAGGTCTCTGTTAGGACTGTTCGGCCGCGAGCGAACCGAACAGGATGATGGCGGTCGCCGTCACGCTCTCCTGTTGCAGCTGCTCGGCGAGCCTGGCGATGGTGGTACGAACAAAGCGCTGGTCGGTGTGGCCGATGGATTCCGCAAGCAGCGCCGGCGTGTCGGGCGACAGCCCCTCTGCGATCAGCCTGGCGGCGAGCGCCGGAAAGGTGCGCTTGCCCATGTAGACGGCGGTGGTCGCATGCGGATCTACCAGCGCCGCCCAATTGAGATCCTCGGGCAATTGGCCGCGCACGTCGGCGCCGGTGATGAACTGCACGCGGCGCGCGGTGTGCCGGCGGGTCAGCGGAATGCCGGCGACCGCCGTCGCAGCACAGGCCGCGGTGACGCCGGGAATGATCTCGTAGGCGATGCCGGCTGCGCGCAGCGCGTCGATCTCCTCCTCCAGCCGGCCGAAAATGCCGCAGTCGCCGGATTTCAGCCGCACCACGACAGCACCCGTCGCGGCATATTCGACCAACAGGCGGCTGACATGCTCCTGCTTGGCGGAAGGCCGCCCCGCACGTTTGCCCACCGAGACCAGCCGCGCGCCCTCGCGGGCATGATGCAGGATGTCGCCGGAGGCGAGGTCGTCATAGAGCACGACGTCCGCCGCCTTGAGCCGCGCGGCAGCCTTCAGCGTCAGAAGCTCGGGGTCGCCGGGGCCGGCCGAGACAAAGGAAACAAAGCCGCTCACCTGTCCTCCGCGATGAGATGAAAGAATGTGCCGGTCACCTTGCCGCGCCGCGAGCCGGTCTCGGCGACCTCGACGCCATTGGCGTCGCAGACGTCGGCGAGCGGCGTATCGGGCTGGGCGAGGATGCTCGCATAGTGAAACTCATGGCCGCGCAGCTGCGCGCCGGCCGAAAAACCAGGCATCGGCGATGTCAGCGCAGCCTTGCGATAGCCGAGATGCATGCTGCGCTTGGCGAAAGAGGTTACGAGACCGAGCAGGTCCGTCATGGCGTGCCGCGTCCCTTCCTTGTCGAGGAGTCCCTCGCCGAGCACCATATAGCCCCCGCATTCGCCATGCACGGGCCGCGTTTCAGCAAAGCTGCGCAGGCGCGTCTTGAAATTATTGCTCGCGGCAAGCCGCTCCGCGTGCAATTCCGGATAGCCTCCGGGCAGCCAGGCGACATCGGCGCGCTCGTTCGGGCCCTCATCGGCCAGCGGTGAGAACGGCATGATCTCGGCGCCTGCCGCGCGCCAGCCCTCCAGCACATGCGGATAGATGAAGGAGAACGCCGCATCGCGTGCCAGTGCAACGCGCTGTCCCGGCGGGGTGATGCGCGCTCTGCACGACGGGTTGGGCTCGGCGAAACTCGTCTCGCCCGCAGCGAGCCCGAGCAAGGCGTCAAGATCAACCCGCTCGGCAACCAGACGCGCGGCCTCGCCGATCAGGTCGTTAAGACGATGCAATTCCTCGGCCTGCACCAGCCCGAGATGCCGCTCCGGCAGGGCAATCGGCGCGTGGCGCGGCAGTGCCCCGAGCACGGGAATGTTTACGGCAGCCATCGCACGCCGGATCAGGTCTTCATGGCGGGGGCTAGCGACGCGATTGAGCACGACGCCTGCAATGCGCACACCGGCACGGAAATCGCGCAGTCCCGCGGCGACCGCCGCCGCCGTCTGCGCCTGCCCTGCGGGATCGAGCACCAGCAGCACCGGCCAGCCCATCATGTCAGCAATATCCGCGCTGGCGCCGCTGCCGCAGCGGCCGGGCCTTGCGACACCGTCGAACAGCCCCATCGAGCCTTCGGCCAGCACGAGGTCGGCATCGCGCCCGCGCGCGACCAGCGCTTCGATGGTCTCGCGCGGCATTGCCCAGCTGTCGAGATTGACCGAGCTGCGTCCGGTGGCAGCGGCGTGAAAGGCAGGATCGATATAGTCGGGACCGCTCTTGAAGCACTGCACCGCAAGCCCGCGATCGCGATAGGCCCGCGCCAGCGCCAGCGTCAGCGTGGTCTTGCCGGCGCCGGAGGCCGGCGCGGAAATGACAAGCGCGCGCGGCATCATGTCGTCTCCGGGAAGCGCGGCGCGCTGCCGACAGGACGGTAACGGCGATCGTAGTCGGCGGCATAGAGCCGGCTCTCGGCAAAATCATCGGCACGAAGCGTGCGGCCGACCAGGATGATCGCGGTACGCTCGAGCTTGTCGCCGAGCGCCGCATCGAGCGTGGCAAGCGTGGCGCGCACGATTCTTTCATCCGGCCAGCTCGCGCGCCAGACCACGGCGACAGGGCAGTCCGCGCCGTAATGCAGCGTAAGTTCAGCGATTACCTTGTCCAGCACATGCACGGAGAGATGGATGGCGAGCACCGCGCCGGTCGCGGCGAAGGCTGCGAGCGTCTCGCCCGCCGGCATCGCGCTCGCCCGCCCCGAAGTGCGGGTCAGCACCACCGACTGTGCAAGGCCGGGCAACGTCAGCTCGGCCTGCAATGCCGCGGCAGCCGCGGCGAAAGACGGCACGCCTGGCGTGACCGTGAAGGGAATGCCTAGCTCGCGCAGGCGGCGCAGCTGTTCGCCCATCGCCGACCACACTGAAAGATCGCCCGAATGCAGCCGCGCGACATCCTGCCCCTTTGCATGCGCCGCCTGGATCTCCTCGATGATCGCATCCAGCGAGAGAGGCGCAGTATTCACGATACGCGCACCCGACGGGCAATGCGCCAGGATTTCTGCCGGCACCAGCGATCCGGCATAGAGGCAGACCGGAGAGGCCGCGATCAGGTCGCGGCCGCGCAGCGTGATCAGATCAGGCGCGCCTGGTCCGGCGCCGATGAAATGCACTGTCATGCGCCCGCTCCCTTCACCGCGCTCCATTGTACAACCGGGCGCGCGGCATCCCAGGAGCGGAAGCCGCCGAGCGGCGCGGCATGCGAAAGCTCGATCCGCATCAGCGCGCCGCCGTACCGGCTGTGCAATTCAGCCAGCAGCGCCTCGGTTTCCAGCGTGACGGAATGCGCAACGATGCGTGCGCCGTGCGGCAGCAGCGCCCAGACGCGTTCAAACATCGCCGCCTCCAGCCCGCCGCCGAAAAACGCCGCGTCAGGCTGCTCGAGATCAGACAGCGCATCCGGCGCGCGACCTGTGATCACCTTGATCCGATGCGCAAGGCCAAAGGCCGCGGCATTGCGACGGATATTGCCGGCGCGTTCCTCACGCGCCTCGATCGCGATCGCGCGCCCACCCGCCAGCGCCCATTCGACTGCGACCGAGCCCGAGCCCGCGCCGATGTCCCACAATAGCTCGTTCGGCCGCGGCGCCAGGGTGGAGAGCGCGAGCGCGCGCATGGGACGCTTGGTGATCTGACCATCATGAATGAAGAGATCGTCGGATAGGCCAGAGCAGCGCGGCAGGCCGGTCGCGCCCTCGGCTTCAAACGCAATCGCCAGCGGGCCTGGCGCCGACGGCGCTGCGTAGGCGGCCGCCGACGCCTCGATGATCTCCTCGCGCGGCCCACCCAGCCTGGATAACGCCCAGAGCCGCGAGTCCCCCCAGCCCCGCGCAGTCAGCCATTGCGCCAGATCGGCCGCCGCCTTGCCATCGCGCACCAGGCAGATGATCCGGGCGCCGCGCGAAAGCACGGGCACCAGCCGTTCGAACGGCGCCGCATGCAGTGCGATGCAGAGCGCGTCCTCCACCGCCCAGCCGAGCCGCGCGGCGGCGAGCGAAAATGTCGACTGCCCAGGATGCGCGATCCACTCCTCGCGCGACAGCTTTGCCGCGAGCGCAGACCCTGCGCCATGCCAGAACGGGTCGCCCGAGGCGAGCACCACCGTCGGCCGCCCACGGCATGCGAGCACGGGCGCGATGTCGAACGGCACCGGCCAGAGTCGTCCGTGTCGGCCAACATCGGCAAGCTTCAGATGCCGCTCGCCCCCGAACACGATCTCGGCGCGCGCCAGCGCCTTTCGGCTTGCGTCCGGCAGCCCCGCGAGGCCATCTTCGCCGATGCCGATGATGGTCAGCCAGGGACAAGCCAAAGGTTCACTCATGACGCGCGCACTCATTCTGGGCGGCACGGGCGACGCCAACCGGCTCGCCGACGCGCTGTCGCGCGCGCAGATCGACGCTGTCTATTCCTATGCCGGGCGCACCAGGATTCCGCTGCCGCACGCACTGCCGACCCGCATCGGCGGCTTCGGCGGCGCGACGGGACTGGCCGACTTTCTCCGCAGCGAAGCCATCACGCATGTGATCGACGCGACCCACCCTTTCGCTGCCGAGATGAGCCGCCATGCGGTCGAAGCCTGCGCGGCGACGAGCACGCCGCTGCTCGCGCTCGAACGCGCACCCTGGACGCGCATGGCCGGCGATCGCTGGATCGAGGTCGCCGACATCGCTGCAGCCGTCGCCGCCCTGCCCGATGCGCCGAGCCGCGTCTTTCTCGCAATCGGCCGGCAGCATCTGGCGCCGTTTGCCGCCAAGCCGCAGCATGCCTATACGCTGCGCCTTGTCGATACGCCCGACGGCGCCCTGCCATTGCCTCAAGCAGACGTCATCGTCTCCCGCGGTCCGTTCACCCTTGATGAGGATCGCGCACTGATGCGCGATCGCGGCATCGCCTGGCTGGTCGCCCGCAATGCCGGCGGCGACGGCGCGCGCGCCAAGATCGACGCTGCGCGCGAGCTGGGCCTTCCTGTGATCATGATCGCGCGGCCCGAACTCCCGGAACGGCCACGGGTCGAGCATGTCGACGATGTGCTCGCGTGGCTTGCTCATGACGCGCGCCTCGGGGCATAGACCCAGCGGCCGACGCGGCGGGTCGCCGAATTGCCGATGATCACAAGTGTCGACATGTCAGCCATTTCAGGCCGCGCATCCTTAAGCCGGACGGTTTCGATGTGCTCCTTCGCCGTCGTCACCGCATGGGCAAAGATGATCAGCCGCTCGCCGCACCCGGCCTCGCGCAGCACGTGCAGCGCGCGCTCGAATCCTTCGGGCCGGCTTGCCGATCGCGGGTTGTAGAGCGCAATGGAGAAGTCGGCCTCGACCGCGAGCCGCAGGCGCTTGTCGATCAGCTCCCATGGCTTGAGATTATCCGAGAGATTGATGGCGCAGAAATCATGGCCAAGCGGCGCGCCCGCGCGCGCCGCTGCCGCCAGCATCGCGGTGACGCCAGGCAGCACGCGGATCGCGACATCGCGATATTCGGGCGATCCTTCCAGCGCCTCGAATACGGCCGAGGCCATGGCGAACACGCCGGGATCGCCGGAGGAGACAAGAACGACATTGCGGCCTTCCGCCGCGAGCTTCAATGCGTCGCCGGCGCGGTTCAGCTCCATGCGGTTGTCGGACGGATGCAATCGCAGACCTTCGCGCGCGGGCACGCGGCCGACATAGGGCGTGTAACCCAACACGTCGGTCGCTTCATTCAGCGCCGCCGAGACTTCCGGCGTGATCAGCGCTGCATCCCCTGGCCCAAGGCCCGCGATGGCAAGCGAACCCGTCATTCGCAGAACTCCCGCCGCCGGCCGTGACCATGCACCAGCACGATTGCGAAGTACGGGCAGTCGGTCGGCTCGATCTCCTTCAGCCGCGCCACCCGCTCGCCCGGCATGGTGCCGCGCTCGATCAGCCAGGCCCGATCGAGCCGGCCGGCGGCTTGCAGCGCTCGGCGGATCTTTGCGAGGTTGCGCCCGGTCTTCATGATGACAAGCGCATCCTCATTGTTGACGCGGCGATTGAGCTCCTCCTCGGGCAAGGTGCCCATCAACACCGTCATCACGTCGTCGCCGAGCGCGATCGGCTGCCCCACGACGTTCCAGCAGCCGGCCATGCCCGGAATGCCGGCGATGACATCGAGCTCGGCGCGGCCCTGCAGCCGCGAATAAAGATGCATGAAGGAGCCGTAGAAGAACGGGTCGCCCTCGCAGAGCACGACGATGTTGTCTTCGCGCGCAAGCCGTTCGAGGCGGTCGGCCCACTGATCGTAAAACTTGGCGAGCAGCTGGACATACTCGTCGCTGTCGAAGGCAAGCTCGGTCGTGACGGGATATTCCATGGGATATTCGCTGACGTCGCGCGACAGAATCCCCTCGACAATGCGGCGCGCCTGGCCGGGGCGGCCTTTCTTGCGGAAATAGGCGATCTGGGTGGCAGCGCGAATTTCGCGATCGGCGCGCACGCTGATCAGATCGGGATCGCCCGGCCCCAGTCCGCAGCAGATGATGCGCCCCATGACTACTCGCTCCTGCTTGCAAGCGCGTTCACGGCAGCGACCGTGATCGCGGAGCCGCCGAGCCGGCCCTCGACGGTGAGTGCCGGCGCCGGCGGTGCGGCCATCAGGGCAGCCTTGGATTCGGCGGCGCCGACAAAACCGACGGGGCAGCCGATGATCGCGGCCGGGCGCGGACAGTCGTCGTGCTCGAGCATGTTCAAGAGATGAAACAACGCGGTCGGCGCGTTGCCGATCGCAACCACGGCGCCTGCGAGATGCGGCCGCCACAGTTCGAGCGCCGCCGCCGAGCGGGTGGTGCGCATCGATTGCGCGAGCGCGGGCACGGCGGGATCGTCGAGCGTGCAGATCACGGCATTGTGCTTCGGCAATCGCGTCCGGGTAATGCCCTCGGAAACCATGCGCGCATCGCACAGGATCGGCGCGCCGGACGCGAGCGCCTCGCGCGCGGCGCGCGCCAGGTCCGGCGTGAGGCGGATGAAGCGCTCGAGGCCGACCATGCCGGCGGCATGGATCATGCGCACCACCACCGGCTCCTCGTCGGAGCTGAAGCGCGCCAGATCCGCCTCGGCGCGAATGGTCGCGAACGACTTCTGGTAGATGGCCGCGCCATCGGTTTCGTAGACATGCGGCATCAGTGCGCCTCCAGCACGAGGCGAGGATCGGCGAGAATGTCCGCGCGGCTCACGCCGCGCCGCGCCGGCGCATCGCGGATCGTGCCGTCACGGATGACATCGAAGCCGTCTGACGTGGCAATCAGGGTGACGTCGGCCACACCCGGATGCGCGCAGCCCTTCGCGCAGCCGGAGACATGAAGGTCCGCGTCGGCGGCGAGATGCGGCGCGAGCGCGGCGGCGAGCGCGCGCGTGTCGGCATGCGCGGCGTCGCAAGCTGGCGCACCGGTGCAGGCGGCGATGCGCAGGAGGGGATCGTGAGCCGAGGCCACGAGGCCGTCATGCGCGGGCATCTCGCGCAGGCCTTCCAGCAGGATCATGCGCCAGGGCGTCATGCGCAGGCTTGCCGCCCGTTCGCCCAAGAATTTCAGCGTCGCGCTGCGCATCTGGCCGAAGGCGATGCCGACCAGCGCGCCGGTCGCGCAGATGCCGGGAGCAGGCCTCGGCAAGGCAGGCGCCGGCACCGCGAGGCCTGCAAGCGCGTCGGGCAATTTCGCGCCACGACCAATATGCGCCGCCATGCGCCCTCGCCCATCGCTCACGCCGCCGGATGCCAGGAACCATTTTGTCAGCGACATCGCGAGCTCGACGGCATCTGCTCTCGTCGCCGCATGGCCAGGGGACGCGCCGTCGGCGCGCACCAGCAGCCCGCCGTCGGCGCTGCGCTCGATGCGGATGTCGGCGGAAGCCTGCGCCAACAGCCGCGCCTCGCCGCAATCGACCGCGAAGCCGAATTTCGCGGGCAAGCCAAGCGACCGTTCGCCGAGGGCGCGCTCGAGCTCGACCGCGATCATTTGCGTGTCGTCGCCGTCGCGCCAGAATGGCGCGAGCAGGATGTTGCGCTCGGTCTCGACATCGGCATCCGCATCGACGAGCACGAGTTCTGCCAGGCGCTCAAGCAGCGCCTCGTGGCCCTCGCTGCGTAAACCGCGCACCTGCAGATTGGCGCGGCCGGTCAGATCGATCAGCCCGTTGCCGTACCGCTCGGCCAATTCAGCGATGGCGATTGCCTGCGCCGCCGATAGCCGCCCTGACCGTGGACGGATGCGCGCGACGAGACCGTCGCCCGATTGCATCGGGCGATGAGCACTGGGACACCAGCCTTTGATCGCGACTGCCGTCATGATGCCCTCCGCAGCGAGATGGCAATGGAGTTGCGCCGCGTCACCCAGAGCGCGGCGTCATGCAGGCGGTTGAAGCAGTCCTCCATCGCCGACAGCGCGAGCGGGTTTTCCCGCGCGAGAAAGCCGCGAACGTCGTCATTGCCGAGCGTCGCATCGTAATAGAGGTCGAACAGATGCGCCGGAACCGCCTCGGCAAGATGTGCGAACACCGCCATATGCTCCAGTGTCGCCGCGATCTCGGCTGCGCCACGGAAGCCGTGCCGCATCATGCCATTGATCCATGCGGGATTGGCGGCACGTGCGCGCACCACGCGGGCAATCTCCTCCGGCAGCGCGCGCGCCTGCGGCGCATCGGGCCGCGTCGAGTCGAGATGGTACAGCGATGGCTGCTGCGCACCCAGATGCGCGGCGGCGGCCGCGGGGCCGGCCTCGTGCGCGGCGTAGTCGGCAGCGACGAGCAAATCCGTCTCGGGCAGATCCTGGACATGCACAAAGGCATCGGCGCTCTTGAGCCTCGCTTCAAGCCGCGCGCGGTCCGGCTTCATCTCCCCATCCACGGCGAAGGACCAGGACGACGCCGCAAGCCAGGCCTCGCCCGCGGCGCTTCGCGCTTCCGCAGTGAACGCCTCGCGCGCGGCGAAGCCGCCGACGCCATACTGCCCGGGGCGCGGACCGAACACGCGCGCCCCGCGCTGCGCGTAGGGATTGTCCTCGCCTTCGAAATCGCGCGCCGCCAGGGCTTCCGAGGCGGCTTCGAACAGCTGCGCCAGGTTGCCGAAGACGTCGCGGAACAGGCCGGAGATCCGCAGGCTCACATCGATGCGCGGCCGGCCGAGCTGGGCGAGCGGAATGATCTCGTAGCCGATCACCCGGCCGCTTGCCTGATCCCAGCGCGGCGCAACGCCGGCAAGCTGCAGCGCCATGGCGAATTCCTCGCCCGCGGTGCGCATGCTCGCGGAGCCCCAGAGATCGACGAGCAAGCCCTTCGGCCAGTCGCCATGATCCTGCAGATGCCTCCGCAACAGCTCTTCGGCAAGCTTGATGCCTTGCGCATGCGCCGCACGGGTCGGCACCGCGCGCGGGTCGACCGCAAACAGATTGCGCCCCGTCGGCAGCACATCGCGCCGGCCGCGGAACGGCGAGCCCGCCGGGCCCGGCGCGACGCGTCTGCCCTCGAGCGCGTCCACCAGCGCAGCCCGCTCCGCCTCGCCGCACTGGCCACGGCCGAACACGTGCAGGCCGTCGCCGAACTGGCTCTCTTTCAGGTCGCAGACAAAACGGTCGATACGCGGGATTGCTTCTGCGGCGGACGCAGATGTATCCAGTCCCAGGTCCTGCTCCACGCCCGCCGCGCGCGCTTCGTCGCGGATCGCGGCGACGAGACGGCTGCGGCGCGCCGGATCGAGGCCATCGGCGGTCGAGTATTCGTCGAGCAACTGCTCGAGCCGCACGAGATTGCCGGGCAGCGCGCTCGCCGCCAGCGGCGGCGGCAGATGGCCGATCGTGACGGCGCCGAGCCGCCGCTTGGCCTGCGCCGCCTCGCCCGGATCGTTGACAATGAAGGGGTAGATGACGGGCAGATCGCCGACCAGTGCCTCCGGCCAGCAGGCCTCCGACAGCGCCACCGATTTCCCCGGCAGCCACTCCAGCGTGCCATGCGCCCCCATGTGAATGAGCGCGTGGATGTCCGCCGCTCGGAGCCAGAGATAGAATGCGACATAGGCGTGGCGGGGGATACGGCTGAGATCGTGATAATCGGCATCGCGGCTTGCGACCTCGCCGCGCTCCGGCTGCACGGCGATGATCGCACAGCCACGCCTGAGCGCGGAAAAATGGAAATGACCATCGACGACCTGCGGATCATCCTCCGGCGCGCCCCAGATGCTGGCGAGCTTGTCCTGCAGCTCGCCAGGCAACGTCGCCAGCGCGGCGCGATAGTCGGCGATGCTCCATCTCAATGTTTGGTGCTGCAGCGCCCGCGCGAGCGGGCCGCCCGCGTCGACATCGAAGCCGCTTGCGCCGAGATCCGACAGCAGCGCCTCGGTGGAGGCGAGCGCATCCAGCCCCACCGCATGCGCGATCTGGTGTGGGCGGCCTGGATAGCTGGAGAGGACGATGGCAAGCCGCTTATCGCGGCTGGGGACCGCCGCAAGGCGCGACCATGCGGCGACGCGATCAACCACCGCATGGACGCGGGCCGCGTCCGGCTGATGCGCGGCCAGTGCGATTTGCAAGTCGTCATCGCGCGCGCCAACCTGCTTGAAGCTGACGACACCCGGGAAGATGCGACCATCGACCTCCGGCAGCACCACATGCATTGCGAGATCAGCCGCCGATAGCCCACGCAGCGATGCCGCCCAATCCTCTCGCCGCGCGGTCGACAGCGCGACCTGGAACACCGGGCATGATGCGGCATCGAACGGCGTCGTGCCGTCCTCGCCGATGGCGGAGAATGCGGTGGCGTTGATGATGGCCGCCGGCCGCCGCTCGGCAAAACGGCGCTTCAGCCATTCGGCAACGCCTTTGGCCTTCAGCGAAGGCGCAAAGGCGCCGTAGGCATCAAAGCCCTTTTGCCGGAGTGCCATGATCAGCGCATCGACCGGCGCGGTATCGGCGGCAGTCACATAAGCACGATAGAAGGTGACCAGCGCATGTGGCCGTCCATCAGCCTGCGGCAGCGACAACAGCACGCCGCCCGCGGGATCGTAAAGACCCATGTCGGGAATGGTCAGCTCGCCCAGCACCGGTCCCGCATAAAGTCCGGAGGCCAGTGCGAGCTGGGCGATCGCGGCCTGGGCGGCCACTGCGCCGCCGGTGTCGCACAGCGCCTTCAATTGCCGCAGCGTCGAATGCGGCAGGGTTGAGAGCTCATCCAGCCGCGGATCGTCCCGTCCATCGGCGGGAAGCACCGCGAGCGCGATGCCGCGCTGCTTTGCAAGGCCATGCAGGGCCGCGAGGCCGTAAGCCCAATACGACTCGCCGCCGATCAGCCGCACCAGCACGCCGCGCGCATGCTTAAGCGTGCGTTCGATGTAGGTGTCCACCGAGAGCGGATGCTTCAGGCTTGCGAGATTGGCGAGCCGCAAGGTCGGCAGGCTGTTTTGCCCGCGCCGCCAACCGGCAGCAAAGGCCGCAAGGTCGCTGTCGGAGAATGAGAGCATGACGAGATCGGCCGTATCCTGTGCGAGATCGACAGGTACGGCAGTCTCCTCAAGCCCATGGCTCTCGCGAAAGACGACGTGCATCTCCTGGCCTTTAGACTCCCAGTCCCGCTTTGATCGCGGCCTCGTCGATATCGCCCTGCTCGCCGATCAGAACCAGTCTGGAGCGGCGCGGGCTCGCGCCCCACGGGCGATCGAACTGATGGCGCACGCGCTCGCCGACCGCCTGCAGCAACAACCGCATCGGCTTGCCGGCGACCGCGAGATAGCCCTTCGCGCGCAGCACATTCTGCTCGCGCGCCAGCCGGCCGACGGCGCGGGCCAGCGCCTCGATGTCGGTGATCTCGGGCAACTCGACCACGACGGAGGCAAAATCGTCATGCTCGTGATCCTCCTCGCCGTCGTGATGCGAAGGCCGCGAGGCGAGATCGTCCTCGGCCGCAGCATTCAGCCCCAAAATCACCTGTGGATCGATGGCCCCGTCGGTCACCGCCAGCATCGGCAGCGGCCGCGGCGCTTCCGCCGCGATCACCTGTTTTGCAGCGGCAATGCCGGCTTCGCCGGCGAGGTCCGCCTTGGTCAGCAGTACGATATCGGCGCAGGCGATCTGGTCCTCGAACACCTCCGACAGTGGCGTCTCGTGATCGAGGCTCTCGTCGGCGGCGCGCTGTGCATCCACCGCCGCGGGATCGGGCGCGAAGCGTCCCGCTGCGACAGCCTCGGCATCGGCGAGCGCAATGACGCCATCGACGGTGATGCGCGACTTGATCTCCGGCCAGTCGAACGCCTTCAGCAGCGGCTTTGGCAAGGCAAGGCCCGATGTCTCGATCAGGATGTGATCAGGTACGACCTGCCGCGCGAGCAGGCTCTGCATGGTCGGGATGAACTCGTCGGCGACCGTGCAGCAGATGCAGCCGTTCGCAAGCTCGACAATGTTCTCCTCGGGGCAATTGGCATCCGCACAGGATTTCAGGATCTCGCCGTCGACGCCCTCGCTGCCGAACTCATTGACCAGCACGGCAAGCCTCTTGCCGTTGGGATTGCTCATGAGATGACGGATCAGCGTGGTCTTGCCCGAGCCGAGAAAGCCGGTGATGACGGTGACGGGAATCTTGGCAAGCGACGTCATTCGGCGGCCTCCGGCAGGGCGACAACAGGGGGAATGCGGGCAAGCGACTGCTTGCGGAAGATTTCAGGACGCGACCGCCAGGGCACGATGCCGTCGGACGCAGCCGCATAGGCCGCAGCCCCCGCGACCACATCGCGCGCGTTCTCGTGCGTGAGCCGGCCATAGACATAGGCCCAGCGGCCCGGCGCGCTCAGTGCGACGGAACAGCCCTGGCTGCAGGCTGAGAGGCACTCGACTGGCACGAGGTTGACGCCGTCAGGCACGCCTGCTTCGATGATGGCGTCGCGCAGCCGGGCGCCGGGTGTCGTCTCGCCTTCGGCTAAGGTTTGACCTGCGCGGCAGGTGATGCAGACATGAAGCGTGACCGCCATTTCGCCTTTCCCCAATCGATGTCGGCGGAGGCGAAGAGGCAGACGAACCCGCTACTTGCACAGGTTCGTTCCCCGTCGCGGAACACCCCGTCCGCCGGTCGTCCAATCACAAGCGCTGGCAGGTCTCCCGGCTTGCGGAGCAGGACTCTTTTGGGGTCCTCCGATCCCAGCCTTCCCGATCCTTAAGATAAAGAATCAGTGGCGAGTTGGGATCTCTCCGGTCACGGTCGCGGGGGCGGCTGCTTTTCGGGCCAAGGTCTTCGGATCGACGTTCAGATCGACGTTCCTATGGACTCTTGGCCCTATCGCATTCCCTCTTCGCCTGTCATAGGGACAGGAACCAGCGCGGGCCGAACATTCGCCCAAGCGCGCGACTTGTCAAGCCGAAGGAGTGAATCATGGCTGGCGATCATGATCTGGCCGCGGATGCCGACGACGAGACGACGGATGTCATCGAGGCCCGCCACGCCGCCAAGATGGCCAAGAAAAAAGCTGCGCGCGACCGCATCATGGCGGAGAAAAGCGGCGAGAAGGGCCTGATCATCGTCCACACCGGCGCAGGAAAAGGAAAATCCTCCTCCGCCTTCGGCATGATCGTCCGCTGTGTCGCGCATGGCTTCCCTTGCGCGGTGGTGCAGTTCATCAAAGGCGCCTGGGATACCGGCGAGCGACGGCTCCTGACCGGCCATTTCGGCGAACTCTGCCAGTTCCACGCTATGGGCGAAGGTTTTACCTGAGAGACGCAGGACCGCGCCCGCGACATCGCGGCCGCCAAGGCCGGCTGGGAGAAAGCAAAGGAGCTGATCAGCGATGCGCGGCTGCGGATGGTCGTGCTCGACGAGATCAATATCGCGCTGCGCTACGACTATCTGGATATCAACGAGGTGGTGGCATTCCTCCGCGAGTCAAAGCCGCCGCTGACCCATGTCGTGCTGACGGGACGTAATGCGAAGCAGGAGCTGATCGATCTCGCCGATCTCGTCACCGAGATGACGTTGGTGAAACATCCCTTCCGCTCCGGCATCAAGGCGCAGCCAGGCGTCGAGTTCTAAAGGCAAGTTGATGGCGCGCGCGTTGATGATCCAGGGAGCGGGCTCCGACGTCGGCAAGTCGCTGGTCGTTGCCGGCCTTGCGCGCGTCGCAACGCGACGTGGCCTTCGCGTGCGCCCATTCAAGCCGCAGAACATGTCGAACAATGCGGCGGTCACCAGCGATGGCGGCGAGATCGGCCGCGCGCAGGCGCTGCAGGCGCTCGCGGCCGGCATCGAGCCGCATACGGACATGAACCCGGTGCTGCTCAAGCCCGAGACTGATGTCGGCGCCCAGGTGGTGGTGCAGGGCCGGCGCGTCGCGACCTTGCGCGCGCGCGACTACGCCAAGATGAAGCCCTCGCTGATGCCGGCGGTGCTGGAGAGCTTCGAGCGCCTGAAGGCGCAGGCCGACCTCGTACTGGTCGAGGGCGCCGGCAGCCCCGCGGAGGTCAACCTCCGCGCCAACGACATCGCCAATATGGGCTTTGCGCGCCGCGCCGACGTTCCTGTTGTCATCGTCGGCGACATCGACCGCGGCGGGGTGATCGCGCAGCTCGTCGGCATCAACAGCGTCATCGATCCCGATGACGCCGCGATGGTCAAAGGTTTCATCATCAACAAATTCCGCGGCGATCCCACGCTGTTCGATGACGGCTACGGGTTGATCGAGGCGCGCACGGCCTGGCGCGGCTTTGGCGTGCTGCCGTATTTTTTCCGGGCGAGCGAGCTGCCGGCGGAAGATGCCCTGGGCCTCTCCGATGCGCGCAAGCCCGGCCGTTGCAAGATCGCCTTTCTCGCGCTGTCGCGGATCGCCAACTTCGACGATCTCGATCCGCTCAAGCTCGAGCCTGACATCGATCTCGTCATGGTGCGCCCGGGCGAGGCCATTCCGGGCGATGCAAAACTCGTGATCCTGCCCGGCGCGAAATCGACGCGCGGCGATCTCGATTTCCTGCGCGCACAGGGCTGGGACGTCGATCTCTTCGCGCATCACCGGCGCGGCGGCCACGTGCTCGGCATTTGCGGCGGCTACCAGATGCTGGGCAAGAGCGTCGCCGATCCCGACGGCATCGAGGGGCCGGCCGGCGAGACGCCGGGGCTCGGCCTGTTGGATGTCACCACCGTCATGACCCCGGAAAAGGCGCTGACACGCGTCAGCGCCGTTCATGCCGCAAGCGGTGCGGCGCTGGCGGCCTACGAAATCCACATCGGCCGCACCGAGGGCGCCGACCGCGCGCAGCCATTTTCGCTCGTCGACGGACAGGGCGAAGGCGCCGTCTCGGCCGATGGACTCGTGCACGGCACCTATCTGCACGGCCTCTTCACATCCGATGATTTCCGCCGCGCCTATCTGGCACGGCTCGGCGTGGAGGCGTCCGCCCAGCACTATCGCGCAAGGATCGAAAGCGCGCTCGATGCGCTGGCCGATCACATCGAGAAACATCTCGATGTCGAGGGTCTGCTGGCACTAGCCCGATAGCGCCGCGGCGAGCCGCTGCCATTCCGTCTCATCGCCGGGCACTCCGAGACGGAGCCAGGACGGCCGGTCCTTGAACACGCGTGACCAGATCCGCGCGCGCGCCAGCCGTTCCTGCGCGAGCAGGCCGTCGCCGGCTTCATAAAGCCGGAACAGCGGCGTGCCGCCGATCAGCTCCCAACCCACCGCTTGCACCACTCCATCCAGCCGCGCCGCATCCCGAAACAGGCGCATGCGGGTTTCGCTCGCCCATTTGCGATCGGATAGCGCGGCACGGCCAATCTCGATGGCCACGCCCGAAACCGGCCACGGCCCGGCCATCCGCGCGAGCTGGGCTATATCGCTCTCGCCGCCAAGCACAAAGCCGAGCCTGATGCCGGCAAGTCCATAGAACTTGCCGAACGAGCGCAGGATCAGGAGTCCCGCTCGCCCCGCCTGCGGGGCCAGCGACAATTCGGGCGTGGCATCGACAAAGCTCTCGTCAATGACGAGCCGGCCGACCCGCGATGCCAGCGCCAGCAGCGCGGCCGGATCATGGCGCTGTCCGTCCGGATTGTTCGGGTTGACGACGACGGCAAGATCGGCGCCTGCGAGTGCATCGAGATCGGAAACGCCCTCGACCTTCCAGCCGGCCCCGCGCAGCACATGGCCGAACTCGCCATAGGTCGGAGCGAGAATCCTGGCGGCGCCCGGCAACGCCAGCAGCGGCAACATCTGGATCGCCGCCTGCGCACCGGCGGTGGCGAGCAGCGGCGCCGTGGTGTGATAGGCGTGGCGCGCCGCCTCATGCAGGGATTCGATCTCGGCGCGCGAGGGCAGCGCATGCCAATGGTGGGCCGGCAATTGCGGCACCGGATAGGGCAGCCGGTTGATGCCGGTGGACAGATCGATCCAGTCCGCAAGCTCGCCGCCAAAGCGCGCGCGAGCGACATCGAGATTTCCGCCGTGATCGATCATGCGCGAAGGCTTACACCAGCGCGAGGACAAGCAGAAGGGCCGCGAACAGCCCCACGGCGCGCGTATAAAGCCGCAGCGCCAGGACGATGTCGCCGGCTGCGGGATCACGCGCGCCCTCGTTGAGCCATGGCTCCTGCGCCAGCTCGCCGTGATAGATGCGCGGTCCGCATAACCGCACCGACAGCGCCCCCGCAACGGCAGCCTCCGGCCAGCCCGCGTTGATAGAGCGGTGATGGCGCGCATCGCGCCACATGCAGCCGAGCGCGTCCAAAACGCGCGACGAGACAAGCGCGAACAACAATCCGGTGAGCCGCGCCGGCAGAAGATTGGCGATATCATCGATGCGTGCGGCGGCCCAGCCGAACGCCTCATGCCTGATGTCGCGATGCCCGATCATGGAATCCAGCGTGTTGATCGCCTTGTAGCCGACGATCCCGGGCAGCCCGAACAGCGCGCCCCAAAAGATCGGTGCCACGACGCCGTCGGAGGTGTTTTCCGCAAGGCTCTCGATCGCCGCCCGCGCGATGCCGGCTTCATCAAGCCTCGCCGGATCGCGCCCGACGATCATCGACACCGCGCGGCGCGCAGCCTCCACATCGCCCGCCTGCAGCGGCCCCGCGACCGCGGCGACATGTTCATGCAGCGAGCGCTGTGCGACAAAGGGCCAGGCGAGCAGCGCAATCAGCAGGACCCGCGGCCAGCCGGAGCCGCTCACAGCTTGCATCGCAAAGGCCGCGCCGCATGCCAGTGCGATCACGGCCAACGCCGCGGCTACGCCCGCGAGACGCCGCATGGCAAAAGCGTCGTCGTCCCTGTTCCAGTGCCGATCCAATGCTCCGATCAGCCAGCCGAGCCAGGTCACGGGATGGCCGATGCGCGCATAAAGCGCGCCGGGCCAGCCGATGACGCCGTCAATGGCAAGCGCAAGCACCATGGCCGCCGCGAAGTCCAAATCACGCTCCCTCTGTTCCCCCTCTCTGCGGGAAAAGGTGCCGTTAACGCAAGCCTCCGGTGCCCGGCGAATAGCCCTTTGTCATCGCGCGCGGAATGGATTACTGCCGTCAGGTCGAGCGGAGGGGATATGCCAGTCATCCTGATTACCGGAGGGGCCCGGTCGGGCAAGAGCACGCGGGCCGAGGCGCGCGCGCGTGAATTTGCCGGCAAGCCGGTCTATATCGCAACCGCCGAAGGCTTCGACCACGAGATGCGCGAGCGGATCGCAAAGCACCGGGCCCGGCGCGGCCAGGACTGGATCGAGCATGAGACGCCGCTGGAGTTGGTCGCTGCGCTGGGCGCAACCGACGGCGGCGGTGCGCGGCTGGTCGACTGCCTGACCATCTGGCTCTCCAACCTCATGCATGACGGGCGCGACTGGGCAAGCGAAGCCGCTCGCCTTGCCGAGACGCTGAAAATGCAGCGCAGCCCGGTCGTGCTGGTCACCAACGAGGTCGGCTCCGGCATCGTGCCTGACAATGCGCTGGCGCGCGCGTTTCGCGATGCCGCGGGCCTCGTCAACCAGACGATCGCGCGCGCGGCCGACGAAGTCGAGCTCGTGGTGGCGGGCCTGCCGATGCGGGTGAAGTAGCGCATGACATCAGGGGATGACAAGGCGAACGGTTTCGCGAGCTATCTGGCGCTGCTCGCGCAATCGATGCGGGACGTGCGGATAGCGGTCTCGCTCTGCACACGCCTGCCGGTCGGCCCCTCTGCGACGCTCGGCGCGGGGGACGTCGCGCGCGCCGGCTGGGCCTTCCCGATTGCAGGCGCGCTGATCGGCGCAATCGGCGCGGCGGTCTATTGGCTCGCCGACCGGGCACACATTCCGCCCGTCTGCGCAAGCGTGTTGGCGCTGGCCACAACCGTGCTGCTCACGGGCGCGATCCATGAGGACGGCCTGGCCGACACCGCCGACGGCCTCGGTGGCGGCAGGACACGCGAGAAAAAGCTCGAGATCATGCGCGACAGCCGGATCGGCACGTTTGGCGCCTGCGCGCTCGGCCTGTCGCTGCTGCTCCGCTGGAGCGCGCTCACCGCGCTTGAAGATACCCGCGCTGTCGCGATCGCGCTGATCGTTGCGCACGCCGGCGCGCGCGCGGTCTTGCCGGCCTTCATGAGGCTGGTCGCACCGGCGCGCATCGATGGGCTTTCGAGTGACGCCGGGCAGCCGCCGCCGATGAGCGTCGCTGTCGCGCTGGGACTCGGGATTATCGCGCTGTCCATCGGCTTTGGCCTCGGCCCGATGCTGACCGGCGTGGTCGCGCTCGCTGCCATCGGCCTGCTCCTGGCCCTGCTTGCGCGGCGCCAGATCGGGGGCCAGACCGGCGACGTGCTCGGCGCACTGGAACAGGCGGCGGAAGCCGCCCTTCTCCTGCTCGCCACCGCGCTGCTATAAGCAGGCATGCCGGACGAAACGCGATCGCTGACCTCCCTCCTGACATCAGGCGCAGCCGCCGAGCCCGCCTTCGTGTTCGATGGAACCGCAGTGTCTGCAAGTGACTTCGCCAGGCGCGTCGATGAGACCGCCGCCTGGCTCGCCGCGCATGACATCGGCCGCGGCGATGTGATCGCGGTGTGGCTGGTCAACCGCCTGGAATGGGTCGCGCTGTTGTTTGCCGCCGCACAGCTCGGCGCCATCGTCGCAGCGGTCAACACGCGCTATCGCGGCGCCGATGTCACGCATCTCTTGCGCCTCTCCGGCGCGAAGCTCCTGATCGTGGAGGCCTCGTTCCGCTCCATCGACTTCGCGGCGATCCTTCATGGTATCGACAAGGACGAGCTGCCACAGCTCGCCCACGTCGCCGTGGTCGGCGCCGGCGATTTTCGCAGCAACTGGCCGGCGCTGCGGTTCGACGCATTCGACAAGGCTTATCCGCCTGCCCGGCTGCCGCCAACGGATGTCGATGCGCCGGTGCTGCTCTACACCACCTCGGGCACGACCAAGGGACCGAAGCTGGTCGCGCATTCGCAACGCTCCCTTGTCTCCCACGCCCGCGCGATCGGCAAGGCGCTCGCGCTGTCGCCAGCGCAGCATTCGCTGCTGGCGATGCTGCCGTTCTGCGGCACGTTTGGAATGACCGGCCTGCTCGCCTTTTTCGCCGCCCGCGTGACGGTGCATGTGCTCGATGCCTTCGAGGCGGAGCCTGCGCTGCGTATCCTGGCTGAGGAGAAGATCACGCACGCCTTCGGCTCGGACGAGATGTTCCGCCGCATCCTGGCACTGACCGACGCCCCGCGCCCGTTCCCGCATGCCAAAGTGTTCGGCTTTGCCGCTTTCCAGCCAGGCTGGCGCGAGTTCGCCGCGGCGGCCGAAGCGCGCGGGCTGCCGCTGCATGGGCTCTACGGGTCGAGCGAATTGCAGGCGCTGTTTTCGATCGGCAAGAGCGAGGCGCCGTTCGCCGAGCGGATCGAATGCGGGGGTTGGCCGATGTCGCCCGATGCGGTCGTACGTGTGCGCGATTCCGAGACCGGCGAACTTGCAAAGCCCGGCCGCTCCGGCGAGCTCGAGATCCGCGCGCCATCGCGCTTCCTCGGCTATTTCCACAATCCGGATGCAACGCGTGCGGCGATCACTGACGACGGCTTCTTCCGCACCGGCGATATCGGCTATCTGCGCGGCGACGGCTCCTTCGTCTATCAGACGCGCGGCGGCGATGCTATGCGGCTCGGCGGCTTCCTGGTCGCGCCGGGCGAGATCGAGGACGAGCTGAAGGCCTGCGCCGGCGTCGCCGATGCGCAGGTGGTCGCGGTCGAGATCAACGGCCAGGCGCGCTGCGCGGCGTTCGTCATTACAGATGCCGCCACGCCACCCGACCCCGAGCAGCTGATCGCGCAGCTGCGCGATCGCCTCGCCGGCTACAAGGTGCCGGCACGCATCTTCTTCATCGACGCCTTCCCCGTCACTGAAAGCGCCAACGGCGTGAAGATCCAGCGCGGCAAGTTGCGCGCCATCGCCATGGAGACAATCGCGGGGGAGCGGAATCCGTCAAGGGCGGCTATCTGACCGGATCAATGCCCGCCGGCTTGAATCGGCGGCTTGTGCGCGCCCTGCACGCTCTGGCTCAGCGATGACAGCGCGATCTTCAGATCGTCAGACACAGGACCGATGCCCTTAACAGCTTCGAAGCCTTCGGCGACGCGCTCATTCGCTGATTTTGTGAACAGTTCGGATATGCGCGTTCCGGTTCGTGGCAGGATGACGGCGGCGATTGCTACCAGCACGAGGATTGCGGCCCCGATGCCGATCGTACGCGTTGACATGACATGCTCCTTTGGCACCCCCTGATGGAACCCGCGTCGGCTCGAGCTCGATTTTATGCAAGGTCCTGTATCTGGCCGACTTCGTGGTGGCCAAAAATGATGTCGTCCCATAGCCCCTGGTTTCATCGGGTGCACAGGACGAAATACGCCGCAGAGAAGTGAGCGGCATGAGCGGCAGACCGCTGCGCTCCATTGATCAACCGGAACGGCACGATCGCGATGGAGAGGATTGCGGGGGAGACGGGCGCGACGAGCGTTCGCTGGCTGACCCGTTATCCTGAGGCACTTCGGGACGCGAGCCTCGAAGGATGCACGGCCAGCCTCTCGAGCGGGCCGTCGCCCTTCGAGACCGTTGGCGACGGCTTCTCAGGATGACCGATCTTCGGTCTCCGACTAAGGCGTCGGCACCGAGGCGGTTGCCTCCTGCGAGATCGCGCGCTGGTCGGTGGTGGCCATCAACGGCTCGCCCTGGCCGAAACGGGCGCGATAGACTGCGAGATTCTCCATCACCCGCTGCACATAGTTGCGGGTCTCGGAGAAGGGAATGCGCTCGACCCAGTCGACCGGATCGACATTGGGATCGCGCGGATCGCCGTAGGCCTTGATCCAGTCGCGCACCCGGCCGCGGCCGGCATTGTAGCCGGCGAAGGTCATGATGGACGAGCCCTTGTATTCCAGGAGCAGCGCGCTGAGTTCGGCGGCGCCCATCTGGGTGTTGTAGACGGGATCGGAGACCATGCGGTCCCAGTCATATTCCACGCCGAAGCGCTTGGCGGTGTCGCGTCCGGCTTCCGGGGTGACCTGCATGAGGCCCACGGCGTTGGCCGAGGACTTGTCCTTCTGGTTGAAGTCGCTCTCCGTGCGGGCGACCGAATAGATCACGCTGCGATCGATCGCGGGGCCCACCGGCTGGTGATCGGGGATGCCGATGGTTGGGAACGCATAGGCCTCCACCGGAAGCCCGCGTCCGAGCGCCGTCTTGCCAAGCTCGAGCATCGCGCGCGCATCATTGTGCCGACCAGTGACGTCGGCCACGGCTGACAATGTTGCGACGTCGTTTGAGTCCTCGGCGAGGTCGACAACGAAGCTCACCACGGTATCGCGTTCGCCGAGCGTGTAGAGCATGTCCGCGGCGCGCACGATCTCGTCCGAGGGCTTTGTCCGCTCGGCCGGGTCGGCTTGCGGATTGCGCAAAATGAGGGTGGTCATGCCCAGACGGGCGCGCGCCAGCTGCCCGTAATAGGCGGTCGATTGCCGCGCGGCGGCCTGGTAGCTCACCCGCATGGTCGCGAGATCGCCGAGCTCTTCCGCGGCGCGGCCGCGCCAGTAATTCGCGCGGGCCAGCGTAATCGGGTTCGCGCAGCCCTCGTCGATATGGACGAAATGCGCCATTGCCGCGCGCGGATCGTGCAGATAGCGCAGCGCGATCCATCCCGCCATGAAGTGCTGATCGGCGCGATAGTTGTCGCTGGCCGGCGTTGCGGCCGTGCGCGCGACCTCATAGGCGCCCTGGACATCGCCGAGATCAAGCAGCTTGCGCGCCAGCACGCGCCGCACCTTCCACCATTCGTCGGTGTCCTGCAGCGGCATGGTCGCTTGCGGAGCCGCGAGCACCAGCCGGCTCGCTTCCGCGATCTTGTCCTTCTTCATCAGCCATTGCACGCGACACAGCACGTAGCCGAGATCGTCGCGGTTATCTGCCGCGACTTCATCGAGCTTATCGCCCGCCTTGTCGTCATTGCCCTTCACCGCGCTGCAGGCCTTCACGATCGCGATCGCATTGTCGTCGAGATGATGCGCGGCGCGCATCGCAGCGCCAATGTCCTTGGCGCCGATGCGCCTGTCCATCCGCGCCTGGAAATCCTCGCGGGTCAGCAGGTCGTGGAACGCATCGAGCGCATCGCTCTCGGTGCGTTCGGTCAATTCCTCCGAGCGCCAGGCCTCGCGCACCAGGCGCTGCGCGCCGTCGCGGTCGCCTTCGGCCAGCAGCACGCGAGCAAGTGCGAACTTGCCCTTCGCAGTGAAGGGATGATCGGCCGTGAAACTGTGCACGGTCGCGGCATCCGTCTTCTCCTGCCACAACCGCGCCTCCGCGCGCCGATGCATCAGGGTGACGCCCGGCCAGTCGGGATTGTCGGCAATGAAGCTGGCATAGCGGGAGAATGGCGCCTGGGAGTCGGGATGGCGCAGGATGAACCACTCGGCGAGCTTCGCGGCGGCGGGATCGGTGATCTTCTGTTCCGCCTCCGTCGCATCGCTGGTCTTGGCCTGACGCGACAGGTCGATGGCATCCTTCAGCGCGCCAAGATCGCCGGTGAAGCGCGGCGCATCGTCCTCGTCGGACTTATCCTTCTTGTGCCGCTTGTCGGCAATGCGCTGCTTCCTGCTCTTCTCCTTCTTGGAGGCAGCCGCTTGCTTCGACGAAGACGAGCGCTCGTGGCGCGCATCGCTGGCGGTCCCGATCTTCTCGTGAGCTACTTGCTTCTTCTCGTGAGCGACGGACTTGTGGCGCGCGGCCAGCGCGGCGCCCGACGTGCCCGCAACGACGGCCAGCACAAACAGACAAGGCAACGGCCGGAACAGCTGGTTCATTCCGAAGTCCCCCCTGCGAGGCGACCGGCACGAACCGTTTTGAAGATCACACGATCCGTCCGGTTGAGCAGCGATCAAGCTACCACAGCGTTGATTCGCGACTGTCACGCTAACGCAACACAAAACGCAAATCGATTTGCAACAACGGGAGCCGGTATCCTTACGGGCGACGCGAAGACGTCCCGCCGTATTTCCGCCCCAATGCAGCACGCGACGAAAATTTCACCTCGGCAATCTACGGGCAAATGCGACGCTGGTGAGGCATCATGCCCGCGGAATGCATCGGCCGATGCTCGACGGCCAGATACCGCCAGCGGAGACAGCGAGCTCTCAGCGCCAGAGCCCTGCCAGCACCGGTACGAGGATAGCCGTCAACAGACCATTGAGCCCGCAATCGCGGTGAGCGGAGCGCATTGCGCCCGCCGCTGAAATCGCTGATTCTGCAGCGAAGGGGCGATTCGTGCAGGCCACGGCTGCGACATATCTCGATGGACTAAATCCCGCGCAGCGGCGCGCCGTTGAGCATGGCGTGGGGCAGGACGCGCTCGCGCGCCCGCTGCTGGTCATCGCCGGCGCGGGCTCCGGCAAAACCAACACGCTGGCCCATCGCGTCGCGCATCTGATCGTCAACGGCGCCGATCCGCGCCGCATCCTGCTGATGACCTTCTCCCGCCGCGCCGCGAGCGAGATGAAGGCCCGGGTCGAGCGCATCGCGCGCAAGGTGATCGGCGAGACCTCGTCGGCAATGACCGATGCGCTGAGCTGGGCCGGCACCTTTCACGGCATCGGCGCGCGGCTCTTGCGCGAATATGCCGAACGCATCGGGCTCGATGCCGTCTTCACTATCCATGACCGCGCGGATTCCGCCGACCTGATGAACCTGGTCCGGCATGACCTCGGCTTCTCCCGGACCGAGCGGCGCTTCCCCGCCAAAGGCACCTGCGTTGCGATCTATTCCCGCTGCGTCAACGCGGACACCTCACTGGAACAGGTGCTGGGCCTTGCCTATCCGTGGTGCGCGGGCTGGGCGGACGAGCTGAAGCAGCTGTTTGCCGGCTATGTCGAGGCCAAGCAGGCGCAGAAGGTACTGGATTACGATGACCTCCTGCTCTACTGGGCGCAGATGATGTCGGATGTGCAGCTCGCATCCGAAGTCGGCGAGCGGTTCGATCATGTGCTGGTCGACGAATATCAGGACACCAACCGCCTGCAAGCCTCGATCCTGCTGGCGCTGCGGCCCCAGGGAGCCGGCCTCACCGTGGTCGGCGACGACGCGCAGTCGATCTACTCGTTTCGCGCCGCCACCGTACGCAACATCCTCGACTTCCCCGGCCATTTCACCCCGCGCGCCGAGATCGTCACCCTCGACCGCAATTATCGCTCGACCCAGCCGATCCTGGCCGCCGCCAACGGCGTCATCAGCCTCGCCAAGGAACGTTTCACCAAAAACCTCTGGACCGAACGCAGTTCAATGCAGAAGCCTTATCTCGTCGCGCTGCGCGACGAGGCCGACCAGGCACGCTATGTGGTCGAGCAGGTTTTGGCGCATCGCGAGCAGGGCACGCTGTTGAAGCAGCAGGCGGTGCTGTTCCGCACCTCATCCCATTCCGGCCCGCTCGAGGTCGAGCTCACCCGCCGCAACATTCCCTTCGTGAAATTCGGCGGCCTGAAATTCCTTGATGCCGCCCATGTCAAGGATGTGCTGGCGCTGTTGCGTTTCGCCGAGAACCCGCGCGACCGCATCGCGGGCTTCCGCATCCTGCATCTGCTACCGGGCGTCGGCCCCGCGACCGCGCAGAAGGTGCTCGACAGCATTGCAGACAGGCCCGATCCGGGCGCGGCGCTCGGCGCGCTGCCGGCCCCGCCGCGTTCCGGTGGCGACTGGGCCGCCTTCGTCGAGACGGTCGGCGCGTTACACGATTGCAGCTGGCCGGCCGATCTCGAGCTCGCACGGCTCTGGTATCAGCCGCATCTGGAACGCATCCATGAAGATGCCGAAACCCGCCGCGCCGACCTGGTGCAGCTGGAGCAGATCGCCAGCGGCTATGCCTCGCGCGAGCGCTTCCTGACCGAGCTCACGCTCGATCCGCCGGACGCGACGTCCGACCAGGCCGGCGTGCCGTTCTTGGACGAGGACTATCTCATCCTCTCCACCATCCATTCGGCCAAGGGGCAGGAATGGAAGCAGGTGTTCGTGCTCAACGTGGTCGACGGCTGCATCCCCTCCGACCTCGGCGTCGGCACCTCGGCCGAGACGGAGGAGGAGCGCCGGCTGCTTTATGTCGCGATGACCCGCGCCAGGGACGATCTGCATCTGATCGTGCCGCAGCGCTTCTTCACCCATAACCAGAGCCCGCAAGGCGACCGCCACCTCTACGCAGCCCGCACCCGCTTCATTCCCGAAGCCCTGCTGCAATTGTTCGAGCGCACGAGCTGGCCCAAGGCGGCTGAGGCCGCCGCCCGCGCTGCCAGCCAGGGACCGCGCGTCGACATCGCCGCGCGGATGCGCGACCGCTGGCGGTAGCGACGCCTTCACGGGGAACCTAGACCCAAACTGCGAAAGCGATCGCTTTCGATGGCGTCAGGTGCGCTTCGTGTCCTCCGCCTGCAGGCGCGCTTCGACCGCGTCGATCACAGCGAGTTGCGCCTGCTCGACGGCTGCGATCGCATAGTCGATGGCAAAGCCGGCGTCGGCTTCGAGAAACTCCGCACGATCCTCCGTGCGCTGGACATCGATCTTGTGTTTGACCTGCCCGGCATATTTGGCGAGATCGGTCATATCGGCAGCGACCTTGGCCTGCAGCTGCCCCCAGTCGCGAGACGCGTTGGCGGCGACCGCCTTGACCTGCTGATTGATCTTCTCCGCAGCGGATTGCGCCGCAGTCAGTGCTTGCGCTCTCCTGGCTTCGATCTTGCCCCGCGCTTCCTTCTCGGCCTGCGCGAATTGGTCTTCGACATTACGGGCTCGCCGGGACAATTCGGCGAGTTGTTCAGATAGCGGCTTCATTGTCGCTCCTCCTCTGCAGCCCCATCGAACTGTCGACCATTGCGCGTTGATCGGCGTTGACCCATGTCAAGGCCCACAGCTGAGAGGGCCGATGGCGAGAGGAGCGGCTCTTGCTGACGCCATCGGCCGCCATAGATTACGCTGCAGGCGTTTGACGAGCGTAGGAGACGGGCGATGACGGCTGACAACTTGAAAGGACGCGTGGCGCTGGTGACCGGCGGCTCGCGCGGGATAGGCGCGGCGATCGCGCGCGATCTAGCGCAGGCGGGTGCGGCGGTCGCTGTCAATTATCGCGCGCAGGCCGATGAGGCCAACGCCGTGATCGAGGAGCTGCGCCGCGCCGGCGCGAAGGCGATAGCCATTCAGGCTGACGTGTCGCAGGCGGCGGAAGTCGCAAAGATGGTGGCGCGCGTCACCTCCGAGCTCGGGCCCGTCGACATCCTCGTCAACAACGCCGGCATCGCGATGACCCGCGGCGTCGACGACCTCACCGAGGCCGATTTCGACCAGACCATCGCGGTGAACCTGAAGTCGGTGTTCCTGTGCATCCAGGCGGTGCTGCCGATGATGCGGCAGCGGAAATGGGGGCGCATCGTCAACATCTCCTCCGGCGCGGCGCGCGGTGCCGGCGCGATCGGCCCGCACTACAATGCCTCGAAGGCCGGCATGGAGGGCCTGATGCGCGGCTATGCCGCGCGCCTCGTCAAGGAAGGCATCACCGTCAATGCGGTTGCGCCGTCGCTGATCGAGACCGACATGATGAAGGGCCAGCCCGATCTCAAGAACCGCATTCCGCTCGGCCGCCTGGGCAGGCCGGAGGAAGTGTCCAAGGCGGTCATGATGCTGATCGACAATCCCTATATGACCGGCCAGACCATCGCGATGAGCGGCGGCATGGCCTTCAACTAGACCAGACTTGCAACCAGACAAGACTTGCAACCAGACAAGACTTGCAATCAAACAAGGCTTGCGGCCCAAGCGGCTTGCGTCAGCAGCATCACCAAGTCACAGCACATGCCCCTTCCGCGCAAAGTTCACGCCGTCGTCTTCGACATGGACGGCCTGCTCTTCAATACCGAAGCGATTTACCGCGACGCGACCCTCGCGGTGGCGCGCGAGGCCGGCTATCATCTGCCGATCGAGTTCTATCTTGCCACTGTCGGCCTGCCCGGAGAGGCGACACGCACCCGCTTTGCTGACTTGTTCGGAACAGCTTTCGATTTTGACAGCTTCTGGACCGCCGCTAAGAAGCGTTTCGAGGAGGCAACCACGGCCCAGCCTTATCTCAAGGCCGGCGTCACCGAGCTGCTGGACCTGCTCGACGAGCTGCAGTTGCCCCGCGCCATCGCGACCTCCTCGCGCCATGAGGACGCGCGGCATCATCTCGACAGGCATGGCCTGCATGATCGTTTCCACGCGATCGTCGCGCATGGCGACTATATCGAGGGCAAGCCGAATCCCGATCCGTTTCTGACGGCGGCCGACCGGCTCGGCGTCGATCCTGTGCTGTGTCTTGCGCTCGAGGACTCCCATAATGGCGTCCGCGCCGCGTCCCGCGCTGGCATGATGACCGTCATGATACCTGACCTGCTGTCACCGAATGCGGAGATGGAAGAACTCTGCATCGGCATTGTCCGCAATCTGCATGAGGTCTACAGCCTTATCAGGGAATAGCACGAATATCGCGCAAGCGGTCGCATGTTGCGCGATGGCCCGCGCCTTCGGCCGGGTTGCACGGCGCGCCACATCGCGGTTACAGCACGCACATTGCTGTCGCCCGCGATTAGCTGGCGCGCCCAATTGGTTTGCATGAGGTCAACAGAAACCTGCAAAAACACAAGCAAAAAATCACGATAATTTCACGGCAGACTCCCCAACCTGCCCGCGAACCACCGCGAGAAACCCGTGATGGCTACACGCAGCATCGATGCATCCTTCAAGACGTCCGCCGATGATGCGATCGGGCGCGATGCCAGCATCGCATCTGCTCCGGGATTTCGGCATTTCCTCGGATCTCCCCTTGGCTCGCAACGCTACCGCGTGTTCGGCGTCGATCCCTTGCAGTCGCCGTCGCATCTTCCGGAGATCCGCGCGCTGATGAACCGCCTGTCGCGGCGGATGGATGCCGAGATCCAATGGGCTGCGCACGCGGATCCATCGATCGAGCATTGGGAAAATCCGGCGATACCCTCGGGCTATACGTACCTGCTGCAATTCATCGCCCATGATCTCGTCCATTCGGCGATGCCGCTGTCGATCACCGGCGACGTCAGCACGCTCGCCAATGCGCGCCGCGCGCCGCTCCTGCTCGAGAGCCTGTATGGTCATGGCCCCGTTGGATCGCCGCATCTCTATGCGCTCGATGCACCGAGCGACGACCGCCGCACCAAGCTGCGGCTGGGACGCATGCGCTGGAAGATCGCAAAGGGCGATGTGGCGACAGACGACGCGCGGTGCCCGTTCCGGGACATTGCGCGAACCCGCGTCGAGGATCACACCGGCATCGATCGCGACAAAGGCGGTCGCGTGGCGCTGACCGAAGCGCTGCTCGCCGATCCCCGCAACGACGATCATGCCATCATCTCGCAGCTAACCGCGCTGTTCGCCCTGCTGCACAATGCGCTTGTCGATCTCGCGCGACGCGGCGAGCCGGTGAGCCACGCGAACGGCCGCTTCGGCGCGGCCTACAAGCGCTTTCTTTGCGCGCGCGACGCGCTAAGCGCGATCTATCATCACATCATCCGCAATGACGTGATGCGCCGTGTGCTGCACCCCGCAATCTACGCCGCCTATTCGACCGTCAATCCATGGTTCATGGATCGGCATTCGGCCAGTGACTGGCAGATCCCGCTCGAATTCTCGCAAGGCGCCTTCCGCTTTGGCCACGCCATGGTGCGGCCGGAATACCGTATCAACGACCTGACCAGGCACGACCTCAACAACACGCTGGAAAAATCCAGCGCCAACGATCCCGTCAACATGCCGCTCGACGACACGTGGATGGTGCAGTGGTCGCGGTTCTTTTCGATCAACGGCTCGGAGCCGAATTTCAGCCGGCGCATCGGCCCCTATCTCAGCGACGCACTCGGCAACGACCAGATCTTCTATGCCTTCGACGCGACCGAGCGCGTCGGGCTGCTCTATCGCGATCTCCTCGGTGCTTCCCTTGCCGGCATGTGGTCGGTCGATGCGCTGATTGCCGAGATCGCGCGCCGCAGGCCCGATCTTGTCAATCCATCGCGGCTGCTCGCCGATCGCGGCTACCGCGTCACCAGCTTGCGACAATGGCTCAGCTCGGCGCCGACCTATGGCAGCCTCAGGCCCGAGGACATCGAGACCATCGCCAATGACCCGCCGCTGCCGTTCTTTGTGCTTTTCGAAGCGATGCAGCAGGACGGGGCGGCCGGGCTGCATCTCGGCCGGCTCGGCTCGATCATCACGGCCGAAGTCATCTTCGCTGCGCTCGACGGCGCGCGCGCCTCGGTCGGATATGGCGCCGGCCCGCTTGCCGCCCAACTCGCCGAGCTTTCCGGCAATTACTACGGCACGAATGTTTTCTCGGAGATTCCCGATATCGCGGACATGGCCCAGTTGGTGGAACTCACCGCTGAAATTGCCGACCTGAAGCAGGCCGTGCCCGCTTTTTTGTGAGGCGGAATCAATCCGTCTCACGCAAACCCGGAGGAGTCCAACATGCGTATTGAAAGGCTGCAGATCACCAATCACGAACGTTGGGGCAAGCTGGTGAAGACCTGGTCCACCGGCAAGAACTATCTCGATGACGACAACGAATATCCGGTGCCGGAAACCGTCGAGCAGTTCAAGGAGCAGCTCGCGAAAGCGCAGGTGTTCGCGACCGTGCCCGAGCGCTTCAAGCACATTCAATTCGTGACCTCGGACCAGGAGACGCTGCTGTTGAAGCTGCCGCCCAAGGTCATGATCGAGGATTCCGAGGCGATGCTGAGCGAACCCGGCTCGACCTATCCGATTCCGCCGTTCTACAAGCGCCTTTTCAACGGCGCCGACCCGGTGATCCCGGAAAGCGAGAAGTTCAAGGTGCACGCCGAGCGCATCGGCGACTACACGATCAGCCTCTGCGCATGAGTGCGGTCCGGCAACGAGGATAGTTGGACAATGCCGTCAACGGGAAGCCCTGCGCCGCCTAGACCGTCGCGCAGGGCTTCCCATCGCGATCTCATGCTGATCGGATGCGCCTGCAGCACCCAGCGCACCACGACTTCATCTCTGGGGGGCTCTGTGCCGACCCAGAACGAACGTATGCCATTGAGAAAACGTTCGGCCTGTTCGCGGGCCATGGATGCACGCCCGAGACGAAATAACGTCGCCGCACGCCAGGCCGGCAGGATCTTCACCCCATTGCCCGCGCGGTCGCAGGCCTCGATAGCCCCGGCATAATCCCCGCACAGGAAGCGAATGATGCCGTGATAGCTCCACTCGAGATACGAGGGAAGTGGTGAGAGCGACAGCGACATGTCGGCACGCCGCCGCGCCTGCTCGATCGAGCCGCAGAACGCATCATAATGGGCACAGGACAACAGCGTCCAGGGATCGTTGTCGTTCAGCTCGCAGGCGAGCTCCATATGCGCGCCCGCCTCGTTCTCCCGTAGCGCCATCGCATAGGACCAGCCGCAGCAGAGATGAGCTCTGGAATCGACCGGGTCCAGTTCAACCGCCTTCTTCGCAAGATCGAGTGTTGCCCTCGCCTTGACCAGATCGCGAAAAGCGCCTGGATGCACAAAGTGCTCTATATTGTTCATCTGCACCAGGCTGGAATAGCCGGGCGAGAAGGTCGGATCGTCGCGAATCGCGTCGCGGAAGATGGCGACAGCACGATGCCAGCTCTCCGAATCGAAGCGCATCATCAGGCTCTGGCCGCGCAGCCAGCGGTCGTAGACGTCGAGCGAGACGTCGGCCTCGCCGCCAAGCCGCCTCAGCCGTTCCGCCGACAGCTGCACATTGAGCGAAGTCGCGATGCGGCGGATGATGCGCTGCTGTGCCTCGAACCAGTTGCTCAGGCCGAGGCGAAAACTCTCGCTCCAGATGAACATGCCGATGGTGTCGTCCTTGAGCACCATCACCATGTTGATCTCGTCGCCGGCCTGGTACGCGGTGGTCTCGATGGAGTATTGCGGCACGGAAGCAGGCGTGGGCAGCACCACCGTCGGCGCCGGACGATCGACCACGCTCCATTCGCGGAAGCGCACCAGCGTCGCCGCCAGATGCAGGCTGAAGCCCTGCACGAGGTGGGCGCGCTCCGCCTCGATGCCATGCATCGCGAACGGCTGCAGCACCAGGCGCGGCTTTACCGAGACGCCGGCGCGGTCGAGCGATGGCTGAATCGCCTCGATCAGCACGCCGCGCTCGCCGCCGGCGAGCGGGGCGATCACCGCATGGCTCGCCGACGCCGGCCTGTCGAAGGCGCCGAGCTTGATGCGCGCAACGAGCTCTTCGGTCGGCTTTGACGGCTCCATGCCGTAGTCCCGGTCCAGGAGATCCCACAGCGCCTTGTAGATTCGGAGTGCGCCGGCCACGTCGCCTTCCTCGGCATGCGCCTGCATCAGCTGGCAGCAGGCCTGCTCATGCGTCGGATCGAGATTGACGATTGCGGCGGCGATCTTCTTGCGCATGTCCGGCGCGACGTTTTCCGCGGCGAGGCCGGCTTCGAGATCGCGCATCAGCCGCTCATGGATGGTCTGGCGCTTGGCCAGCACCCAGACCCGGAACGAGGGATCGAGGTCGTCCATGCCTTCGAGCAATCGCTCGTCCAGCCTCTGGGTCTCGAGCAGCAAAGGATGGACGCGCGCGCTCTGGGCAAGCTGCAGCACGCTCTCGATGTCGACCGCGACCCGGTCGGGGTCGAGGCCGATCGAGAGCCGTCCCGCGTTGAAGCCGTCGAAGCCGGCCTCGCCGAGCACGGTGCGCAATTCCATGATGACCTGACGCAGCGAGGCGCGCGCCTTTTCCTCATCCGAACGGCTCCAGAGCAAGCCGACCAGCCGCTCGCGGCTCTCCTGCTTGGTCTCGGACAGCGCGAGATAGCCGAGAACAGCTGCCGCCTTGCGCGTGCGCAGCTCCACCGGCCGTCCCTGGAAGCGCAGCGAGACGCGTCCGACCAGCGAGAGCGCGAGGCGCGGCGCAGTCTGCGGCGCGGCTTCGGCCAGCCGGGCCACCGGGCCGCCTGCCGAACCTTCCATCAAGACGATCTCGCCACGAGGTGCATGCATCGGAACAGCTATAGCAGAGCAATGCCGCCAGTATAAACCGCGCCGCCACCGGTCCGCGCGGTCATTTCGGCAAGTCTCGGCGTCACAATTTCGGACGGCTCGATCTGCAGCGCAGGTGCGATGACCCGCGCCACCGGCACCGCAAAGCGCGAACGTGTCAAATCGATAAAAAATACTTCAATTCCGAGGCAATCCAGCCGGGCCACAATCGCCGCGTGCGCGGCGCGCGGCTCCGCAGCGGGGATGGAGATATGCTCTGCCCGTCCCGGCGAAGGCTGCAGCAATAGGCACCGATCTGCATTGATTTTCGTGGCGCGCTCGAGATGGAGGCGGTCCTTGGCATTGAGCCCGGCTTCGCCGCGCTCGGCCCGCTTGGCGTCGATCACCGCATAGGCGAGTTCCTGCTGGCACATCTCGAGCATTGCCGAGCGAACGGCGGCGTCAAGCGAGATCCGGCTCGCGAGCCCGAAGGCAAAGCCGTAGCCGTCAGGGCCGCAGGAGACCGCCGCGACGGTGGGAACGCCGATATCGGTGGCGATGTCGAGCAGCCAACTGCGCCGTCGCGCATATCCCGCTGGCCGCAGCGCCTCCAGGAGGGCGTCAGCACCGACGTCACGGGCATCGACCGCACGCGGGCGGCAGCCGCCGCGCCACCACAGGCTCGTCGCATCCCGCTCGATCAGTTCCAACAGGCCGTGCAGCAATGCGCCGTCAAAGGAGGTGCCTGCGGCCGAACCGATGCTCAATGGAAACGGGACCACAAAATCCCGCGTCGGCTCCGGCCGCCGCAGGCAGATATCGGCCGGCAGCAGCACCTCGCGCCCGTCGGTCATGCTGCGGGCCGCGAACCAGGACAATTGTGGATCGGGGCGGCCGGCGAGCCGCGATACCAGACCAGGTGAGAGCCGCGCAGCCCCATCGACCGCCTCCGGCGGAACCAGGCAATCATCGCAACTCTGCAGGTGTGAGAGATACTCAATTCCCTCCCCGACGCAGCGCTGAAACGCCTCCTGCATGGACATTCCCACGCCGGAGACGCCGAGCAGCGCGCTGCCCCGGTGGAGAGGATCGATGGAGGCAGGATCGACCTCGGCGCCGAAGCAGAACAGACCGGGCGCCTCGGGCACGCCGAGCTCGAAGATCCGGACGAATTGGGCCGCAGCCTCCAGCAGGCGCGCGCGATGCAGCGCCTCCGCATCAGGGCCGGTTCCATCGGGCGGCGTATAGCCGAGGTCCTGGAGCAGGCCGTGCGCCGCCCGCAGCGATGCATCCTGCGGTTGTTCGCCGCGCAAGAGCGCGGCCGCGGTCGCAAACAGCCTAGCCATGAAAATCAGTTTTCCATTCGCTCACGGTGCTTTCACGCCTGACGGAACAACTTGGCGCCGGGGTGGATGTGCGCCGTACGAGTCGGAGGAATGTATGCCTGCCAAAGCCTTCGTCATTGCCATGGCTGCGGATATCGCCCGGTCGGATTATGCCAAGCCGAGCCTGATCCGCGCCCGCAGCCGGGAATGGCTCATCGCCTGCCGCTGGGGGCCCGAAGGCGAGTACCTGTCGATTGCGACAACCGGAAGCCTGCTCGACGGCGGCCGGCTGCAGGCGCCGGAGGCGATCAGGCCGAAGCACAGCATGGTTGCGGTCCTGGCCTCGGAGTCCGAGACGGACGCGACCAGCACCTTTCTCCTGGTACGTCAATTGCCGATCCCGATCGAACTGGCCGGCACCTTCTTTCCGGCAGACGGCTACGCAGTGCTGCAGCAGCGCGAGGACATCCGTCTGGTCTGCGAGACCCGCTATTCGCATAGCTGCGGCTGGCTCGATGGCAAGGAAATCCGCAAGGACATTCCCGATCCCGCCCCTTCCTCGGCGGAAGCCATGGCCTGGCACATCGAAGCCCGGCGGCACAGCTGGATCGGCGAGTTCTTTCCGACCAGCGTGCCGGTCAAGCAAAGGGTTGCGATGCGTGCCACCGCCTGAGACGCGGCGCATGTGTCGCGCGCGCGTGCATCATCCGGACCTGCAGACCGGCGCACAGCCTGCAGCGATTGTCCGAGGCCATCATGCGCAGCCGGGGAAGGAAAGCGCATCGCGCCTTACGCCCGCGCGGACGAGCTTCGCCGCCGCTCCTCGCCTCGCTTCGTCCCTCGGCGCACGGCCGAATGGCCGGCAATCCCCTCGATCAGGTTTACGATGGCGCGCCGCAGCCGCGGATCGGTGGTCTGCACATAGGCCTTGAGCACGCGCACGGCGCCAGGCTCGACCAGGAGTTTGAGCGGCGAATCGGCATCGCCTGCCCGTTGCCGCGGCTGTTCGAACAATTCGCCTACGGAGACGCCGAGCACATTGGCAATCTGCGACAGCCGGCTGGCGCCGACCCGATTGGCGCCCTTCTCATACTTCTGCACCTGCTGAAACGTCACGCCGATGTGGTCGGCCAGATCGCTCTGGCTAAGCCCCCGGCTGATGCGCAGCACACGGATCTTGGCGCCCACCACGGCGTCAAGCGGGTCGGGCTTTCTCCCTGGCATCGCTACCTCCTGAGCTGGTGTTAAGGCCAGTTGCAACCTTAGCACAACTCTAGAGCGATGCAGGCATTTAAAGCGCGACGAGATTGGGTCACATCGTCATCGCGCTGCAGCGCCTTGATTGCGCATGATCTTTTCGGAAGCCGCGGCCCCTTTTCCGAACGCGGCCTTCCGGTCCGGATCCTGCTCTAAGACACGATCTTGAGCGGGGTTTTGCCATTTTCCCCGGGCGCAATCCGGGATAGGACGCAGCGCCCGTCCCCCTCGATGGTCACCTTGGTGGGCCTGGGATCGGTTTTGGCCAAAAACTCCTGCAGAGCTGCCCGGCTCTCGTCGGACAGCGCAAAAAGCCCGCGGATCAGCTCAAAAAATTCCGGCTCCTGCGCCACATAGAGCAGCTCACGGAGCTCAGCTCCCGTGAAGTCGCTCAGAGCCGAAAACAGCCATTCGGTGTCCTCGACCGCCTCGTCGGGCTGACGATTCAGATAATAAACGACTGACTCAGCACTCATTTTCGCCCCAATCTGCGGATGGGCCTGAACCACCCTTCGTGTGCCGATAGTGCGAAGCGGATCGTGATTTCAGCGTGAGGGGCCGGATGCAGGCCCTGTGGGCACGGTCACGAAGGATGACGACCAACGGAACCGGCCGAGCCACTGCCGGGTCCACCACGCTTCGCCCCTTGGGCCACGCGTGGCGCGGCCGCGCCGAATAATCGCCTGCGCCGCCTATGCACGGGCGACCTGCGCGGGATCCTCGATTGACGGCTGTCGCGACAGGGCTTTCCAGTTGACGAAGCAGTTTCGGCCGCCTGCCTTTGCCGCGTAGAGCGCCTCGTCGGCGCGCTTGACCAGCTCGGTCAGCGTACAAGGGCGTCGTTCGAGCGAAGCAATTCCGATGGAGACCGTGACGCGCTCGCCATTCGGCAGCCAGCTCCGGTCAGCGGCGACCGCAAGCCGAACCCGCTCCACCCAATGCGCGACCTCCGCCTCGCCCACGCCAATCAGCATGATGCAGAACTCCTCGCCGCCATAGCGGGCGAGCAGATGCGGCGGCTTGCAGCAGTCCTTCAGCAGGTTGGAAAGCCCGATCAGGACCCGGTCACCCACGAGGTGACCAAACCTGTCATTGATCTTCTTGAAGTGATCCGCATCGACCATGACGAAGGAAAGCGGTTGCCGCGTAGCGATCGCGTTCGACAAAAGCCGCTCGGCCTGTTCGAAAAAATTGCGCCGGTTGAGGCAGCCGGTCAACGGGTCGCTCGCGGCGAGCAAAGCGAGCTTGTGGTTCTGCTCCGAGATCTTGGCCTGCGACAGCTGGAGCTGGTGAATCGAGCGCTCGAGCTGTTCGTTGGTCCGATGCAATGCGGTGACGTCGTCGAAGGTCGCAATGACGCCGCGCGCCGCGCCCTGGCCGTCGGCGATGCAGGTCGCATTGACGATCAGCCGCTGTAGCTCGCCAGCCGGGTTGCGGATAGCCATGGCGGTGCCCAGCACCGGATGTCCGCTCTGCATTGCAAGCCGCCACGGCAACTGCTCCGGCGCCAGCGGCAGGGAGGCCGGCGAGAGCCATGGCAGCTGCCCCGCCGAGCTTCCCAGCGCCGGATCAGGCCGTCCCAGGATCTTGTCGCCGAAGGCTCGGTTCGCCATCAGGATCCGCTCCTCATCGTCCATGATGAGGACGGCTTCGGCCAGGGTGTCGAACGCTGCCTTGACGCGGTCGGGAACGGCCCGCCCGGGATCGAGTTCGCGCAGCGCGCGCGCCAGCACCGTGTAGAAGCCCGCCAGTCCGGCCCCCGCGATGAAGCCGATGAAGACCAGGAGCTTCGATGGCAGACCGAGGAAGCCGGCATCATCGACCAGCGGCCTGAACGCGATTTCGATCCGGCCTGCCGGCGCATCGTCGTTGATCAGCGGAACCTGCACTGCCGTCGGAGTGGATGCACCATCGGCACGTCCCTGCCACTGGCTTGCATGATCCTTGGAGGAGGCGATCAGCCTACCTTCGGCGTCGCGGATGCCGATCGAAATGATGTCGCCGCTTCGCTGGATGACCGCATCGATGATGTCCTGGATCGCCGCGGCGTCGTTGCGGCTGGCAAGCCCGGCGAGCTGCACCGCAAGCGCTCCGGAGAGCGTGGCGCGCACCTGCGCCTGCGCTTCGGCCCTGCCGTCATTGGGCAGCAGGCCGAGCGAGGAGGCAAGGAAGATCAGGCTGACTGTCAGCGACAGCAGGGCAATGGTGATCTGCAGCTTCGGCGATATGAACCGGGTCATCGCGGCGTCCCCGGTGGCGGATGGGCGGGCTGAGCGCCGTCGAACATGCTGTCGAGCTCCGACATGCCGCGGCCGGACGTCTTGCTGCGCCGTGGCTGGGTCACGATGACCAGCGGATCGAAGCCGCTCCAGAGCGGGATCGACGACAGCAGAGCGGCAACCAGGCTGCCGCCGCGCAGCAGCCAGCCGATCAGGCCGGCGGTCAAGGCGATGCTCGTGGCGGCGAAGCTGACCATCATGACCTTCCGCCGGCCTCCAGCGCTGCGGACGGTCTCGCCGAACTCGCGCTCGATCGCCCGGCCGAGCGCGTCGCGATTGAGCCGCTGGAGCGCGAAATCGACGACATGCGAAGCCAGCTTCCCGGCGACGGATGGCGGCGCACAGCCCTCAGCAGACCCGCCTGGGCTTGAGCCGAATGCAATTGCGTCGGTGCCAGAGCCGTTTCCGCAGCCGACACCCGCAACCGGACGGGACGTCGCGGCAGGGACCGGTGCTTCGGTGCTCGGCGCAGCCATCACGGGGGGCGGCGTTGCAGGCGGAGCTTCCGATTGCGGCGCGAAGGGAGGCGATGAGGCGGGCGAAGACCGCTTGGCCGGATTGGAGGACGAACCCGGCCCCGCGGGCGAGTCCCGGCCGCCCGCCGCCGTGCCCGGAGTGAGCGCGACATTCACCATGTCCGCCGCATTGGCAATTCCGGACAGGGCGACGTCGCTTGGGCTCGACGGCGATCTCTTCGTGATCACGCCGGACGGCGACGGCAGGTCCGTGATGCTGGTACGCAGCGGGGTGACGCTCCAGCTGCCGGGGCTCGTACCCACGAGCGCATAGTTTGGATTTGACAGCGTTCCCGTGACGCTGAGCGCATAGTTTCCGACCTTGGTGGATCCGGTGATCCCGAACGAATTGGAAAGCCCGGTCAGCACGCTGACGCTTTCACCATTCTGAAGACCGGTGGCCGACAGGCCCGGATTGCCGGGCGAGGTGCCGTAAGTCGAGGCGCCGCCGAGCGCCGTGACCATGACCGGCGCCGGATTGACGGTCAGCCGCCCTGCATTGTTGAAGACAAGAGCGTAGCCGGAGGTCGCAAGCAGCGATCCCTGCGCGACATTGATGGTGTATGGACTACCCGTCACGCCCGCGGTGCCGGGCGCGCCGCTCGAGGTGACTGAGGGACTGCCGGCGAAGGTCGAGCCCGCATTGTCACCAAGGAAGGCGCCTGCAATGCCGGACTGATAACCGGAGACGACATAGTTCGAGGCGATGGCTGCGGTCGCGTCGGTGCCATAGGTTCTCGCAGGCGCGCTGGTGGAGGTGAATGTCAGGGTCGGCTGGGTCGCGAACAGATAGCGATTGCCGCCTGCGGTCACGCTGCCGGGCGGCAGCGTCGCGTAGGTGGCGTTCCAGATCGCCGTGTCGGCGCTGTTGAGCCCACCGAAGCTGTCGGCTCCCGGCGCGCTCGAATAGATCAGCCAGCGCCCGGACGCTGCCGTCACCGCCCCGCTCCCGTTGTTGTTGATGAAGGCGCCGGCGGCGGCCAGCGCCAGGCTTGCGCCGCTGACCGGCGCGCCCGGAGCAATGGTGAGATTGCCCGACGACACCAGCGTCACATTCGAACTGGCGCTGACACCGCTCGTTCCCTGCACGGTCCCTACCGCGAGGTTCTGCGCGTTGTTGAAGGTCAGTGCGCCAACACCGCTTGCTGCGAGCGTCCCGATCATATTGGCCCCGGTCAGTGCGTAGGACGAACCGCCCGACAGCAGAAGACCCGGCGTCGTGATGCTTCCCGCACTCTGCGTCACTGCGCCGCTGTCGTTGATGACGAGCGGCGCCGCATTCGAGGTAATGGTGGCACCGATCTTGTCGCCACCCGTGCCTTGCAACGTCAGCACCCCGCCGTTGTTGGTGATCGTGTTGCCGCTGCTCGATGTGTCGATGCCGGCCGAGCCCGACGAAGTGGCTCCCGCGATCGTCAGCGCGCCCGAATTGACCGTGATGCTGTTGCTGCCCTTGAACGAGAAGCCGACGTCGGTGGTCGATGTGCCGGAAAGATCGACCGTGCCGGAGCTCGTGAGCGCGGTCCCGGTATTGAAGCGGATCCCGCGCCGGCCGGGGCTGGCGCCGTTGACCTGGAGCAGTCCCGCACCATTGTTGACCAGAGCGGTCGTCCCGGCGTTGAGCCATATGCCGTTCGAAGGTCCTGTGCCGCTGATGGTCAGGTTCCCGGAATTGTCCGTGATGGTCGAGCCGTTGAAGTAAAGCCCGGTCGCCGAGCCGGTCCCGGAGATCGAAACGTTGCCCGAACTCGCCAGATTTGCATCGATGCCGACGCCATAATAGGAGCCCGACGTGCCGGATAGCGAAAACGAGCCGGCGCCGGAATTGCTCAGCGTGTTGGTCCCGGCCGCCAAGGATACGCCGAGCCTGGAGGTGCTCGCGCCCGTGACTGCCAGATTTCCCGAGGAATCGGCAATGCCTGCCGAACTGTCCAGCGAGACGCCCGAATCGGAGGCCGAAGTGCCGCTCATGGTGATCGGACCCGATGTCGTCACCACCACGCCCGGAGCGAGGTAGGCGCCGGGCCCACTCGTCGAGGAGCCTGCGACGGTGAGCGAGGCGCCCGCGTTCGACAAGCTGGTGTTGCCGGCGAACCCGACGCCCGACGAGCTGGTGGAGGTGCCGCTCAGCGCGAGATCGCCGGCACTGTTGGTCACGCTGTTCGCGCCGGAAAAATAGATCCCTGCGTTGCTGATCGAGGTGCCGGTCAGCGTCACCGCGCCGGACGTGGTGATGCTGACGCCAGTCGCGGCGTCGATGCCCGCGTATCCGGATGATGATGTCACCGTGCCGTTGATGGCGAGCGTGCCGGCACCGGAATTGGCGAGGCCCAGATTGCCACCAACATAGACGGCGCTATTCGCGGACGAACTTCCACTGAGCGCGAGATTGCCGCCAGTATCAGCGACGCTGTTGGTCCCGGCGAAGAAGACCCCGCTGGAATTGACGGAGCTGCCACTGACCGTCACCGCACCGGAAGTGGTGAGATTAACGCCTGTGCCGAAGCCGATACCGCTTAGTCCGGATGAAGTCGTCCCCGTGCCGTTGAGAGCAAGCGTACCCGCGCCCGAATTGGTCAAGGCCAGATTGCCACCAACCCAGACGGCGGTATTCGCGGACGAACTTCCACTGAGCGCGAGATTGCCCCCACTATCAGTGACGCTGTTGGTCCCGGCGAAGAAGACCCCGCTGGAATTGACGGAGCTGCCACTGACCGTCACCGCACCGGAGGTGGTGAGATTAACGCCTGTGCCGAAGCCGATGCCGCTCAATCCAGATGAAGTCGTCACCGTGCCGTTGAGAGCAAGTGTACCCGCGCCCGAATCGGTCAAGCCCAGATTGCCATTGACCCAGAGGCCGGTATTGGCGGCCGAACTTCCACTGAGAGCGAGATTGCCGGCAGTATCCGTGACGCTGTTGGTCCCGGCGAAGGAAAGGCCGCTATTGCTGACGGAGCTGCCACTGAGCGTCACCGCACCGGAGGTGGTGAGATTAACGCCGGTGCCGAAGTTGATCCCGCTGAATCCAGATGAAGTCGTCACCGTGCCGTTGAGAGCAAGTGTACCCGCCCCCGAATTGGTCAGGCCCAGATTGCCGTTCGCGGAGAGGCCCGTCCCCGACGAGGAGCTGCCGCTGAGCGTGAGGTTGCCGGACGTATCCGTGACAGTGGATGCTCCGGAGAAATAGAGCCCATCGGAGCTCGCGCTTGTGCCTGCGAGTGCGACGGAGCCGGAGGTGGTGAGCGTTGCCGAACTCCCGAGCTGGACGCCGTAGCCGGACGTATTGGTGCCGGTCAGCGACAACGAGCCCGATCCGGAATTGGACAGCGAACCCGAGCCGGTGATGAGCACGCCGGCACTTCCGCCAGATGAGGACCCACCGCTGATCGTGCTCGCGCCGTTGCCAACGCTGATCGCTGCGTTATTGAGCATCACGGCATTTGCAGCGCCGCTCGCTGGCGCGCTTGCCGTGAGCGTGCCGCCGAGCGTGATCGCGGTTGAATTGACCGAGATCGTGGTGCCGGTCATGCTGAGGCTGCCATTCGTCGCCGTGATCGGCGCGTTGACGTTGACGGCGCCCGCCGCATTGAGCGCGAGCGAATTGCCGCTCGCCCATGTCAGCGCGTTGGCGACGGTGATGTCGCCATTTTGCGTCCCGCTTGAACCGGTCGACACCGTCACATTGGCGGAGGCGAGTGCGTTTTGAAGCGTCGTGGTGTTGATGACCGAGCTGTTGCCGGTCGCGGTGAAGCTCGCATCATAATTACTGTCAGCGCCGGTCGAGATCGTGACATCATAGGGGTCGAGCAGCAGCGTTCCGGTCGTTCCGCTTTTCGCGGTCACATCGACGCTGCCTTTGAAGCCGAGTACGCCATGGCTCGAGACCTCGACCGCGCCGCCGCTACCGGCGCCGCTTCCGGTCGAACTGATGCTGCCGCGAAAATCAGTGAAGCCGTCGGACCATACGACCACGTTGCCGCCGCCGGACGAGGTGCCGTTCGCCGAGATGGTCGCGCCCGGCGCAATTAGCGTTTGTTGTGCGGTCCGGACCGGCACCTTGACGAGCTTGGTCGCCGGATCGATGCCGCCGTGCAAATCGCCGCCGATCAGCACCGTGCCGCCCTGCGTTCCGCTGGCGCTGATTCTTGCCGTCGAAGTCAGCTTCACCTTGTTGCCGGTCACCACCACGGTACCGCCCTTGCTGGCGCGGCCGCCGTCGGCGGCGAGCCGGCCGGAGATCGTGACCGTGCCACCCTCGCCGCCATCGAGCACGATATTGCCGCGCCGCCCCGACACGGTGCGCGCGGTGACAAGGCCGGAGACATTGACGACATCGCGCACTGCGTCGCGCGCCGTCGCCGCCTTGATTTCGATCGCGCCGCCTCTGGCGCTGACGCGACCCGCGATATCCACCAGCGCCTGCCCGTCGGCGGTGGTCGCCCCGGTTGGAACGGCGACCTGCATGAAGCCGTCGCCGCTCGGGTTGAGCGTTATTCGTTCGCCCGATCCCAGGCCGACTTTACCGAGTGGAACGCGGATCGTCCCGTTGCTCGCGACCGATCCGCCGATCAGGCCGACAAAGGATCCGGGCGCGGCCGCGATGCTGCCCGAATTGCTGACGGCGCTCGAGGCGCCCTTGCCGGTGAAATTGAGCTTGCCGGCATTGAAGTCGCCATTTGCAATGTCAAGCGTCGAGGCCACGAAGCCGCCGCCGACCTGAACCGAGCCGCTCGGCGTGATTGCGATTCCGTTCGGGTTGACGAGGAACACCTGTCCATTGGCCGTGACCTGGCCTGCAATGGTCGATGATGTCGTCCCCGTCACGCGGTTGAGGATCGCTGCCCCCGCATTCGGCTGGACGAAATTGACGCTTGCATTGGGGCCGACCGAAAAGCTGTTCCAGTCGACGATCGCGCGTGACGACGACTGGTTCACGGTCATGGCGCTGCTCGTGGGCGCGGCGATCCCGACCTGTCCGGACACCACCTTCGGCGCCTGCGGCAGGACGGCTTGCGCGTTCGCTTGCAAGCTCAAGGCCGCGATCGGCGCACCGCCGGCCCGGATGACCCGCCATGTCGCGCGTGCGATGATCGCGCTCGCATCGGCCGCTGTTGAATGGCGCCTGCGCATCAATAGACCGCCGACGCTATGACGTTGGCGCGCCAGCCTTGCCTGACGCCGGCAAGGTCGGTGAAGCCGCGGGCCACCTCCAGCGCCAGGCTTCCACCCGGCCGATTGGCAGCAGCCTCGACATTGCCGCGCACGCCGAGCCCAACACTGCCCGCATTGAAGGACGCCGGCTCGATGCTGGTGGCGTTTGCCAGCCAGCCGCGCCCGACCGCGCCAAACAGATACGGCGACATCGTGGCGTTAGCCGCATTCAGCGCGAAGGGTCGCGACAATTCGCTGCGGAGCGTCACGCCCTGGTCGGCGCTGAAGGTGCCGGACGCAAACGCCGACAGCGCATCGCTGCCATCAAGGACGATCTGCTCGGGACGCAACATCGGCTTGCCGAAGCTCGCCTGCGCCGCGGCGATCAGATCCAGCCGGAAGCTCGCCGGCAGGGGTTGGCTGATGTGGGCAGTGCCGCCAAGCTTGGTGAAATCCGGCCCCGCTCCGAGCCGCGACAGCGGTATGCCTGACGTCGCGGCGTCCATGGCGCTGCGGCCGCCGAGCCCCTGCGACAGCAGCGCTCCGATCTGCAAACCCGCGCCCCACGGCAGCGTGGTCGCAAAGTCGGGTCCGGCGCGCAGAACCGCATAGTGATCATGATTGAGGCTGGTGCCGAAATCGGGCGCAGTCATCCACTGATCGATGTCTTCAAGCGAAAAATTGAAGAACAGGGATGCCTTGCGCGTGAGGCTGATCGGCTCGCGCAGCCGCAATGCATAGCGCTCGAACACCCCGATCGAAGCGGGTACTCCCGGACCTTGCGCCGTCCGCGTCGTCGAACGGGTATATTCCGGGTTAAGCGTCAAACCGTCGACGCCGATGGGAATGATTGCGCCGGCGCCATAGATCGCCAACGGCGACGAGCCGCCGATCGCGGCATTGCGGTCTGGTCCAATCCCGGCCGTGCCGTAGATCTGTTCGCCCGCGCCAAACGCGCTGTTCAGCGCGACAGTGCCGCGCAGTTGCCAGGTCCCGAGCGAGCCCGGCAGGCGATCGTCGGCACTGGTGGAGACGGAGACAAGGCGGTGCTCGCCATCCAGGATCAAGCGGACTCCACCTTGGCGCTCACCGCGCGACAATGTGCTTCTGAGGTTGAGGCCGGGAATCTCGCCGGCAACCAGCAGCGCGCGTTCGATCTCATGGAGCCTGAGATGTCGCCGACCGACGAGGCCGCTGACGCGGCCGGCAACCGCCGTCCGTACTTTTTCGGGCAGCGCGGCAACGTCTACCGATTCGATGAAGCCGTCCACGACGACGAGCCGAAGCCGCCCGTTGTCCACGAGGTTCTGCGGCGGCACCACGATCCGCACGAGCACATAGCCGGCTGCGGCATAGATCTGTTCCAGCTCGGCAGCCGCGGCATATATCTGCGCTACGGAGACCGTCCGATTCCTGAGACTGCCGATCACGGGTTCGGTCGCAGCGAGAAGCTCAGGGAATTGGCCCTCAAGCTGCGCGTCGCCGACAAGGACCGTCAGATCGCTGTTTCCGTTCGGAGCCGTGATGTCGGAAGAACCCGGCAGCACCACGGTCGGTGCGTTCGACGGGGCTGCCGGACGAAGACTCTGGGGCGTCACCTGGCTTGGCGCAGCGATTTGCGCGTGGCCTGTCGCAGAGACTGCGATCGTTGCCACACCCACTCCGGCGCAGACGGCTGCGTGGACACACCGTAGCAGCATCGAAAACTTCTCAACAAAAAGACTTCCAGCGCACGCGAACTTCCGGGAGCGGCTGCGCATCGCTCCCCCGCGCACAACACTGCGGTGTTAACATTAATGGAGTGTTGCACGTGGAACCCGCATCAGAATTTCTTCTAATCATCAGTAGAACTACGTACGTGTTTTGACGATCTTCGAACTGAGCGCGGCTCAGCTTCACGCGCTCCTACAACGAAGACAGCGCAAGGCGTTCGACGACGGCCCGGCGCTCCAGCGCACCGAGCTACCGTTTTCCGCGCTGCCGCCACAGCGAGCGGGGGCGCGCTGTCCTTGATCCTGATCCTGCCGCCCCATCATCGCGGGACTCTCCTGCCGCCTGTCAGCAGGAATCACTGTTCGCTCGGCTCGTCATCCCTTTTCGACAGCATGGGCCAGCAGCGGAAGTTTCCGAAAAGTCGGAGAGTGAAAGCATAGTCATCCGCTGGGCCGACAACGGGAGAACCTCAGCGGGAGCGACCGTATCTGTTTCGGCATGCGCTAGGTCCAAGCAACTCCACCTAGTGTGCGCCGGGCCAACGACTACTTCGTTGTTGCACAGCTCGCGATGTTTTAGAGAACCAGCTGAAGCTCAAGTCGCGCTCCGCGAAAGTGCCCCAGGCGGTTATCAAGTCCGAGCGCGAAGTTGCGACATGGAAAACGATTACAATTGGCACCTTCGCTGATCCACTCAAGCTGCGCAATGAGCTGGACGGTATGGGGTGCAATGTCGTTGGGCAGGCCGCTGAAATCCTCGCGCGACCGACGTTCATCCTTGCCTCTCGCAAGACAGACATAGAGCTTGCACTCGTGTCACCGGCGCAGCTTGGGTTCACGTCCGATACCGTGACCTTGGCTAACATTTACGCGCGCGCTCGAAACCTCGGCTTTGAACTCGCTGCGGCCGAGGTCGGTCCGCAATTGCGCATCAAGTATTTAGACCAGCCCATGGGTGAGTTTCTCATCATCGGAATGGCGCCGATCAAAACCTGGAGCGGCGAGCCAATTATTCTGAATGTGGCAAATGGCGGCGCCGGGTTAATCCTGATCGGCCAAGACGGTAGAGACCAAGCCGAAATACCCGTGACATCTCGGATCATTTTTGCACGCTCGCACCAATCCGCGCCCAGCACCGAGCTCATCGATCAAGCTACAGCGTTTTTGCCAGAGTGAAGATGAACGTTCGCGATCGGCCCAACGCGACAAATTGCACTGCGGCGCGAACTTGGTCGCTACAGGATCAAAGCGGACGTAGCACCAGTCACATCAGTGAGCCGGGTTTATAGGTTTCCAGCCGGTCAAGCGGGTGAAGAAGGGTTCGCAAGCGCGGTGCGCCTTGCCAAGGTCAACATCAAGGTCACGCCGTACACGCTTCGCCACACGGCTGCGACCCGGCTGATGCAGGCCGGCGCCGACGAATGGGAGGCGGCCGGATATCTCGGCATGTTCGTCGAGGTTCTGCGCGAGGTTTACCGACCCATCATCCGGACTGTATGAAGAGCGCAATTGAGGGTATTACGGCCAAACGGTCAGCGAAGCCGAAACAGCCTCAATCTGCAACCGGAAGAAGTCGAAGAAAACAGCGTAGGAAATTATGATGAAATGTCAGATGCTTAGATGGTCGGAGTGGTAGGATTCGAACCTACGACCCCTGCGTCCCGAACGTACACAGCGAACGAAAAGATCAACAAAAACAATGAAGATTCCGATTGATTGACCACCTTTATCGCCGTTTGTTCGCGGAGTTTCGGTGGTCAATCGGTGGTCAGCTTCCCCCTGTGTGTTTGACGTCGACGGACGGATGCAAGATAGGATACCGCAGTGCTCCCGCAAAGGACGGGTGGTTCGAGAAAGGCCCCTCTTTGAAGGCTTTGGAGGCCACCGCGCACTATGAAACCCTAAGCCTTGTGATAGACAGCTTGCGGGCCATAGACCGGCGTCGCGATGCCCTCGTAGCGCGCTTTCAACTGCAGGGAAAGGAACTGCGAGTAGTGGCGGGACTGGTGCAGGTTGCCCCCATGAAACCATAGTCCTTCCTGCTGCGTCGGCTTCCACATGTTGCGCTGTTCGCCTTCCCATGGACCGGGGTCCTTGGTCGTATTCGAGCCGAGCCCCCAGACCTTGCCGACCTTGTCTGCCATTTCGCGGCTGATGAGATCCGCGACAAAGCCATTCATCGAGCTGTAGCCGGTGGCGTAGACGATCACATCCGCGGGCAATTCCTTGCCGTTGTCGAGCCTGACGCCACTAGGCGTGACTTCCTCGACCTGTCCCGCGACCAACTTAACCTTGCCGTCGATGATGAGCTGCGATGCGCCGACGTCGATGTAATAACCCGAGCCGCGGCGCAGGTACTTCATGAACAGCCCGGAATCGTCGTCGCCGAAATCGAGCCGGAAGCCAGCCTTCTCTAGGCCCGCATAGAAATCGGCGTCGTCGTTCCGTATCTTGTCGTAGACCGGCTTTTGGAACTGATTGAGGATCTTGTAGGGCAGCGAGGCGAAGATCAAATCGGCCTTCGCTGTCGTCATGCCGCCGCGGACCGCGCGCTCGGAATAGAGGTCATCCAAGGATTCCATTAGCGAATCCGAGCGCACGATATGGGTAGTCGACCGCTGCACCATGGTCACGTCGACGCCGGCCTCGTACAGCGCGGCGCAGATGTCGTGCGCGGAATTGTTTGAGCCGATCACGACGACCTTCTTGCCCTTGTAGCGGTCGGGACCCGGATGGCGCGAGGAATGGTGCTGTTCACCCCTAAAGGTGTCCATGCCCTTGAATTGCGGCATGTTCGGCTTGGCAGACATGCCGGTCGCAAATACCAGCTGCTTGGGCTTGAGCATGATGTCTTTACCATCGCGCTCGACGACGACAGTCCATTCCTTTTTGGCGTCGTCCCATTCGGCGTGTTTGGCTGTCGTACCGGTCCAGTAATTCAGCTCCATAACCTTGGTGTACATTTCCAGCCAGTCGCCGATCTTGTCCTTGGGCGAGAACACCGGCCAATTCTTCGGGAAGTCGATGTAGGGCAAATGGTCGTACCAGACCGGGTCGTGCAGGCAGAGCGACTTGTACCGGTTGCGCCAGGAATCGCCTGCGCGGGCGTTCTTCTCGACGATGATGGTCGGCACGCCGAGCTGGCGCAGCCGCGCGCCGAGCGCGATGCCGCCTTGGCCGCCGCCGACGATGAGCACGTAGGGCTGGGTCTTAAAGCCGAGCTGCTCGGTTTCCTCGTCTCGCAATTCCTTCCAGGTTTTGGCGCCGGGATTGACGCCATGCCGGGCACCGAGCGGCCGGGTGAAGCCGGCCTTCTCCTCATGGCCCTTTAGCTCGACCATCGTCGTCAAGAGCGTCCAGATCTGGCCGTTCTGCAGGCGGATGAGTCCATATCCGCGCGCGACCTCGGTCTCAAACGAGATCCAGGACTCTGTCACGCCGCCGGCTTCGGTTGCTGTCTCACCCTCGGCGACTTTCCAGTTGCGCGGCTTCACGCGCGCAAGGCAGGAGCTGAGCATGTCGCGGACCTGATCGCGGCCTTCCATGGTCTTGATGTTCCAGGTGAAGGCAACGAGGTCGCGCCAGTAGCATTCCGGAGCGAACATTTCCACAGCGGCGTCGAGATCGCCTTTCGCAAGCGCCGCTTCGAACTTGTCGAGGAAAACTTGGACGCGCGCGTTAACTGTGGTGTCCAGCATCGTTTTCTCCCTGCGTCGTTTCTCAGTTTTTCCACAGATCGCAACCTTATACTAGGTAGAGGATGAATCCAGACTTGCGCAATCCAATTTTCCCGCAGGCTTTGGCGCTACTTAGGGTTCACCAACAAGATACCAGCCGGCTCAGCCGTGAGCCGACAACAAATCCTTGACAAACAGTGGCGCAAACACATTCTGTTGGTGGTGCTAGCCACGCGCGATAGCGCGCCTCCGCGAGCGAAAACCTCAATCGCTAGCGGCTTTCCTCCCCACCCGATCGGCGGAATCGTGGGGCATGTCACGATCAAGATGAGGCCGTACCGAAATGCGGCAGCTTTGAGGTCCGCTTTCCCGACGGCCGGCCGTCGAAGTATTCTATTGGGACCGTCCGCCGGCTCAGGCCGGACCTGGTCGCGAGCGAAGTAGCTCTGGAGCAGGCCAACGCGCTAGCGAGGGCCGTGCGTGAGGAGCATCAAAGTGATGAAGTTCATGAAACGGGCTTACGGGGTTGCTATAACCACCAGTTCGCCCGAGGAAAGCCGAGGTGGATCTTATCGAGCCAGCTTTCAAAATGCAGGCGCCCGATCTCGTCGCTTTCCGCCCTGGCGCCGAACAGGCTTTTTGGCAGGCTGGCCTGGGAGAGCGGGCACTCGCCGTTCGTCGTGCGAGCGGCATCATTGCATTTTGTCGTATCTTTCACCGCGATCCTCCCTGGTTGTTTATTTGCCCTTAGACATCGAAGGACACTTCCCACTCGATGCCGGGGGGCCATCCGGTATCATAGTCGACGACATAGGGTCCAGTGCTTCTCGTCTGCTCCAAGCGCTGACGTAGCATCATACCGGTATGCTACCCTCCGGCGTACAGGAAATATTGCTGCAGATGACGGATCACGCATGAAATTCGTCGAGAAGAGATCCTTTGCCGATCCCGAGGCGGCCGCGCGTAAGCTGCTCGAGCTCGCCGACGCATTCGAACCTATCCAGGCCGGCAGGATCTATATCGAGAAAATCAACGGCCCCTTCCTGTTCGCGCTCAAGGGGAGCCGGCGGAGTACAAGGCCGGCCTTGATTATGCGATCGCCAAGGGCTGGCTGGAGCTGCACGAGAGCGGGACATTTCTCCGCTTCACCCAGGCGGGCGCCGCGCTGTTTGCCGACAGAAAGTCCCTGCCGCGGTTGTAGGAAAAGCGAACGGACAACGCCGCTCAGCTTAGCCGCCACTTTATGCGCGATACCTACCCGCATCAAAACGACAAGAACGAGCTACAGATCTAAGGGACTCACTAGCTCCACATCGTTGTAGGTGTCCACCCCGATCACCCTGACAACGACGCCTTTGGTCGAGAAGACCAAATCGCCGTACACGACGGTTAAACTGTCAGCGATGATATCAATGGTCTGGTTCGTACGCCGAGTCACTCTCCACGTGTGTTGAACCACCCGCTTTGTTGCTTTGGTTGCCTTCATTGCTTTCGCCACGTCTACTGCTCTCCGTGTGCTGTATCAACGTCATATGATGCTAGTCAAAAAACAGCAACAGCAGGCTCGCAAGTTATTCGTCGAGGTTTCCTACCAGAAGGCCTGCGGCGCCCCGGCAACGCAGATTTAGTCGGGAAGCGAAGACGCTGAGCTCGAAACGCGGATCTACCCGTGCCGCTTCCGGTCCAGCCGATCTCCGACCGTTATCAGCCAGACGTAACCATAGCGAGATGGGATAAGGCGACGGGCGAGAAGGGCGGATCGACCGAGGTCAGAAGGGGCGTATGCAAACAATCGCGGGTTCTGGTTGCCGGTGTGTTCCACCGGTAGATATCTGAGTCCGGCTCCCCACACTCCGCTCGTCGATCTGATCTCCCGCTTTTCAACGCCGGCGCGCGATCGCAAGCGCTCCTCGCAGAAGAGCTCGGAGTTGAACTGCCAACGCGTACGAGCCGGTGCAGGGCGGGCGCATCTACATCGAAGATCAACGGGCCGTTTCTGTTCGAGCTGAAGGGCACGCCCGCGGAGTACAAAGCCGGGTTAGATTGCGCGATCCCAAGGGCTGGCTCGAGTTGCACGAGAGCGGGACCTTACGTGAAGCTCACCGAGGCGGGTGCGGCGCTGTTCAGCGCGCCGTCACTGATCGTGCTTCTTCTTTTCGTTGAGATCGCGCACACGCGCAACGTGAGGCATGTAGCCCCGGAGGACGAGATCGAACCAAAGTTCCGGCACCGCACGGAACGAGGCTCGACGGAGCGGCTGACCATTGTGTGGCTGTCCAAGGAGTTGCGTCATGAGTACTTCGGAGCTGTCTCCGGCGCTCGTCCCCGATCTCGACCGCGCCGTCTTCATCGTGCTGGACGACTTCGGTCCGCTCGGTCGAGCCTTGCGCGAAGTGGACGAGGATGATGCCGATCTCGAGTGCACCACCAACTCCAACGGCGGCGTCAATTCCAAAATCGGCACCGCGGTGCAGGCCGCAGCCGATCCATCACAGGCCGGCGCCATCCGCCTTCGTGCTGCTTTCGGCCTCTGACGATCGAAGAAAGGCTGGCTTCGACTTGCAGAATTTCGATAGCGTTTGACAATCCTCTGGTACGAGGACACCGACCGGCATTTAAGGGATGTTAATAACTTCGACACAATTATTGGCCGTGTTAGTACGGATGTTAGATGCCCATTTTGATGGCACCCCCTCATCCGGTCTGTGTTTGCGTACCATTTGAGACTTAATTGGATCGCTCTCATTGCTGAGGGTGAAGCCGCATCATTTAGCGGCGTGCCAACAGAGCATGTTAAATGGGCACGGTTTTAAAGCTCATCCAATTCGATCACGGCAGCTCCAAGCCAAACCGGCCTTGCTCTGCTTTATCTGATGTTTTGCCCGAATTAGCTCGCTTGGTCTCGCAAATTGAGACAATCAAAATTTCTTCGATAGAGGAGTTGCGGCAAGCTTTTTCGGTGCTTGATTTCGCTAGCACGTGCATCCGATCGATCGTTACTCTGCATATTCCGGTTGCGACACCACGACGACGCGAACTGCTCGTTCAATGTGACAAGATCGATCAGCTCATTACTAGCGCGCGAATGCAGAACTCGTGCCTGAATGAGTGTTAGGAGATGGGCAACAACCGGAAGACAGACCGCGTTCGATTTGAACACAAGCATCCCGTCAACATAATGGGGGTTGACGGCACATGGCGCCGTCAATGCACCCTCCTCGACGTTTCATCAACTGGCGCAAGGCTTGATGTAGATGGCTCTACCGAAGTGCTCAGAGCGCAGGAGTTTTTTCTAGTTCTGTCGTCCGTCGGCCTGGCCTTTCGACGATGCGAGTTGATATGGGTGAACGGATCTCAAGTTGGAGTGCAGTTTATCGAGCGAGGGAAGAAGAAAAAGAAGGCTCCCGCAGAGAAGCAAGCTGCCCCATCACGATGATAGAAGCGGCCACATGCAGCTAATTTCCTCCCGAAATGTTCCGTTTATCGATAGCCAAACTCTCGAATTGGGTCACGCGAAAGAAGCGTTGTTCGCGACGAGGCCAGAGGTTTTATCCTTTACTTGTCAAATGGTCAGCCATCCTCAAACAGCGACGAACGCGTTGTCTTTCTCAGCCTCAGAGAGGCTTTGATCTGGTTGAACGAACCCAGTGAGGATTGGGGCTCGTTCTGGGCCTAGGAGCCACTCGATATGCGGAAAGCATCCACAACAGACCCCATTGCCTCCTACGGACAGCCGATGCCTGCTTGCCCGCGATGCGGAACGAAAATGGCGATGTCCTGTCGCGAAGCAAACGTCTATACTTTCGAGTGCAAAAAGTGCTCCTGCGTTGTGCAGCGGCTTACTCAATCAGAGACGCAAACGGCGTGGCATCTGCTGTTCATTCACAACACCGCGCCTTCGAGTGAGGCAGGACGCTGCACTTTTTGCGGAAGCGAGAGAAGGCCCGTGCAAACTGAGCGCGCAACTCCTACATACGAAATCAGGACCTACAATTGCTCAGCTTGTAAATCGAACCTCCGCCTTGTCGAGCGCATCTGCCGAACGAGCGAGGTCAAATGTCTTTCCTGCGACGGCACAGGCCTTTCACGCGTCACGCGAGTACCACGGCCGGGGCGGAAGATATATGCTGCGCCCTGCGTCGCCTGTCGAGGCAAGGGCCGAACACAAAGGAAGGTGCGACGCAGAGCCGTTCGGTCCCCGATCAACGCAAAATCGAAAAGATTGTCATGACCGAAGTGTTGATCCGATTTTTCGTCCAGCCGCTGGCTCGGCGGGATGATGGGGCCCATGACGTTGTGGACAGGTGCCGGGAAAGCATCTCCGGCTGCTGAAGACCTCTCGGGGCAGCACCACGACGCCGCACGTTGTTCACAGGCTGGTAAGAAAGCGAGCCTACGGTAACATTCCGGAAATATGCGTGATTCGGGTGAGGCCAACGGAGTTATCCACAATGATGCCCACTGCCTGGACTATGTCGACCTTCGAGGCCGCGATTTTCGTTGCAATCGTCGTGGGTTTGGCCGGCGCTGGGGCATGGCGCTCGGTCGGCTAGCAGCCTCGGAAGCGTGTGGCTGCGCCTGTGCGGCCGAGCGAAACGGCGCTACATGCGGCCACGGCTGGCGCCCCCTGGCAAAGCAAAAGGGCCGCCCCGAGGATCGCGGTCGACGGCGAATCCCTTCGGCTTACTTACAAGCAAGATCCGGTTGCGATACCGCTCTTTGGCGCGGCCAGCGCTACATCGAAGGGCTGACTGAACCGCAGGACCTAAGGCCCTTAAACAAGTGCCCGCGCACGATCAAGTGCCCATTCAAGCACTCATGATGTTCCTGGGCGTAGGCAAGCAGGGCCATGAAAATCAAAGCGACTAGGACACATCCGGGTACGAGGTTCTTCACCATGGCTGCCACTCCCATTGGGGGGGGGTAGCGCTATGTAGGCGACCGCGTGCGCGTGGATGATGATCACCATGAGCGCGGCCGTCAATGCGTCTGAGGAGATCGCCAAGGCGGGCCTGGTCTGAGCACCCAGACAAAAAGCCCCGCCGAACGGGGAGCGCGGCGGGGCAAGTCTCTTCCTTCTGGGTGCTGGCGCGAGCCAGCAGGCCGGCTTAAGCATGGGCGTGTAACGCCTCCATGACAGCCTAAGCAGCTTGCTTGAGGCGCTGTTGCGGGGGCGTTGGGGGCGGGGTTAGAAATATTTCAGGGAACGCAACGTTTCACCGAGCGCTTACGCTGCGGCGCTTGCGTCGAAAGGGCGGACAGCCCGCCAGATCGTTGCAACTCAATGACAAGAGAAATCGTATCACAAGTACACTTTTTGATAGTCTCGCTGCACATAGGGCGCGGGCCGATGCCATCGCAGGGGAACGCCACATTCGGGCAAGCGTTGTCTTCGTTCGGTGGGGTGCGGCCCCGCCGGCGTTGGCCCCTGATCGCCCTCCCCCTGCCCCCATCAGAAGGGCGGCGGGGGTCGCGATCTAGCGTGTTGCTGGTTCGGAGGGTGCATTGAACGCACCGATCACGCGGGAAATCTGGATATTGGCGGCTGGCGCGATCGCCCTTGAGGCGCTGCTCGCACTCGGGGCTATTGTTCTACTTGCGCCGTGAGGCCTGGCCGCCACCCCCCGGCCGCGGATTTTAAGTTGGCGCCCCGCGCGCGGGTCATTAGCCACCGTTGAACCTTCACGACGGGCAATTAGACCAATTGAGATTCATGCTTGCGGAGTCGCCAAATGGCTCGGCTCGATATTTTATTCGTAATCCTGATGACGTGGTGCGTTGGACTCGTAGGGGCGCTGACATTCACTCTGTTCGCGCCCTGAAGTGTGCCACCGGCCGGGACCCCGCGGATCACCAGGTGGGCGCAAGGCAGGGCGGTTGATTGGCGCGGGGCGCTGAGTGCGGGAGACGGGCCCGAAAATAAATTTGGGCGGCCGTCCGTCCAGTTAGGCGGCGCTCATCGCGGAAGCGCGAGCAGGCCAGCGATCAGGGAGAGAAGGGCAATCACGATCGAAAGCCCACCCATCGCAAAAACGATCAGATCTGCCACTCTCAATGCGCAAGACTAACCTCGCACGACTTCTCGCCCCCTTATTGAACCGAACAGGGAGAGATCGGTCCCGATCCATTCCAGGCCGCCTCCGACATGGGGCTTGAGGGCTTGGTCTCGAAGCGAGCCGATCGGCCCTATCGTGCCGGACGATCGCCCGACTGGGTGAATGGTCAAGAACCGGAAGCATCGCGCGATTGAGCGCGTCATGGATGCGTTCAGATGACCGGTGAGCAAAAGATCAGCTTCGGCGAGATGCGCGCGGCTGGCGTGCGGCAGGTCTTGATCTATTGCAGCGACTATCGCCGCAATCACAGCATCAACGTCGAGGCTTGCGCCGATCGCTAGCCCGACGGTGTCAGGCGGCGCGAGCTGCGCACCCTGCACGACGCATCGAACTAGATCGCGCGCCTCACAAAGCGCGAGCACCGTGCGCCGGCGTGCGACTGTTACTTCTCCCCCAACAGCTTTCCTGTTCTGCAGTTTATGAGGTGCAGCTTGACGCAGGCTGCGCAAACAACACCCACAAATTCGTTTTCGGACAGGCGGGCATCATCATCGACCCAGTGTTGAACCTTCATTTTGGTTGTCGGACAGGTGAAGAGCAGAGCGACCATGCTTTCCCCCTGCGTCAAGCCCCCTGGGGTGCCTGCGAGCGAAGGTGTACCGGAACAGCGTCGCAGGTCCTTCAGTATGTCTCGACACTATGGAGCTGTGATGAGGTCGCGCTTGATCTGCCGCAAGTCGGTGTAGTCGTAATAAGCGGTGGCCGCCAGGAACGGCGGGTTCGACATCACTCGGTTCTGGTCGGTCGGGTTTTAATCCCGATCTTAGGAACGCCTGCGCCGCTCGAAGTTTTGCTTTCGGGCATCGCGAGTGCACTCATGTTGCCCCCCCGGAAATGCCGAGTTGTCCGCGCTGCGGAGCAAAAATGAGATTGATCCTTGAATCCGTCGATCCGAACACGGGTCAGAAGGCTCTCGCATTCGAGTGCCGATGCGGCCAACTCACCTGGCGCGATCTAGACAACGGCGAAAAGGAAGGTAGCGTAGGCTGACGGCGCGCTCTTCATCACCGGCCAACCAGAGAGCTGTGCCGCCGAGGCGGCCTCGGTCAGCACGCGTTCCGACTGATGTGCTCCAGAGCTTGGAACCCTGTCTCGGCGGGGATCGGCTTCAACTAAAGGACAACGCGGCTCATGAAACTTTACGGCAGGTCGGCGAACGCGCGTTGATGTGACGCAAACCTTCAGCTTTATATTAGATCACTTCGGAAACAGCTTGTCCCGTATGTATCGCGAGGTCGGCGTCAGTTTTCTGATCGGGACGGGTGGTTTGCTGACGATGGCGTTTGTCAACGAGGCGCGGGCATTTGTTCGTCGCAAAGAAACGCCCCTGTTGGCTGCCCCGCCGCGCACGGCGCACACGAAAATTCTCGCAAGCCGATTTGTCAGCCCTTCCACTCCTCTACCCTGATTGGCAATTGCAGATCGATCAGTCATGCCTGGAGGAGAGACAGCGCGAGCATGTCGCTCGCGTGGACGTGGAGCGAATAATCGAACTGATTGCCGCCGCCCTCCACGAATTGGAGATGAGGGCCGTCGCCCCTCCGGCCGAGGTCTGGGCCAAGGTCGATCTTGTCCAGCAAACGGTACGCCTTCGCCGAGGGGCCAGATATGCGGTCGTAGTGCATTTCCTACCACGACACATCCATTTCCTCATCGAGCTGACCACGATCAAACCCGAGGTGTTCGAGGCGCAGCTTAATCTCGCTGGCCGTGTAGTCTTTTGCGTCTACCATTGCTGTTGAGGAACACGCGCCACGTTCACATTTCTCTCTGAGCGTAGGAGGTACACAGCTTCTGGCCCGACCAAGAAACATCGTTAGGACCAGCACCCATATCGGCTGTCCGGGTAGTGCGGACCAGATTTGCTCCAAGCAAGAATCTCGGAATGTGACCCAAACCGGGCCTATTGCGGTGGAATAAAGCCAGCGATTTGCATAAGATTGAGCTTCGTCGTGACCGGCTAAGGAAAGCGAATGCAGCGCAGACGGTCAGTTAAACAGTCGGGTCCTAACAAGACTCGCGCGACGGCGGCCCCGTCCGTTGCCGACTTGCAGGAGCAGGTCGGTAATCTCAGCCGCGAGTTGAAAGAGGCGCTGCAGAGGCAGAGCGCCACCACTGAGGTGTTGAAGGTCATCAACAGATCGACCGGCAATCTGGTGCCAGTATTTGACACTATCCTTGAGAAAGCACACAGCCTTTGTGGGGTTACCCAGGGGAGCTTGCAGCTCTACGACGGAAGCATGTTCCGCGCCGTCGCCGTGCGCGGGCTATCTGGGCCGTTCGCGGATCAGCTGCGCGAGGGCATCAGGTTAGATGCTGACGCCCCCGGCCCGTACTCGTTGAAGGGCGCGCGCTTCATTCACATCCATGATCTCTGCGAGGCTGACGATCGGGTCGCGCGCGCAGCGTTCGAGCTGGCCGGCGTCCGCACTCTACTGCTCATTCCCCTGCGAAAGGACGGCGCCTTACTCGGCCGACTCTCTGCCTCCCGACCAGAGGTCAAGCCCTTCACTCCAAAAGAAATTGCAATTCTCGAGGACTTCGCCGCACAAGCGATAGTCGCAATGGACACTGCGCGGCTGTTCAACGAGACCAGGGAGGCACTGGAGCGGCAGACGGCGACGGCCGATATCCTGAAGGTGATCGCGACCTCGCCCTCCGACGTGCAGCCAGTATTTGACGCCATTGCGGCGAGCGCCAACCGATTGATGCATGCCCATGCGACGACTGTCTGGCGCCGCTCCGTCGATGGTATGGTTCATCTTGCCGCGCTTACCCCGGTCAATCCGACCGCGGACGCGGCGTTGCGGGCCAGGTCATCCTTTTCACCTTCGTCTTCGCTGTACTGGCATCTGATTCAGGATGGCAATCCAGCTCAATTCGTGGACACTGAGAAAGTCTCTCCTGGAACGGGAGACCCGATGAGGGAGCTTGGCCGAGCGCGGGGTTTTCGGAGCCTGCTCGTTGTCCCTCTCATGAGCGAAGGCGCGGCAATCGGCTCAATTAACGTTACACGCGCGACGGCGGGCTCGTTCGCGGACGCCGATGTGCAGCTTCTACTGACTTTTGCTGACCAGGCCGTGATCGCCATCGAGAATGCGCGGCTGTTCAACGAGGTGCAGGCCAAGACGCGCGATCTCACCGAGTCGCTGGAACAGCAAACGGCGACGGGGGACGTGCTCAAGGTGATCAGCCGCTCGGCCTTCGATCTCGAACCCGCGCTGATTGCCATATGCAAAACCGCCGCCCGGCTGTGCGAGGCCGATCAAGCTGCCATCTTCACGCGCGAAGGCGACCGGTACCGGTTTGCTGCCTCCTTTGGTTTTCCACCGGAGTACGAGGCGGACTGGCGTGCGGCTGGCCCCCGCGTCATAGACCCTAACTCTCCTCTTCCCGGCGCGCGCTGCATCAGGGAACGTCGTCCGGTGCAGGTTCTAGACCTTGCAGCGGACCCGGCCTTTCATCAGACAGCATCGCGACAGAGCGAGGCGAGGACGGCGCTTGGCATTCCGCTGTTCCGCGATGGAGAGCCGATCGGAAATTTTGCGCTCGGGCGACGACGGGTCGAGGCCTTCAGCGATCGGCACATCGAGCTGGTGCAAACTTTTGCCGACCAGGCTGTCATCGCGATCGAGAACGCGCGGCTGTTCAACGAGACTAAAGAAGCCCTCGCGCGCCAGACGGCCACTGCCGATGTCTTGAAGGTCATCGCATCATCCCCGTCGAAGCTGAAGCCGGTATTCGATGCGATCGCCGAGCGATCAAAAGAGCTGATCGGTGGCCACTCGACCACCGTATTCCGTTTCGTCGGCGACATGGTCGAACTCGTTGGAGCGACCTCCGTCGATGCGGAAGCTGACGCGGTGCTTCGCGCGACATTTCCCATGCCACTCTCGCGCATGTCGAGCATCGACCGAGTGCTCCGCGGCGAGACAGCGGAGATCGTCGATGCCATGGCTGATTCTGAGCCTGACTCCAGTAGACAGGTGGCTCTTGCGCGGGGCTGGCGCAGCCGGATTGTCGTCCCGCTCAAGGGCGACAACGAAATCATCGGTTTCATCAGCATCACCCGAAAGGAGACCGGGGGATTCGCCGAAAAGGACGTGGAGCTGGTGCGCACCTTCGCCGATCAGGCGGTCATTGCGATCAAGAACGTCGAGCTCTTCGAGGAAGTACAGGCGCGCACCCGTGATCTGGAAGAATCGCTGCAACAGCAGACCGCGACCGCCGACGTTCTGAAGGTGATCAGCCGTGCGGCTTTCGATTTGCAGGCGGTCCTCGATACCCTGGTCGAGTCGGCGGCGCGGCTTTGCGAGGCCGAGCACGGCATCATAGTCCGGCCGAGGGGCCAAGAGCACCGTGTTGCCTCAAGCTGGGGGCTACCGCCCGAGACAAAGGCATACCTCGAAAGCCGGCAATTCGTGCCGGGAGAGAAGTCTGCGTCAGGCCAGGCCCTGCTTGAGGGGCGCATCATCCACGTCGAAGACGTGTTCGCAAGCCCCGACTACATCCTCGCCGGAGATTCTAATCCGGCGCGCACGCGGCTCGCCGTGCCACTTTTGCGCGAAGGCAGGCCCATCGGTGTGTTTTCGCTCACGCGCCAGCAGGTCCATCCGTTCACTGACAAGCAGATCGAGCTGGTCCAGACCTTTGCCGACCAAGCCGTGATCGCGATCGAGAACACGCGGCTGTTCAAAGAGGTGCAGGCTAGAACAAGCGACCTCGAGGAATCACTGCAACAGCAGACGGCGACGGCAAACGTGCTGAAGGTCATCAGCCGCTCCGCTTTCGACCTGCAGTCGGTGCTTGAGACCCTCATCCGGTCCGCCGTGGAGCTGAGCGACGCGTTCCGCGGGACCATTTACCTACGGGAGGGCGATCTATTCCGCTTTCGCGCCGCGTCTTACGACGACATCAATCCGGCCTGGCTCGACTTCCTCAGGTCCAATCCGGCAAAGGCCGGTCGACATTCGGCAGCGGCGCGCGCCATAGCAACCGGTCAGACTGTCTGCATCCCCGATCTGCTTGCCGATCCCGAGATACAAATCCCGGCGAATGCGCTCGCCGGTATTCGAGCGGTGGTGGCGGTGCCGCTGCTCCGCGGCGGCAAGGTCGAAGGCGTGATGATACTGTCGCGCCAGACGCCGGGGCCGTTTACGGTGCGGCAGATCGAGCTGGTCCAGACCTTCGCCGACCAGGCGGTGATCGCCATCGAGAACGCGCGATTATTCGACGAGGTGCAGGCGCGAACCAAGGAACTCGCGGCCTCGCTCGACCACTTGCGTACCGCGCAGGATCGCCTGATCCAGACCGAGAAGCTCGCTTCACTCGGCCAGCTCACCGCCGGGATTGCGCACGAGATCAAGAACCCGCTCAACTTCGTCAACAATTTCTCGGCGCTGTCGGTCGAGCTGACCGACGAACTCAACGAGCTGCTCGGGCAGGCGGAACTAACCGGGAAACTCCGCCAAGAAGTCGGAGAGCTGACAGCTCTGTTAAGGGACAACCTCTCCAAGATCGTGCAACACGGCAAGCGCGCCGACTCCATTGTGAAGAACATGCTGCTGCATTCCCGCCAGGGAAGCGGTGATTACCGTGCTGCCGACATCAACGCGCTCGTAGATGAAAGCCTCAATCTCGCCTACCACGGAGCCCGCGCCGAAAACTCCCAATTCAACGTTACTCTGAAACGCGATTTTGATCCAAACGCCGGGATCGTCGAGGTATTCCCGCAGGAAATTACCCGCGTGCTGCTCAACCTGATCTCGAACGGCTTCTACGCGGTCACCAAGCGCAAAGCCGACAAGGGCGGTTCGGATTACGAGCCACAGGTCACTGCGACTACGCGGGGAGATGACGACCATGTCGAAATCCGAATCCGCGACAACGGTATCGGCATCCCGCGCGACGTGAAGGACAAGATGTTCAACCCCTTCTTCACCACCAAGCCGGCCGGCGAAGGCACCGGCCTCGGCCTTTCGATGAGCCATGACATCGTTGTGAAACAACATGGTGGTAGGATTGACGTCGAGACTGAGCCCGGCGTATTCACAGAGTTCATCATCACACTGCAGCGTACCGGCGTCGCCCGACAAGCATCTGGAGAGACGAAGTGAGCACGCGCATTCTTGTCGTCGATGACGAGCCCGACGTGGAAAGCATGTTCCGGCAACATTTCCGACGTGACCTCCGCGCCGGCCGATTTACGATGGAGTTTGCGACCTCGGCACCGGCGGCGCTTGAGCAAGTCGGCACCGATCCCGATCCTTCGCTGATCCTTTCCGACATCAACATGCCGGGTATGAGCGGACTAGAGATGCTGCCCAAGGTGAAGGAAATCCGGCCCGAAGTGCCCGTCATCATGATTACGGCGTATGGCGACGACGCGACGAGGAAGAAGGCAGCCGAACTCGGGGCGGCAGGGTTGCTAGTCAAGCCGATCGACTTCGGCGCGTTGCGCCAGGAGATCGAGCAGCGTCTGGAAGGGTCGATGTAGGTCTATTGTGGTTCGAAATTTTCCGGCGCACCGAATGGGCCCCCCGTGCCCAAATTCATGCTCGTGGCCGGGAGGTTACCGAGTGTGGGGTGGGCATGCCTCTTGACCGGCTTGCAGGTCCTCGGCTTCGAACCGGCTGAGCTGCAGGAGGGTTCACGCGCTCGCCCAAGGACAAGGCCTACAGAAGTCCAACCCCGGCGTGATCCTTGAACAGCTCCGCGTCTCGCACGTAGCCGCGCAGCCTTCAACATCGGCTGCGAAGACGGCGACGAGGCCTGTGTGTACCGAAAACTTAAACCCGCGCGTAGCGGTGATGGAGTCCGCCTAGGATGGGGAACGATTTGATGCTCCCGGTCCGCTGAACCGGGCGCGAGACCGGCGCATCTTTATCCAATGATCGATGTGTTCGGACCTTGTTGTAATAGCCGGCGTAGAAGCGCAGGATTCGGCGTAGATGGGCCTCACCGAAAACGACGATATGATCCAGGCACTCGCGGCGGATCGACCCGATCAGCCGTTCGGCAAAGCCATTCTGCCAAGGAGAGACCGGTGCGGTAGGCTTGTCCCGAATGCCCATGGCACGCAATCGACGAGTGACGCTGCCGCAGTAAATGCGATCGCGGTCTCGGATCATGAAGCCTGGAGCCCCATCCCAAGGAAATGCCTCCGTGATCTGACGTGCAACCCATTCCGCCGTCGGATTCTTTGTGACGTTGACCCAGACGAGGTCTCTGCGGTCTATCCGAACGATGACGAATGCATAGAGGAGGTCGAAACCGATCGTCGGGACGACGAAGAAGTCCATGGCGGCAATCTCCGGCGCGTGGTTGCGCAAGAAGGTCCGCCATCCCTGGCTGGGTGGTCCTCGCCGCTTGACCATGTACTTGGCGACGCTCGACTGCGCGACCTCAAACCCGAGCTTGAGAAGTTCGCCGTGGATGCGCGGCGCGCCCCAAAGAGGGTTGTCCATGCTCATCCGCCGGATCAATGCGCGCAGGTCCGTCTCGATCTGCGGCCGCCCT
>DASREP010000108.1:0-85678 GCA_035652015.1 Bradyrhizobium sp. | reverse complement strand
TTCAGCTTGGCGCGCAGCTCGCGCTCCTGCGCCATCATCAGCGAGGTCGGCCCTGATGGCGTAGCCTCGGGCGACGTGGTCGCAACAGGCTCTGCCGGCGGCGTGGCGCGTCCCTTCTTGCCGACGATGCGCGGCGCCATGATCGCCTTGTCGACCTTGGCCGAGCCGCAGATCGGACAAGTCACCAGCTTGCGCTTCACCTGCGAATCATAGGCCGACGAGCTCTGAAACCAGCTCTCGAACTCATGCTTGCGGTCGCAATGCAGCGCGTAGCGGATCATGCCGAACCCCGCACCAGGTGCAGATGATCCGGCCCAGCCTTGGGATCGGAGACGCCGAAGCGGCGGCCGTGCTGGAGTGAGGGAATTGCCCTGCGCGCGGTCTCGACCTTGGCCGGGTCGATCTTGGCCATGATGATGCCGGGCTCGACATCGCCCTCGGCGAGGATCTCGCCCCAGGGGTCGATGATCAGCGAATGGCCATAGGTCTCGCGCTTGTTCTCGTGGGTGCCGGCCTGGGCCGCCGCGAAGATGAAGCAGCCGGTCTCGATCGCGCGCGCGCGCAGCAGGATGTGCCAATGCGCCTCGCCGGTCTTGCGGGTGAAGGCCGACGGCACGGTGATGAAGGACGCGCCGCTCTCCGCCAGTGCGCGGTAGAGCGCGGGGAAGCGCACGTCGTAGCAGATCGTCAAGCCCACGCGGCCCCAGGGCAGGTCGGAGATCACGGCCGTCTCGCCCGGCTGGTAGTTCGCCGACTCGCGGTAGCTCTCGCCGCCCGGCAGGTCGATGTCGAACATGTGGATCTTGTCGTAGCTCGCCAGGATATTTCCGTCGGGCCCGATCAGGAACGAGCGGTTGACCGCCTTCTCCGGGGAGAAGCGCAGCGCCAGTGATCCGATATGCAGGTGGATCTTCAATTCGGCCGCGAGCGCGCGATAGGCCTTCAGCGAGGCGTCGTCCTGCTCGGTCGCAAGATGCTCGAACAGCGCCTTGCGGTTCAGCTGCATCATGTTGCTCACCTCGGGCGTGAGCACATAATCGGCGCCCTGCGCCGCCGCCTCGCGGATCAGCTTCGTGCCCTGCTCGAGACTCGGCCCGGGCAACAGGCCGGTGCGCATCTGCACCATGGCGGCGGTGAACATGTTGTCAGCGCTCATGAGGAGGCCTTTTCTCCTGACAGCAGGGCATCGAGCTTGCCGGCGCGGTCCAGCGCATAAAGCTCGTCGCAGCCGCCGACGTGAAGCTCGCCAATGAAAATCTGCGGGAAGGTCGAGCCCGCGCCCGCGCGATCATACATGGCCTGCCGAACGTTGGGGTCCCTGCCGGCATCATACTCGGTAAAGACGACCTTTTTACGCGTCAGCAGCGATTTGGCGGCTGAACAGTAGCCGCAGCCCGGGCGGGTGTAGATTTCAATGGCGGTCATGTCGCGATCTGAATTTGAAGGATTTTTGAATTATATGGGAGGTTTGGGGGTATCCACAACCCGGGCGAAGACCAGCACGTCGACCTGCGCCGCCTTGGCGCGCAACAGGGCCCTGGCGCAGGCATCCAGTGTCGCCCCTGACGTCAGCACGTCGTCGACCAGGACCGCGCGGCGTCCCGCCACCTCGCCCCATCGTTCCCGAGATACCGCAAATGCGCCCTGCACATTGCTTGCGCGTTGGGCACGTGAAAGCCCGACCTGCTGCTCGGTCGCGCGGACCCGCGCGAGCAGGTCGCCGCGCAGCTTGACACCGCTTTGCTCGCCAATGACGCGCGCAAGCGCGCCCGACTGGTTGTACCTGCGGTGCCAGGCGCGCCGCCAATGCAGCGGCACGGGAATCAGCATGTCGGCGCTCTCGAGCAGCTCCCGGCCCGCCCGCGCCATCCACCGGCCCATGATTGGCGCAAGATCGGTGCGGTCCTGGTATTTCAGTGCATGCACCAGGGTTCGCGCCACCTCGTCATAGCGCACCGCGGCGCGGGCGCGCGCATAGGCCGGCGGATCGGCGATCGCCTCCATCGAGAGCATGTCGGGGCCGGGATCGTAGACAAAGGGAATGCCGAGCTTGGGGCAATAGGGCGGGGCGATGAAAGACAGCTTGGCCCAGCAGGCCGCGCAGACGCCTTCGCCATCCACCGGCTCGCGGCAGGACACGCACAGCGTCGGCAACGCAATGTCGAGCGCAAGCTTTGCCCCCTGCCGGAGGCCGCTCCGAAACAGGCCGAACGTGTCGCGCAGTTGGCTCAGAGCCGAGCGGGAGGGAGCGATTTCGCTATCCATGCGTTCAAGGCTAGCGCCGCGGCCGCAATCGCTCAAGCCGCCGATTGCCAGCGGCATCAGGACAGGCTTAACCAGCGCACATGACCCAGGCTCCGCCTTCAACCCCCCGCCTGTTCGACCGCGCGCTGCTGTTGCGCCGGCAGCGTCGTGCCGCGGCGCTCGGCCCTGAAAATTTTCTGCTCGACCGCGTGGCGGAGGACATGAACGACCGCCTCGCCGCGGTGATGCGGAATTTCGACGCTGCCGCCGACATCTGGACGCCGGGCGAGGGCCTCCAGGTCGGCCTGCGTCAGCGCCTGCCCTCGCTCACTCGTGTTGCGCCACCGGAGTCAGGGTCGGAGGTCTTGCCCCTCTCCAACGGCTCGCTCGATCTCGCCGTCTCGGCGCTCGCCTTCCAGTTCGTCAATGACCTTCCCGGCGTGCTCGCGCTGATCCGCCGCGCGCTCAAGCCCGACGGGCTGTTGCTCGCGGCCATGATCGGCGGCGATACGCTGACCGAGCTCCGGCAAAGCTTTGCGGCGGCCGAGGCGGAATGCGAGGGCGGCGTCTCGCCGCGCGTGGCGCCGTTTGCGGACTTGCGCGATGTCGGCGCGCTGTTGCAGCGGGCGGGGCTTGCGCTGCCTGTGACCGACGTCGACCGTGTGGTCGTGCGCTACGGCAATGCCTTCGCGCTGATGCAGGATCTGCGGCGAATGGGCGCGACCAACGTCCTGATCGAGCGGCGACGGACGCCGACCCGCCGCGCCACGCTGCTCAAGATGGCGCAAATCTATGCCGAGCGCTTTGCCGATCCGGACGGCCGCATCCGCGCCACCTTCGACATCATCTGGCTCTCCGCCTGGGCCCCGCATGAAAGCCAGCCGAAACCGCTGCGGCCGGGCTCGGGAAGGGTGAGTTTGGAGGAGGCGGTGAAGAGGGGGACAAAGGGGTAAGCCCCTTGCTCCGTGACGCCGGGACTGATTCACTTGCTCCGTCATTCCGGGGCGGTCCGAAGGACCGAACCCGGAATCTCGAGATTCCGGGTTCGACGCTGCGCATCGCCCGGAATGACGGTGCACCCGATGGTGCGCCCCTCACATCAACAGATCCACCAGATGCGGGATCAGCGGCAAATCCGCAGGCGGCATCGGGTAGTCGCGCAATGTGTTGGGGCGCACCCAGGCGAGGTTTTGTCCCTCGCGTGCGACCACATTAACGCGCGGTTAACGAGACCCGCGACACCGTGCCGTTGCCGCAAACATTTCGACAATAACTCTTCACTATTCTCCGATGACCGGCCAATTGCCGCCCATGTGAGTTCCAAGATGTCATCGTCTGCTCCATCAATGGCCTACGCCAGAGATATGCTTCGCAGATTCGGCCGTAGCCGCAAGGGATCGGCGGCCGTCGAATTTGCGCTGGTCGCGCCGGTCTTCTTTGCGCTGCTGTTTGCGATCATCGAGACGGCGCTGATGTTCTTCGCAGGTCAGATCCTCGAGACCCTTGCGCAAGACTCGGCCCGCCAGATCATGACCGGGCAATTCCAGGCCGCGGGCAACATGACACCGGCAGCATTCATAACCAACGTCGTCTGCAAGCAGTCCCAGCCCGTGCTCAACTGCAACAAGATAAGTGTCGACATCGAGAGCGATCCCGCTCAATTCTCGAATATCAACATCCCCAATCCCGTCACCGGCGGAAGTTTCGACTCTAGCAAGCTCAACTTCACTCCCGGGACGTCCTGCAGCGTCGTCACGGTCACGCTGTACTATCAATGGCAGATGTTCGTCGTCGGGCTCGGCTACAACATCTCAACTCTGAACGGCAACATCCGCTTGCTCAGTGCAACTGCGGCGTTCCGCGACGAGCCTTACTCAGGGGTTTGCGCGACATGAGCCCAGCGCAGGAAACGATCAGCGCCTCCATTCGCGCGCGCGGCGCCCTCACGAAATTCGTCGTGGACCGCCGCGGCATTGCGGCGACCGAGTTCGCCGTGATTGCCCCAATCATGCTGGTGCTGTTGTTCGCCACGATCCAATTTTGTTCCGCCCTGGCTATGGACCGCAAGGTTTCACTGGTGGCACGTACGATCGCGAACCTGACGTCGCAGGGAGCCGTTGCCTCGACTTCGGATCTTACGAATTACTTCGGTGCGGCCAACTATGTCATGCGGCCCTATGTGCAGCCCAGCTATCCCACGCCGAACATGACGATTTCCGAGCTGTATATCGACCCCTCATCGGGCAATGCCAGGGTTCAATGGAGCGTGGGGTCCGCGCCCCACTCCAATGGCTTCGTCGTCTCAACGATTCCGCCGAGCATGATCTCGAGGGATCCAACGACCAATGCGATCATTCCGAACCAGTATATCATTTACAGCGAGGTCAATACCGTCTACACGCCGTGGCTCGGTAATTACGGGATGATGAGTGCGGCCGTGACATTGAGCGACGTCGCCTATGCCCTGCCGCGGCAGTCGACCTGCGTGTTCTATCCGTCGACGCCGTCGCCTGCGACCTGCCCGACATCGTGACCGCGGCCTGACATGAATCCATCAATCTTGGTGAGCCGAGCCATCGTAGCTGGACTCGACCGGGTTATCCCTCTGCCTCGAAAGGATCTCTTGGAAGTTTGACGGATGCGCGGGGTCCGCCTTCGCCAAGGCTTCGCCGGTGTCGCTAGCTCGCTCGGCCGCCGAAGCTTCAGAGGCGGTAAGCGCGCGTACGAAGAGAACATGCTTCACATTAACAGATCGATCAGATGCGGAATCAGCGGAATGTCCGCTGGCGGCATCGGATAGTCGCGCAGTCTGTTAGCACGAACCCAAGCGAGCTTTTGTCCCTCACGCGCGACCACGTCGCCTTCCCAGCGCCGGCAGATATAAAGCGGCATCAGGAGATGGAAATCGGGATAGGCGTGGCTCGCGAAAGTGAGCGGAGCAAGACAGGCTTCCCTCACGGTGATACCGATTTCCTCGTGCAGTTCGCGAGTAAGCGTGGCCTCCGGCCGCTCGCCGGGCTCGAGCTTGCCGCCCGGAAATTCCCAAAGCCCGGCAAGTGCCTTTCCTTCCGGCCGTTGCGCGATCAGCACGCGTTTGTCGACGTCGACCAGGGCACATGCCACGACCAGGGTCAATTTGATGTCAGCCATTCTCAGGAGACCAGAGCCCGCGGATTCCAAAGACCGTATCAACAAAGGGTCTGTTAACTCTACTACGCCCGCAATTCTTCCATCGCAATAAGCCGAATTTAATCCCCGCCCAATAGATCTGGTGGTGGATCAATCTACACGGGCGGCCCCATGCGTGCTTTTTCCGGATTAATGAACCGTTTCCGCAAGGACCAGCGCGGCAATATCGCCGTGATCTTCGCGATCGCCTGTATCCCGATCATTGCGGCGGTCGGCTGCGGCGTCGATTATTCGGAAGCATCGCGGATGAAGGCCAAGCTGCAATCGGCGGCGGACGCCGCGGCGGTCGCTTCGATCTCGCAAAATTCCCAAGGCTGGCTTGCCGCATCGCAGATGAACGGCAATGGCACGGTCACCACCGCCCAGACCGACGCCATGAATATCTTTTTGGGCAACATCAATAACGTCTACAATCCCGGCAATCCCGGCGCAAATCTGTTCACCTTGAACACCCCGCCGACCGCCGCCGTCGTTACAAAGACAGGTGCAAACCTGACCTCGACGGTCACCTTTAGCGCCTCTGTGCCAACCATCTTCATGAACGTGCTTGGGTTCAAGTCGCTGACGGTGTCGGGCAGCTCGAGCGCAAGTTCGTCATTGCCGCTCTATCTGGACTTCTACGTCATGCTGGACGTTTCTGGCTCGATGGGGCTGCCGTCGGACTCCAATGGTCAAACGGCGCTTAACAATGTCAACCCGGATGACTATGGACAGTATCCGACGGGGTGTACACTCGCCTGCCACTTCTCCGTGCAAAACGTCTGTTCGGATACCGGTTCGAACGCCCAAAAGTTCAAGACCAACAGCTACTGCATGGGCTTTGCGTTCACGCGCGTGGACCAAACCGCGCTGACGAACCTCCTCAAGGTGAAGGCGACCAAGAACGGTGTAAAGAACTCCACTGCGCTTGGATTTCCTGATTCCATGATCCCCGGTCTGCCCGGCTCGCTCAACACAGATCCGACTTACGGCATACCAGCGGTTTCATCCTGCCCGAATCCGACACCGTATTCGAGCGCCCAAAGCGGCGACATCCCCTGCATTCAGTTGCGTGTCGACGCGGTCGGTTTTGCGTTGAACGCCACGCAGGACGCCAACGGCACCAGTGGGCTGTTCGAGACCGCCCAGAAAAAGCAGTTGATCACCAACCAGTTCCGGATCGGGCTCTACCCGTTCATTCAGGACGTCTATTCCTATTTCCCGCTGACAACAGCGATCAATGGCAGCCCGACGAACACTTCGACCATCAACTACGCCGCGGCGAACCTCGTCAATCTGCTTGATACCAACACCAATTCGAGCCTCGGTTCCGGCGGCACCAACATCACGCAATCAATCAACGATATGAACAATATCGTCTCGACCGCGGGCGACGGCAGCTCGTCCACCAATACGCTGCCTTACGTGTTTCTGATCACCGACGGCGCGGTTGACCCGCAGACCAAGCAGCTCAACAGCTCCGGCGGATGGTCTGGAAGCAACCACGCCACCACCATCGCGACCAGCCCTTCGCCGTGCGCAAAGCTCACGGGACGCGGCGTCAAGGTGATGGTGCTCTACATTCCCTATACGCCGATCGCGAACCCGAATCCGAATTTCGCGAATGACGAAGACGACTACGCCAACAACAACATCCCATCTATTCCAGCCAGCCTTAGCGCCTGCGCTTCGCCAACGGATTCGACCGGAAGCTACATGTATACGGCGACGACGCCGGCTCAGATCAACGCAGCGATCGTTGCGATGTTCAACCACGCGCTCGTCACTGCCCACATAACGAACTAGGGACGAGCCACAGACGGCAGCCGGTCGTGAACATCACGACCGGTAGTCGCCGTTGATCGCCACATATTCCTTGGTCAGGTCGCAAGTCAGCACGCGGTCGCGGCCCTTGCCTAAGCCGAGTTGCACCTTGATCTGGATCTTCGGCTCCTTCATCGCCTGCGACACTTCGGCTTCGTCATAGGACGGATCACGCGCGCCGCTCTTGGCGACGCGGATGCCGTTGAAGGCGATCGAGAGCTTGTCGCGGTTGGCGGGCTCGCCGGCCTTGCCGACCGCCATCACCACGCGGCCCCAATTGGCGTCTTCGCCCGCGATCGCGGTCTTCACCAGCGGCGAATTGGCGATCGACATCGCAATGCGCCGCGCCGACTTTTTCGACACCGCGCCCTCGACGAGGATCTCGACCAGCTTGCGCGCGCCTTCGCCGTCGCGTGCGACCTGCTCCGACAATGTTGCGAGCACGTTGCGGAATGCCCTGGTAAAATCCTTCAGGCGTGGATCGGAGGCGCGGGAAATCCTTGGCGCGCCGTTTGCTGCTGCCGCTCCAGTCGCGAACGCGAGCAGCGTGTCGGAGGTCGAGGTGTCGCCATCGATGGTCACCGCATTGAACGTGTCCTCGACGCCGCTTTTCAACAGCGACTGCAGGACGGCCGGCGACAGCGGCGCGTCGGTGAAGATGAAGGACAGCATGGTCGCCATATCGGGCGCGATCATGCCGGCGCCTTTGGCCATGCCGTTGATGGTGACCTTGGTCTTTCCGAGCTTCACCGTTGCGGTGGCGACCTTGGGGAAGGTGTCGGTGGTCATGATCGCCTTGGCTGCGTCCATCCAGTGCTCGGGCGCGGCTGACACGGCAAGCTCCGCCAGCACACCGTCGAACTTGGTCGCATCCAAGGGTTCGCCGATCACGCCGGTCGAGGCCAGGAAGACCTCGCCGGTCGCGCAGCCGACCGCCTTGGCGGCGATCTGCGCGCTCAGCGCCGTCGATTGCTTGCCGGTCTTGCCGGTGAAGGCATTGGCGTTGCCGGAATTGACCACCAGCGCGCGCGCTCTTCCGCCTGACAGCTTGGCGCGGCACCATTCCACCGGCGCGGACGGGCACTTTGACTTGGTGAACACGCCGGCGACCGCCGTGCCCTTGTCGAGCACCGCGAGCAGCACGTCGGTGCGTCCCTTGTAGCGGATGCCGGCCGCAGCCGTTGCAAGCCTCACGCCCGCAATCTCGGGCATGGCGGGATAATCGGCGGGGGCGAGCGGAGAGATTGCGGTGGACATGGATGGGTGACCTGGCGGGAGGAAGAAGGGAACCGCTCTGTATCACCTCTGCGGTGGGGACGGGAGAGGGGCGTCCCACACTCTCTCGTCGCCCCGGCTTTCGCCGGGGCGACGATCGGGACTCATCGCAAACAAAAAAGCCCCGGCGCGAGGCCGGGGCTTTTGATGGGCTTGCTACGTGCGCTTACTTCTTCGCGTCCGCAGGCTTCGCCGCCGCATCGGGCTTTGCTGCCGCGGCGTCCGGCTTGGCCGTGTTGGCGGCCTGGTCGAAGCGCTCGATCTTGGCGGCATCGCGCAGCTTGGCGACATAGTCGGCCTGGGCCTTGCGTGTCACATAAGTTTCAATCTGGCTCTTGACCTGGTCGAAGGCCGGCGGCTTGCGGTTGCGCTTTTCCTCGACCTTGATGATGTGCCAGCCGAACTGGGTCTTGACCGGATCGGAGATCTTGCCCGGCTCCAGCGAGAAGGCGACCGCGGAGAATTCCGGCACCATTTGGTCCTTGGTGAAGAAGCCGAGATCGCCGCCGTCGGAGGCGCCGGGATCCTTGGATTTCTCCTTGGCGAGCTTGGCGAAATCAGCGCCCTTGTCGAGCTCGGCCTTGACCGCCTTGGCCTCGTCCTCGGTCTCGACCAGGATGTGGCGGGCGTGGACCTCCTGCTCGCCGGCGATCTGCTTGGAGGCGTCGTCATAGACCTTCTTCATCGCATCGTCGGTGGTCGCCGCCTTGCCCTCGGAGGCAAGCAGGCTGTCCATCAGCAGCCGGTTGCGGGCGAACGCCATCCGCTTCTTGAAATCGTCAGCGTCTTCGACCTTCTTGTCCTCGGCCGCCTTGGCGACGATCTTCATGTCGATCAGGAACGCCAGAACGTTCTCGTCCTTGCTCGCCGGATCCATCTGGGACAGCGAGGGGCCGAGTTCCTCCTCCGCCAGCGCCACGTCGCTCTGGTGGATCTCCGCGCCATTGACCTTGGCCAGCACCTTGTCGTCGGCGCGCGCCGGGCCGGCGAGCAGGGCCAGCGCAAGGCAGCCGGTCAGGGCCGAGGCAAGCAGGAGGCGCGGGCTGTTTTTCGCTACCGCGAACGAGGTGGTCATGGAAAATCCTTGGTTGTTCTGGGATGATTTTTGAGCGGGGCGGACACTCGCCCAAACAGGGGGGATTGGCAACGCGAAAAGTCTGTCAAAATCATGAATTCCTGGGGCCCTTGGGTGTTCCGCTGGCCGCGGCGGCGCCGTTGACAAGGCCCCGACCGCCCCATATCTCTCGGCCGTCGTGTAAGCGGTGATAGCGCTTATTTTTGCTGCGTTTTTTGCCGTTGAACCCAAAAATGCTCAATTCCCACCCATTCGCGGACGGCCCCCTTGAGATCAGGGACGGTGCTGCGGCGTGTCACGGTGAGTTGATAGGCAACGAAGGGCTCGAGCACGAGACCGCTGCCACGCGTTAACCGCGAGAACAGGACGTAGAAAGCATGATCGGCGCGCTCGCCCGCAAGTTTTTCGGCTCCGCCAATGACCGGCGGGTAAAGGGATATCAGTCCCGCGTCAATGCCATCAATGCGCTGGAGCCTGAAGTCGCTGCTCTCTCCGACGAAGCGCTGAAGGCCCGCACCGAGGAGTTCCGCAAACAGCTCGCGGAGGGTAAGGCGCTCGACGACATCCTGGTTCCGGCCTTCGCCACGGTGCGCGAGGCGGCCAAGCGCACCCTCGGCCAGCGCCATTTCGACGTGCAGCTGATCGGCGGCATGGTGCTGCACGAGGGCGACATCTCCGAGATGAAGACCGGCGAAGGCAAGACGCTGGTGGCGACGCTCGCGGTCTATCTGAACGCGCTCGCCGGCAAGGGCGTCCATGTCGTGACGGTCAATGATTACCTCGCCCGCCGCGACGCGGCGTGGATGGGCCAGATCTACAGCTTCCTCGGCATGACCACTGGCGTGATCGTGCACGGGCTCGACGATGCCGAGCGCAAGGCGGCCTATGCCTGCGACATCACCTACGGCACCAACAACGAATACGGTTTCGACTATCTGCGCGACAACATGAAGTACCGCCTGGAGGACATGGTCCAGCGCGGGCACTTCTTCGCCATCGTCGACGAGGTCGATTCCATCCTGATCGACGAGGCGCGCACGCCGTTGATCATCTCCGGTCCGCTCGATGACCGCTCGGACTTCTACAACACGATCGACACCTTCTTCGCCAAGATCGACAAGTCCGACTACGAGGTCGACGAGAAGCAGCGCACGGTGACCCAGACCGAAGCGGGCATGGAGAAGATGGAAAGGCTGCTGCGCGAGGCCGGCATCCTCAAGGGCGAGTCGCTCTACGACGTCGAGAACGTCTCGGTCGTGCACCACGTCAACCAGATGCTGCGCGCCCATACCCTGTTCACCCGCGACAAGGACTACATCGTCCGCGACGGCGAGGTCGTGATCATCGACGAGTTCACCGGCCGCATGATGCCGGGGCGGCGCTATTCGGAAGGCCTGCATCAGGCGCTGGAAGCGAAGGAGCACCAGCCGGTGCAGCCCGAGAACCAGACGCTCGCCTCCATCACCTTCCAGAACTATTTCCGGATGTATGAAAAGCTCGCGGGCATGACCGGCACCGCGGCGACCGAGGCCGACGAATTGTTCGACATCTACAAGCTCGAGGTGCTGGAGATCCCGACCAACCTGCCGGTGGCGCGCCTCGACGAGGACGACGAGGTCTACCGCACCCAGAAGGAAAAATACGCCGCGATCCTCTCGGAGATCGAGCGCGCCAATGCGCGGCTCCAGCCGGTGCTGGTCGGCACCGCCTCGATCGAGAAGTCGGAGGTGCTGGCCGAATATCTCAAGCAGCACGGCTACAAGCAGATCGATTTCGGCAAGCCCGGCGCGCTGGACAAGCTCTATGCAGCCGCGCGGGCCGGCAAGCAGGCAAAATTGTTTGCGGTGCTGAACGCGCGCTTCCATGAGCAGGAAGCCTATATCGTGGCCGAAGCCGGCGTGCCCGGCGCGATCACCATCGCGACCAACATGGCCGGCCGCGGCACCGACATCAAGCTCGGCGGCTCGCTCGAGATGCGCATCCAGCAGGAGACGGCCGAGATCACCGACGAGGCCGAGAAGGCCAGGCGGATCGAGCAGATCAAGGCCGACGTCGAGCGCTTCCGCGAGATCGTGCTGAAGGCCGAGGAGACCATCGAGATCGAGCCGGCGAAGGGATCAAAGCCCGCCAAGACGGTGACCAAACCGGGCGGCCTCTACATCATCGGCTCCGAGCGGCATGAGTCCCGCCGCATCGACAACCAGCTGCGCGGCCGTTCCGGCCGCCAGGGCGATCCGGGCCGCTCGAAATTCTTCCTGTCGCTGGAAGACGATCTGATGCGGATCTTCGGCTCCGACCGGCTCGATTCCATGCTGACCCGGCTCGGCCTCAAGGAGGGCGAGGCCATCATCCATCCCTGGATCAACAAGGCCCTGGAGAAGGCGCAGCAGAAGGTCGAGGCGCGCAACTTCGACATCCGCAAGAACCTCCTCAAGTTCGACAACGTGCAGAACGACCAGCGCAAGGTGATCTTCGACCAGCGCGTCGACCTGATGAAGGACGAGGACGTCGCCGAGACCGTGGCCGACATGCGCCACGCCTTTGTCGAGGACCTCGTGGCCAAGCACGTGCCCGAGCATGCCTATGCCGAGCAGTGGGACGTGGCGGGGCTGAAGGAAGAGCTCAAGCGTGTGCTCGACCTCGATTTGCCGGTCGACGAGTGGGCCAAGGAAGAAGGCATCGCCGACGAGGAGCTGTTGTCGCGCATCGAGACGCGCGCCGACGAGCACATGGCCGCCAAGGTCGCGCAATGGGGCCCCGACGTGATGCGTTACGTCGAAAAGACCATCCTGCTGCAGACCCTGGACCACCTCTGGCGCGAGCACCTGATCATGCTCGATCATCTGCGCCAGGTGATCGGCTTGCGCGGCTACGGCCAGCGCGATCCCCTGCAGGAATACAAGTCCGAAGCCTTCACGCTGTTCGAGACCATGATCGCGCATTTGCGCGAGGCGGTCACCGCGCAGCTGATGCGGGTCGAGATCGTGCCGCCCGAGCAGCAGCCGGAGCTGCCGCCGATGCAGGTATCCCATGTCGACCCCAACACCGGCGAGGACGAGCTGGCCTTCGCCAACGCCTCCCTGGTGCCGCAGGCGACCGCAAACCGCGATCCGAAAAGCCCCGCCACCTGGGGCAAGGTCGGCCGCAACGAGGATTGCCCCTGCGGCAGTGGCAAGAAGTACAAGCACTGCCACGGCAAGTATGGGTAAAGGGCGGTCCCGCTGAGCGACCGTAGGGTGGGCAAAGCGAAAGCGTGCCCACCAACGTGTATCCTCCATGCGGAGATGATGGTGGGCACGGCGGAAACGCGCCTTTGCCCACCCTCCAAGACCATCCCAACGCACGGGCCAACATTCCGGGGCGCGCGCAAAGCGCGAACCCGGAATCCCGAGATTGTGGCGCGAGTTTCCGGCTTCGATGCGTTGCAGCGCCCCGGAATGACGGCGTGCCGCAGGATAGATTGCGCCTTCGGCTAACCCAACGCACCCCAGGTACCCGTCATTTCCAACGCGTTCCTTTCCGGTCCGCTGCTAAGTCGCGGGCCCGACACACAAATTTTTGTCGTGACTGCCCGCAGATTTATGACAGAATTGCTAAGCTATCGTGTCATTTCGATTACTCGCGGGAATTGCCCATGCGTTTGATGTGGCGGGCGCGCTCGAACCCACTGGCCTGGTGGTGGGGATTTCTGAGCCTGGTGAGCGGCGCGAATATTGCGGCCTGGTTTGTGCTTTATCGCACCCTGCATAGCGAGGCGCCGGTGACGCTGGCGCGCTCCGATGTCGAGCCGATGCTGCTCTTGTGCGCGGCCTATGTGTTCGGCTGCGCTTTCCGATCGGTCTTGCCGCGCGCCGATGTGCAGCGGATCTGCCTGTTCGACACCTGGCTTTCGAGCGTCGTCGTCGGCCGTTCGGTCGCGACCGTGGCCGAGGTCTGTTTCGCCGCGCAGTGGATGATCATCCTGAGCCGGCTCGGCGCCATGACGGGTGCGGAGACCACGGTGAACGTCGCCTGGGTGATCGTGCCGCTGATCGTGATTGCCGAAGTCTGCTCCTGGTATGCGGTGCTCACCACCAATTATCTCGGCAACGCCGTCGAGAACTCGATCTGGGCCGTTGCCTTCTTCATCATCGGCATCGGGCTTGGCCGGCTGCTGCCGGAGTTCAACGGCCCGGTGCGGCTGGCGCTGATCATCGCCATCGTGGGCATCGTCGGCTATCTCGCGTTCCTGGTGACGGTCGACGTGCCGATGTATCTGAGCCGCTGGCGCGCCGGTCATCCCCATGGCAAGCTGCTCGGGCTGCTCGAGGGCCTGCGCGATGTCTCGACCCGCTGGGTGGTCACCCATGACATCACCCATTGGAAGGACGAGATCGCCTGGATGTCGCTGTATTTCAGCGCGGCGGTCTGGGCGAGCCTTGCGCTGTGCGCCTTCTATTCCCTCGACGACAACCTGCCGCGCTATCGCACCGAGGCGGCGACGGTGGTGAGTTTGTCGGATGGCGCAAGCGCACCGGACTCGCAACCGATGACAAGCAGCGGACGCGGATCGCACGTCGGTTCATCAAGCTGAACGATTCGAGCTCCTCGTGAAGCCGGGCGGCGCCTTGATGCTCGCGCTCCGGTTGTCGCGCCATTCACCTGCGCTTCAGCTTTGGTCGGGTACTCGCTGACACATGCGGTTGCGTGTGGCTGACGACCAGGGATTCGAGGAGCCGGGTGATGAGAGCGAGCGCAAGCTGGTTTGGTGTGTTGGCCGCCCTGCTGCTGGCGGCGCAGATGTGGGCCGGTCATCTCGCAGCCGCGGAGGCACCGGCTGCGGCAACGCCGGCAGGCGTCACCATCAACCTCTCGCACGACCTCGTCAGGCTCGCAATAGCGTCCAGCAATCTGCCGCCCGATAGCCCGACCACCGATGCGCGACCGCTGTTCCAGGCCGCCCTCGCCTATGCCAAAATCCATTCCGTTCGCACCATCACGGTCGATCACGGCGCCTATTACTTCCTCACGCCGCAGACAAATCAGATCTATCTGCTCTTCTCCTCGCTTTCCAACCTGACGGTCGATCTCGCGGACTCCACCGCCTATTTCGCCCAGCCGTTCCTGCGGAGCTTCGAGCTCTCCCAATGCAGCAATGTGACGCTGACGAGGTTTCGCACCGAGTACCTGAACCCGCCCTACACCCATGTCCAGCTGACCTATGTCGATCCGGCCCGCCGCAGCCTTGCCTACACCGTGCTGCCCAATTGGCCGGATCCGGTGACGTTCAACGCCCTGACACCGCCTGATCCGACCACCGGACCGCTTGCGTTGTGGGCCATGGTCTTCCGCAACGGCGACATCGTGCCGGGCACCTCGCGGATGCAGGTGGTGCAGCCGATCGGCAGCGGCGTGCTTGATCTCGTGCAGGACAACACGCCCTGGACCCAGAGCGCGGCGCTCTCCACGCTCTCGCCCGGAGATATTGTGGTTGTGACGGTGCGCGGCGGCTTCGGCCCGGTTACGGTGACCCAGAGCGATCATGTCACGATTTCGGATGCGACCGTGCAGGGATCGAGCGCGATTGCGGTGCTGTTCATCTCGTCCAGCCATTCGCTCGCGGATCGGGTGCGCGTGGAGCCGCGGCAACAGGGGGACGTCTCCGACCTGATCGCCTCCAACGCCGACGGCATCCATTTCACCAGCACCGGCGCTGACAACCACATTCGCCACAGCTTTGTGACGCGCACCATGGACGATGCGATGGCCATCGATTCGCGCGATCTCGCCAGCGTCATAAGCCAGAGCGGAAAGCGGCAGCTCACGGTGCAGCGAACCGCGTTCCTGCGCTTTCCTGACGGCACCGCCGTCACCTTTGTCGATCCCGCCACGGCCGGGGAATCATCGCCCTTCACCATCGTGTCGCAAACCCCGCCGCAGACCACACCCCCCGTGTTCAATGGCCAGGTCGTTCTCACCTTTGCTTCCGATCTGCCGACCCTCGCCCCCCGGCACAGGCATGGCGGTTGCGGATGCTGCCGCGCGCGGCGGGGGTTCGAGCATCGAGGACAATGAGGTCAAGGATATCGTGTTCGGCCGGGGCATCTGGGTGTCCGGTGCGGACGGCGTGAGCGTTGCGCACAACCGGGTCGGCCGCACCAGCAATGGCGGCATTGCGGTGACGCAAGCGACCATTCACTACCCGACGCCGGCGGCCCATGACATCGCGATCCACGACAATGTCGTCCATGGCAGCCTCGGGCCGATGGCGTCCGGCTCGGGGACGCAGCTCGCTGTCGGCGCGATCATGGTCGCTCCAACCAACGACAGGAACCAGTTTTCGACCGGCACGCCCAACAGCAATATCTCCATCACACATAATCGCGTGGTCAATTCCGGCCGCTCCGGCATCTGGGTGGACGGGCTCAACGGCGGTGCGGTCAGCGACAACGTCATCGTGGGCTGGGACAAGCATCGGGAGCTGCCGTTCTTCGGGGTCAATGCGCAGCTGCAGGCACAATTGCTGGCGGATTTCAAGCAGGCCCTGGTCGTCCACAACAGCCAGAATGTCGCGACCAGTGGCAACGTCGCCACGCAGGATGCTGGCGCGGATGAGCCGTTGGAGCAGCCGTGAGAGATCTCTAACCGTCAACCGTCATCCTGAGGCGCGAGCGCAGCGAGCCTCGAAGGATGAACGGCCCCGCTGCCAGCATCCGGGCCGTCGCCCTTCGAGGCCGCCGCTGCGCGACGACACCTCAGGGTGACGGATCTAAAACTTCACATGCTGTCAGGGTGACGGGGACAGAGTTCGAGTCAATCTGCGGCGGCGTCCTACCCGTAAACCACCTCGTGCCGCATGACGAATGGCCCGAGTAGTGTGTGCACCTCGTTCGTCACCGCCTCGCGCGTCGCTTCCGGCACGCCGGTCAGCGTCACCGTTGCGATGCTGCCGTGGCTGCCGTGGGCGCCGACCTCGACCCTGCAGTCGATGCCGCGCTCGCGCAGCGGGGTGAGGACGCCGGTGAAGACGCGCGTCGCGGCGTCCCAGCGCAGTTTCGGCTTGAACACCTTGCCGACGCCGGTGAGCGGCATCGGATCGATCGGGATGATCTGCACCGGCACCGCGGCGCGCTCGGGCGTGCGCTCGCGCACCCAGCTTTCGAGCTCGCCCGGCTCGACCTTCGCGCCCGGCTTGAGCTGCACATAGCCGACCGGCAATTCGCCGGCATAGGCATCGGGCTGTCCGACCACGGCGGCGAAGCCGACGGCGGGATGCTGGAACATGATCTCCTCGACCGACGCCGGATCGATATTGTGGCCGCCGCGGATCACGAGATCCTTGGCGCGGCCGGTGATCCAGAGAAACCCGTCGGCATCGAGCCGGCCGAGATCGCCGGAATTGACCCAGTGTCCGTCGACAAAGGCCCCCTTGTTGTGCGCGTCGTTGAGATAGCCGCTAAACACGCCGGGGCCGGCCATGATCACGACCCCGATCTCGTCCGTCGCGCAGTCGCGCTCGAGCTTGCCCTCCGCATCGAGCTTGACGATGCGCACGCGGCTATAGGGCAGGGGCAGCCCGACCGAGCCCAGGCGAATCGGGCGATCCGAATAGGCCATGGTGTGCACGCTGGCGGTCTCGGTCATGCCATAGACCTCGACCGTCGGCAGGTGCAGTCTGTCCTCGATCGCCTTGCCGACCGCGACGGGAATCGCCGAGCCGCCGCCGGCCGCAAAACGCAGGCTCGAGATATCGGCATTGCCGGTTGGAACCGCGAGCGCCGCGGCCAGCACCGTCGGCACGCTCGACAGCGCTTCGGGCCGGAAGCGCTCGACCAGGCCCCAGATGTTCTTGATCGCCGCCGGATTGCGCCAGCCCGACGGCGACAGCACCACCAGGCAGCCGCCGCTGGTCAGCGTCGCCAGCGTCTGTGTCAGCGATCCCCCGACATGGAACAGCGGCATGCCAAACAGCAGATTGCTGCCGGGCTTTGATTTCAGCAGCAGGTTGCAGCCCCAGGCCTGGTAGACCTGGTTGGCGTGGGTGTGGCGGACCAGTTTCGGCGTGCCGGTGGTGCCGCCGGTGTGGAAATACGCGGCGATGTCGTGGCCGGCGATCTTGCGGTTGCTGATCAGGCGATCGGACGGCTGTTGCCTAATCAGCTTGTTGAACGAATGGATGGCGTGCCGCGGATCACCCGGCCCGTGCACCTGCACGATCGCCTTCAGGTGCTTCAACTGCCCGCGCACCGTCTCGACCTTCTGCCAGATGTCCGTACCCGGCATGGGGCCGAGCGCCACCAGGACGGTGGTGCGCGCCGCCTCCAGGATCTCGGCGATCTGATGCGGTTCGAGCAGCGGATTGACGGGATTAGCTATGCCCGCGGCCTCCGCGCCGAACAGCGTGATGAAGGCCTCCGGCAACAGCGGCAGCAGGAAACTCACGACGTCATTGGGGCCGACGCCGAGCGCATGAAACATGTTGGCGGCCTGCGTCACCTGCGCGATGAGATCGCGGTAGCTGATCGTAACAGGCGTGTCGGTCGGCTCGGCATTGGGCAGCAGCCGGATCGCCGGCGCATCCGGATTGTGGGCCGCGCCGAGCTTGAGCGCCTCATAGGTGCTCGCCGCGGCAATCCGGTCGCCGTAAGGCGTCCGCTCGAACGCCTTCACGTCATCGTCCGTCGTGAATGTCGGATACGCGTCGCCGATCACGCGATCGAGCAGGTGTACGCCCGCCATTGTCAGAATCCCTCCCGGTTGTTTCCTCGTGTATGTCGCTTCTTTGCCTTTTGGGCCGGGATTCTACGGGTCCCGGCTTCACCAGTGCGGCAAGATTATCCATTATTGGCGGGCCGTCCATGCTTGCGGGCAGGCGCTGGCATGGACACTGATCGGCGCCACGGCAAAACATGCGGTTGTGGACCGGCTGCGGACGTGGTCTTGGTATAAGACGTCGAAGCAGTTAGAAGTGAAAACAGCGAAATCTGAACCAATGTCGGCAATGGCAAAGTCATCCAAGCTGGTTGCGGCAAAGCGCGGGCGCGTTCTCCTCGTCAGACGGAGGCGGGACCGGCGCTGGATGTTCCCGGGCGGCCGCAAGCGCCAGCGTGAAAGCGAAAAGGACTGTCTGAAGCGCGAGATCAAGGAGGAGCTGCCGAAGCTCAAGCTTGGTCGGCTGCGGCTTTGGAAGCAGGTCAAGGCCAAGAACCCGCGCAACGGCCGCAAGATGAGCGACGCCATCTTCATCGCCAAGAACGTCTCCGGCCCGCTCGATATCGGCGACAAGCACGAAATCGATCGCGCCGTCTGGCGCAAGCCCCGCGGCCTGCGCCTGACCGCCACCTCGCGCTACATCAGGGACAGGTTGTTTCCGAAATAGGGGGCCCAGTGCTTCGCCGTTGTGTCGGCGAAAGCCGGCACCCATAACCCCAGGGCGCGGTTCTTACGAAGATCGTCAGCCACCGAGTCATCCGGACAGATCCAGGGGTATGGGTTCCGGCTTTCGCCGGAACGACAGGTGGATGGATGTGCCCGCCTGACCCCTACCTGATCGGCGGCGCGTATTGGATGCCGCCGGCGTTCCAGAGCTGGTTGAGGCCGCGTGGGATGTGCAGCTGCGACTCTGCGCCGATGTTGCGGTCGTACACCTCGCCGTAATTGCCGATATGGCGGATGATGCGGACCGCCCAATCCTTCGACAGCCCGAGGTCGGGGCCGAAGGTGCCTTCATTGCCGACCAGGCGCATCACGTCCGGCTTTTTCGACTTCAGCGCTTCGTCGATGTTCTTGGAGGTGACGCCGAGCTCCTCGGCGTTGATCATGGCATAAAGCGTCCATTTCACGATCATCATCCAGTCGTCGTCGCGCTGGCGCACCACGGGCGCGAGCGGCTCCTTGGAGATGACGTCGGGCAGAATGATGTGGTCGCCGGGCTTGGTCAGGTTGAGCCGCAGCGCATAGAGCTGGGAGATGTCGGCCGTGAGCGTGTCGCATTTGCCGCTGTCATAGGCTTTGACGACATCGTCGAGCTTGTCGAACTTCATCTCCTCGAGCTTCATGTTGTTGACGCGGAAATAGTCGGCGAGGTTGGCCAGGGTGGTCGTGCCCGACTGCACGCAGACCTTGCTGCCGTTGAGATCGAGCGCGCTCTCGATGTTGCGCGCGCGCGGCAGCATGAAGCCCTGGCCGTCATAATAGGCGACCGCGGGAAAATAGAGATCGTAATTCTCCTCGCGCGACATGTTCCAGGTCGAGTTGCGCGAGAGGATGTCCACCTTGCGGTTCTGCAGCTCCTTGAAGCGCTCATTGGCGTCAAGCGGGATGAATTTCGCCTTACTCGGGTCGTCGAAGATCGCGGAGGCCACCGCGCGGCAGAAATCGACGTCGAAGCCGGTCCAGTTGCCCTTGTCGTCGGGAATCGAGAAGCCGGGCAGTCCCTTGTTGACGCCGCACAGCACCTCGCCGCGGCGGACGGTGCGTTTCAGGGTGCGGGTGTCGTAGACCTCATAGATGATGGCGACGGCCGCAACCAGAACGGCGACGGCGAGCCCGATCAACAGGCCGCCTCGGAAAGTACGCATGATTTGCCCCTTGCAATGATTGCGTGTCGAAAGTCGCAGAAGAAAAGGAGAGAAGCGTCTAGAGCTCGGGCTTCTGCCTGATGATCACCTTGGTGCCGACCGGCACGCGATCATAGAGATCGGTCACGTCGGCATTGACCAGGCGGAAGCAGCCCGAGGAAATCTTGGTGCCGATGGTCCAGGGCTGGTTGGTGCCGTGGATGCGGTAGACCGTGGCGCCAAGATACATGGCGCGCGCGCCGAGCGGATTGCCGGGGCCGCCGGCCATGAAGCGCGGCAGATAGGGCTGGCGCTGGATCATCTCCGGCGGCGGGGTCCAGTCCGGCCATTCCGCCTTCTTGGTGATGTTCACGAGGCCCTGCCACTGGAAGCCGTCGCGGCCGACGCCGATGCCATAACGCAGCGCCCGCCCGCCAGGCTGCACGAGATAGAGATGGCGCTCGGCTGTGGAGATGATGATGGTGCCCGGCGCTTCGGTGGTTCGATAGTAGACCACCTGCTTCTGCCATTCGGGATCGAGCGCGTAGGAGTCGTCGGCCACAAGGCCGGGCTGGTCGCCGGGGTCGTTCTGCTGCTGCGCCAGTGCCTGCGAGGTCGAGAAGACCAGGCCGATCGCAGCCATCATCATCCAGCTCAGGTGACGCAATGCCGTCATCAGGACTCTCCGTATGGAATGCCAGTCAAACCAGGTGGAACCATCAAAACTCAGGGCCAGCTTGATGGCAAGTTCATGGCGGAGTGGGCGGATATGTGGCCGTATTGCCTCGAATTTTCCAAGGCCTCAAATCGTAAATGACGCGTGGTCCGTTCATCTCAGCCACAGCCGCAAGATGAACGCGATCGCGGTGACGCTGCCGACGCCGGCAAGCCATAGGCCTGCGAACCAGAGCAGGCGGCGGCCAAGCGGCGCGGTCGGTTGTTCGACAGCCATCAGTGATAGCCGCTCCCGGGATGCACCTTGCCGCGGAACACCCAATAGGCCCAGGCTGTATAGCCGAGGATCAGCGGGATCAGCACGGCGACGCCAAACAGCATGAAGATCTGGCTCTTCGCGGGCGCCGCCGCCTGCCAGATGGTGATGCTCTGCGGCACGATATAGGGATACATGCTGATGCCGAGGCCCGCATAGGACAGCAGGAACAGCAGCAGCGTCAGCGGGAAGGGCCAGCCGTCGCGCTTCTCGGCGAGATTTTTCAACAGCAGCACCGTCACCGCGGCAACCGCAACCGGTACCGGCGCGGTCAGGACGATGTTGGGCCAGGTGAACCAGCGCTGCGCGTAATGGATGGTGAGCAGGGGCGTCGCGATGCTGACGGCTGCGATCGCGAGCAGCATCGCGAACAGGAGGTACCAGCTCAAATGATAGGCGCGGTCGCGAAGCCGACCCTGGGTCTTGAGGATCAGCCAGGTGGCGCCGAGCAGCGCATAGCCTGCGACCAGCGACACCCCGGTGAGCACGCTGAACGGCGTCAGCCAGTCCAGCCAGCCGCCGGCATATTGCCGCCCTTCGACATGCACGCCCTGCAGCATCGCGCCGAGTGCAATGCCTTGCGACAGCGCCGCAAGCCACGATCCCCCGGCAAAAGCGAGGTCCCAGCGGTTGCGCACGCTGGTCGTGCGCCAGCGGAATTCGAAGGCGACGCCGCGGAAGATCAGGCCGATCAGCATCGCAATCATGGGCGGATAGAGCGCAGGCAGCAGCACCGCATAGGCGAGCGGAAACGCCGCCATCAGCCCGCCGCCGCCGAGCACGAGCCAGGTCTCATTGCCGTCCCACACCGGCGCGACCGTGTTGGTGATGATGTCGCGATCCCGTTTGTCCGGAAACAGCGGAAACAGGATGCCGAGGCCGAGGTCGAAGCCGTCCATCGCCACGTAGACAAAGACGGCAAAGGCGATGATGAAGGCCCAGATGGTGGCGAGATCGACGCTCACGCTTGTCATGCGCCGGCCTCCCCATAAGTCTCGTGAGCCACGCCCGCGGCCGGCGTGATGCCGGCGGTGCGGGTCGGGCTCTCGCTGCCCGGACCCGGCTCTCCCGGATGCGGCGGCTGCGCCATCAGCCGCAGCAGATAGAGAATGCCGGCGGCGTAGACGATGAAATAGACGATGACAAAGGCGGTGAGCGAGGCGCCGACCGCGGGCGCGGCCAGCGGCGAAGCGGAATCGGCCGTGCGCAGCAGCCCGTAGACGGTGAAAGGCTGGCGTCCGGTCTCGGTCGTGACCCAGCCCGCGATGACTGCAATGAAGCCCGCCGGTCCCATCAGCATCGCAAAGATATGCAGCAGGCGGCGCTCGTAGAGCCGGCCGCGCCAGCGTTCCCACAGGCTGAACAGGCCCAGCGCAAACATCAGGAAGCCAAGCCCCACCATGATGCGGAACGCCCAGAAGGTCACCGGCACCGGCGGCCAGTTTTCGCGCGGCACGGTGTTGAGCCCGTCCATCGGCGCGTCAGGCGAATGCTTCAGGATCAGCGAGCCGAGCTTGGGGATGTCGATGGCGTATTTGACCTTGCCCGCGGCCTCATCCGGCAGGCCGAAAAGATAGAGCGGCGCGCCGTCCTTGTGGCTCTCGAAATGGCCCTCCATGGCCATGATCTTCACCGGCTGATGCTCGAGCGTGTTGAGGCCGTGCTGATCGCCCGCGAGGATCTGGATCGGCGCCACCAGGGTCGCCATCCACATCGCCATTGAGAACATCACGCGGGGACCGGCGAGATGCTGGTCACGCAAGAGATGAAATGCGCCGACGGCGCCGACCACGAGCGCGGTGGTGAGATAGGCCGCCAGCACCATGTGCACCAGGCGATAGGGGAAGGACGGATTGAAGATCACCTTGAGCCAGTCGGCGGGCGTGAATTGTCCGTCGGGGTTGATGGCGTAACCCGCCGGTGTCTGCATCCAGGAATTGGCGGAAAGAATCCAGAATGCGGAAATCAACGTGCCGATCGCCACCATCAAGGTGGCGAGAAAATGCAGCCGCGGTCCCACCCGCTTCAGGCCGAACAGCATGACACCGAGGAAGCCGGCCTCGAGGAAGAAGGCGGTCAGCACCTCATAGGCCATCAGCGGGCCGATGACGGGTCCGGTTTTGTCGGCAAACACAGACCAGTTGGTGCCGAACTGGTAGGACATCACGATGCCCGACACCACGCCCATGCCGAAGCCGATGGCGAAGATCTTGAGCCAGTAATTGAACAGGTTGATGAAGACGTCGCGGCCGGTCGCGAGCCAGAGCGCCTCCAGCACAGCGAGATAAGACGCGAGTCCGATCGAGAGCGCGGGGAAGACGATGTGAAAGGCCATGGTGAAAGCAAATTGCGCCCGGGCCAAATCAACCGCAGTCCAGCCAAACATCCGCGCCATCCGTGGTTATTGCGTGGAATGCTTTAGCACGCCGGCCATGACGGGAGAATTGGACGTTGGGTCCTAGTCTTCTGACACTTGATTCCGTCATTCCGGGGCACCGCGGCAGCGGTGAACCCGAAAATCTCGAGATCGCGGCGCGAGATTTTCGGGTTCGCCCTTCGGGCGCCCCGGGATGACATTGAATGAATTGGCGCGGCGCTCCCCAAAATAGAGCGACCCGGGAGGGGGGCATCCCAGCCGGGTCGTTGGAGGTTCTTGGGAGGTTAAGCCTGAGTACAGCTGACGGTTACTAAATCCATCAAGTATGACTATAGAGCCAAAGCTTTTCCGGCCGATGTTGCCGATGACTTCAATTCTTCCACCACGCAGCAAACTTTGTTAAGCAGCAAGACTGTCGACGCCCGCGCCCTTCAGCAGCTCGGCGAGCTGCTTGCGGGCATAGAACATCCGCGTCTTCACGGTGCTCTGCGGAATGCCGATGATCGCGCCGACTTCCTCGACCGATTTCTCATGGTAGTAGACGAGGTTGATGATTTCGCGGTGCGCCGGAGACAATTTCGCGACGCAAGCGCGGAGGATTTCGCTGGTTGTGGCACGGTCGAGCGAAGCCTCCGGCGTATCGGCGACATCCGGAATTTCGCGCACGTCCTCCTGGTCGATGTCCTCGAAACGGCGCTGGCGCAGCGAGGTCAGCGCCTTGAAGCGGGCGATCGACAACAGCCAGGTCGAGACCTGCGAGCGGCCTTCGAACTGCGTCGCGGTGCGCCACACGTCGAGGAACACCTGGCTCACCAGGTCTTCCGCCATGGTTGCGTCGCGCACGATGCGCAGGATGAAGCGATAGACCCGCACATTGTGCCGGGCGTAAAGGATATGCATCGCGGTGCGGTTGCCGTCGGCGATGCTCTCAAGCAGCATCTCGTCCGAGACCGCCTGAGCAGACATGATGCTCTGGCGCGCTGCGGCGTTGATGGCGACGACGTTCTGCATGACACTCTCCCCATGTGCCGCATTCCGCGGCGCTTCCTTGGGCAAAAGTGTTAATGAGCCAAAGTTTCGGGATGTCTGCACCACAAGCCCAAAATGGTTTCATGAGGTGGAGAATTGTTTCGTCAGGAAGCCTGCGACGAAACATTCGGGGCAAAAATGTGAATATTTTCAAGGTGCGGGAAAATAGGGGGGAGGGCTGGACGCGGGAGGAAATACCTGCGGCCGCCTTGGCCGCAACCGGGCCAATGAACGACCGATAGATGTCGCTTCGGGCGAATTCAGCCGCGAGAACGGAACGTGTGTCCTCTCCACGTCACTGCGAGGAGCGAAGCGACGCGGCAATCCAGGGTCGTGTGCGTGGCTTCGGATTGCTCGCTTCGCTCGCAATGACGGCGACGTGCGGTTTGAAATCAAATCGGGAAGCTTCAACCGGTCGGCCCGGCGAAAGTCTCGCCTTCGCCGGGACGATGGCGAGCGGTGTGCTGCGCTACGCCTTCTCGCCCACGGGCGAGAACAGATAGCCGCCGCCGCGGATGGTGCGGATCACGGCGGGCTTGGCCGGGTCCGGCTCGATCTTGCGGCGGATGCGCATGATGCGCAGGTCCACGGCGCGGTCGAAGGCTTCACTGTCACGGGCATTGGCGAGCTCGAGCAGCCGCTCGCGCGACAGCACCCGCTTGGGGTTGGCCGCGAACACCTTGAGCAGCCCGAATTCCGATGCCGTGAGCGGGTGCTCGTTGCCCTCGTCATCGCGCAGCGCCTGCGCCTCGAGGTCCAGCCATTTGGTACCGAACCGCACCAATTGCTCTTTCGCATTCCTTGCTGCCGCGGTCTCCGCCGGCCTGGCCGGGCCGCTCCGCCGCAGCACCGAGCGGATGCGCGCCATCAATTCCCTGAGCTCGCAGGGCTTTGCCACATAATCGTCGGCGCCGAGCTCGAGCCCGACAACGCGGTCGATCGGGCTTGCGGTGGCGGTCAGCATGATGACCGGTACGTTGCCGCGGCTCTTGAGGTCGCGAATGATGGACAGCCCGTCTTCCTCGGGCATGTTGAGATCGAGCACCACGAGATCGGGCACGCCCGCCTCGATCGCGCTGCGCAGGCTCTTTCCGCCGTCGCACAGCGTCACGGAAAAGCCGTGCATCTTGAGATAGTCGCCGACCATCTCGCGCGCCGGCGCCTCGTCATCGACAATGATGATGTGTTGGCTCTGGCTCATGACATCTCGGTCGCAGGTAGGGTGATGGTGAAGGTCGATCCCTTGCCGGGTCCGTCGCTATTGGCTTTCACCTCTCCGCCGTGCATGTCAATGATCCGCTTCACAATTGACAGGCCCAAGCCGGTCGAACTTTCACCCGCGGTGGGCTTGGCGGAGAGCCGTTGGAAGCGCCCGAACAGCCGCCCCAGGTCTTCCGGCGACAGGCCGGCGCCCTCGTCGGTGACGCGGATGACGGTGTGGTTGTCCTCATGGCTCACCAGGATGCCGATCTTGCCGCCGATCGGGCTGTATTTGATGGCGTTGGACACGAGGTTGTCGATCGCTTCGCGGATGCGGTCGGAGTCGCACATGGTGACGAGGTGGGGCGGGGCCGAAACCGTAATGGTCTGCTGCTTGTTCTGCGCGGAAGGCTGGTTGGTCTCCGCCACCTCGCGGGCGAGGGCTGCGATATCGACCGGCTCGCGGCGGATGGTGATGTCGAAGGCGTCCGCCATCGCGTCCGAGATCAGATGGTCGACCATCGAGGTCAGGCGGCGGGTGGCGTCGCGGATGTGCTCGATCTGGGCGGTGATGCTCTCGCGGGAGGCCGAGGTCGAGATCAGCTCAGTCAGCATCTCGGTGCGGCCGAGGATCACGCCAAGCGGGTTCTTCAAATCGTGAGCGACCGTGCCGAGGATCTCGTTCTTGAAGCCGTTGGCGCGCTGCAGCCGCAGCCACTGCGCCGACAGCCGGCGGTTGGCCTGCATCAGCGCGCGGGTGCGCTGGGCGACGCGGTCCTCGAGCTGGGTGTTGGCCTCGTGCAGCTGCTGATAGAGGATGACGTTGTCGAAGGCGATCGACAGCCGGCTGCCGAAGATCTCGACCAGCGAGCGGTCGGTCTCTGACAGCGGGCGCTCCGCCTGCAGCAGCACCACCACCTCGCGGCCGCTTCCGGTGCGCACATAGAGCACCGTGCGCTGGTCGGCGAATTCATGCTTGCGGCGGCGGAAGGCGGCCTCCACCATCGAGCGCAGGTCCGCATCGAGGGATTTGGACCCGGCGAGGCCGATGAAGCGGCTGTAGCAGCCGGAGCCGGCCAGCACGGAAAAATCCTCGCTCGTCTTGGTGCCGTCGTCGCGCAGCACCAGGATGCCGGCGCAATTGACATTGAGCAGCGAGGCGAGCTGGGTCAGCACGCCCTCGGCCAGCCGCTGCATCGACTTGAAGTCGTAAAGCGTGGAGGCGGCATCGATGATGATCTCGAGCCCGCGCCGGGTCTGCACCATGCGCTCGAGCTGCTGGTAGCTGCGCAGCGCGGCCGTGAGCGAGGTGAACAGCTTGTCGGCGGTGAGCTCGGTCTTGGCCTTGTAGTCGTTGATGTCATACTGGACGATGACGCGCCGCTCCGGCGCCTGTCCCGGCTGGCCGGTGCGCAGGATAATTCGCACCGTCTCATTCTTGATCTCGTTGCGGATGTACTCGACAAGCTCCAGCCCCGCGACATCGGTCTCCATGATGACGTCGAGCAGCACGGCCGCGATGTCGGGGTTGGCCCGCATCAGGGTGCGGCCTTCGGCCGCAGAGTAGGCCGACAGGATCTCCAGCCCCTGGCCGTTCAGCGTGTAGTCCGACAGCGCAAAGCGGGTGCCCTCATGCACCGCGTGGTCGTCGTCGATGACGGCGATCTTCCATTTGCGTGCGGGCGTATCCTCCGGGGCGGCCCCGGTGTCGTCAATCAGGTGGAGGACATCGTCCTGTTCGGCCATTGCGACGTTCCGTCGTTCTCTTCTGCATCGTCGCCGGCGGTGCTCACCTTGGCGACCCGGGGCATGATAATGCGAAAAGTGGTTCCTTGTCCCTCCCTTGACTCCAGCATCATGCGCCCGCCGAGTTGCTGGGTGACGAGATTGTAGACGATGTGCAGGCCGAGCCCGGTCCCGCCTTCGTTCCGGCGCGTGGTGAAGAAAGGGTCGAAGGCCTGGCGCTGCACGTCAGGGGTCATTCCGGCCCCGTTATCGGCGAAAATGATCTCGATCTCGTCGGCGCCGCGCGACCGGGCGGAGATTGAGATAGTCCCCGACCGGCCGTCGGCAAAGGCATGGTTAACGGCATTGAGGAACAGATTGGTCAGGATCTGGCCATAGAAGCCGGGATAGCCGTCGACCAGGAGGCCTTCGGGCACGTCGACTTCGAGCGCGATCGGCGCCCGTTTCAGGACCGGCTTGAGGCTTGTGATGATCTGGTCGGTCGCCTCGCCAAGCAGGAATTGGCGCCGTTCCGCATGCGAGCGGTCCACGGCGACCTGCTTGAAGGAGGAAATCAGCTCGCCGGCGCGGTGCAGGTTGGCGACCAGCTGCTGCGAGGCATCGCGCGAGGAGCGCACGAACTCCTCGAGCTGGGAGCGGCGTAAGGCCCCGTCGGATTTCAGCTCGGCCTCGAACATCTCGGTCCGCCGCGCAAAGCTCGAGGCAACCGTGAGGCTGATTCCGATCGGGTTGTTGACCTCATGCGCGACGCCGGCGACCAGGCCGCCCAGCGCGGCAAGCCGCTCGGCATCGATCAGGTTCTGCTGTGCGGTACTGAGCTCGAGCAGCGCGCTCTCCGCCCTTTCCTTCGACGCGCGCAGCTCGTCCTCCGCCTTGCGCCTGGCGATGGCATTCTCGCGGAACACCTCGACCGCGCGCGCCATGGCGCCGACCTCGTCCCTGGCATTGGTGCCGGCCACCTCGCGCTCGAAATCGCCCATGGTGATGGCGCCCATCGAGGTCATGATCTGCTGCAGCGGCAGGCGGATCGAGAGTGCGATCAGCACGCCGGCGCTGACGATGACGCCGAGGAACATCACCGCAATCGTCAGCACGCGACGCGAGATATCTGACAGTGCCTGGTCGAATGTCCCCTGCGCGGCCTGTTCGCGCTCGCGCAGCTTGGCAGATAATCCGTCGACTGCGCCGGTCGCCTCGGCCTGGGTGGCGTCGATGGTGTTGCGCAACAGTTCGGTGCGGTCCGTCAGCTCGTGGGACAATTTCGACAAGCCGTCACGCAGGGCCGCGGTGCGCGTCCTGAGCCGCTGTAAGGCCATCCGCTGCAGGTCGTTGTCTGCGAGATCGCTCATGACAGGGATGGTCTTCTCGATGGTCTCGGTGTTGCGGCGGGCGTCTTCGGCCGAGGCGGTCGCGAGCGTCAGGTAATAGGAATTGGCGGCGACCAGCATCGCGGTGAACGCTTCGCGCGACTTGCCGAGCGAGGGCCAGATCAACGCATCGCGATGACCCGTGGCGCCCTCGATGATGGAATAGAGCCCTGCCATGTCCCGCGCCGGCGCAAGCACCTGCTCGTCATAGGTCTTGGAGATCTTGGTCTGCACCGAGCGCAGCTGGCCGAAACCGTCGAGGAAGCGCTCGGTGACACGCTCCAGCTCCTCGACCGAGCCCGACAGCATCGGGTCGGTGGAGGCGCGCGTCGTCAGCGTGCCAAGCACGGACTCGCGCACCAGGAGGATTTCGGCGAACAGCTCGGGGCTCGGCTGGTTGATGTAGCGGTGGATCAGGTTCTGCAGCCTTCCGGTCTCGCTCTCCAGGCGGGCCAGGATCTTTTCGGATTCACGCGCCTGCCTGACGTCGTTCCAGGCCGAGCCCAGCACCTTGGCGCCGTTCCAGATCATGATCGCCAGTATGATCACCACGGCCGAGTTCAGCGCGGCAATGGACAGGATACGCCAGCGGATCGGGACGGCGCGCACCAGCCCGACAATGCGCGCACGGATCGGCGCGGCCTGGGCCGCTCCCCCTCCCGCCTCGCTGTGCTCGGGCGTCGTCACGCGGTTCACTCCGTCTTCCGGATGCGATCGATCAGCACGGCCGTTGCCGGATCGCGCTTCGCTTTTTCATAGATCGGGGCCATCGCCGCCTGGAACGGCCTGCGGTCGAAATCCTTGATGACGGTTACGCCCACATCCTGTGCCTGCTCCCGCGAGCGTTGCTCCAGATCGCGCCATTTTTGGTGCATGAATCGGCTCGATGCTGCGGCAGCTTCGCGGAAAATCTGTTGATCCTCGCTCGAGAGGCTCTCCCAGGCCTTGAGCGACATCAGCAGCACTTCCGGGCTCATGGTGTGCTCGGTGAGGGTGTAGTAACCGGCATATTTGTAGTGCTCGGTGGTAATGTAGGAGGGCCAGTTGTTCTCCGCGCCGTCGATCAGGTGGGTGGCCAGCGCTGTGAGCACCTGCCCATAGGGCAATTCGACCGGCTCGGCGCCGAGCGCGCGCACCATGTCCGACATCAATTCCGATTGCTGCACGCGGATGCGCAGGCCCTTGAGGTCGAGGAGTGAGTGAACCGGGCGGATGCTGGAATAGAGCGAGCGCGCCCCGGAATCATAAAAGGCGAGCCCGACGAAGCCGTAGGGCTCGAAACTCTTGAGCATCTCCTGTCCGATCGGACCGTCCAGCACTTTGCGGAGATGCGCTGTGGAGCGGAACAGAAACGGCATGGCCAATACATTCATCGCCGGCACGAAACTGCCCAGCAGCGCCACATTGGTACGATTGAGATCGATCGCGCCGACGCGCGTCTGCTCGATGGTCTCCTTCTCCTCACCCAGCTGACGGGAATGAAAAACCCGGATCTTGAGCCGGCCGCCAGTACGCTGTTCGACCAGGCTGCCCATGTAATTGAGGGCCTGGACGGTGGGGTAGTCCTCGCTCTGGGTATCGGCGGCGCGAAACTCGCGCGCAATCGCGCTCGCGGGGGCGACTGTCGTCAACAGCGCCACAACGAGTACACAAGCCCGCCAAAGCTCGGCGCCGTACTCAGCCAACTTCCATCCCCTCGTGATGATGTCGATGCAGGTCGGAAAAGGTTCAAGGGCTTTGCATCTTGAGGCGGGTTGGGGCTATTGTGCTGACCGTTTCCGGACCGTCAATGGTCTGACGTATCGATGCTTTTTTGCGATTATACCTGCGGAGCGCGGCAATATAGCGAAGCGCGAGTATTGACGCGGGGACACGTTTTGAGACGTGCGGATTGGGAGTGGTTTGCGTGAGACGGGCCCTCGGATCATTGACCATCGCAATGGCCACCGCAGCCGCCGTGGGAATTGGCTTTTCCACCCCGGCTGTGGCCGCAACCGACATCCAGTTGTGGCACGCCATGTCCGGCGAGCTCGGTCGGCAGCTGGACAAGCTTGCCGCCGATTTCAACGCCTCGCAGCCGGACTACCGGATCGTGCCCAGCTACAAGGGCAACTACACGGAGACGGTGACCGCGGCGGTATTCGCCTTCCGTTCCAAGAGCCAGCCGGCGATCGTTCAGGTCAACGAGATCGCCACCGCCACGATGACCGCGGCCCGTGGCGCGATCTACCCGGTCTATGAGCTGATGCGGGACCAGCACGAGGCGTTTTCGCCCTCGGCCTATCTGCCGGCCGTCGCCAGCTATTACGCGGACGCCAACGGCAATATGCTGTCCTTCCCGTTCAACGCCTCGACCCCGATCCTCTATTACAACAAGACCATGTTCAGCCAGGCGGGCCTCGACCCGAACCTGCCGCCGAAGACCTGGCCCGAGCTCGGGCAGGATGCGAAACGGCTGCGTGACCAGGGCGCCGTTTGCGGCTTCACTACCTCATGGCCGTCCTGGGTCAATGTCGAGAATTTCCTGGCCTTCCACAATCTACCGCTCGCAACCCGCGCCAACGGCTTTGCCGGGCTCGATGCGGTCCTGGTCTTCAACAATCCGCTGCTGGTTCGGCACATCGCCCAGCTCGCGGAATGGCAGAAGACCAACGTGTTCGACTATTCGGGGCGTGGCCAATCGGCGGAGCCGCGCTTCCAGAACGGCGAATGCGGCATCTTCATCGGCTCGTCCGCCACCCGCGCGGACATCGTCGCCAATTCGAAATTCGAGGTCGGCTACGGCATGCTGCCCTATTGGCCGGATGTCGAGGGCGCGCCGCAGAACTCCATCATCGGCGGCGCGACCTTGTGGGTGCTGCGCGACCGCCCGCGCGAGGAATACAAGGGCGTCGCAAAATTCTTCGCCTTCCTCTCGCAGCCGGAGGTGCAGGCCGCCTGGCATCAGAACACCGGCTATCTGCCGATCACCCGCGCCGCCTTCGACCTGACCCGCTCGCAAGGCTTCTACGACCGCAATCCGGGCGCTGCCATCTCCATCGAACAGATCACCCTGAAGCCGCCGACCGAGAATTCCAGAGGCATCCGGCTGGGGTCGTTCGTGCTGATCCGCGATATCATCGACGAAGAGCTGGAGCAGGCCTTCGCGGGCAAGAAAGCGGCCCAGGAGGCGCTTGATTCCGCCGTGCAGCGCGGCAACCGGCTCTTGCGCCAGTTCGAGCGGGCAAGCCCGGATCGATGAGGGACGGCGGCGCCGCCGAAGGAAGTGGCCGCGCTTGACTGCTCTCTATATGGGCAGCAATGCGTCTTTGTATGCAATTCCAGCCGGCTGCAGGAACCCGGTCGCCCGGCGCAATCGGTAAAAGAAATCATGGGCTTAATCTGCCCCTTATCGACCCGTTCAGCCGTGGCACGAACCTTGCGAATCGAGCTCCAACCGGTTGAGCCGGGCCATTGGAGCATCACCCATGAAGCGCCGCGACTTCCTCAAATCCGTCTCCGGATTGGCCGCGAGCACGATGGTGTCCGCGCCGGCGATCATGTCTCCGGCCAAAGCCGATGCCCGCTCCGAGACGCTTCTGATCGTCTCCGAAGGCGGACCGAACAATCTCGACATCCACGGCGTCGGGACCAACGTGCCCGGCTATGAGGTGTCGTGGAATTGCTATGACCGGCTGATCAGCCACGAGATGAAGAGCGGGCCCGGCGGCGTGCCCTATTACGACCGCGACAAGTTCAAGGGCGAACTCGCCGAGGACATGAACATTGGTGACATGTCCGTCACCTTCAAACTGAAGAAGAGCGCCAAATTCCATGACGGCACGCCGGTCACCGCCAAGGACGTGAAATGGTCGCTCGACCGCGCCGTCAGCGTAGGCGGCTTCCCGACCTTCCAGATGAGCGCGGGCTCGCTGACCAAGCCGGAGCAGTTCGTCATTGTCGACGACTCGACCGTGCGCGTGGATTTCCTGAAGAAAGACAGGCTCACCATTCCCGACCTCGCGGTGATCGTGCCCTGCGTGGTCAACTCCGAGCTCGTGAAAAAGAACGCGTCCGAGAAGGACCCCTGGGGCCTCGAATTCACCAAGCAGCAGACCGCGGGCTCCGGCGCCTACAAGGTGACGAAATGGACCGCGGGCACCGAAGTCGTCATGGAGCGCAACGATGCCTGGGTCGGCGGTCCCCTGCCGAAAATCAGGCGCGTGATCTGGCGCATGGTGCCGCAGGCCGGCAATCGGCGTGCGCTGCTGGAGCGCGGTGACGCCGATATCTCCTATGAGCTGCCGAACAAGGATTTCCAGGAGATGAAGGCCGAGAGCAAGCTCAACGTCGTCTCGCTGCCGTTCTCCAACGGCATTCAATATATCGGCATGAATGTCACCAAGCCGCCGTTCGATAATGTGAAGGTGCGGCAGGCGGTGGCCTATGCGCTGCCCTATCAGAAGATCATGGACGCGGTGCTGTTCGGACTTGGCAACCCGATGTTCGGTGCGCCCGCCGACAAGCCGACCGAGGTCGCCTGGCCGCAAGCGCACAAATACTTCACCGACATCGAAAAGGCCAAGGCGCTGATGGCGGACGCCGGCTATGCCAACGGCCTCGAGACCACGCTGTCATTCGATCTCAATTTCGCGCAGGTGAATGAGCCGTTGTGCGTGCTGGTGCAGGAGAGCCTGGCCCAGATCGGCATCAAGTGCACGATCAACAAGATTCCCGGCGCCAACTGGCGCACCGAGCTCACCAAGAAAGAGCTGCCGCTCTACACCAATGTGTTCTCAGGCTGGCTCGATTACCCGGAATACTTCTTCTACTGGTGCTATCACGGCAACAACTCGATCTTCAACACCATGAGCTACAAGTCGCCTGCAATGGACAAGCTCATTGACGGCGCGCGCGAGGCAGCGGCGACTGGCGACACCGCGGCCTACGACAATGACGTGAAGGGCTTTGTCGATCTCGCCTTCACCGACATTCCGCGCATCCCGCTGTACCAGCCCTTCGTCAACGTCGCGATGCAGAAGAACATCTCCGGCTATCAATACTGGTTTCACCGCCGCCTCGACTACCGCGCACTGGTGAAGGCGTGAGCGCCGCGCGCGGCATTGGCGTTACGGGATTTCGCGTTCCCTCGGGAGCTGGGGGAAGGGAGGGCGCGCCGCGCGCATGCGGGCTGCGTCCAGGCGGGGGGCATGTCTGGAACGGCCCGGGCATGCCCCGCCACCGTCCCGCTGGTGCGGAGCAACCCTCATGCTGCGCCTGATCGGCAAGCGGCTGATGTTTGCGATCCCGAGCCTGATCGGCGTGGTCATCGTCACGTTCCTGCTGACCCGCGCGCTGCCCGGCGACCCCGCCGCCTATTTCGCGGGCCCCGCGGCGACCAAGGAGGCGGTGGAGCAGATCCGCAAAAAGCTCGGCTTCGACCGGCCGCTGATCGAGCAGTTCGTCCGCTACACCATCGATCTCACCCATGGCAATCTCGGGACCTCGCTGACAACGGGCCAGCCGGTCGCAACCGAAATCCGCAACCGCCTGCCGGCATCCGCGGAGCTGACTCTGCTCGGCCTCTTCATCTCGGTCGCAATCGCGCTGCCGCTGGGCGTGCTCGCCGCCACGCGTCCGGGCTCGTGGATCGATCATCTCTGTCGCGTCACCACGACAGCCGGCGTCTCGCTGCCGGTGTTCTTCACCGGGCTCGTGCTGGTCTATGACTTCTATTTCCTGCTCGGCTGGTCGCCGGCCCCGCTCGGTCGGCTGGACGTGTTCTACAGCGCCCCGGATACGGTCACCGGCTTCTACCTGATCGACACCCTGATCGCCCGCGACTTTGAGGCCTTTCGCTCGGCGCTGAGCCAGCTGATCCTGCCCGCGGCGACGCTCGCGATCTTCTCGCTGGCGCCGATTGCCCGCATGACCCGCGCCTCCATGCTCGCGGTGCTCGCCTCCGACTTCGTGCGCACCGCGCGTGCCAGCGGGCTCGCACCAAGCAAAGTGATCGTCACCTACGCGTTCCGCAATGCCATGCTGCCGGTCATCACCACGCTGTCGATGGTGTTCTCCTTCCTGCTCGGCGCCAACGTGCTGGTGGAGAAAGTCTTCGCCTGGCCCGGCATCGGCTCCTATGCCGTGGAAGCGCTGATCTCCTCGGACTTCGCGCCGGTGCAGGGCTTCGTGCTCACGATGGCCATTATGTACGTCGTGCTCAATCTGTTGATCGACATTCTCTATGGCGTGATCGATCCACGCGTCAGGCTGGAGGGCTAGAGGCCATGAGCAGCGTCGCGCCGACGGTCGAGCCTGCCGCGCCTGCGCGGACCTCGGGGCTGATCGCGCTGTTCGAGCACACCCGCTACGTGCTTGGCGAGAACAAGGTGACGGCGTTCGCCTTCGGCCTCCTGATCATGATTCTGTTCGCTGCATTGTTCGGGCCGATCATCGTGCCCTACGATCCGCTCGCCTCCGATACGGCGGCGGCGCTGAAGCCGCCGTCGGCGGCGCACTGGTTCGGCACCGACCAGCTCGGCCGCGATATCTTCAGCCGCGTCGTCGTCGCGACCCGTCTCGATACGTTCATCGCGGTCGCGTCGGTCGTGCTGGTGTTCCTGATGGGCGGGCTCGCCGGCATCGCCGCGGGCTATTTCGGCGGCTGGACCGATCGCATCGTCGGCCGCATCGCCGACACCATCATGGCCTTCCCGCTGTTCGTGCTGGCGATGGGCATTGTCGCGGCGCTCGGCAACACGGTGCAGAACATCATCATCGCGACCGCGATCGTGAACTTCCCGCTCTACGCCCGCGTCGCGCGCGCCGAAGCCAATGTCCGCCGCAACGCCGGCTTTGTGCAGGCGGCGCGGCTCTCGGGCAATCCCGAATTCCGTATCCTGCTCGGGCACATCCTGCCCAACATCATGCCGATCATGATCGTGCAGATGTCGCTGACCATGGGCTACGCGATCCTCAATGCCGCCGGCCTCTCCTTCATCGGCCTTGGCGTGCGGCCGCCGACCGCCGAATGGGGCATCATGGTCGCCGAAGGCGCGAGCTTCATGGTCTCGGGCGAATGGTGGATTGCGCTGTTTCCCGGCCTTGCGCTGATGATCGCCGTGTTCTGTTTCAACCTGCTGGGCGACGGGCTGCGCGACATCGTCGACCCGCAACGACGGACCTGAGCCAACATGACCGCGCAGCCACTGCTCGACGTGCACGACCTCACGGTGGAGTTCACCACCCGCCGCGGCATCGTCAAGGCGGTGCAGCATGTCGATATCAGCGTCGCCAAAGGCGAGACGCTGGGCATCGTCGGCGAATCCGGTTCGGGCAAATCGGTGACGTCCTATGCCGTGATGCGGATCCTCGACCGCGCGGGAAAGATCGCCGAGGGCTCGGTGATGTTCTCCGGCATCGACGTCAAGGCTGCCAGCGAAGGGACGATGCGCGATCTGCGCGGCCGCGAAATCTCGATGATCTTCCAGAACCCGCGCGCCGCGCTCAATCCGATTCGAAAAGTCGGCGACCAGATCGAGGACGTGCTGCGCCAGCATGTCCAGCAGTCGACGGTCGGCGATCGCGGCGAGAAGGCGATCGAGGCGCTGGAGCAGGTCAAGATCGCGCGTCCGCGCGAGCGTTATCACGCCTATCCGTTCGAGCTGTCGGGCGGCATGTGCCAGCGCGTCGTCATCGCACTCGCACTCGCCTGCAATCCGCAACTCCTGATCGCGGACGAGCCGACCACGGGCCTCGATGTCACCACGCAAAAGGCGGTGATGGATCTGGTGGTCGAACTGACCAGACAGCGCGGCATGTCCACCATCCTGATCACGCATGATCTGGGGCTCGCCGCGGCCTATTGCGACCGCGTCGTGGTGATGGAGAAGGGCAGGGTGGTGGAGACGGCAAAATCGGCCGACATCTTCGCCAATCCGCAGCATCCTTACACGAAGAAGCTGATGCGCGCGACGCCCAGGATCGGGGTCTCGCTGCGTGATTTGCTGCCGGAGGATTCTTCCTTAGCCTCTCCCCGCACGCGGGGAGAGGCCGACGCGCAATGCGCGGCGGGTGAGGGGGACTCTCCACGAGTCCAACTCGCGGAGACAGCCCCTCACCCCGACCCTCTCCCCGTGAAGGACGGGGAGAGGGAGAGGACGCCCCTCCTGCTCGTCGAAAAGCTGGTCAAGGAATATCCCCGGCAGGGCGCCACGGCCGTGCTGTCAAAGCTGTTCTCCCGCAAGCCGCCGGTCGAGCCGGAGATGTTCCGCGCGGTGGACGGCATCAGCTTCTCCGTCGGCCGCGGCGAGAGCGTTGGCCTGGTCGGCGAGTCCGGCTGCGGCAAATCGACCACCTCCATGATGGTGATGCGCCTGCTCGACCAGACCTCCGGCCGCATCGTGTTCGATGGCGAGGAGGTCGGCGCCATCATGCCCAACGCCTTTGCGCGGCTGCCCTTGCGCAGCCAGATCCAGATGGTGTTCCAGGACCCGACTGACAGCCTCAATCCACGCTTCACCGCCGCCCGCGCCATTATCGATCCGATCCTGCAACTCGGCGACATCAAGGGCCGCGACGCACTTCGTGCCCGCTGCGAGGAGCTTGCCACCCTGGTCGGGCTGCCGCTCAATCTGCTGGATCGTTTCCCGCATCAATTGTCCGGCGGCCAGAAGGCCCGCGTCGGCATCGCGCGGGCGATCGCGCTTCACCCCAAGCTCGTCGTCCTGGACGAGCCGACGGCTGCGCTCGACGTCTCCGTGCAGGCCGTGGTGCTCAATCTGCTGCAGGACCTCAAAATGTCCCTAGGCATGAGCTATTTGTTCGTCTCCCATGATTTGAATGTGGTGCGCTTGTTGTGCGATCGTGTCATTGTGATGCGCGCGGGGCGGATCGTTGAACAGGGGCCGGCCGAGCAAGTGCTTTCGGACCCGCAGGATCCCTACACCAGGGAGTTCCTGACCGCGATCCCGCATCCGCCGCTGCCGGTGCACTGACGCGCCGTGCGACCGGGACGAGACGCGATAGGATGGATATGGCTGCTGATCCGCTTGACGATTACATCGACGCGGTTGCCGTGACGCTGGCGCTCACCGTCGAGGAGGCCTGGCGGCCTGCGATCAAGGCCAATCTCGAGGTCTCGCTGAGGTTGGCACGGCTGGTTGATGATTTTGCGCTGCCGGACGAGAGCGAGCCGGCTCCGATCTTTGCGGCCTGATCACGCGATGACGGCAAATCCGACCGGACTTTCCGCAGCGGAGATCGCGCAAGCGGTCGCTGCCCGCAAGATGTCGGCGCTCTCTGTCACGGAAGCCGCGCTGGCGCGCATCGCCGCGCATGACAACGTGCTCAACGCCTTCACCGATCTAACCGCCGACCGCGCCCGTGCGAAAGCGCGGGCCATCGATGCGGCGCTTGCCGCGGGCGAAACAATCGGCCCGCTCGCCGGCGTGCCGTTTGCGGTAAAGAACCTGTTCGACGTGAAGGGGCTTGCGACTCGCGCGGGCTCGAAGATCAACCGCGATCTGCCGCCGGCCTCGCGCGATGCCACGCTGATCGAGCGGCTGGAAGCAGCCGGTGCCGTGCTGCTCGGCGCGCTCAACATGGGCGAATACGCCTATGACTTCACCGGCGAGAACGTTCACGACGGCCCGTCGCGCAATCCGCACGATCCGACGCGGATGAGCGGCGGCTCCTCCGGCGGCTCGGGCAGTGCGGTCGGCGGCGCATTGGTGCCGCTTGCGCTCGGCTCCGACACCAATGGCTCCATCCGTGTGCCCTCGTCGTTCTGTGGCATCTTCGGCCTCAAGCCGACCTACGGCCGGCTGTCGCGCGCGCGGTCATTCCCCTTTGTGGCGAGCTTCGATCATCTCGGCCCGTTCGCACGCAGCGTGAGCGATCTTGCGCTGGCCTACGACGTCATGCAGGGTCCCGACGCCGACGATGCCGCCTGCGCCGCGCGCGCCATCGAACCGGTGATGCCGCTCCTCAAGCAAGGCGTCGGCGATCTCCGCATCGCGCTCGCCGGCGGCTACTTCCAGCACAACCTGTTCGACGAGGCCAAGGAGGCGGTCGCGCGCGTTGCCAAGGCGCTGCAGGTGACGCGCACGATCGAGATTCCGGAAGCGGCCCGCGCCCGCGCCGCAGCCTATGTCATCTCCACAGTCGAAGGCGCCTCGCTCCATCTCGATCGGCTGCGCAAACGGGCGAACGATTTCGATCCTGCGGTGCGCGACCGGCTGATCGCGGGCGCAATGATCCCGGCGCCCTTCGTGGATCGTGCGCAAAAATTCCGCCGCTGGTATCGGGCGCAGGTGGCCGAGCTGTTCAAGACGGTGGACGTGATCATCGCGCCCGCAACACCCTGCATTGCGCCCAAGCTCGGGCAGGCGACCTTCGTGCTCGACGGGGTCGAGCTGCCGGTGCGCGCCAATATCGGCATCCACACCCAGCCGATCTCCTTCATCGGCCTGCCCGTGGTGGCGGTGCCGATCCCGCTGGAGCCGATGCCGATCGGCGTGCAGATCATCGCGGCCCCCTGGCGCGAGGATGTCGCGCTGCGGGTGGCCTGTGCGCTGGAACAAATGGGCGTCGCCGTCGCGCCGCCGCCGAGAGGACTTTGACAGGGATGGAAATCGATCTGCCCGATGTCGTCGCCGAAGTCACCGCGCAGTTCGCGCGCTATGAACAGGCCCTGGTCAATAATGACATCGCTGTGCTCGGGGAGTTGTTTCGCAATGATCCGCGCACGCTTCGCTACGGCATTGGCGAGAATCTTTATGGCTATGCCGAGATCAGCGCCTTCCGGGCCGCCCGTTCCCCGGTCGGGTTGATGCGCAAGACCGCGCGCACGGTGATCACGACTTACGGCCGCGACACTGCGGTCGCCTCGACCCTGTTTTATCGCGACAGCGCTCCCGGGCGTGTCGGGAGGCAAATGCAGACCTGGGTCCGCTTTCCTGAGGGCTGGAGAATCGTCGCGGCTCATGTCAGCATCATCGACGAACCAGAGGTTGCGCCGAGATGAGCCTTGACGACCTGCCCGCGAACGGTGCCCCGCCCAAAGACGGCGTTCAGGGCGGCGTGAAGGACAGCGTGTTCCGGCGGATCGATCGGGCATCGGGCTCTGCCGGCAAGATCACCCGTGCGGAGGAGCTGCGGCTGCAGCTCGCCGACGAGATCGTGCGCGGCGCGCTGGCGCCCGGCGCGCCGCTGGACGAGACCGATATCGCCCGCCGCTTCAGCGTCTCGCGTACCCCCGTTCGCGAAGCGCTGCGCCAGCTCGCGGCCTCGGGTCTGATCGAGACCCGCGCCCACCGCGGCGCCGTGGTGGCGCGACCGACCCTGGAACGGCTGACCGGGATGTTCGAGGTGATGGCAGAGCTGGAGGCGATCTGTGCAGGCCTTGCCGCCGAGCGCATGACGGCGGTCGAACGGCATCGGCTGGAGGCCGTGCATGAGGAGTTGCGCGTTCTGAGTTATGCCGGCAATCCCGATCGCTTCCACGAGGTCAACGAGCGCTTCCACAACACCATCTATGCAGGCTCGCAAAACACCTACATCGCGGAGATGACGCTGGCGACGCGGGTGCGCGTGCAGCCGTTCCGCCGCGCCCAGTTCCGCAATCTGGGACGGCTCGCGAAGTCCCAGGCCGAGCACGACCGCGTGGTGGTTGCGATCATGCGCGGCGACAAGGCCGGCGCCGAACTTGCGATGCGCGCCCATATCGAATTGGTGCGCGATGAATACGAGCTTTACGCGGTGTCGGTGTAAGCGCCCGATTCCGTCATTCCGGGGCGCGCGCCATTGCGCGCGAACCCGGACTCCAGAGGTTGTGGCGTGAGATTCTCAGGCGCGCAATTGCGCACCATAGTTAGGTCCGTCGGACCGCCCCGGAATGGCGGTGCCCAAAGCTACACCGCGGCTGCTTCCGCCATATATGCTCGCCAGCCGCCGAATGCGGAAATATCCCGTGCGCCGTCGAGTGCGGCGGGCTCGACGATAAAGCCTTTCACATTGCGGCCGTCGGCAAGCCTGATGGTGCCGATCGACAGCGGCGGCGGGACGGCGGCGACGAATTCGCCGAAAGCGGCGGGCGACAGCGCCCAGATCTCGAGCTCGACGCTTGTCCCGGTATTGGCTTCGACGCGGAGCAGGCCCGGCTTGGGCGGGCTGGTATCAAGCGCATAGAGCCTGTAGTCCGGCGCGGTCATCGTGGTCTCGACCAGGCGTCCGCTCAGGGCCTTCAATTCGCCGTTCAGTGCCATCCCCGACAGATGCGCGCCGACCACGGCGATGGCGATGTCGTCGCGCGCGACGGCTGCTGGTAATGGCGCGAGCGGCGGCTGCGCGATATTGGTGGCGCCCATGGCAAGCCCGGTCTCGGCATGGAAGACGCGGCCGATCGACGCGAGCAGCGCATCGTGCCCGGCCGGCGCCAGCAGGGTGATGCCAAACGGCAGGCCGTCGGCGCGGAACGAGGCCGGCAGCGCCAGGCCGCAGAGATCGAGCAGGTTGACGAAATTGGTGTAGGTGCCGAGCCGGCTGTTGAGCAGCAGGGGATCGGCCAGCACCTGCGCGGTGGTGTAGACCGTCGGTGCGGTCGGCAGCACCATGGCGTCGAAATTCGACAGGATCCGCTCGGCGATCTTGCGCATGCCCTGCAGCCGGTACAGCGCGGAAAACGTCTCCGCTGCGGTGAGCCGCGCACCGGGTGCGATGATCTCGCGCGTCACCGGATGGATCGCGTCCGGTGATGACGCGAGCAGGTTGCGGATCACGAGATAGCGTTCGGCGACCCACGGCCCCTCATAGAGCAGCCGCGCCGTCTCGTAGAACGGCTCCATGTCAAATTCGACCAGCGTGGCGCCGAGCGCCGTCAGGCGCTTCAGCGCGTCGCGATAGGCGGCGTCCTGCGCCTTGTCGCCGAAGAAGATCAGTTGACCGCTGCGGGGCACGCCGAGACGAAGATTGGCCGGCAGCGCGGTGATGTCGCCGAGCGGCCGGTCGCGGGAAAACGGATCGGCGCCGTCGGGGCCGGTCATTGCGGCGAGCGCGGTCACCGCATCGTCCACGGTGAGCGAGAAGATCGAGACGCAATCGAGCGTGCGGCACGCCGGGACGACACCGGCGGTCGAGATCATGCCGAGGCTTGGCTTGAGGCCCACGATGTTGTTGAGCAGCGCCGGCACGCGGCCGCTTCCCGCGGTGTCGGTGCCGAGCGAGAGCGGCACGAGGCCGGCGGCAACCGCGACCGCGGAGCCCGAACTCGATCCACCCGGCAACAACTCAGGCCGCAGCGGATTCTTCGGAATGCCGTAGGGCGAGCGCACGCCGACGAGACCAGTCGCGAACTGGTCGAGGTTGGTCTTGCCGATCGGAATGGCGCCGGCGGCGCGCAGCCGCGCCACTGCGGTGGAATCAAACGATGGTGAATAGGAGAACGCCGGACAGGCCGCCGTGGTCGGCAGACCCAGCACGTCGATATTGTCCTTGACCGCAACCGGCACGCCCAGAAGCGGCAGCTGGCTCGCGTCCTTTCGCGCCGAGAGACCCTCCGCTTCTGCGATCGCGTCCTTCTCCTCGCGCAGCGAGATGAAGATGGCGGGATCGTTGTGGTCGCGGATGCGCTTGAAGCTGCGCGCGACAGTCTGTGTGGGCGTCAAGATCCCAGCGCGATGCGCGGCGACGATCGCGGCAACGGTTTCGGTCACGCGCAACTCCGATTAGCCCAGCAGCGCTGCCGGGATTTTGGTCTACCGACTAAAATTTCTCCTCCGGCGAAGCAAGGGGTATGCCATGTGTACAATTGCCGCCGCCGCACCTCATGGCTCAATTGTTGATTGGAGTCAGCAGCTTGTCGAGGACTTAAAGACGGCAAACGCGACTAGCCGGGTCGCCGTGGCCACTTATCTGCTTAAAGATTGAGCAGTCCTCAGCTTGTCACCTTGCTGCTGCCTTGGGTGATCAGCCGTGCCGCGCGCTGGTCACGGATGTAGATCCAGAGCCAGCTTAGAGCGACGGCAAGGCGGTGGCGCAGCCCGATCAGGAAGTAGATGTGCGCGATGCCCCAGATCCACCAGGCGATCGCGCCCTTCAGCTTGATGCGCCCGAAGTCGATCACCGCGAGCCGTTTGCCGATCTGCGCCAGGCTGCCGGCATGCTTGTAGCGGAACGGCCCAAGGCTCTCGCCGCGCAGCCGCGCCTTGATCAGGTTGGCGACATAGCGTCCCTCCTGCTTGGCGGCGGGCGCAATGCCGGGGACCGGCTTGCCGTCCCATGCGTTGATGGTGATCGTGTCGCCAACAGCGAAGATCTCGGGATGGCCCGGGACGGTCAGATCTGGCGCGACCTGGATTCGGCCGGCGCGGTCCGCGGGCGCGCCAAGCCATTCGGCGGCAGGCGAGGCGCGCACGCCCGCCGCCCAGATGATGGTCTTGGCCTTCAGCGTCTTGCCGCCATAGACCACGCCCTCGCGCGTGCAATCAGTGACGGCTTCGCCCAGCACCACCTCGACGCCGATGCGCTCCAGCGACTCCTTGGCATAGGCAGAGAGGTCGTCGGCAAAGCCGGCGAGGACGCGCGGACCCGCTTCAATCAGCACGACGCGGGCCTTGCGGGTGTCGATATTGCGGAAGTCGCCCGGCAGCGTGTGCCGGGCCATTTCGGCAATGGTGCCGGCAAGCTCGACGCCGGTCGGGCCGCCGCCAACGATCACAAAGGTGAGGCGCGCGGCGCGCCGTTCCGGGTCGGTCTCGCGCTCGGCGCGCTCGAACGCGACCAGGATGCGGCGTCGGATGGTGGTGGCATCCTCCAAGGTCTTCAGGCCGGGCGCATAGGTCTCCCATTCGTCATGGCCGAAATAGGCATGCCGCACGCCGGTGGCGAGCACGAGCGTATCGTAGGGCAGGCTTGCACCGTCCTCGAGCAGCACGCGGTGGTTCGTCGCATCCACGCCCGCAACGGTGGCGAACAAGGTCGTGACCTCGCGTCGATCGTGCATCAGATAGCGGATCGGCCAGGCGATGTCGGATGTCGCGAGCGAGGCGGTCGCCACCTGGTAGAGCAGCGGCTGGAACAGATGATGGTTGCGGCGGTCGATCAGGGTGATCTCGACCGGCGCACCCTTCAGCCGATAAGTCGCCTCCAGCCCGCCGAAGCCGGCGCCGATGATCACCACGCGATGCGGATTTTGCGATGCTGGTGCCATGGCGCTGTGGACCTCCGTTTCGTGCAACTGCCCACGATCATGGACTCATTCGCAAGCTCTCTCCAAGCGGAGTCTTTCTATCAGGCGATAAGGGAACCCTATCGTGATCGCGCGCCCTTCGCGGCGGAAAAAATATTCGTCAGCCGAATCCTTCTGCAGGCGCCCGACGTCTAGACGGGACCAAGGCATGATCGAATGGAGAGACCCATGAAACGCACGCTGATCAGGTACAAAGCCAGGCCCGACCTGGCCGACAAGAATGCCGAGCTGATTGCGGCGGTGTTCGCGCAATTGCGCGATGCAAAGCCTCCCGGCCTTCGCTACCTTGCGCTGCGCCTGGAGGACGACAGCTTCGTTCATCTTGTCGCAACCGAGACTGACGACGGCTCGAAGGCGTTACGCGATCTTCCGGCATTTCAGGCCTTTCAAAGCGGAATCCGCGATCGTTGCGACGAGATGCCGCTGGCGAGGAGCGCCAGGATTGTCGGGAATTATCGCATGCTGGAGAGCGAATGACGTCGACGGCTGACCCATCCGCGCCAAATCTCGACCGCCTGCTTGTGGCGATGCGGCCAAGGCTGCATCGCTACTGCGCGCGCATGGTCGGTTCGGTGATCGATGGCGAGGACGTCGTGCAGGACGCCTTGATCAAGGCGGTCGAGGCGTTTGCGGGCTCTGGTCCAATCGAGAACCCGCAAGGCTGGCTATTCCGGATTGCGCACAACACGGCGCTGGATTTCCTGCGTCGCCGAAGCCGGCTCGCGGGCCTTCACTCCGGCGAGGAGGTCGAGATGATAGCGGATCCGGTTGATGCGATCTGGACCCGGCAGGTCGCGAGCTTGAGCCTTCGCACCTTCATGCGCCTTCCGCTCGCGCAGCGCGCCAGTGTGATCCTGGCCGACGTGCTCGGTTGCCCCCTTGCCGAGGTCTGCGAGGTCATGGACCACAGCCTGCCTGCGGTGAAGGCGGCGCTGCACCGTGGGCGCGTGCGGCTTCGCGAACTCGGAGCTGAGGGCGATGATGCGCCGCGGCCGGAGCTGTCGGACGCCGATCGGAAACGCCTGTCGAGCTATGTCGCGCATTTCAACGCGCGCGATTTCGACGCCATCCGCGCCATGATCGCCGACGATGTCAGGCTCGAGCTCGTGAACAAGACACGGATGCGCGGCAAGGCCGAGGTCTCCCGCTATTTCGGCAATTACGCCAAGGTAGCGGATTGGCACCTGGTGCCGGGCCTGGTCGAGGGCCGTGCGGCCATCCTGGTATTCGATCCCCAGGAGACCAGGGGTGAGTCCGGCGGGCGGGCGAAATATTTCATGCTGCTCGACTGGTCGGCGGACAAGGTCGCGGCCATCAGGGATTTCCGCCACGCCCCCTATGTCATCGACGGAGCGGAATACCGCGTCTAGTCTCGCCGCCTCGCAGGCGCGCGCCCCAGTGCGGGCCTGCATTATAATTCTTGCCATTCCCGACGATCACGAATTATGGTGCACGCGCTGGGCCGAAGGTTCAAGGACGATCCTTCGCTTGGCGCTTGCTGCCGGGGCGGGATTTCGCGCAAAAAATACTGCATAGACAGAAGGCGCGAGACCGTCAGCCGCGATGGAGCGGAGTCGGGCAGCTTGAGTTTGGAAGAGTTAAGGGAGGGGAAATCATGAAATCGGCATCCTGGCTGGCGGGCGCGGCTGCGCTTCTGCTGGCAAGCTCGGCCTTTGCCGGCGACAGCATCAAGATCGGCTTTGTCTCGACCTTCTCCGGCCCGACGGCGGTGATCGGAAACGACATGCGCAACTCCTTCGAGCTTGCGCTCGACCATCTCGGCCGCAAGATGGCCGGCAAGCCGGTCGAGGTGATCTATGAGGACGACCAGCAGAAGCCGGATGTCGGCAAGCAGAAGACCGAAAAGCTGATCGAGTCCGATCATGTCGATTTCATCGCGGGCTATATCTGGTCCAACGTCCTGCTCGCCTCGCTGAAGCAGGCGGTCGATAGCAAGACCTTCCTGATCTCGGCCAATGCCGGCCCCTCGCAGCTCGCCGGCGAATTGTGCTCGCCCTACGTCTTCTCGACCTCCTGGCAGAACGACCAGACGCCGCAGGCGATGGGCCTCTACATGAATCAGAAGGGCGTGAAGTCGGTGTTTTTGATCGGCCCGAACTATGCGGCCGGCAAGGACATGCTGGCCGGCGTGAAGATGACCTTCAAGGGCGAGGTCAAGGGCGAGGAATATACGGTGTGGCCGAGCCAGCTCGACTTCTCCGCCGAGCTCTCGAAGGCCCGCGCCTCCGGCGCCGAATCGATCTTCGTGTTCTATCCCGGCGCGGCCGGGGTGCAGTTTCTCAATCAGTATGCGCAGTCGGGGCTGAAGCAGCAGATGCCGCTTTACACCGCCTTCACCGTCGACGAATTGTCGCTGCCGCTGCAGAAGGACAACGCCATCGGCGTGCCCGGCGCGCAGGAATGGGTCAACGACCTGCCGAACGAGCAGAACAAGCGCTTTGTCGCGGACTATCGCAAGAAATATCCGGGGCTGCGTCCGACCTACTATGGCGCGCAGGCCTATGACGCGGCCCAGCTGATCAACAGCGCGGTGGTTGCAGTGAACGGCGATACCTCCAAGAAGGACGCCATGAAGGCGGAGATGGAGAAGGCCGATTTCAAGTCGCTGCGCGGCGGCTTCAAATACGGCAACAACCACATCCCGATCCAGAATTTCTACCTGCAGGATGTGGTGAAGGATGCCAGCGGCGAATTGTCGCTGAAGACGGTCGCCACCATCGTCAAGGACGATCAGGACCGCTTCCATGACAAATGCCCGATGAAGTGAGCGCGGATTTTGCTTGGGGCTTTTGCGTGAGACGGCGGCAGCGTGAATGACGCTGCCGCTTTTGCTTGATCAACATGTAAGCCGATGCTGCTGCTCGTCGAACAAATTCTGAACGGACTGCAGTTCGGGCTGCTGCTGTTCCTGCTTGCGGCCGGATTGACCCTGGTGTTCGGCATCATGGACTTTGTCAACCTGGCCCATGGCTCGCTCTATATGATGGGTGCCTATTTCGCCGCGACCTTCGTCGCCTGGACCGGCAATTTCGTGCTCGGTGCGGTGCTCGCACTGGGCGCCACGCTGGTGCTCGGCATGGTGCTGGAGTTCACCGCGCTCCGGCATCTCTACGGCCGCGACCATCTCGACCATGTGCTCGCAACTTTTGGCCTGATCCTGTTCTTCAACGAAGCCGTGCGGCTGATCTGGGGCCCGGCGGGACTGGCGCTGCCGCTGCCGCCCTGGCTCAGCGTGCCCGTGCAGATCCTGCCCGGCATCTATTATCCGGCCTATCGGCTCGCCATCATCGTGGTGGCGCTCTTGGTCGCGCTGCTGCTCTATCTCGGCGTGATGCGCACCCGCATCGGCATGCTGATCCGGGCCGGTGCCTCCAACCGCGAAATGATCGGCGCGCTCGGCATCAACATCAAGCTGCTCTATACGCTGGTGTTTGGCCTTGGCGCGGCGCTCGCAGGCCTCGCCGGGCTGATGCAGGCGCCGATCCTCACCGTGCAGATCGGCATGGGCGAGAATATCCTGATCCTCGCCTTCGTCGTGATCGTGATCGGAGGCATCGGCTCGATCCGCGGCGCGTTCCTGGCGGCGGTCTTTGTCGGGCTGATCGACACGCTCGGCCGCGCCTTCCTGCCCAATTTGCTGCGGCAGGTGCTGAGCGGAGCCGCGGCCTCGACTGCGGCACCGGCGCTGTCCTCGATGCTGATCTATCTGTTGATGGCGATGGTGCTGGTCGTGCGGCCGGAGGGGCTGTTTCCAGCCAGCCGCCGATGAAATCCGCCGTTCAACTGCGCAACGTCGTCTCCGCGCTGCTGGTCGCGGGCCTTCTGCTGCTGCCGCTCTATTCCTATTTGAGTGGCAACGTCTTCGTGCTGACGATGTTCACCCGCATCGTCATCCTGGCGCTCGCCGCCGCAAGCCTCAATCTCATCATGGGCTATGGCGGCATGATGAGCTTTGGCCATGCCGCCTATCTCGGCATTGGCGGCTATGCGGTCGGCATATTGGCGCAGGAGGGCGTCGGCTCCGGCTTCATCCAGTTTCCGGTCGCGCTCGCTGCATCTGCAATCTTTGCGTTGGTGATCGGCGCGCTGTCCTTGCGCACCCGCGGCGTCTATTTCATCATGATCACGCTCGCCTTTGCCCAGATGGCCTACTACGTCGCCTCGGGGCTCGCCCGCTACGGCGGCGACGACGGGCTCACCATCTACAAGCGCAGCGATTTCGCCGGGCTGATCAACCTCTCAAGCCGCGTGCCGTTCTATTATCTCTGTCTCGCCTGCCTGCTCGCGGTGCTGTTCCTGATCTGGCGCATTGTCAATTCGCGCTTCGGCCTCGTCGTGCAGGGGCTGCGCTCCAATGAGCAGCGCATGCAGGCGATCGGCTTTCCCGGCACGCGCTATCGCCTGGTCTGCTTTGTCATCGCCGGCACCATGTGTGGCCTCGCCGGCGCGCTGCTCGCCAACAACACCGATTTCGTCAGCCCGGCCGTGATGTACTGGACCCGCTCCGGCGATCTCATGGTGATGGTGATCCTGGGGGGCATGGGCACGCTGTTCGGCCCGGTGATCGGCGCGGTCGTTTATCTCGTGCTGGAAGAGCTGCTGTCGCAGGTCACCGAATATTGGGCCATCATCATGGGGCCGTTGCTGCTCCTGATCGTGCTGTTCGGCCGCGGCGGCATCATGGGCCTGCTCGGGAGATTTTCGCGTGGCTGAGTCCCTGCTCCGGGTCGAAAAACTCGTGCGCCGGTTCGGCGGCATCATCGCGACCGACCATGTCACGCTGGATGTGCCGCAAGGCGAGCTGCACGCGATCATCGGCCCCAACGGCGCCGGCAAGACCACGCTGATCAGCCAGCTCACCGGGCATCTGATGCCGCATTCCGGCAGCATTTATCTCGCAGGCCGCGACATCTCGCGGCTGCCCGCCTATCGGCGCAGCGCGCTCGGGCTTGCCCGCTCGTTCCAGATCACCTGTTTGCTGTCGGACTTCACCGCCGCCGACAATGTCGCGCTTGCCGCGCAGGCGCGCGAGGGGCATTCGTTTCGCTTCTTCGCCGATGCGCGCAAGGAGCGCGCACTTCGTGAGGCCGCGATGGAGGCGTTGACGCGCGTCGGCTTGCGGGATCGCGCCGGCGTCCTGGTCTCTCGCCTCAGCCACGGCGAGCAGCGCGAGCTGGAGCTTGCGGTGGCGCTCGCGACAAAACCGCAATTGCTGCTGCTGGACGAGCCGATGGCGGGGCTCGGCGTCACCGAATCCGCGCGGATGGTGAAGCTGTTGCAGGAGCTGCGCAAGGAGGTCACCATCGTGCTGGTCGAGCACGACATGGAAGCGGTGTTCGCGCTGGCCGACCGCATTTCGGTCCTGGTCTATGGCCGGGTCATCGCCTCCGGCACGCCTGATGCGATCCGGCACAACGACGAGGTCAAGCGCGCCTATCTTGGCGACCAGCATGTGGTGGTGCGCCATGGCCGATAGCGCAACTCTGCTCGAAGTCGATGGGATCGAGACCTGCTATGGCCTGAGCCAGGTGCTGTTCGGATTGTCGCTTGCCATCAGGCGCGGCGAGATGGTCTCGCTGATGGGTCGCAACGGCATGGGCAAGACCACCACGATCCGCTCCATCATGGGGCTGACGCCCGCGCGCGCCGGCGCGATCCGCTTTGCAGGAACCGAGGTGCGCAGCCTGCCGTCCTACCGGATTGCGAAACTCGGCATCGGCCTGGTGCCGGAGGGCCGCCAGATATTCCCCAATCTCACCGTGCGCGAAAATCTCGTCGCGGCCTCTGCCAACCGCCTCGGCAATCGAGATCCCTGGACGCTGGAAAAAATCCACGCACTGTTTCCGCGGCTCGCCGAACGCGGCACCAATATGGGCAACCAGCTGTCCGGCGGCGAGCAACAGATGCTTGCCATCGGCCGCGCGCTGATGACCAACCCGCATTTGCTGATCCTGGACGAGGCGACCGAGGGGCTGGCGCCGCTGATCCGGGAGGAGATCTGGAACTGCCTGTCGATGCTGAAGGCGCGCGGGCAGTCGATCCTGGTGATCGACAAGAATGTCGAGCACCTCAGTCGCATCTGCGACCGCCATTACATCATCGAGCGCGGCCGCACGGTATGGAATGGCACCTCCAGCGACTTGATGGCCGAGCCGGATCTGCAGCACCGCTATTTGGGGATTTGAGCCGCCGCGGCCGCCCAACTCCACCGTCACTCTTTCGTCGCTGCGTTCCTCGCAATGACGATGTGGCGTACAGCAAGCCCCTTCCAATGCCACAATCCCTCCGCTAAGATCATTCCGCGGTGCAAAATGCCGCGGGCGTCGGATCACAAGCAGCGGATGCGCTGGTTTCGGAACAATGTCAGGCATGGCTCATGGCTCGCGCTGGTCGCGATTGCCATCAACCTTGCGCTGTCCTTTGGCCACGTTCACGTCTCGGGTCAGGCTCCCGTCCGCGGCCTGATCGCAGCCGCGATCGGTGCAACCGATCACGGCAAGCCGACCGGGCATCCCGACAGCCCGCTGGGCGATCATCTCTGCCCGATCTGCCTTGCGACGAGCGCCATTGCCAATGCGATGGCCTCCACTCCCCCTGCCATCCCGCTGCAGCTTGACGTTACGGTCGTCGATCGTCCGATCGCGATCGTGCGCCTTGCCGTTGCGCTGCCGCGCGCGGCCTTCCAGTCGCGCGGACCACCGCTTTCCTGACCTAGCCAGCTTCAATTCCCGCCTCAAGTACTGCGTGCTGGCCCACGCTGCTTACCAGGCGGGGGAAGCTCCGTTCGTTCGTAGGGGCGTGCCGTGCATCTGCGCCGCCCGCTCAGTGAAACCGGGGTCAGGTATCAATCAATGGGACTTCTGTCGTCAGCGACGTGTCGCAGCGCGCTCGTTTCGGTATCGTCACTCGCCTTGCTCGCCAATGGGTCTCGGGCTCGGCGGGCGCGTCCTACAAATGGGACGATGGCACGAGGCTGTCGATGGACCTGCTCTATGGCAGCGGGCTGCGCAGCGGCTTTGCCAACACCAGTACCGTGCCCTGGTATTCGCAGGTCAATCTCGGCGTTTCGCCCGAGTTCAAATGGTCAGCGATGCCAAGCCGACCACGCTGCGGTTTGACGTCGTCAATGCCTTCGATACGACCTACGTGATCCGGGATGGATCCGGCATCGGCGTGTTCGCCCCGCAATACGGGCCGCGGCGTGGATTCTTCCTTGGCATTTCGCAGAAGCTGTGAGCCGGACAATGCAGAAACGGGAAAGCGAGAAAAAGATGCGGCATGACGATCGCAAACCGCGCGCAGGCCTTGCAGGGTTTGCCTGGCAACCGTTGCCGATCCTGGCGAGCATTGCGCCGCTCGCGCTTGCATCCCCGGCCTTTGCGCAAGCCGATAATCCGCTGCTGCCGAAAAACCTGTCGCCCTGGGGCATGTTCCTCAACGCCGACATCGTGGTGAAGGCGGTGATGATCGGCCTCGCCATCGCCTCGCTCGCGACCTGGACGATCTGGCTCGCCAAGACCATCGAATTGCGGCTGGCGATGCGCCGCGTGCGGCAGCGATTGAAACTGCTCGAAAGCGGCCCGCTTCTCGCCGAGGCCGTTCGTGCCTGCAACGGCGGGCGGGACGCGGTCGCGCAGCTGGTGCTCTCGACCGCGCGCGAAGCCGAGCTATCCGATTCCATTGCCGATGACGGCTTCAAGGAGCGGGTCGCGCTCAGGCTGGAGCGGGTCGAGGCGGCGATGACGCGGCAGGTCTCGCGCGGCACCGGCATCCTCGCGACCATCGGCGCCACCGCGCCTTTTGTCGGCCTGTTCGGCACCGTGTGGGGCATCATGAACGCCTTCATCGGCATCTCCGAATCCCACACCACCAATCTTGCGGTGGTGGCGCCCGGCATCGCCGAGGCGCTGCTCACCACCGCAATCGGCCTCGTTGCCGCCATCCCTGCGGTCGTGATCTACAATCACTTGGCACGGGTGATCGGCGGCTACAAGGCATTGCTGGGCGATGCCTCGGCGCAGCTGCTCTTGATGGTCAGCCGCGGCGCTCGCGCTGCGCGGCTGCGGGCGGCGGAGTAGGGGCCATGGCCGTTCGTCTTGGCACCCGTTCGAGCGGCGATGATCTCGAGATCCAGCACGAGATCAATGTCACCCCGTTCATCGACGTCATCCTGGTGCTGCTCATCATCTTCATGGTGGCGGCACCGCTTGCGACCGTCGACATCGGCGTCAACCTGCCGGCCTCTACCGCGCCCGAACAGCCGCGTCCCGACAAGCCGGTGTTTGTCACCATCAAGGCCGATGGACAAATCGCCATCGGCGAAACGATCGTGCCGCGCGAGGGACTGGCCGCCGCGCTCGATGGCGCGACCAACAACCACAAGGACGAGACCATCTTCATCCGCGGCGACAAGTCGCTCAACTACGGCGACCTGATCGAGGTGATGAACGTGCTCCGCGATGGCGGCTATCTCAAGCTCGCCCTGGTCGGATTGGAAACGGCGCCGGCGAAGCCATGACGGCATTTGCGCTACATCTGCCGGAACGAAGCGGTGTCCCGCGCTGGATCGCGGCCGGCGCGGTGATCCTGGCCGTGCACGCTGCACTCGCCGCCTGGGTTGCCCTCGGTTATGTGCGGCAGCCACCGACGCCGCACCTTCTCCCCGCAATCTCCATCTCGCTGGCGCCGATCGAGGAAAGCTCACCGGACGCGCAGAATCAGGACATCGCAGTCGGGCCGGCCATGCAGCAGGCCGAGGAGCAGCCGAAGCCGGAGCCCAAGGTCGAGGACAAGCCGATCGAGCAGCTGGTGCCACCGCCGCCCCAGCAACAGGCCGAGGTCACACTGCCGACCGAGCAGAAGGAAGTGGAAGAGCCCAAGCAGGAGGTCACACCACCCGCGCCGGAAACCCGCGCGCCCCCGCCGACCCCGAAGGTCGCACAGTTCACCCAGGCCGCGTCGAATGCCTATGATGCGCTGATCCTCGGTCATCTGCAGCGCTTCAAGCGCTATCCTCCCGCCGCGCACGGCGCGGTGGGCGTCGTGATGGTCCGCTTCACGCTGAACCGCGCAGGCGAGGTGATCAAGAGCGAGGTGACGAAGTCGTCAGGCAACAGCGTGCTCGACCACGAGGCCATCGACATCCTTCATCGCGCCAATCCGTTTCCGCCGTTTCCCGCCGCCAAGTCCGGCAGTGACGATTACTATATCGCCCCGATCAAGTTTGATCGCGATTAAAGCTTGATCCGCAAAAGTGCGAAGCGGTTTTCCGAAACGATCATGCTCAGTCAAAGAGCTGAAGCGCGATGACGATTCATCCCAATCTAATCTCATCGCGCTTTAGGCCGGCTCGCTTCACCTGACGCTTGCGCCAATCATCACACGGACTCCTCGATCGTCTCACTCTCGTGTATAGATCACACGTCACGGGAGACGGACTGATGTCGTTCAAGACCACCACGCTGCTGATCGCCGCCGCTGTCTCGCTCGCGCTGGCTGGCGCAGCTGTCGCCGACACGCCGCATGGCGGCTCGACCATCGAGGCGGCCGGTGCCGGCGCGGGCTATGACTATGTCATCCACGTCCAGAACACCTACGACTACAAATACAATCCGCAAGTGCGCGCCGACCGCATCCTGCTCGCCAGGCAGATCGTGCGCCCGTTCTGCCCGCGCAACCAGATCGTCGGCGAAGAGAAGGTCAAGACCGAGATTTTCGGCATCAAGCCGGGCAAGCCGGATTATATTGTGTATGTGAAGTGCTTGTGAGGCGACGCTTATCGCGCCTCGCGATGACCTGTGCTGATGCCGTAGCGAAGGTTCGCCTCTCCCCTTGTGGGAGAGGCCGGATTGCATCGCAAGATGCAATCCGGGTGAGGGGTCTGCCTCCGCGCGCGACACTCTCTCCGAATTCGCGGAGAGAAACCCCTCACCCCAATTCACCTGTGTCTACCGGCGGAGCAGCCCTCTCCCAACGCAAGTCGGGCCTGCCCGACTTGCGCATCCAATAGGCGCAACCGGGGTAAACCCCGGTTGCGTGGGCGAGGGCACATCAATGAGCAGCGCTCGCCCTTCTGCTCCTCCTCAAAACATCTCGAAATATTCGCGGTGCTCCCAGTCGGACACTTCCGCCTGGAAGCGTTCGATCTCGGCGTTCTTGATGTGGACATAGTAATCCACGAACTCCGCGCCCAGCGCGTTGCGGAAGAAACTGTCCTCGTGAAGCGCGAACACCGCTTCGCGCAGGCTCTTCGGCAGCAGCGCCGCCTTGGTCTCGTAGGGCGTGTCGGCAGAGGGAGGAGCCTCAAGCTTGCGGTCGGCGCCGTCGAGGCCGGCGAGCACTTGGCTGGCCATGTACAGATAGGGGTTGGCGGCGGGCTCGCCGATGCGGTTCTCCAGCCGTGTCGCGGGATCGCCCGGTCCGCCGAGCACGCGGATCATGACGCCGCGATTGTCGCGGCCCCAGATCGCGCGGTCCGGCGCCAGCGAATAGGAGCGGTAGCGCTTGTAGCCATTGATGGTCGGCGTGGAGAACACGGCGGACGCCCGCGCATGCTGCAATAGCCCGGCAAGATAGCAGCGGCCGAACTCGGAGAGCGGCTCGCCGCCCTCCTTCGCCATGAATGCATTGTCACCGCTGCCGCGTGCGACAATCGACTGATGCAGGTGCCACCCGGAAGCGAACACGTTCGGCAGCTTCGGCCGGCACATGAAGGTCGCGTGATAGCCGTGGCGGCGCGCGATCTGCTTCACGGCCGAGCGGAACAGCACCATGTTGTCGGCAGGCAGCAAGCCCTTCTTCGGCGCAAAGGTGAACTCGCACTGGCTCGGGCCGAACTCCACCTCGACCGAGCGCAAGGGCAGCCCGAGCGCGATGATGTCGCGGCGGATGATATCGAGCGCCGGCTCCATCTGGTCGTAGCGCTGCTCGGTCAGATATTGATAGCCATGCGAGAGCAGGCTGACTTGCGGTGGCTGGCCCGGCTGGCCCGCATCCTCCGGCGCCATGCGCGCCTCTTCGAGCTTGAACAGATGGAATTCCACCTCGAGCCCGGCCACGAAATCGTAGCCTCGCTTGTCGAGCTGGTCGATCACCCGACGAAACACATGACGGGTCGAGAACGGGATCGGCCGCCCGTCGGCGAAATGGATGTCGCACAGCACCCAGCCCGTGGTCGGCGACCACGGCAGCACGCGGAAGGTTAAGGGGTCGGGCACCATCAGAACGTCGGCAGCGCCCTCCATTTCCTTCATGCCAAAGCCGCCGCCGGCGGTGAACACCGGAAATACCGTGCGATGCGAGGTGTCCTTTGCCAGCATGGTGGTGGTGATGCTGCAGCCGTTTTCCAGCGAACTGAGCGCCTCCGACGCCACCAGCGTCTTGCCGCGCAAGATGCCGTGCTGGTCGGCAAAGGAGAGGCGGATGGTTTCGAGGTTTCGCTCCTCGGCGATGCGGCGCAGCCGCGCGGCGGCGTCCTTCTGCTCATCCGACCAGAGCGCGTGACGCGCGACGAAACTCACTCGATGACTCCTGAGGTGGCGTTAGGCGAAGCAAGCATATCGATTTTTACTCCGTCATTGCGAGCCAACGGGTCCGCGCGAGGCGCGGCCCGATGACCGGCTCCGCGAAGCCATCCAGGGCCACGCGTGAGGCCCTGGATTGCCGCGTCGCTTCGCTCCTCGCAATGACGGAGTGTGTGGAGGAGGCCTCGCTCGCATCACTCCGCCGCCGATAAATGCCGCACCTTGTCCGCAATCTCCGCCGGCACCGGCACCGACCACGGTGCGCCCCTGCGGCGCCTGACATCGACTTCCATCCAGAACGTCTCCCAGCCCAGCGTCGGGCCGATGCCGTCCATGGTCGCGGGCCCCTGGATGCTGCGCGCATTGCTCGCGTCGAGCACCAGCATCGGTGTCTCGCCATGGGCGACCTTCTCGATTTCGCCACGCAGCAGGCGGCGATATTGCGAGATTGCCTTGTCGCTCTGGCCGAGATGCTCGCTGGTGCGGTCCTGGATCGGCCCCATCGACTCCACCGCCCATTGGTCATGCACGTTGATGTCACTGCCCATGCCAGTATAGGTCGCGCTCAGCTGCTCCTGTGCATCGAAGCCGTAATCGTTGGATTTGTTCTTGCGCGACTTGTAGTCGGGCAGCTCATAGAGCTCGAGCCGCTGCTCGCGCATTTTTGTCTTGTCGACCGGCGCAGTGTAGCTGGTGAAAATCGCATACCAGTAGCAGTTCTCGTCGTCGACGGGCACATGCCACTGCGTAATCGTCATCTCCGTGCTCATGGGAATGACAAAGCCATGTGGAAACAGCTGATTGGTGACGCGCACATGGGTGTGCTCGGCATCGAGCTCGCGCAGCGTAATCAGACGAAGGCCGTATTCGGTCTGCTCGACATTGATGATCGGACGATCATATTCGCGCAGGATCTTTGTCATGGGCATGTCGCTGCCGGCCGAGGCCCCGCGGAACTGCTTGCCATAGGCGGTCGACGTATCCTCGTCCTCGAAGAAGCGGTGCAGATAGGAGGCGTGGCTCGGATCGATGCCGACTTCGAGTGCCTGTAGCCAGTTGCAGTTCATGTGGCCCTTGAATGCAAAGGTGTGGCTGCCGGGCGCGACAAAGCAGTCGATCTCCGGAAATGCCGGCGGCTCGCCTTCGCCGAGATAGGCCCAGAGGATGCCGCCCTTCTCGACCACGGGATAGGCGCGCTGCCTGATGCCCTGGCACAGCTTGGAGCCCTTCGGCTCGGCGGGCGTCTCGAGGCATTGGCCTGATGCGTCGAACAGCCAGCCGTGGAAAGCGCAGCGCAGGCCGCCATTCTCGAGCCGACCGAAGGCGAGGTCGGCGCCACGATGGGCGCAATGCCGGTCGATCAGGCCGTAGCGTCCCTGGTCGTCGCGAAACAGCACCAGGTTTTCGCCGAGCAGTTTCACGGGGCGCACCGGGCGCGGTCCGTCGAGCTCATCGAGCAGCGCGGCCGGCTGCCAGTACTGCCGCATCAGCTTGCCGCAAGGGTCCTTCGGCCCGGTGCGGGTGATCAGGTCGTTCTGCTCCTGGCTCATCATGGCGGCGTGTCTCCCGGAGGAACGCGAACGACGCTGTTCGCGCGCATTGTTCGCCTATTGAACGAATGGTCAAATTATGACATGGATTTGGAGGCCAGCAAGAACTTTTTGTCCGACAAAGGCGGCGAGACGAGGGATGCCGAAGCCCAAGCGCAGCGAAGGTGAGGAGCGGGCGACCGATTTTGTCGAGAGCCTCGATCGGGGCCTGCGCCTGTTGCGCTGCTTTGCCGCCTCACCCGAGCCGATGAGCCTGAGCGATCTCGCGCGCGCCGCCGGCCTGCCGCGCGCCACCGCGCGCCGCATCCTGTTCACGCTCGAGCGCAGCCGTTATGTCGCCTCCGACGGCAAGCTGTTCACGCTCACCCCGCATGTGTTGACGCTCGCCGCCTCTTATTTGCGCTCCAGCCAGATCGTCGCCGTGCTGCAGCCCGTGCTCGACCGCATCGCGACCGACGCGCATGAGATCGCCTCGCTCGCGGTGCTCGACCGCAATGACGTTGTCTTCATCGCGCGCGCGAGCCCGACCCGGATGTTCTCCGCCGGCCTCGACATCGGCTATCGCCTGCCGGCGTTCTGCACCTCGGTCGGCCGCGCGATGCTCGGACGCTTTAACGACGAAGAGCTCGCCGCGCTACTCGACGCGATGCCGCGTGAACAGCTCACGCCGCAAACGGTGACCGATCCGAAGACGCTGCTTGCCGCGATCAAGCGCGACCGCGAGCAGGGCTATTCGCTGGTCGATCGCGAAGCCGAGCCGCACTTCCGCTCCATCTCCGTCCCCGTTCGCCGCTACGACAATGTCATCATCGGCGCGATCAATATCGGCGGCCATGTCGACCGCGTCTCGACGGAGGACATGATCGCGCGATTTTTGCCGCTGTTGCGGGAAGGTGCGGAGTCGGTGCGGTCGCGATTGTTGTGAGAGTGATCGTTGATCGCGCTGCGCATTGTTGTGCCCTCGCCCCTTGTGGGAGAGGGCAGCTCCGCTGGAAGACACGGACTCGTTGGGGTGAGGGGTTTGCTTCCCCGCATTGAGATCCATCGAGGGACATGCATTCGCGGAGGCAAACCCCTCACCCGGATTGCATCTTGCGATGCAATCCGGCCTCTCACAAGGGGAGAGGCGGCACCGCGTTCGCGGCACCCGCAGCACGCCTTATACCGCCACAGTCCTCAAGCCAAATGCGCGCGCCTCGTTCTGCAGCACAGGCCTTACATTATCGATCAGCTTCGCCGCAGCTGCGTCGACCGACAGTCCCGCCGTATCCACCACCGCAGCCGCGCGGGCATAGAGCGGTTCGCGACTCCTGAGGATGTTGCGCAGCTCCGCCATGGCCGAGCGATCGTCTGCCATGGGACGCAGATCGCCCTGCCTGCGCACGCGCGCCATGTGCTCCTCGGGCTCTGCCTTCAGCCATATCGTGTAGAACGACGACAGGATGAGATCGAACGTGAGCGGCTCGGAGACGATGCCGCCGCCGGTTGCGAGCACCATCAATTCTTTTCGCGCGAGCAGCTGCTGCACCGCGGCCTGCTCCAGGCGGCGAAAACCTTCCTGGCCATAGAGGTTGATGATCTCGGCGACCGACAGGCCGTTCTCGCGCTCGATCTCCTTGTTCAGCTCGACGAAATCCCAGCCGATGCGTTTGGCGAGCACCTTGCCCAGCGTCGATTTGCCGGCGCCGCGCAGGCCGATCAGCGCGATGCCGGAGAATGATGCGCGATGCGCCGAGGTGCCGTGGCCGGCCAGCACGTCCTTGGCCTGCGCGATCTGGGCCGGCGAGGCTTTGCGCATGAGATCGCGGATCACCTGCCAGTCCGGGGTGGGCTCGGCGGCGGGGATCAGATCCTCCAGATGCGCGCCCATGGCGTTCGACACCCGGCGCAAGAGCACGATGGAGACATTGCCCTTGCCGCTTTCGAGCTGCGCGATATAGCGCTCCGAAATCCCTGATACCTTGGCGAGCACCTTGCGCGACATGCCGCGCAGCGCGCGCATGTTGCGCACGCGCTGGCCGAGCTGCTCCAGGAAGGCTGTTTCCGGATCGGATTCGTCGCTCATGTCGGGCCCAATTCAGGAAACATAATTCCGAAGAGGATTGACAGCAAGCGCGGCTGATGGCTTTCTCTATGCATTATAATTCAATCAACACAAATCCTGCGATTTCCGGGGAGGGAACGTCATGGCACAGGTTGCCGTCTCAGAACGTGGCGCCGGCTCCAAGGCCACCTCAGCAGATTCTGCCTCCAATTCCTACAATGCGGTGACATTCCTGCTCGACCGCAATGTGGACGAAGGCCGCGCGGGCAAGCTTGCCTATACCGACACGGTCTCCGAGCTGACCTATGGCGAGCTGCAGAAACAGACCTGCCGGCTCGCCAATCTCTTGCGCCGGCTCGGCGTGCGGCGCGAGGAGCGCGTCGCCATGATCATGCTGGATACGGTCGATTTCCCGGTGGTGTTCCTGGGGGCGATGCGGGCCGGCGTCGTGCCGGTGCCGCTCAACACGCTTTTGACCACCGAGCAATATGCCTATGTGCTTGCCGATTGCCGCGCCCGGGTGCTGTTCGTCTCGGAAGCGCTCTATCCGGCCGTGAAGGACATCGTCGGCCGCATGCCGGATCTCGAATGCGTTGTCGTCTCCGGCAAGAATGCCTTCGGCCATAAATTGCTGTCCGAGGAGATCGCGCGCGAGAGCGACCAGTTCGCGACGGTGGCGACCCATGCCGACGAGCCCGCGTTCTGGCTCTATTCCTCGGGCTCGACCGGCATGCCCAAGGGCGTGCGGCATCTGCATTCCAATCTCGAAGCGACCGCCAACACCTATGCCAGGCGGGTGCTCGGCATCCGCGAGGACGATGTGTGCCTGTCCGCGGCAAAGCTGTTCTTCGCCTATGGCCTTGGCAATGCGCTGACGTTTCCATTGTCAGTTGGCGCGACCACGATCCTCAATGCCGAGCGTCCGACGCCGCCGCGAATGTTCGAGCTGATGAATCGCTACAATCCGACCATCTTCTACGGCGTGCCGACCCTGTTCGCGGCGATGCTGCATGACGCAACGACGAAGGATGCCAAGGCGGGCCAGCGTTTGCGTATCTGCACCTCCGCCGGCGAAGCGCTGCCGGAATCGGTCGGCAACGCCTGGAAGGCGCGTTTTGGCGCCGACATTCTCGACGGTGTCGGCTCGACCGAGCTGTTGCACATCTTCCTCTCCAACGCGCCCGGCGACATCAAATATGGCTCATCGGGCCGCCCCGTGCCTGGCTACGAGGTGCGGCTGGTGAATGAGGCGGGCGATGATGTCGCCGACGGCGAGGTCGGCGAAATGCTGGTGCACGCGCCCTCGGCGGGTGAAGGCTACTGGAATCAGCGCGCCAAGAGCCGCTCGACCTTCGAAGGCTACTGGACCCGCACCGGCGACAAATATATCCGTGATGCCGAGGGCCGCTACACCTTCTGCGGCCGCAGCGACGATATGTTCAAGGTGTCGGGCATCTGGGTCTCGCCCTTCGAGGTCGAGAGCGCGCTGATCACCCATCCGGCCGTGCTCGAGGCCGCCGTGGTGCCGGAAGCCGATCCGGAAGGTCTGCTCAAGCCAAAGGCGTTCGTCGTGCTGCGCGCGGATGCCGTGCATGAGCGGCTGGATGAGGTGCTGAAGGAGTATGTGAAGCAGAAGATCGGGGTCTGGAAATATCCGCGCTGGATCGAGGTGGTGGACGCGCTGCCCAAGACGGCCACGGGGAAGATCCAGCGGTTCAAGTTGCGGGACCGCGTCTAGTTGTTTGCTCGTCATTCCGGGGCGCGCGCTAAGCGCGAACTATGGTGCGCAATTGCGCACCTGAGAATCTCGAACCGCATACAATTTCGAGATTCCGGATCAGCTCGCTTTGGCGAGCTGTCCGGGATGACGGAGTGAGAGGCGTGACTGAGTGAAAGTAGACGGAGTGAAAAGTAGAGAGCATGACCCTTCCCCCCACCGGCTTCCTCCGCATCAACGACTCCGATCTCGAATACCGCATGCTTGGTCCATCCCCTGCGGACGCGCCGACCATTGTTATGCTGCATGAAGGGCTCGGCTCGGCGGCGATGTGGGGCGAGTTTCCGCAACAGCTGCAGGCTGCGACCGGGGCCGGCGTGTTCGTCTATTCGCGCGCCGGCTATGGCGCGTCGTCCCCGGTGAAACTCCCGCGACCACTCGACTACATGCATCGCGAGGCTCTGGACGTGCTGCCAAAACTGCTCGACCAGATCGGCTTTCGCTGCGGCCTGCTGCTCGGCCATTCCGATGGCGCCTCGATCGCCGCGATCTATGCCGGCGGCATAGCGGACCACAGGCTGTCGGGCATTGTGCTGATGGCGCCGCATTTCGTGGTCGAGGATGTCTCGGTCGCCTCCATCGCCGAGATCAAGACGGCTTATGAAACCACCGAGCTGCGCGGCAAGCTCGCGCGCTGGCACAAGGATGTCGACAACGCCTTCTACGGCTGGAACGGTGCCTGGCTCGATCCGAAATTCCGCGCCTGGGATATCTCTGACTATCTCGCCTATATCCGCGTCCCCGTCGCGCTGATCCAGGGCGAGATGGATCAATATGGCACAATCCGGCAGGTCGAAATCGCGCAACAGGAATGCTATTGTCCCGTCGAGGTGACCCTCATTAAGGGCGCTGGACATTCGCCGCATCGTGATGCGGCAGGGCAGATTGTTGATGCGATTTCAGAGTTTGCGTCCGCCGTATTGCAGGCGGATGGCTCGCACGGGCGAGCCGCATAAGTCACTCGTCCTGGCGGGACTCCGATGAGCGTCCCGCCGTCCACGCTTTCCCAATTGCCGCTGCCGCAATGGGCCTATGTACCGGGCCTCGCCGGCGAGGACGACGCCGATCACGACACGCTGTGGCAGGTGAAGATACTGGTGCCGCCGGCGTTCCGCGGCTATGTGCCGGCGCGTCATCCGGCGCTGCGCTATGGCATCGCGCTCAACGATCGCGGCTATTTCTTTGAGGCGCAGGAGATATTGGAAGCGGTGTGGGCGGCCGCGCCGCAAGGCGGCCGCGAGCGCATCCTGCTCCGCGCCTGCATCCTGATCGCCAGCGGCAATCTGCGCCTCCGCATGGAGAAGCCCCGCGCGGCGGCGCGACTGTTCGGCGATGCGCGGGCCGAGCTCGAGCGGAGGGAGCTGCACAAGCAGGCCGGTGGCGGCGACGGCTTTGCCGATAGCTTTCCGGTCGCGGCGTTGATCGAGATGCTCAAGGTGCGACAGGCGCGCGCCGCGTTATCCAAGGCAGATTGGGTCCAATTCGGGACCATCACCCGTCTTTGACGTTTGCATGCAAGAAAATGCATGGTATTCGCATTTTCGGCTGGACGAGTGGCGCAACATGCAATATATTGCATACAACAAACGCCTCAAAGCAAAACACCTCAAAACACAAGGGTGGCTCATGGCCGGGGAAGATCGCGTTCTCGCGAATGGCGCCAAATTCATCGATTTCCAGACCGACCCCTCCCGCTACCGGCATTGGAAGCTGGAGGTGGCAGGCGAGGTCGCGACGCTTTTCATGGACGTGGACGAGGATGGCGGCCTGTTCGAGGGCTATCAGCTCAAGCTCAATTCCTACGACCTCGGCGTCGATATCGAGCTTGCAGACGCGGTGCAGCGGCTGCGCTTCGAGCATCCAGAAGTGAAGGTCGTGGTGCTGCGCTCGGCCAAGAACCGCGTGTTCTGCGCGGGCGCCAACATCCGCATGCTCGCGGGCGCGACGCACGCTCATAAAGTCAATTTCTGCAAATTCACCAACGAGACCCGCAACGGCATGGAGGATTCCTCGGAGAATTCCGGCCAGCGCTACATCACCGTCGTGAACGGCACCGCGGCCGGCGGCGGCTATGAGCTCGCGCTTGCGACCGACCACATCATTCTTGCCGATGACGGCTCATCCTCGGTGGCGCTGCCCGAAGTGCCGCTGCTTGCGGTGCTGCCGGGCACCGGCGGGCTGACGCGGGTCGTCGACAAGCGCAAGGTGCGCCGCGACCACGCCGATTTCTTCTGCACCATCGAGGAAGGGATCAAGGGCAAGCGCGCCGCGCAATGGCGCCTGGTCGACGATATCGTGCCGAACAGCAAGCTCGAGGCCAAGCTTGCCGAGCGCGCGAAACAATTCGCGGACACTTCGCCCCGCAAGGGTAACGGCAAGGGCGTGGCGCTCGCGCCGCTCAAGCGGACCATCGACGACAACAGCCTCCGCTATGGCTTTGTCACCGTCGACATCGATCGCGCAGGGCGCATTGCGACCATCTCGATTGTGGCGCCGGACAAGGCGCCGCCGGCCGATATCGACGGGATGATCGCGCAAGGCGCCTCGTTCTGGCCGCTGCAGGTCGCCCGCGAGCTTGACGACGCAATCCTGCATCTGCGCATCAACGAGCTCGAGACCGCGCTTCTGGTGTTCAAGTCGCATGGCGATCCGGCGCAGGTTCTGGCCTATGACGCTTTCCTTGAAGCCAACAAGGCGCATTGGCTGGTCAACGAGATCAGGCATTACTGGAAGCGCGTCTTGAAGCGCATCGATGTCACCTCGCGCACGCTGGTGACCCTGGTCGAGCCCGGCTCCTGCTTTGCCGGCACGCTGGCCGAGCTCGTGTTCGCCGCCGACCGCTCCTACATGCTGATCGGCTCGCGTGAAGGCGACAACCGCCCGCCGCCGGCCCTGCAGCTGACTGCGCTCAATTTCGGCCCCTACCCGATGAGCCATGGCCTGACGCGGCTGCAGTCGCGTTTCCAGGCTGACCCGTCCGACGTGGAGCGTGTCAGGGAAAAGATCGGCGCGGCGCTGGATGCCGAGCAGGCCGAGGAGCTCGGGCTCGTCACCTTCGCGCTCGACGACATCGATTGGGACGATGAGATCCGCGTGTTCCTGGAGGAGCGTGCGAGCTTCTCGCCCGACAGCCTCACCGGCATGGAAGCGAATCTGCGCTTCGTCGGCCCCGAGACCATGGAGTCGAAGATCTTTGCGCGCCTGACCGCTTGGCAGAACTGGATCTTCCAGCGCCCCAATGCAGTCGGCGAGGAGGGCGCACTGCGCCGCTACGGCAGCGGCCAGAAGCCGAAATTCGATATGACGAGAGTGTAGCTGTTTCCGTCATGCCCGGGCTTGACCCGGGCATCCACGACTTTCTGTCCGCGGCACGACGTGGATGGCCGGGACAAGCCCGGCCATGACGACAGAGAAAAAGGCCCAAGGAGAGCGCCATGAACGTGAACATCATGAACGTCGACTACTCCACCAAGATTCCCAACAACGTGGATCTGGCGTCGGACCGCCAGGTGCTCAAAGCCCTCGAAGGCTGGCATCCCGGCTATATCGACTGGTGGAACGACATGGGCCCCGAGGGCTTCCAGCAATCGCTGGTGTACTTGCGCACCGCCTATTCGGTCGATCCGCGCGGCTGGGCCAAGTTCGACTATGTGAAGATGCCGGATTATCGCTGGGGCATTCTCCTTGCTCCCCAGGAGGAAAATCGCGTCATTCCCTTCGGTGAGCATTATGGCGAGCCGGCCTGGCAGGAGGTCCCGGGCGAGCATCGCGCCATGCTGCGCCGGCTGATCGTGATCCAGGGCGACACCGAGCCGGCATCCGTCGAGCAACAGCGCCATCTCGGCAAGACCGCGCCCTCGCTCTACGACATGCGCAACCTGTTCCAGGTCAATGTCGAGGAAGGCCGCCATCTCTGGGCGATGGTCTATCTGTTGCAGAAATATTTCGGCCGCGACGGCCGCGAGGAGGCGGACGAATTGCTTCGTCGCCGCTCGGGTGATGCGGACAGCCCGCGCATGCTTGGCGCCTTCAACGAGAAGACGCCGGACTGGCTGTCCTTCTTCATGTTCACCTATTTCACCGACCGCGACGGCAAGATGCAGCTGCATTCGCTGGCGCAGTCGGGCTTCGATCCGCTGTCGCGCACCTGCCGCTTCATGCTGACCGAAGAGGCGCATCACATGTTCGTCGGCGAGACCGGCATCACGCGCGTGGTGCAGCGGACCTGCGAGGCCATGCGCGCCGCCGGCATCGATGATCCGACCGATATCAACAAGGTGCGCGCGCTCGGGGTCATCGATCTGCCGACCGTCCAGAAGAAGCTCAACCTGCATTATTCGCTGTCGCTGGACCTGTTCGGCTCGGAAGTCTCGACCAACGCCGCCAACGCGTTCAACGCGGGCATCAAGGGCCGCTATCACGAGACCCAGATCGACGACGACCATCGCTTGCAGAACTCGACCTATCCGGTTCTCAAGCTCGTCGACGGCGAGATCAAGCGGGTCGACGAGCCGGCGCTGACCGCGCTCAACATGCGCCTGCGCGACGACTACAGCCAGGATTGTGTCAAGGGCCTCTTGCGCTGGAACAAGGTGATCTCGACCGCGGGCTATGATTACAAGCTGGCGCTGCCGCACACCGCCTTCCACCGCGCGATCGGCGAGTTCAAGGACGTGCACGCGACGCCGGAAGGCATTCTGATCGACGACAGCAGCTGGGCCAAGCGCCGCGACGATTGGCTGCCGTCAAAGAGCGACGGCGACTTCATCGCCTCACTGATGCAGCCCGTCAGAGAAATCGGCGAATATGCCAGCTGGATCTCGCCGCCCAAGGTCGGCATCGACAACAAGCCGGGCGATTTCGAATATGTGAAGATCGAGACGTGAGGGGTCGTCGCTGGAGTAGTCGTTCCGGCTACTCGCTTTACTGTCGTCCCGGCGAAGGCCGGGACCCATAGCCCCAGGGCGGAGTTGTTTGCGCTTCGCTTTATCCGTGATACCCGGGGCAAGCTAGGGCAAGCCCGGCCATGACGCGCGGGGGTGGCGATATCCCGTCTCACTCGCTCCTGTGGTTATGGGCCCCGGCTTTCGCCGGGGCGACGCCGGAGCTTGTTGAAACTGAGTCTACTCCGCCCACCCCTCGCCCTTGATCCCCGCACTCGCAAACGCCACGCCGCCATCCACTGTCAGCGTCGCGCCCACCACATAATCGCCGGCGCGCGAGGCGAGATAGATCGCCGCACCCGCCATGTCATCGCTGTCGCCGATGCGCCCCGCCGGCACGCGTTTTGCCACCTCGTCGGCATGGTCGCGTGCGGCGCGGTTCATGTCCGAGGCAAACGGGCCCGGCGCGATGGCGGTGACCACGACATGGTCCTTGATCAGCTTCATGGCCATCCGCCGCGTCAGGTGGATGAGCCCGGCCTTGCTCGCTGCATAGGAATAGGTCTCCTGCGGATTGACAAAGATGCCGTCGATGGAGGCGATGTTGATCACCTTCGCCGGCCGCGCGGCGCTTGCCGCCGCGCGCAACGGCGCGGCCAAGGCCTTGGTCAAAAAGAATGGCGTCTTGAGATTGAGGTTCACCACCTTGTCCCAGCCGCTTTCCGGAAACTCGTCGAAATCCGCACCCCACGCCGCGCCGGCATTGTTGACGAGGATGTCGAGCTTCGGCTCGCGCTTCTTGATCTCGGTCGCCAATTGCTCGACGCCGGCGAGGGTGGAGATGTCGATCGGCAGCGCGATGCATTCGCCGGCATAGGCGGCGGACAGCTCCTGCGCCGTCGCCTCGCAGGGCGCGGCCTTGCGCGCGGTGATGTAAACCTTGGCCGCATCCTGCTCGAGAAACCCCGCCGCGATCATTTTGCCGATGCCGCGCGAGCCGCCGGTGACCACTGCAATACGTCCGGCGAGCGAGAACAGATTTTTGAACATGATGCCTCCCTGGATTTGCGGTTGTGTGTGGCCCGGTGGCGGTGGAGTCAAGGATCCACGTCACAATCGCCACATATTCCGCTATCGGCCGATGAAATTCGGGACTCATAACCCCAGGGAGCGGCTCTTATGCCACCCTCCCTCTCCTCCGTCACGCCCGGGATGAGCCGCCTGCGCGGCTGGAGGCCGCTCCGCGGCTACGCCGCGTCAATCCGGCGAAAACCATTCCACATGGCGGTCGCGGCGCCCGAGGTCAGCACCGGCAGGATGCGCTCGTCCTGGTAATTGCCGTTGAGCGAAACGCGCGGCAGCGCGGTGAGATGGCGGCCGCTTTCGGCGAAGATCATGCCGGGGCGCGTCGTCACCGCGGTCTTGTAGCCGGCGGTGCGGGCAATCGCGAATTCGCGCGCACCCGCCGCCATGCGATCGCCGTAAGGATAGGCGAAATGCACGACATCGGTCTGCAGCGCCTGTTCGATCCTGGCGCGGCTTTCGCGCATCTCGAATGTGGCGACCTCCTCGCTCTGCCTGGCGAGATTGCAATGGGTGATGGAGTGGGCCCCGATCGTGACCAGCGGATCGGCTGCAAATTCCTTCAGCTCGCGCCAGGACATGCAGAGATCGCTGCAGATTGCGGCCTGGTCGACACCATGACGCGCGCACAGCGTCTCCATCGCGCGCCTCAGCTCGAATTCCGGCAAGGCCCGCAACCAGTCGTGCAGCCGCTCGAATGCCGCCCGCTTGTTCGCAACCGTTCTGGTCTCGAGCTGCGTCGGCGTGCCGCCGATGGTCACGTCGAGCGTATCAGCCCTGGCGATCACGCGCTCCAGCGCGATCCACCACAACCGCCCGCTTCCTTCGGCAAAATCGCTGGCCACGAACACCGTGAACGGGGCGTTGAACTCGCGCATCACGGGCAGCGCATGGTCGCGATTGTCGCGACAGCCGTCATCGAAGGTGAAGCAGGCGAAACGGCGGCCGAAATTCCGCATCGTGAGCCGCTGATGCAATTCGTCGATGGTGACGACCTCGATATCGTGCGACTGAAGATGCGTCAGCACCGCGCGCAGGAAGTCGGGCGTCACTTCCAGATGACGATTGGGCGCGAATTCGTCCTCGCGGGCCGGGCGCACATGGTGCAGCATGAAAATGGCACCGACGCCGGAAAAAAGCGGCCGCAACACATAATGCGCGCCGGAAAAATACAGCGCACCCAGGCCTGCGCGGATCACATTGTTGCGGAACTGCTTCATTAGAAGATGGTGACTGCCCGGTTGAGATGTGTTTCCGAACGTTACCGAAAAACGGTTGAACAAAGAGTTAGAACATGATCCGGACCGAAACGGCCGCGCGAGCGCAACATGTGACGCGGCTCTTTCGAAAAAGATCATGCTCGATCAAGGACCTAAAGCGCAATGACGGTTGAAACCCAAACTCATCGCGTTTTGGCCGGACGTTTAGTCGCACCCTGCCGCCAAAGAGTCCATTTCCGGTTTGACAGCCTGCCAAGGGTTTGATTTCTCTCCGTTTCCCCGGTCACTATTTGGATATTCAATGCGCGGATTTGTCAGGTGGAGCAGCAAATGGTGGCCAGGCGTGGTGCCGCTTGTGCTGTTTTGGGCCATCGCCGCCTGGAACGATACCACGGCTGTTGAAACCGACCTTGCGGCAAAAGCCGCTGCCGCCGTGAAGGGTATCGTGCTCGACAAGGTCAAGATCTCCGCCGACGGCCGCGACATCGATTTTGCAGCGGAGGCGTTTTCCGAAGAGGGACGCCATGGCGCGCTGACCGCGGTTGCTGGCGCTCCCGGCGTGCGCTTGGTCAATGACGACACGCGCCTCGTGCCCGAGGCCAAGCCGTTCGTGTGGTCGGCCCAGCGCGACGTCGCCAAGATCACCCTGTCAGGCAATGCGCCCTTGCCCGCGGTCAAGGGCAAGCTGATGGATATCGCGCGCGACCAGGTGAAGGGCATCGAAATATCCGACCAGATGGGCCTGGCGCGCGGCGCGCCGGTCAATTTCGAGGACGCGGCCGCGCTTCTGATTGGCCAGATCGGCAAGTTGAAGGACGGCAAGGTCGCGATCTCGGACTCCTCCGTGTCGCTGTCCGGTATGGCGCGTGATCTCGGCGGCAGGGAAGCGATCGCCGCGGCACTGAAGAACCTGCCGCAGGGGTTTTCGGTCGCCGCCAACGACGTCAAGGCGCCGCCCTACATCTTCCAGGCCAACAAGGACCCGGTCGCGGTGACGCTGACCCTGTCGGGTTATGTGCCTGACGAGAATGTCCACGCCATCATTCTCGGTTCGTCGTCGCGCAAATTCTTCAGCGAGAAGGTCGTCGACAACCTCAAAACGAGCGTCGGCGCGCCGCCCGGTTTCGTCAATGCGGTGATCCCGGCGCTCGGCGTGCTGTCGCGGCTCTCCACCGGCACGCTTGTGATGTCGGATCGCGAGGTGAAGATCTCGGGCGATGCGCTCTACGACGCCGCCGCGGCGCAGATCCGCGCCGGGCTCACCAAGGACTTTCCCAGGGAATGGCAGGTCACGGCCGATATTTCGGTCAGGCCGGCTGCCGCGCCGGTCGATGCCAGCGTCTGTCAGCAGCTATTCTCCGACCTGTTGTCCAAGACCAAGATCCGCTTCCTGACCGGGCGGGCCACGCTGGATTCCGATTCGACCGGCCTGCTCGATCACCTGGTCGAGACCGCGCTGCGCTGCCCCAACGCCACCATTGAGATCGCGGGACACACCGATTCCGATGGCGAGGATGCCGCCAACCAGTCCCTTTCGGAACGGCGCGCACAGGCCGTGCTGGATTATTTCGTCAAGGCCGGCCTGCCGGCCGACCGCTTCACCGCCATCGGCTATGGCTCGACCAAGCCGGTCGCCTCCAACGACACCGATGACGGCAAGGCGCAGAACCGCCGCATCGAATTCCTGGTGAGATAGGCCGATGGCTTACATGATCGCATTCCACTGGGGCTGGCTGCTCGCCGCGCTGGTGCTCGGCTTCTGCATGGGCTGGGTCGCCGTCGTCACCCGTGCGCGCTCGGTGTCGAAGCGGTGGATGATCGTATTGTCCGTGCTGGCAGCTGCACTGGTCGCCGCCGCGGTTTTGCAGGTGGTGCCCGGCCGCTTCGGCTACTGGCTCGACCTGCTGCTTCTGATGTTCGTGCCGTACCTGATCGGCTGCGCCATCGGCACGCAATTGCGGGCCTGGGTGGTGATGCGCGCGATGGCGCGGGGGTAGAGGCGGGCGACTTGCTGTCGCCTATGTTGCGATCAGGAGCGCAGGGCCCAATTCGGAGAGGCGCGCGACAGTCCATCCACGCGCTCAATGCCATCACCGTCGTCCTTCGAGGCTTGCGCTGCCTGCTGCGGCACAGCGCGGGGCCGCATCTGGGCTTCGCCATTGAAGGTCGGCGCTCCCGCTCTCGGCGCTCTATCGCATGGCGCCGCTGGGCGACAAGCCGCCTGGCGATCTCCAGCGCGTGTTCACCAACAGCATGTTCCGGCAGTTTGCATTTGACGCCGGCCGGCTGATTGCGGCCGGCCGGGTGCTCGCCGACGGGCGTGACTGCGCCTATCTCTGCGATATCGCGATATTGCCCGATTATCAGGGGCGGGGGCTCGGCAAGGACATGGTGTCCCGGCTCGTGCGCCTGTCGGCCGGGCACAAGAAGATCATCCTCTATTCCGTGCCGGGCAGGGAAGCCTTCTACGAGGGATTTGCTTTTCGCCGCATGACCACGGCCATGGCGATTTTCGAGGATCCGGAAAGCGCCTTTGTCAGGGGCTATATCTCGCGTCCTTAAGTCCACACGCGGCTACCGGAGATTGCGGTCACTATGCCGCAGCCCGCTGCCCGCGTTTTTTGCAGGTGCGAGCAGCCGCAGCCCCGGTGCGGCAAAACCGGGCATGCTGGCGTCATTAAACTCACCTAATATATTGAGCCAGCGCCTTTTTAATCACTGTTGGCGATTTCACTCGGGCGCAAAACGCGCTACCAACGCTCGCCAAGCCATGATCCAACGTGTGGTCCGACGATTGTGCAAGGGATTGTTCAGGGGATTATGCAAGGCGTCATCGAAGGCATGATCCGCAACCGGAACGCAGTGTTAGTGAAAAGTGGGTACCGGTTTTCGGAAAGAGATCGTGCACTCCCAAATGAGTTAAGTGCGGTGCGCGTCTCCTCATCGCTCCGCGCCACCGTGTTCGAGGTCTAGATGCTGGAAGCCCTACGCAGAACGATTTCGTTTCTGCGCCACAAGCAAGTCCTGCACAGGCTCGGAGTTGTGGTCAGCGTCACGGTCATCGCCATCGCCTGTTATGTGCTCTATCACATGCTGCGCGGCATCGATGTCGATGAGGTGATCGAGGCCATCAAGGAAACCGAGACCCGCCAGATTGCCGAGGCGGCGTTGTTCGTTGCTGCCGGCTATTTCACCCTGACCTTCTACGATCTGTTCGCGGTGCGCGCGATCGGCCACAAGCACGTCCCCTATCGCATCAACGCGCTCGCGGCCTTCACCAGCTATTCCATCGGCCACAATGTGGGCGCCAGCGTCTTCACCGGCGGCGCGGTGCGCTATCGCATCTATTCGGCGAGGGGGCTGAACGCGATCGATGTGGCCAAGATCTGCTTTCTCGCCGGTCTCACCTTCTGGCTCGGCAATGCCGCGGTGCTGGGGCTGGGCATCGCCTATCATCCGGAAGCCGCGTCCTCCATCGATCAGCTGCCGCCCTGGCTGAACCGCGGCGTCGCGCTTCTGATCATTTGCGCCCTGGTCGGCTACGTGGTCTGGGTCTCCAGGGCGCCGCGCGTGGTCGGCCGCGGTCCATGGAGCGTGACGCTGCCGGGCGGCTCGCTGACACTGCTGCAGATCGTGATCGGGATCGTCGATCTCTCGTTCTGTGCGCTGGCGATGTATGTCCTGGTTCCCGATGAGCCGAATCTCGGCTTTGTCGTGGTCGCGGTCATCTTCGTCTCGGCGACATTATTGGGCTTTGCCAGCCATTCGCCGGGGGGGCTGGGTGTGTTCGACGCCGCCATGCTGGTCGGCCTCTGGCAGATGGACCGCGAGGAGCTCCTGGCGGGCATGCTGCTGTTCCGCCTGCTCTATTATATTTCGCCCTTTGTCATATCTGTAATCTTGCTGACGTTTCGCGAGCTTATCCTCGGGGCCCGGTCGAAGCGCCTGCGTCAGGCGGCCGCACGTGGACTGGAAGCTGGCCTCGAGGCGGGCCGCCCGCCAGATGCGGTTTATGTGAGAAAGCGCGGCGATAGCGGCGTCTAGAGGGGCAGCAGGGCAGCCCCCAGCAGAGGCACCAAGCCGCGGATATTTACGCGGATACATACGGAGAAGCCGCCCATATGGCTATTGAAGCGCCTCCCACCTCGGCCTCCTTCTTCGCGCCCTGGCCGGATCGCTTGCGACGTTCCGCCATCGTGCTGCTGGTCGCAGGACTGGCGCTGGCGGTGCTGGTTGCCTTTGACGAATTGTCGCCGCTGCGCGCCTTTGTCGTGTTCGGCTGCATCACGGCGGCGGCGCTCGTCCCCTGGCGGCTGCATCCCACGGCGATCTCGCGCGAGGACGTCCGCGGCGGCAATCCGGTGGAGGCGGCGGCGGTGGCCGCTGTCGTTGCCGGCATGCCCGATCCCGCGGTGCTGCTCGACCGTGCCGGACGGGTCATTCATCTCAACGCCGCCGCCGCCCAGCTTGCGCCGGCCTTGCGCAAGAACGAGCTTGCGCAATTTGCGCTGCGCTCGCCCGAGATCATCACGGCGCTGCGCGAGGCCATCGCCACCACCGAGCCGCGCCGCGCCACTTATCTCGACCACGTGCCGGTCGACCGCTGGATGGAGCTGATGATCACCCCGGTTCCGGTTCCGACTGCCTTCGGCGGCACCGAAAAATGCATGCTGATGACCTTCCACGACCAGACGCCGCTGCGCCGGGTCGAGGAAATGCGCGCCGATTTCGTCGCCAATGCCAGCCACGAGCTGCGCACGCCGCTGGCGGCGCTGTCCGGCTTCATCGACACGCTGCAGGGCCCGGCCAAGGACGACGCGCGGGCGCGCGACCGCTTCCTTGCCATCATGCATGCCCAGGCCACCCGCATGGCGCGCCTGATCGACGATCTGCTCTCGCTGTCGCGGGTGGAACTATCCGCCCACGTCCGCCCCGACGCCACGGTCGATCTCGTGCCCATCATCCGCCAGGTCGCCGACGGGCTCGAGCCCTTGGCGCGGGAGCGCCAGGTGGTGGTCGACATCAACCTCCCGGACACGCCGGTCACAATCGCCGGCGACCGCGAGGAACTGATGCGCCTGTTCGAGAACCTGATCGAGAACGCGCTCAAATATGGCGCCTCCGGCGGCAAGGTGATCGTGTCCCTGAGCGCGGCCGCAAGCGGCGAGGGCGCGCCGGAAATCCGCGTCATGGTGCGTGACTTCGGCCCGGGCATCGCGCCAGAACACCTGCCGCGGCTGACCGAGCGCTTCTACCGGGTGGACGTCGGCGACAGCCGCTCACAGGGCGGAACCGGGCTTGGGCTATCGCTGGTGAAACACATCTTGAACCGGCATCGCGGCCGCCTCCTGATCGAAAGCGTGCCCAAAAACGGGGCGACCTTCACGGCCTGTTTTCCTCAGCCCAAAACGGCCCTTTCGGCTTAAACTTTAGTATTATCAAGAAGTTGGACTGTCATCCAGCTGTCATCCAATTGTCGTAAAAGCGGTACCGACCGCTCCTAAAGGGGGCGGGCATGAGCGCACTCGGGCGCACGCCAGCGCTTCGCTCAGCAAGGGAGATCAGCATGAATTTCGTCAAGGCGATTGTCGCGGCCGGTCTGGTCGCTGCATCGACGTCGGCCTATGCCGCCGACATCACCGGCGCCGGTTCCAGCTTCATCTTTCCGGTCCTGTCCAAGTGGGCTGATGCCTACAAGAAGGAGACCGGCGGGGTCGTGAACTACCAGTCGATCGGTTCGGGCGCCGGCATCAAGCAGGTTGAAGCCAAGACCGTGACCTTCGGTGCCACCGATGCGCCGCTGAAGTCCGAGCAGCTTGAGAAGGACGGCCTCGTCCAGTGGCCGATGATCATGGGTGCCATCGTTCCGGTGGTGAATATCGACGGCGTGAAGCCCGGCGACATCATGCTTGACGGGCAGACGCTAGCCGACATCTTCCAGGCCAAGATCACCAAGTGGGACGATCCGGCGATCAAGAAGCTCAATCCGAAGGTCAATCTGCCCTCGGCTGCGATCTCCGTCGTGCACCGTTCGGACGCCTCGGGCACCACCTTCAACTTCACCGACTACCTCGCCAAGGTCAGCGCGGATTGGAAGTCGAAGATCGGCTCCGGCACCACGGTCGAGTGGCCGGCGGGCGTCGGCGCCAAGGGCAATGAGGGCGTGTCGGCCAATGTCGGCCAGACCAAGAACTCGATCGGCTATGTCGAGTACGCCTATGCCAAGCAGAACAAGCTGACCTACACGGGCCTCGTCAACAAGGCTGGCAAGGCCGTGCAGCCGACCAATGAGGGCTTCCAAGCGGCTGCCGCGAACGCCGACTGGGCGCACGCGCCGGGCTACTACCTGATCCTGACTGACCAGCCCGGCGATACCTCCTGGCCGATCGTCGCCTCGACCTTCATCCTGATCCACAAGGACGGCGACAAGGCTGCGACCCAGGATGCGCTGAAGTTCTTCAAGTACTCGTTCGAGAAGGGCGGCAAGATGGCCGAGGATCTCGACTACATCCCGATGCCCGACGCCGTGGTCAAGCAGATCGAGAAGACCTGGTCGTCCGACATCAAGAGCTGAGCTTCCGGCGCTAGCGCCGAAAGCAAATGTCCCTCCCCCTCGTTAATCGGGGGAGGGATTCCCTCGTTGGCGGGGGAACGACGACAAGCCGCAAGCGGATGGAAAAAAACCCGCCCGGCATGATCCATTACCTTAGGGGATTGGCGTGGCAGAGATGGCCGTTGAAACCGACGTGAGCGACGTGCTCGAGTCCGCCGGACCTTATGACCGCGCGAAAGCGCTCTCCGCCTTCAGGTTCGGAGACGCCACCTTCTACTGGATCACGCGCCTGAGCGCGATTTCGGTGCTTTTGATCCTCGGCGGCATCATCGTGTCGCTGATCATCGGCGCCTGGCCGGCGATGAAGGCATTTGGTGTTGCCTTCCTGTGGACCCAGCGCTGGGCGCCGGAGGCCGATCCGCCGGTCATGGGCGCGCTCGGCCCGATCTACGGCACGCTCGTCACCTCTTTCATCGCCATGCTGATCGCGATTCCCGTCGGGCTCGGTATCGCCATCTTCCTGACCGAGCTCTGTCCGCAATGGCTGCGCCGGCCTATCGGCATTGCCATCGAACTGCTCGCCGGCATTCCCTCGATCATCTACGGCATGTGGGGCTTCTTCGTGCTGGGGCCGTTCCTGGCCTATACCTTCCAGCCCTTCATGATCGATACCTTCGGCTCGGTTCCGGTGCTGAACGCGATCTTCGGCGGTCCGCCGTCATATCTCAGCCTGTTCAATGCATCGCTGATCCTCGCCATCATGGTGCTGCCGTTCATCACCGCAATCTCGGTCGACGTGTTCAAGACTGTGCCGCCGGTGCTGAAGGAGGCCGCCTACGGCGTCGGCTGCACCACCTGGGAAGTGGTCCGCAACGTGGTGATTCCCTATACCCGCGTCGGCGTCATCGGCGGCATCATGCTGGCGCTAGGCCGCGCGCTCGGCGAGACCATGGCGGTGACCTTCATCATCGGCAACTCGTTCCGCATCTCCTCCTCGATCTTCGCGCCGGGCACCACCATCTCGGCGGCGATCGCCTCCGAATTCGCCGAGAGCGACGGCCTGCACCAGTCCGGCCTGATCCTGCTCGGCCTTCTGCTGTTCGTCTTGACCTTCTTCGTGCTTGCGGCTGCGCGGCTGATGCTGCTCCGCCTGGAACAGAAGGCGGGGAAATAACATGAGTGCAGATAACATGAGCGCTGGCCTCAATCCGATTTACCTGCGCCGCAAGCGCTGGGACATCATCATCCGCGCGCTTTGTTTCGCGGCGGCCGCAGTCGGCGTCACCTGGCTTGCGCTGATCCTGATTACGCTGCTCTACAACGGCTTCGCCGGGCTCAGCTTGCAAATTTTCACCGAGAGCACGCCGCCGCCGGGCGGGACCTCCGGCGGCCTGCTCAACGCCATTGTCGGCTCCGTCATCATGACGGTGATCGGGGTGGGCATCGGCGCGCCGCTCGGCCTGTTCGCCGGCACCTATCTTGCCGAGTATGGCCGGCATGACCGACTGACCTCGGTGATCCGCTTCATCAACGACATTCTGCTCAGCGCGCCTTCGATCATCATCGGCCTGTTCATCTACGGCGCGGTGGTGGTGCCGATGCACGGCTTTTCCGCGATTGCCGGCGCGCTTGCGCTCGCCGTGATCGTCATTCCCGTCGTACTGCGCACGACCGAAGACATGCTGCTCCTGGTACCCAATCCCCTGCGCGAGGCGGCCAGCGCGCTCGGGCTGCCGCGCTCGCTGGTGATCAAGAGGATCGCCTACCGCGCGGCGCGCTCGGGGCTGATCACGGGCGTGCTGCTCGCGACTGCCCGCGTCGCCGGCGAAACCGCGCCGCTTCTGTTCACCGCGCTGTCGAACCAGTTCTTCAGCCTCGACCTCACCAAGACGATGGCGAACCTGCCGGTGACCATCAACAACTTCGTGCAAAGCCCCTACGAATATTGGAAGCAGCTGGCCTGGAGCGGCGCGCTGCTGATCACTCTGACCGTGCTCGCCCTCAATATCGGGGCCCGCATCCTTGGCGCCGAGAGGAGCGCAAAATGACCGAGCTTTCAGTATCAGTCTCGCCTTCGCCCAGCCATGGCGCCGCGCATCTGCCGGAGGCGTCGCCGAAAGTGACTGCGCGCAATCTCAACTTCTATTATGGCGAGCACCACGCGCTCAAGAACATCAACCTGACGCTCGGCACCAACCGGGTCACTGCCTTCATCGGCCCGTCCGGCTGCGGGAAGTCGACGCTCTTGCGCATCTTCAACCGGATGTACGACCTCTATCCGGGCCAGCGCGCCGTAGGCGAGCTCAAGCTCGACAACACCGACATTCTCGATCCGAGGCTCGATCTCAACTTGCTGCGCGCGCGCGTCGGCATGGTGTTCCAGAAGCCGACGCCGTTCCCGATGACGATCTACGAGAACATTGCGTTCGGCATCCGCCTCTATGAGAAGATCTCGAAGTCCGAGATGGACGATCGCGTCGAGAAGGCGCTGCGCGGCGGGGCGCTGTGGACCGAGGTCAAGGACAAACTGAACGCGTCCGGCCTGTCGCTCTCCGGCGGCCAGCAGCAGCGACTCTGCATCGCACGCACCGTCGCGGTCCGGCCCGAGGTGATCCTGTTCGACGAACCCTGTTCGGCACTCGACCCGATCTCGACCGCCAAGGTCGAGGAGCTGATCCAGGAATTGTCCGAGAACTACACCATCGCCATCGTCACCCATAACATGCAGCAGGCGGCGCGCGTCTCCGACAAGACCGCCTTCATGTATCTCGGCGAGCTGATCGAGTTCGACGACACCAGCAAGATCTTCACCTCGCCTGGCGATCGCCGCACCCAGGATTACATCACCGGCCGGTTCGGCTGAGGAGAGAGAGAATGGCTTCCGAACATACCGCCAAGGCCTTCGACACCGACCTCACCGAGCTCACCCGGCTGGTCGCCGAAATGGGCGGCCTTGCCGAGCGCATGATCGTCGAGTCCGTCGATGCGCTGGTCCGTCATGACGTGCCGCTCGGCCAGCGCGTGGTCGCGGCCGACCTCGAGATCGACAACATGCAGCGCATCATCGAGGAGCGCGCCGTGACGACCATTGCCCGCCGCCAGCCGATGGCGGTGGATTTGCGCGAGATCGTCGGCGCGATGCGGGTTGCCATCGATCTGGAGCGGATCGGCGATCTCGCCAAGAACATGGGCAAGCGGGTCGCGGCCCTGGAAAGCGATTTCCATCCCTTGAAGCTGATCCGCGGCCTGGAGCACATGACCGACCTGGTGCAGCAGCAGGTCAAGACCGTGCTTGACGCCTATGCCGCGCACGATCTACCGGCGGCGATGACGGTGTGGAAGGGCGACGAGGAAGTCGACGCCATCTGCACCTCGCTGTTCCGCGAGCTCCTGACCTACATGATGGAAGACCCGCGCAACATCTCGTTCTGCATCCACCTGATGTTCTGCGCCAAGAACATCGAGCGGATCGGCGACCACGCCACCAACATCGCGGAAACCGTGTTCTACATGATCGAAGGCCAACAAATTCAGGACAGGCGCCCGAAGGGCGACACGACGGCTTTTGCCACGACGGTCCCCGGCAACTAGAGCTTGAACGCATCGACGCGGATCTCGCCCAAGCAATGGAGAAGACCAGCCCATGAGTGCGCGCATTCTGGTGGTGGAAGACGAAGAAGCCCTGACCACGCTGCTGCGCTACAACCTCGAAGCCGAAGGCTATGAGGTCGAGACGGTCGCGCGCGGCGACGACGCCGATACACGGCTCAAGGAGCGGGTTCCCGATCTGATCGTGCTGGACTGGATGCTGCCGGGCCTGTCCGGCATCGAGCTGTGCCGGCGCCTGCGGGCGCGACCCGAGACCAAGCAGCTGCCGATCATCATGCTCACCGCACGCGGCGAGGAGAGCGAGCGGGTGCGGGGCCTGGCGACCGGCGCCGACGATTACATCGTCAAGCCGTTCTCGGTTCCCGAGTTGCTGGCGCGTGTGAAGGGTCTGCTGCGCCGCGCGAGCCCCGAGCGGCTCGCCACCGTGCTGGCCTATGGCGACATCGAGCTCGACCGCGAGAAGCGCCGCGTGGCCCGTTCGGGCCGTCCCATCGATCTCGGCCCGACCGAATATCGCCTGCTCGAGTTCTTCCTGGAGCATCCGGGCCGGGTGTTCTCGCGCGAGCAACTGCTCGACAGCGTCTGGGGCCGCGACATCTATATCGATGAGCGCACCGTCGACGTCCACATCGGCCGCCTGCGCAAACTGCTCAACCCCGGCCGCGAGCAGGACCCGATCCGCACCGTCCGCGGCGCCGGCTATGCGCTCGACGACAGGTTCGCGAAGGCGGAGTCGTAGGGGAAGCGCGCGTCTTGGCGAGGCCCAACTAAAGTCTCGGTGTCGTCCCGGCGAAGGCCGGGACCCACACCGCGGAAGCTATCCGTGAGTTTCGGTGGCTGACGACCTTCGCCAAACGAAGGCCTGGGGTTATGGGCCCCGGCTTTCGCCGGGGCGACGCCGAATGTTTTCGCGAAAAACCCTACCGCGTCGTCTTGTTCGGCTGGCGCCTGCGGTCCGCCGCCGGCTGGTAGGCAATCCGCGAGTGCTGCACGCAATAGGGCAGGCCGGAAAGGGCCTTGCCGCCGCAGAAGAAGAAGTCGGGACTCGCGGGATCGCCGACCGGCCAGTGGCAGGTGGCCTCGTTGAGCTCGAGCAGCGACAACCGCTGGCTCATCGGCACCACATTGTCGTAGGCGATCGGATCCGGCTCGACCTCGACCTCGAATGCATGCGCGAGCGCGGTGTTGCCGCGCGACACCGGGCGCGACACCCGCATCATGTGCTGTGCGGGCCGCGGCTTGCGCTGGCGCGGCGCGGCCGCGGCCGGGCTCTTGGCGCGGCCCGACAGGCCCAACCGATGCACCTTCCCGATCACGGCGTTGCGCGTCACATTTCCCAGCTCTGCAGCAATCTGGCTGGCCGAAAGGCCGGACTCCCAGAGCTTTTTCAACTGCTCGACGCGCTCGTCTGACCAAGTCAATACCGTCATCGACTCTATCCCTCCGCCTCGCGCCGGCCCGCCGTTCAGGCTGCGCTGCGATGCCAAATCCCAAAAACCCTTGCGGTCAGAATCCCTTAAGGCTCGCCGGGAGCGATGAGCGCGCCCGGACGTGTACGCCCGACAACAAGACTTAAGGGATCAAAACTGCCGCACGAGATGTCGTATCCGACGAAAAGGACGCTACAATATGCCGTGACTCCCGCGCAAGAGTCCGCAGCCGCATTCCACATGTTCCGCACGGCGCGCGATGTTCAGAAACCCTTGTGCCATGCGGGATTCCTGTTGTGTCCCACCGGTATCGTACGGGTCGGTTTTGGCTTGCTTTCGGCGCTTCCGGGCATGTTGACAGGCCTTGCCGTGCGCTTAAAATGCGCAAGTACGTGCCGCCCTGAAAAGGCGGCACGTTTGTTTTCCGGTTCGGTCGTTGATGCGACCATTGTTCAAGCGCGCATCGCGGCCGGTCCAAACACATCAAACCAAGCGAACGCCCGCCGAACGCTTGCCCAATCGTCAGAGTGACCGTCATGACCAACAGCGCCGCGTCGCACCTGCTTCCCGTTTTCGCCAGGGCCGATCTCGCCTTTGAGCGCGGCGAGGGCGCCTGGCTGATCTCGACGAATGGCGAGCGCTATCTCGATTTCACCTCGGGCGTCGCGGTGAACGCGCTGGGCCATGCCCATCCGCATCTCGTCAAGGCGCTGCAGGAGCAGGCGACCAAGCTCTGGCACATGTCGAACCTGTTCAGGAGCCCCGACGGCGAAAAGCTCGCCGCCCGGCTGTGCGAGCAGAGCTTTGCCGACTACGTCTTCTTCTGCAATTCCGGCGCGGAGGCGATGGAAGGCGTGATCAAGGTGACGCGCAAGCATCATGCCGCCAAGGGCCATCCCGAACGCTACCGCATCATCACCTTCGAAGGCGCCTTCCACGGCCGCACGCTGGCGACGCTCGCCGCGACCGGCTCGGCCAAATACCTCGATGGCTTCGGTCCGCCGATGGACGGCTTCGACCAGGTGCCGCATGGCGACATCGAGGCGGTGAAGAAGGCGATCGGTCCGCACACTGCCGGCATCCTGATTGAGCCGATCCAGGGCGAAGGCGGTGTACGTAGCGCGCCGCCAGCGTTCTTCAGGGCGTTGCGCGAACTCTGCGACGAGCACGGCCTTCTGCTCGCCTTCGACGAGGTGCAGACCGGCATGGGCCGCACCGGCGAGCTGTTTGCCTACAAGCGCCTCGGCGTCACGCCCGACGTGATGTCGCTTGCCAAGGCGCTCGGCGGCGGATTTCCGATTGGTGCTGTGCTCGCAACGGCCGATGCCGCGGCTGGCATGACGCCGGGCACGCATGGCTCGACCTTCGGAGGCAATCCGCTTGCGGTCGCTGCTGCGAGCGCGGTGCTCGACGTCATGCTCAAGCCCGGCTTTTTCGATCATGTGCAGAAGATGTCACTGCTGCTCAAGCAGAAGCTCGCCTCGGTGATCGACCGCCATCCGAACGTCGTCTCCGAAGTGCGCGGCGAAGGGCTGCTGGTCGGCGTCAAGGCGGTGGTGCCGTCGACCGATCTCGTGGCTGCGTTGCGTGCGGAGAAGCTGCTCACGGTCGGGGCAGGCGACAATGTGGTGCGCTTCCTCGCGCCATTGATCGTCAGCGAAGCCGAGATCGACCAGTCGATTGCCATGCTCGAACGCGCCTGCGCCGCGATCGAGGCCAGTTCAGCCAAGCGGGCGGCAAGCCTATGAGCAAGCCGCGGCACTTCCTGGATATCAACAGCGTTCCGCTATCGGATCTGCGGAGCATTTTGGATGCCAGCAGCGCCATGAAGGCGAAGCTGAAAGCCGCCAAGCTGCAGGCCGGCGAGCCGGCAAAAAAGCCGCTCGAGGGCAAGGCGCTCGCCATGATCTTCGAGCGGCCCTCGACCCGCACCCGCGTCTCCTTCGATGTCGGCATGCGTCAGCTCGGCGGCGAAGCGATCATGCTGACGGGCGCGGAGATGCAGCTCGGCCGCGGCGAGACCATCGCCGACACTGCGCGCGTGCTGTCGCGCTATGTCGACGCCATCATGATCCGCATCCTCAACCATGATGCGCTGCTCGAGCTTGCCGCGCATGCGACCGTGCCCGTCATCAACGGGCTGACCCGGCGTTCGCATCCCTGCCAGGTGATGGCGGACCTCATGACCTTCGAGGAGCATCGTGGTCCGATCGCGGGCAAGACGGTGGCCTGGACCGGCGACGACAACAATGTGCTGGCGTCCTGGGCCCACGCTGCCGAGCGCTTCAAGTTCAATCTGAATGTCGCGACCCCGCCGGAGCTCGCGCCGAACAAGGCGATGCGCGACTGGATCAAGCAGAACAACGCGCCGATCATGCTCGGCAACGATCCGGAGGCCGCGGTGAAGGGCGCCGATTGCGTCGTCACCGACACCTGGGTCTCAATGGGCGACAAGGACGGCGAGCACCGTCACAATCTGCTCAAGCCCTACCAGGTCAATGCGCAGCTGATGTCGCTCGCCAAGCCCGACGCGATCTTCATGCATTGCCTGCCCGCCCATCGCGGCGAGGAAGTCACCGACGAGGTGATCGACGGCCCGCAATCGGTCGTGTTTGACGAAGCCGAGAACCGCCTCCACGCGCAAAAGGGCATACTCGCGTGGTGCTTTGACGCGGTGTAGCGCCGCACAACGCTGTCATCCCGGCGAAAGCCGGGACCCATAACCACAGGCAGTCGTTTGGGGGCAGAGTAGCAGCCCCGTCATTGCGAGCGAAGCGAAGCAGTCCAGTGCCACGCAAACGACTCTGGATTGCTTCGTCGCTTGCGCTTCTCGCAATGACGCGGGGAGCGTGCTGAGCGTGACAACAAAATCCTGTGGTTATGGGTCCCGGCTTTCGCCGGGACGACAACGACCATCGTAGCCGCCGCCCCCTTCCCCTTCACCCGTTCCGACCCCATCTAAGCCGCCATGACCGCACCATCCCCCGACATCAAAAGCACCGCAAGCCCGATCCGGGCGCCGTCGTCCGTTCCCGTCGATGACGCGGTCCTGCCCTTCGAGGTGGACGCGCTCGACCTGCGCGGACGGCTGACGCGGCTTGGGCCTGCGCTCGATGACATTCTCACCAAGCACGATTATCCCGCAGCCGTAGGCAAGCTGCTCGGCGAAGCCATCGTGCTGACGACGCTGCTCGGCTCGTCGCTGAAATTCGACGGCCGCTTCATCCTGCAGACCCAGACCGACGGTCCCGTGTCGTTCATGGTGGTCGACTTCCAGGCGCCGGACCGCCTGCGGGCCTATGCGCGCTTCGATGCGGGCAGGCTCACGCCGGGCGCGGATTCCGCTGCGCTGCTCGGCAAGGGCCATCTCGCCATGACCATCGACCAGGGACCGGACATGAGTCGTTATCAGGGCCTGGTCGCGCTGCATGGCGGCGGGCTCGAAGAGGCCGCGCATGAATATTTCCTGCGCTCCGAGCAGATCCCGACTCGCGTGCGCCTTGCGGTCGGCGAGGAGTGGCGCGGCGGCGAGGGCAAGGCGACTCATCGCTGGCGCGCCGGCGGCTTGCTGATGCAGTTCCTGCCCAAGGCGCCGGAGCGCGCGCGGCAGGCCGACTTGCATCCGGGGGATGCGCCCGAGGGCACGGCGGTGCATGAGGTCAAGGAAGACGACGCCTGGGTCGAGGGTCAGTCCCTGATGGCGACCGTCGAGGACGTCGAACTGATCGATCCCGATCTCTCCGGCGAGCGGCTCCTATACCGCCTGTTTCACGAACGCGGCGTCCGCGTGTTCGCGCCGCAGAAGCTGCAGGCCAAATGTTCCTGCTCGCGCGACGCCGTCGCCTCGATGCTGAAAAGCTTCGAAGCCAAGGACCGCGCCGAGATGGTGCAGGACGGCAAGGTGGTCGTCACCTGCGAGTTCTGCAGCTCGGTCTACCAGTTCACACCGCACGAAGCGGGCGTGGAAGAGGACGCGGTGTAAAGAGGCGATGACACGTGGCCCGGATGAGCGAAGCGATATCCGGAAAAGATCGTCACCCACTTCGCCTCGTCGATGCGGGCTAGTGCTGCATCGCGGGGTGGCCAGGTGACAATCTTTACATCAGGCTCGCCGCCTTCAGTTTTGTCCACTCATCGGCGTCCGGAAATCCGAGCGCCCTGAGGCGAGGTGGATACAGATATGGCACCGGTTCAAACAAATGACCGACAATGTTCATGGCCGAAGACCATGCAACCTGGGCCGTATCAGCGGGCTTTTGTTGTGCGCGGCCGGTCGATGGGTCGATGATCTGCCGCATGAAAGCGAGCCGCTCGGCTTGCGGCACAAGCGTGCCTGTCACGCCAGACGCCACGGTCGCGACACTGATGGTCTCGGATGAATTCCTCGCTCGAAACAGCATCAGGCTGGCAACGAAAATGTCCTGACCTCGCTTCTGGTGACACTCATCGAGCAGTTGCTTCTGCGCGTTGTAGTCGGCCGCTAGCTGATGTTGGGTGATCTCCCGCCGGCGCAGATCAAGGGCCTCGTCGCCAAGGCTGCCGATCTCGGTCCAGTGCTGGCCATTCCATTGCAGAAGGGATGACGAGCAAAAATGCGCTTGCTCCGACGCTCGGCCTGCCAGGTCCAGTAACCTCGCAAGTCCGGGCCGGTTCGCGGCTCCTGTCAGGTAGAACACGTTTCGGCCCGGCACGACCGCGACCGGTGCGCCATCGATCGCGGGCAGCTGGTAATCCTGGCCCGGCACAAGCAGCAGCAGCGCGGATTGATAGTCTTCGAGATTGTTGCTGCCGAACAGCCCGTCGCCGAGGGATTGGAAGGCGGGAGAGGGCAGCTTGCCGCGGAAATTGGCCATGGCATGTTGCATGGCATCGTCGATTGAAAGGCTGGCCTTTGCCAAGTGGGCGCGGGTCATTTGCGACATGCTGTGGGACTGATCGCGCAAGGCACAGGCGACGAGATCGCCGGCCAGTGGCTGAAACGCGGTGGCACAGCTGTCGTCCATAGCGGCTCCAGAGATCCAGCTATGAATCATCAGATCGCTGATCTGGGCATGCGAGCGGACGCCCGGCATCAGTTCGCCCGGCAGCTTTTCGGGGGAGATCACGCCGTTAGAGCGGACCTCCGCCACTGATTGCACGAAGCGCACAATCAGTTCGGCGCGCCCCGGCTGATCCCGTGACAGCCATTCGCGAAAAGCGTTGTGCATCTGAACGGTCATGTCGACGCCGTCGTCGCGGACAAACAGGAACGTGCGCGCATTCGCATCATAGCTCTTGGGCAACATGTTCTTTCGCCGGCACTCCGCGACGAATTCGCCGACGAACTGCTCGAAGGGGTCGGTTGCGGCGTTGAAACGTCTCCTGATCCAATCGAACATCACAAGTTCCCAAGTGCGTGTGACGAAAGCTTCGCGCGGCGAAGGCGTGTTGTCCGCCCGGTGGGGGCCGGTCGTTGCCGATACGCGAACGCGAAGAGCTTCGCTGCTGTCCATTCTAGATGGCGAATGCGACGGTGATTTGCCCGTCGGGCGGCGGTTGCAAAAACCTGTCAATCCTTGTGTGCAAAAATAATTCTGTTTTCCGGAATGCAGAATCAATCGTATGATGTTGTCATCCTGCCTCGTTGCAGAGGGGCGTATCGCGGTCGTCACGACACGTGAGGCGGGGATGCGGTGGACGTGAGGGCGCTGTACTTGACGAGCGGCGCCAACGCGGACGGCGAAATCGTGTGGTCCTGGCGCCCCAAAGCTCTGGCGTCAAGTTCGCGGGTGATGCTTTCGCATCACGCGGACGACGGTGGCAAACGAGAGGGTTCACCGAGGAGCAACTGTGTTGAAGTAGACCGCCGAGCGGCCGGCCTCAAGGCTGGCGCTGGACGCGCCACCGCCTTCGGCGGCTGACGGCCTTGACCCCGTCCGCTCGCCGG
>DASREP010000107.1:0-32185 GCA_035652015.1 Bradyrhizobium sp. | reverse complement strand
TCCTGCGACTGCGCTAATGCGGCGTTCCATCATGCCGGTCAAGCTCGCCGCATTCATCGTGGCGCTGGCGCTTGCTTGCGTATCGGCGGCCTTTTCGATTGATGGCCTCACCGCAATCTTTGCCGGCGCGTTCTGGCCCGTCATCACTATGGGCGCCGCGCTGGAAGCCGGGAAGCTCGTCGCAGCGGCGTGGCTGACCGAACATTGGAACTCGGCGCCGCCGCTTCTGCGCCTGGTTCTCGTTGCGATGATCGGCGTGTTGATGGGGCTGAACGCGGTCGGGGTCTTCGGTTTCCTCACGCGCGCCCACCTCGAACATATGATGGCCGTCGATCTGGCACTTGCAGACAGAGCCGCCGATATCGACGCTCGTCTAGCTATTCAGGACCAGACCGTCGCCGACCTCGATCGGCGTATCGCCCAGATCGATGCCGCCATCGAGCAATCGACACGGCTTGGCCGACCCGTTGGCGCAATGACGATTGCTGACCAGAAGCGCCGCGATCGTGCCGACATCGTCGCGGAGCGCCAGCACGAGGCACAAGCCCTCGCCAGCCTAAAGATAGAGAAAGCCAAAATTGACGCCCAGCGCCGGCGCGCCGAGGCGGACGTCGGGCCGCTGCGATATCTCGCTGAGCTGACCGGTGCGCCGGCTACTGACCGCGAGCGAACGGTCCGTCTGCTCACTCTGGCGCTAGTCGCCGTCCTCGATCCTATGGCGGTGGTCCTCCTCCTTGCCGCTGGCATTCATACGACGCGTGCGGGCTCTCGCTGACTATTTCGCCGCGATGGCCTGAGAGCGAGACCATGCTCCCCGCTCGCATGAGCGAAGAGCCGCGGCGCCTCGCGGAAAGCGAGGCGCCGCAAGGCGTCAGCGCGACCAGACCAGCGCGTAACCTTCATCGACCGCCACGAGGTTGGCGTAGATCGGCGCCGGGAAGGACGGGTCGTCGAGCTTGACCGAGTGATACACGGTGTTGTCCTTGGAAGTCCGCTGCCACGCGGCGCCTATCTCGACGTTGCCAGCCATCACGCGCAGGTTAGGAGCCTTCTCGTTCTCGGAGAGTTCGGCCGGAAGGAAGCGCGCCTTGATATTGAGCGAGAGTGTCTTGATGGTGCCGGCGTACGAGTCGTCTTCGGCGCGGGTGAAGGTACCAATCTGAGCCATGGGGATCTCCTGTTGCTGTTCCCAAGCCCGCGACCATCGCGGCCTTGATGGCGATCTCTAAGCGCCGCAACGACCGGCCCGCAGCCGCTGGCCCGCAGCGTTAGCGGAGGATGGCCGGCTGAGCGATCTTGTTGCCTCGCGAGGAATGCCGCCGTTTGGCGGCAGGGGAAGAAGATCGCGAATAAGCCATTGCGGGCAAAGGTCGGCGAGTGCAGCGAGCGTATTATGGCGCTTGATCCGCCAGCAAAAGGACGATATGGACGCGGGCCTAAGCGGCTCACAGGAGAGCACTGGCTCAAAGGCACCGCGCCCTCCGGTCGACCGCGACACCACTGTGGCTGGAAGCTCGATGCACGGCGGTCTGATCTCTCTGCCCCGACCAGACGCAGAAGGCTCCTCCTGCTCTAAAGGTTGGCGTATCGCAGCGCCGGAGCGGACCGGATCGCCCATTGATGAGCCTCAGTTACCCCTCCGATTTCGACGCTAATCTAGCCGGATGCCCGACGGAGAGTTTGTTACTCTTTCGTCTGCGGCTTTCTTCGTTTTCCATACCTGAGGATTCCGCTCCACCGGAGCGGCCTCCAGTTACGACCAGCGCGAAGTGTCTAAAGTAGGTTTGAAGCGCGCGGCTCGGGCAGGATGAATTCACGTGAAGATGGGAGCAAGACAATGCCGCGGCGCCCGGCCAAGGTCACACAAGCAGATATTGCCCGCGCGATCCGGGCAGCCAAGGCAGCCGGCGCAGGCGAAGTCACAGTCGATGGAGAGGGCGTTCTTCGGATCGTCTTGGTGGCAGGCGCGGCGCCGATCAAGCCCACAAATGGTCACGATCAGGAATGGACGCCGTCCGAAGCGTTGCAGCGTTTCCTGAAACGCACCGAAAGCGGGTGAAACGCACCGTACGCAATTGATGCGGAGTCACCGCATCGTTAGACTCGAAGCATTGGTCCGCGGAGAACGCCAATGCTTGAGCCCGAAAAACACGATCCTCGCGCGCCCGGGGATCGGCGAATGTATCTCTATTTCAACTATTCCGAGTCCGGCTCGCTGCGGTGGTACGTGAAAGTCAGCCGCAAAGGCCGCAGGATCGGGATCAGTGAGGAATACGGAACGCCAGCGTTCGACGCCGCCTATGAGGCCGCCGTTGCAACGCTCGGAGGGGTGCTGCGCATGCGTCGCGTCAAAGGTACGGTGAAGCCGGACCAGCCCGAGCGCCGCTATCTGTACGTCGACGTCAGTCAGCGCGGTCAATTGCGCTACTACGTGCAATTGCGCAACAAGCTGCCGAAGATCCGGATCAAAGCCGAGTTCGGGACGGCAGATTTTGACACTGAGGTTGATGCGGCAATTGCCGCGCAGATCACGCTCTATGGCAACGAGGGCGACTACATCAATGCGCAAAAGCAGCGCAGCGAGGAGCGCCCTGCTCTGACAATAACGCCGGCGCAACCCGGCAGCCTGCGATGGTACTGGAACGGCTACAAGCACAGCGATCACTGGCTCGGAGACCTCAGTGTCGGCCAGGGGGGCCTGGCCGACACGACGCGGCTGCAGCGCACCGGATTGATCGAGAGCCTGTTACCCGAGAATGGAGAGAAGCCGTTCGCGGTGCTGACGCGCAAGGTGGTCAAGGCGGAAATGAAGGCGCGCACGCCATCCCAGGCCGGCAACCTGCTGTCGGCTCTCCGCGGGATGATCCGCTGGATGATCGACGAGGGCCACCTTAACGAGGACGACGATCCGACCATCGGCGTTCGCTCCGGCAAGGCGAAGGCATCACGCGAGAGTGGCGGGTTCGTGCCCTGGACCGAGGAAGATATGGCGATGTACCGGGCGAAATGGCCGCTCGGCACTGAGGCGCGACTGATGTTCGACATCCTCCACTACACTTTTCTGCGGCTCGGCGACGCACACCGCTTCGGGCCGCCGCATCTCCGCCAGATCGTGCGGAAAATGGCCGTGCAGATCACGACCGAGAAGAGCCGTGGCAACACCACCGTCACGGTTCCCGTGCACCCGGAGTTTGCGGAAAGCCTGCGTGCGGCGCGGACGGCCGGCATCATCGGCGCCGAGGTCTTCACCGGCAAGAAGTTGAGAGGCCGCGTGCTGCCGATGAACAAGAAGGCGTGGGCAATGAAGTTCAAAAAGTACGCGGTGCTCGCCGGCGTCAACGAGCCTAAGAAGAGCTGCCATGGGGTGCGCAAGGCACGCGCTGAGGTCGCCGCTTACGCGGACTGCACCGAGAGCCAGATGATGGCGATGTTCGGCTGGACCGATCCCAAAATGCCCGCGCATTACATCGCGCAGGCGAACCGCGAGAAGCTCGGAATCAGCGGCATGGAGAAGATCGTGGCGTTCGATCAGAGCCAGTCACTGGATGATTTCATGGGTGTGCCGGAGGCGAACAACGTGGGAACGCCAACCGCGAACGGAGTGGTAACATTCCCGGGTAACATTCGGAAAAAATCTTAAGGAAATCAAAGACAAACGTGGGTTTATGGTGCGCTCGGAGGGACTCGAACCCCCACGATTTTACTCACTGCCACCTCAAGGCAGCGCGTCTACCAGTTCCGCCACGAGCGCGCTTGGGATAGACCGGCGAGGGACGCCGGATCAACGGCGCCGATGTAACAGAGGGATCAGGGGGCGACAAGACCTGAAGCACGCCCGAATCCAAGGTTTTCCGCCACTTTTGCCAGCTGGCGGAAGCCTCGGCCGGGTCTCACCTTGTTCCCGGCGATTTCGGCAGCATCTGCTTGACCTCGACCGCGATGCGGTTGCGGTCGACCAGCACGACACCGGAGGCGATCGGCAGGTTATTGGCGAGGACCTTGACCTCGTCGGCTTCAGTCGCGTCCAACTCGATGATGGCGCCGCGGGAGAGCCGCAAGACCTGATGGATGGGCATCGTCGAGGTCCCCAGGACCACCATCAGATCGACGGTAACTTTATCGAGGGTTGTCACTGTTTGAGCCGCCGCACCGCAACTAGATGACTGAACTGGCACGAACTTCACCACGTTATGGTTATTCAATGGTTAATGGCCGCGAAAACCTGGATCTGACGCTCTTTTCGGGGCCGTCGGGCAATGTGGTCGAGTGGCGGATCTCCGACTCGCTGGTCCCCTACCTGGAGGCGGTCGCAGCCATGGAAGCGCGCGCTGCAGCGATCGTGGCCGGTGAGGCGCCGGAGCTGGTCTGGCTGCTGGAGCACCCCCCGCTCTACACCTCGGGCACCTCGGGCAAGACGGCGGACCTGTTGGAAGCCCGTTTCCCCCTGTTTGCCACCGGGCGCGGCGGCCAGGTCACCTATCATGGCCCCGGCCAGCGGGTGGCCTATGTGATGCTGGACCTGAAGCGGCGGCGGCCGGATGTGCGGGCCTATGTCGCAAGCCTCGAGCAATGGATCATCCGCACACTGGCCGCCTTCAATGTGCGCGGCGAGCGGCGCGAGGACAGGGTCGGGGTCTGGGTGAAACGACCCGACAAGGGTGACGGCTACGAGGACAAGATCGCCGCCATCGGCGTGCGGCTGAAGCGCTGGGTGTCGTTCCACGGCATCGCGCTCAATGTCGAGCCGGAGCTTTCGCATTTCTCCGCCATCGTGCCCTGCGGGGTGGTCGACCCGCGCTACGGGGTCACGTCGCTGGTCGACCTCGGCCACCCCGTGACCATGATGGATGTCGACATCGCGCTCCGGCAGGCATTCGAGGAGATCTTTGGGCCGACGCAGGCCCGCCTGCCGGAGGCAACGGCCTGAGGCCTATGCCGCAGCCTTCTCCGGCGCGACCTCGAGCTTGCCCGCGATATAGCGGCGCTCCTGGCTCAGACCGCCGAAGCCCTATCGCCCTTGACCTCATCGACATGGGCATAGCTCTCGTGATGCAGCGGGCCCAACAACTCGCCGCCCGCAAAGCTTGCCGCGCTCCGCACGCTGGCGGCGACCTTCCGCAGCGTCGCCAAGGCAAAGTGAAGGCGGAGCGACAGCCGCCTGAAGAAAATGCACGAACGAGACTGCAATGGATGCCCTGACCCTGTTCGGCCTGTTCGCCGTCACCCTGATGCTTATCACTTACGCTCTGGAAGCCAGGAGCCCCTGGTACGTCCTTGCTTTCGCTGGCGCCTGCCTGCTCGGCTCGGCCTATGGCTTTCTGCAGGGGGCTTGGCCGTTTGGGCTTGTGGAGGCAATCTGGGCCATGGTCGCGCTGCGGCGCTGGCTGCAGGCAAGGCACGCTTGAAATCCAATTTGCGGGAACTTCGAAACGGGTCGGAACCAAATCCGATCTTGCGCGTTTGCCAGCCTTAAGGCGGGGTCCTGATGGTCCAAAATATAAAGCAACAGAGGGACTTGTTCGAGAGCGAACGCAGTTTCCGCCTTTTGGTCGAGGGTGTTGCGGATTACGCACTGTATATGCTCGACCCCACCGGCGTCATCACCAGCTGGAATGTCGGCGGCCAGCGCATCAAGGGCTACTCGCCTGACGAGATCGTCGGCCAGCATTTTTCCCGCTTCTACACCGAGACCGATCGCGCCAACGGCAAGCCATCGCGCGCGCTGCGCATCGCGCGGGAACAAGGCCGCTACGAGGAGGAAGGCTGGCGCGTCCGCAAGGACGGCACGTTCTTCTGGGCGAGCGTCGTCATCGACCCGATCTACGAGGACGGCCGTCTCATCGGCTATGCCAAGATCACCCGCGACATCACCGAGCGGCGCGACGCCCAGCTCAAGCTCGAGCAGATGCAGAAGCAGCTCGCAGAGGCGCAGAAGCTCGACGCGCTCGGGCAGCTCACCGGAGGCGTCGCCCACGACTTCAACAATCTCCTGATGATCATCAGCGGCAGCCTGCATACGCTCAGGCGCGGCGCCGGCGACGACCCGAAGCTGCAGCGCGCAGTCGCCGCCATCGAGAACGCGACCCGGCGCGGCGCCGCCCTCACCTCCCAGCTCCTGACATTTTCTCGCCGGCAGAGCCTCAATCCCGAGCCGATCAATGTCGGTGAGCGGATCGACGCGATCCGCCAGGTGCTCGACACCGGCGTCGGCAGCGCCGTGCGGCTCGCCTTCGAAGTGCCGCGCGACACCTGGCCTGTGGTGATCGACATCGGAGAGTTCGAGACCGCGCTGGTCAATCTCGTGATCAACGCGCGCGATGCGATGCCGAGCGGCGGCACGATCACCATCTCCGCACACAACCGCAAGCTCCAGGGCGAGACCAATTCCGGCGATTTTGTCGCGATCAGCGTCAGCGACACGGGGTTGGGCATCGCGCCCGACATCCTGGGCAAGATCTTCGATCCGTTCTTCACCACCAAGCCGGTCGGCAAGGGCACGGGGCTCGGGTTGTCGCAGGTGCACGGCTTCGCCCACCAAGCCGGCGGCACCGTCGCGGTCGACAGCGAGCTCGGCAAAGGCACCACGGTGACGATCCTGTTGCCGCGCCAGCAGTCCGGCCCACCGCCCGAAGCGGAGGAGACGCTCGAACTCGGCGGCAGCGGCACGGTGCTGCTGGTCGAGGACAACCCGGACGTCGCCTCCGTCAGCCGCAATCTGCTCGAACAGCTCGGCTTCAACGTCCGCTGCGTCGCGGACGCGGAAGCCGCGCTGCGCGAAATCCAGTGCAAAGACGTCGACCTCGTGTTCTCCGACATCGTGATGCCAGGAAAGCTCGATGGGCTCGGGCTGGCGCGGCGCTTGCGGGAAATCCGTCCCGACCTGCCCGTGCTGCTCGCGACCGGCTATAGTGACGCGGCCGCCGGCGTGCGCGGCGATTTTCCCATCCTGCGCAAGCCCTACGAGATCCACCAGCTGAGCAAGGCCATCGCGACGCTGCGGCGGTGATTCACATCGTCGGCAGCACCGAGAAGCGTTCACCTTGATAGCGCAGACTGAGCTGGTCCGCGTCTGCGGGCTCGGTGAGCACCTCCGTGACGCGCGCCGCCGCGGGTCCGTGGCGACAAAGTGCGACGAGTTCGGCCACCGTGCGCGCCGGGCCTGCGAACAAAGCCTCGACACTGCCGTCGCGGCGATTGCGGACCCAGCCATCGAGGCGCGCCAATGTCGCCTGATGCTCGACCCAGGCGCGATAGCCGACCCCGTGCACACGGCCGCGGATCGTGACCAGGAGAATGGCGGGCGTCATGGCTTTAAGCCCAGGAACGCGACGCCCCGCGCCTTCGTCTCCGCGTCCCGCGTGACGCGGCCGGTCAACTCGGCGGGTGCGAGGCCCTGTAGCTGCTTCGGTGATATCCCCTGACGCAGCGCCTTCAGCGTCGCATGGACGGCCTGGGTTGCGGCGGCGATCGGCGCATGGCCCTGCAGCGCGATGCGGACGCGCAACTGCGCGAGATATGCAAGATCGTTCAACTCGTCCGGCGCGCCGCCGAGCACGATCGGCAGGCGTGTCGCGGCCGAGATCGCCTCGAGCTCGGCGCGGCTCTTGATGCCGGTGAAGAACAGCGCATCAACGCCGGCCTCCTCATAGGCCCGCGCCCGTTCGATCGCATCGTCAAGCGAGGTGATGGACACAGCACCGGTGCGGCCCATGATCACCAGCGACTGATCAGCGCGGGCATCGAGTGCGGCCTTCATCTTTCCGACGCCTTCGGCGAGCGGGATCAGCTGCGTCTTCGCTTCCCCAAACGCCTGCGGCAGCAGCGTGTCCTCGATGGTGAGGCCGGCTGCGCCGGCGACCTCGAGTTCGGCCACCGTGCGGCGGACATTGAGCGCATTGCCATAGCCGTGATCGGCGTCGACCAGCACCGGCAGGCTGCCAGCACGCGACATCCGCCGCATCTGCTCGGCAAGCTCGGTCAGCGTGATCAACGTAATGTCGGGATCGCCGAGCACCGCAAGCGAGGCGACCGAGCCGCCGAACATGCCCATCTCGAAGCCGAGATCCTCGGCAATGCGGATCGAGATCGCGTCATAGACGGAGGCCGGACGGACGCAGGATGGTCTGGTGAGAATCGATCGCAGTGTTTCGCGGCGCTGGCGGAAGGTCATGATCATCTCTCTCCCAGCCTCCGTCATTCCGAGGCGGTGCACAGCACCGAACTATGGTGCGCAATTGCGCACCTGAGAATCTCGAGGTTCCGGGTTCTCGCTTCGCGAGCCCCGGAACGACGGGGTAAATCAGAGGCCTTCATTGCGAGCAACGCGACGAAGCAATGACAAGCTTACGCAAACTCCAGGATCAACGCATCCACCGCCAATGTGGCACCGGGTGACGCATAAATCTTCTTCACCGTACCGTCCTGCTCGGCCCGCAGCACGTTCTGCATCTTCATGGCTTCGATCACCGCGAGCGTTTCGCCGGCCTTGACCTCCTGCCCTTCGGCGACCGCGATCGACACCACGAGCCCCGGCATCGGACAGAGCAGCTTCTTGCCGGTGTCGGCTGCGGTCACGACCGGCATCAGGCGGGCGGAGGCCGCTTCCGCCTCGGTGAAGACGTACACGGGCACCTCGACGCCCTGATGCGCCAGCCGCACCCCGTTCGAAATCGGCCGCGCTTGTACGGCGATCAAGGAGCCGTCGACGGTGCCCTCCCAGACGGGATCGCCGGGCTTCCAGGAGGAGACCAGACGATGCGGATTGCCCGCGACGCCGTCCGTGACAAAGCGCACCGCGATTGCGTCGTCCTCGCGGGCGATGTCGAGGATGATCTCGTCGCGATCGAGCCAGACCGCGCGGCGGCCCTGGCGGCGCACCGGGCGGCCGATCATCTGGCCGGAAATCTGCCGCTTGCGCTCACCCAGCACATGGTCGATGGCGGCACCCACGGCCGCCAGCCGGCGCGCGATCTCGCCTTCGGGCCGGCGCGCCGAGAAGCCGCGCGGAAACTCTTCCGCGATGAAGCCGGTGGAGAGCTGTCCCTCGCGCCAGCGCGGATGGTTCATCAGCGCCGAGAGGAAGGGAATGTTGTGGCGGATGCCATCGACATAGAACGCATCGAGCGCGGTCGACTGTGCCTCGATCGCAGCGGCGCGCGAGGGCGCATGCGTGACGAGCTTGGCGATCATCGGATCGTAGTAGATCGAGATCTCGCCGCCCTCCTGCACGCCAGTGTCATTGCGCACCGTGATGCCGTTCGCCTTGCTCTCGGCCGGCGGCCGGTACTTCACGAGCCGTCCGATCGAGGGCAGGAAGTTGCGGAACGGATCCTCGGCATAGACGCGCGATTCCACCGCCCAGCCGATGAGCGCGATGTCCTTCTGCGCAAGCTTCAGCTCCTCGCCCGCGGCGACCCGGATCATCTGCTCGACCAGGTCGATGCCGGTGACGAGCTCGGTCACGGGATGCTCGACCTGCAGTCGGGTGTTCATCTCCAGGAAATAGAAGCTCTTGTCCTGGCCGGCCACGAACTCGACCGTGCCGGCGGAATCATATTTCACGGCCTTTGCAAGCGCGACCGCCTGCTCTCCCATCTTGCGCCGGGTGGTCTCGTCGAGCAGCGGCGACGGCGCCTCCTCGATGACCTTCTGATTACGGCGCTGGATCGAGCATTCGCGCTCGCCGAGATAGATGACATTGCCGTGCTTGTCGCCGAGCACCTGGATTTCGATGTGGCGGGGATCGACGATGAATTTTTCGACGAACACGCGATCATCGCCGAACGAGGCCTTGGCCTCGGCCTTTGCGAGGTTAAAACCTTCGGCGACCTCGCCCTTGGAATGCGCAATGCGCATGCCCTTGCCGCCGCCGCCGGCAGAGGCCTTGATCATCACGGGATAGCCGATGTCGTCGGCAATGCGCACCGCGTGCTTGTCGTCCTCGATGACACCGAGATAGCCCGGCACGGTCGAGACCTTTGCCTTCGCGGCCGCCTTCTTGGATTCGATCTTGTCGCCCATCGCGGCAATCGCATCCGGATTTGGTCCGATGAAGACGATGCCCGCATCCTTCAATGCCCGCGGAAAGGCCTCGCGCTCGGAGAGGAAGCCGTAGCCGGGATGCACGGCCTCGGCCCCCGTCCTGCGGCAGGCCTCGACGATCCTGTCGATCAAAAGATAACTCTCGGCGGCCGCTGGCGGGCCGATCAGCACGGCCTCGTCGGCCATCTCGACATGCAGCGCGTCGCGGTCGGCCTCGGAATAGACGGCCACCGTCTCGATCCCCATCCGGCGGGCCGTCTTGATGACCCGGCAGGCGATCTCGCCGCGATTTGCGATCAGGATTTTCTTGAACATGCTTTTGCGTTTTTAAGACCTTGGGCGGGTTCCTCCCCGCCACTTTCGCATGCGGGAACGGACGTCACAATTCGGTCTACAGCAAAACCCGGCAGAGGCAACGGCTGATATGCCGCAAATTTGCGGGTCTGGGGAGATTTTGTCCGGAAGCGGCGCCGCGGAAGCGTCCGCCGAATCCGGACCGCCCGGGATCGATCAGTCAGGCGGCAAGCCAGGCCGGCACCCACCGTACCGGCCGCGGCGCCCGGCGCAGATCGGCTCTTGCCTCCGCGAGATCAGCGGGCAGTTCGTTGATGGTCGGGCGGGTCTCGTAATCGAAGCTCGGCATGATACGTCCGTCCGCATAAAGCGCGAACGCCATGGAATACCACAGGCCGAGATTGGGCATGCCGCGCCACATCTCGTCGCGCAGATCCCGCAGGATCGGCTCGATCGCCCCTGCCTCCGCCACCGGCTGACGGCCGCGCCGCAAGACCCTGATCTGGGACTGGGCGCCGACGATGGCGACCTCGAAATGCGTCCGGTCCCAGGCATTCTTGCCGACAGGCCGATGCGAGATCAGCGGCGCGGACACCGCCTTCAGGGCGGGGTGATCCGACCAAAAGGCTTCGCGACTCCTGCACCATTTGTCCATCGCGTCGGCAAAATCCGGCAGCGGCTCCGGCGCCCGCAGCACGATGCTCAAGTCCTTCACGCCGAGGCGCTTGCGCAGCCAGGCCGCAAGCTCATCGGTTTCGTCGGCGGAGTCCTCATGCGGATGGAGATCGCTGTCCTCGAATTGCAGCGAGGCAAGCTTGACGAAAAATCCTTCCAGCGACGGCGCCAGGATCTTGTTCTGTCCCTCGGAATCGATGAGCACGACCGGCGCAAGCTCGGCATTGCCTGCGTCCGGATACCAGGTGCCGACGGCGGAGCCATCAGGCAGTCGCATGAACAGCGCAAATTCATTGCGCAACAGGCTCGAATCGAACAGTGGCGCGTTGTCGGAGAATTGACCGACCAGATCGAAGCAGCCGACTCCGCCCCAGGCGCGCCCCTCCAGCCAGGCTGCGAAGTCCGCCAGCAGCGGCGACGCCTCCAGCCAAAGCGGAAACGCCTTGCGAACGCTGTCGAGATCAATGCGATAAGACGTCTCGGACATTGGCAATGACCTCCCCAGCACGGCCAAACAGCCGACATTGGTCGGTTGCATGGGCGATCCGGTTCAATTCGTAATGTTCGGTTGAGCTGCGAGGGCCTACAACTTCAGCGCTCCGAAGGGAGAGGAGAACCGAGTCCGGGCGCTCTAGATTCTCATCACCCCTATCGCCCCGGCCGTGCGCGCGAGGGTGCGGTCATCGCTTCGAGCTTCAGGAGATCGTCGAGCTGGTCGCGGGTCAGGAGCCCCTCCTCCAGCACGATGTCGGCGACCTTGCGCTTTTCATTGAGCGCGCGTTTTGCCACCCGCGAGGACGTCTCGTAGCCGAGCGTGGGCCCAAGCGCCGTGACGAGGCCGATGGAATCCTCGACCAGCGCGCGACAGCGCTCGCGGTCGGCTTCGATGCCGTTGACACAGCGCGTGGTCAGCGTGGTGATCGCCGCAGTCAATTGCCGCAGCGACGCCAGCAGGCAATAGCCGATGGTCGGCTCAAACGCGTTGAGCTGCAGCTGCCCACCTTCGGCGCACATGGTCACCGTGAGATCATGGCCGATCACGATGAAGGCGACCTGGTTGACGACCTCGGGGATCACGGGGTTGACCTTGCCCGGCATGATGGAGGACCCCGCCTGCACCGCGGGCAGCTTGATCTCGGCGAGGCCGGCGCGCGGGCCGCTCGAGAGCAGCCGCAGATCGTTGCAGATCTTCGACAGCTTCACCGCGACACGCTTGAGCACGCCGGAGAACAGCACGAACGCACCCATGTCCGAGGTCGCCTCGATCAGGTTCGAGGCCGGCACCAAGGGCTGCTTGGACAGCCGCGCCAGCTCCTCGATCGCAAGCGCGGCGTAGCGCGGATCGGCATTGATGCCGGTGCCGATCGCGGTCGCGCCGAGATTGACCTCGCGAAACAGCGCGGCGGCCTCGCGGATGCGCGAGACGTCCTCCTTGATGGTGATGAAGAAGGCATCGAACTCCTGACCCAGCGTCATCGGCACCGCGTCCTGCAACTGCGTGCGGCCGATCTTCAGGACGTCGCTGAACTCGACCGCCTTGGCCTTGAACGCGTAAGCGAGTTCGTCCAGTGCCTCGATCAAGGGCTCCGCGGCAAAGATCACCGCAAGACGCAGCGCGGTCGGATAGGCGTCATTGGTCGACTGCGACATGTTGACGTCGTCATTGGGATGCAGCGCGGCATAGTCGCCCTTCGGCCGTCCCATGACTTCAAGCGCCACATTGGCGACGACCTCGTTGGTGTTCATGTTGGTCGAGGTGCCGGCTCCGCCCTGCACCGCATCGACCACGAACTGGTCGTGATGCTTGCCTTCATTACCGATGAGATGACAGGCCTTCTCGATGGCCTCGGCCTTTTCGGCCGCGAGATAGCCGAGCCTGCGGTTGGCACGCGCGGCCGCCTGTTTCACATAAACCAGCGCCCGCACGAAATTCGAGAAATGCCCGACCGGTACGCCGGTGATGGGGAAGTTTTCCACTGCGCGCAGGGTGTGCACACCCCAATAGGCATCGGAAGGAATATCGCGCTCGCCGAGCAGATCATGCTCGCGCCGCATCTTGACCTGCGAAAGGTCAATCGTCTGCGTGGTCGCAACCTGCAGGCTCTGAGGCGACGCTTCGCTGGCAGCTGTGTCGGAAGAGTTGGTGACGGCCACGGCCATGATCCTTCGCTTGTTCAAGCAGGAGAGCGGGAGTTGCCATGATGAACCGCCCGCCGCCCGCGTTCAAGCGCGGCATCTTGGCAGCCACGTCAATGCGCGTGTCAGCCGGAATATGTATTGAAGCGACCGCGCACATAGGCGTGCGACACCGCTTTCATCAATTCGCTGACCTCGCATTCAAGATATTTATTGGCAACGATAAGCGCGCGAATGGTCGCACGCAGGTCGCCCTCGCATGCCGCAATCGCCTCATCGACCTCGGTCTCGAGCTCATCGTCATCGGGCACAGCTGGCTTCGGACTGGATGACATGGTTCGAGTCTTCCGTTTGAAAATCCCGGACTATGTTCTCTGTCTGTTCTCGCCAAGTCAACACGGAACAGAGCTTCAGCGCACCATTGTCATCCTGCCCTCGCCGCCTCCCGCACCAGCAGATGGATGAAGCGCAGCTTCTCGATCACAGCGGGTGAGAGCACGAAGGGATAGAGGTCGCGCGTGCCCATCGCGCGGTTGATGCTGTTCATGGCGAAGGTAAAGGGCAGCCAGGCCGTGACGATGGCGTCGAAATCAACCGCCACGTAAGGGTCGAAGGCGATATGCGCCGATAGTCCCCCGACGTGGTCGGCCGCCGGGCGCATCTCGAGACCGAAGGCCGATGCCATCTCCAGCGTGTCGACGATGTGCAGGTAGTGCGCCCAGGTCTCGGCAAAATCCTCCCAGGGATGGGTCGCCGCATAGGCCGAGACGTAATGCGCCTGCCAGTCCGCCGGCGGTCCTTCCGCGTAGTGGCGCTGCAGCGCAGCTCCATAGTCCATGGTGTCGTCGCCGAACACGGCGCGACAAGCCTCGAGCTTGCCGCCGTCGCGCACCAGCACGTCCCAGAAATAATGCCCGACCTCATGGCGGAAATGGCCGAGCAGCGTCCGATAGGGCTCGCCCATCTCGAGCCGGCGCTTCTCGCGCTCGAGGTCATCGGCCTCGGTAAGCGCGATCGTGATCAGGCCGTTGTCGTGGCCGGTCATGACCCGCGCACCGGCGGCCGGATCGTCGGCGAGGAAATTGAAGATCAGCCCGTGGGCGGGATCTTCAGTGCGCGTCCGCACCGGCAGCTTCCAGCGGATCAGGGAATAGAACAACCTGTGCTTGGCGATCTCGAGCTCGCGCCAGCGGGCAAGGTGGTCGGGATTCGACAGATCGGGCACGATGCCGTTGTGCCGGCACGCACGGCAATAGCTCTCGCCGCTCTCCACCTCGACCAGCCAGTTGCAGGCGTCGTCGGTCGCATTCGCACAGAACACACGGCGCCGCCCCCTGTCTGCGAGCGCCGCAAATTCGTCGCCATCCGGCTCAAGCGTCGACAACATCACCTGCTCGGGGATAAAGCCCAGCCGATGGCCGCAGCGGGTGCAGCTGCGGTTCTCGAAATAGAGCACGTTGCCGCAGGCCTGACAGACAAAAAGCTTCAAGGGAGCGCCCCGGGGGTAACTGGATCATCAGCGTTGCTGGCGATGACGCGCGGAGGCCTGCGAGGGTTCCTCGCTCACGGAACTATTCGGCCGATGCTGCGTTCATCGCCCAGCGTTTTCCCCTGACGCCGGCCCCGCCGGACACTGCGCCTCTCGAGGCGCAGTGGCGGGGCTTTTCTTTGCAGGCATGGACAGATTGATGCGATGGCGCTCTACCGCGTAAAGCCGACCAGAATGGACAGAACAGTCGCGCGCACGGTCGCGCGCCACACGGCTCCTGTCCCGGAGAAAGCCGCCGAGGTGCTGTCCTGGGGCGCGGACGAACATGTGCTGATCGCGCTCGCTGCTGGCTTCTGGCTCTACGCCCGCGGCGCCGATGAGCGCGCCCGCGTTGCCAGCAACCACCTCCTGCTGACGACGGCGGCGGTGGCGCTGCTGCCGCACCTGCTCAAGAGCATCTTCGATCAGGAGCGGCCCGACCGCACCACCGTCCGCGGGCATTTGAACGGCGTGCCGTTTTCCGGCAAGGCGCTCGATGCGTTTCCGTCCGGCCACGCCCTTCATGTCGGCGCCCTCGCCTCTGCCGCGACCGAGTTGCCGCCCGGGCAGCGCAACACGGTCTGGGTGATCGGCGCCGGCCTCGTGCTGACGCGGATCGCACTGCTCGCGCATTGGCTGAGCGATGTGCTCGCCGGCCTTGCGATCGGCGCGATGGTGGAACGGCTGCTGCGGTTCTGGACAGGTTATGGTGCGCGTGACGACGACCGTCCTCACACGTCGTCGGCGTGAGCACCGCAAGGGGAAGCAGGCAACAGATGAATGACGCGAACGCCGCGGACAGTCCATCACAGGAAGCTGCGGCAGCCGCGACACTGCGGCACCATTTGGAAGAGATCGCACGCGAGCGCGACCAGGCCTACCGGGCGCTGCAGGAGCGCGAGGCCGAGCTCGCGCGCATCCAGCGCATCGGCCGTGTCGGCGGGGTTGAGGTCGATCTGCGCGAGGGCTTTCGCAACCGCCGCTCGCCCGAATATCTGATGATACACGGCCTGCCGCCCGCGGCCGCCAACGAAACCCATGAAGACTGGGTCAATCGCATCCACCCCCTTGATCGCACGGCCACAGAGCAGCACTTCCGAGATGCGATTGCGGGCACCGCGGAAGATTACACCGCCGAGTATCGGATCATACGGCCGAGCGATGGCGAGACCAGGTGGATCCGCGTGGTGGCCAGGATCGATCGCGACGAGACCGGACGCGCCCTGCGCCTGGTCGGCGCACATATCGACATCACCGATCGCATGCTGGTCCAGGAGACCTTGCGGGAAAGCGAGGAGCGCTTCCGCCTGATCGCCAACAGCGCACCCGTGCCGATCTGGGTCACCAAGCTCGACCGCACCCGCGCCTTCGCCAATCAGGCCTATGTCGACTTCGTCGGCCTTCCGTACGAGGAAGCCATTAAATACGACTGGCGCAAGGCCCTGCACCCCGACGACTTGCCGCGCATCCTTGCAGAGCAGATCGCCGGCGAATCCTCACTGAAGCCGTTCGTGCTCGAGGCGCGCTACCGGCGTGCTGATGGAGAATGGCGCTGGCTGCGCTCGGAGTCGCAGCCGCGCTGGGACCCGACCGGCAACCATATCGGCTTTATCGGCGTTGCCCATGACGTCACCGCCGCCAAAGAGGCCGAGATCGAGCTGCGCCGGCTGAATGAGACGCTGGAGAGCCGCATCAGGGAACGCACCGCGCAGCTCGAGGCCAATGAGACAAAGATGCGCGCCATCCTGGAAAGCAGCCATCTTTATCAAGGCCTGCTCACCACCGAAGGCGAGGTCGCTTACGCCAACCGGACGGCGCTCGCGGGCATTCGTGCCAAAGCCTCCGACGTGATTGGTCAGCCGTTCTGGGATACGCCATGGTTTTCAGGAACCGAAGGCGCGAGCGAAACCATCCGCGCAGCGTTTGCCAGGGTGATGCGGGGCGAGGATGTCCACGCCGAGCTGGCACTCCGACTTCCAATCGGCGAACGGATCTTCGAGTTCGCGATGCGACCCTTGTTCGACCAGCATGGCACGATTGCCGGCGCCGTGCCGGAAGCCGTCGACGTTACGGAACGTCGCCAGGGCGAGGAAGCGCTGCGGCAATCGCAGAAGATGGAGGCGATCGGCCAGTTGACCGGCGGCGTCGCGCACGATTTCAACAACCTCTTGACCATCGTCCGCTCGGCGACCGATTTCCTGCGCCGCCGCGACCTGCCGGAAGAGCGGCGCCGCCGCTATGTCGATGCAATTTCAGAAACCGTCGACCGCGCCGCAAAGCTTACAACGCAACTGCTGGCTTTTGCCCGGCGCCAGCCGCTGAAGCCGCAGCTGTTCGATGTCGGCGCGCAGGTCGAAAACATCGCGCAGCTGATCCGACCGCTGGTCGGCAGCCGTATCCGGATCGACACTGCTGTCGAACATCAACGATGCTTCGCCGTCGCCGATATTGCCCAGTTCGAGACCGCGCTGATCAATCTGGCGGTCAACGCCCGCGACGCCATGAATGGCGAAGGAAGATTGAAAGTCGCCGTCCGTGAAGTCGAGGGCATTCCGAGCTTGCGGACGCAAGCTTCGCGCACCGGACCATTCATCGCCGTGTCGGTCAGCGATACCGGAACCGGCATCGCCCCCGAACATCTTGCTGCGATCTTCGAGCCCTTCTTCACCACCAAGGACGTCGGCAAGGGCACCGGGCTTGGTCTCAGCCAGGCCTTCGGCTTTGCCAGGCAATCGGGCGGCGACATCACGGTCGAAAGCACGCTCGGGATGGGCGCAACATTTACGATCTATCTCCCGCTGGCTGAAGCGCCGCCGGACGCGGCTTGTATCGACAGTCCGAGCAACGAGCCTGCCCTCAGCGGCCGCGGCTATCGCGTGCTGGTCGTCGAGGACAATGACGATGTCGGCCGTTTTTCCACCGAACTCCTCGAAGATCTCGGCTACCTCGTCCGTCGTGTCGCCGATGCCAATGCGGCGCTTGAGGTGCTTGCGGAGGATGAACTGGCGGTGGATCTCGTCTTCTCCGATGTCATCATGCCCGGGATGAACGGGGTCGAACTGGCCGGCGTGATCCGCGAGCGCTATCCGGGCCTGCCGGTCGTGCTCACGAGCGGATACAGCAACGTACTCGCCGAGAACACCCATTCCGGTTTCGAATTGATTCAGAAGCCCTATTCCGTCGAAGCGCTGTCGCGCATTTTGCGCAAGGCGATGGCGAAGGGGACGGTTGCAACATGAACCTCGTCTCGCTTGCCTGAAGCGCGGAGCCGGCATGCGCTCACTTCGCTCCCGATTGCTGGCGCTGTGGATCATGCTCGTGGTCTCCGGCCTCGCCACCGCCTATTTGCTGGACCGCGACATCGAGGTCAGCCATGTCCCCTGATACTGGTGAGAAGCGACGCGCAGGCCACGCCCTCGATGCCGCGAATTTCTTCCTCGCCGACATCCGCCAGGGACTTGGGCCCTATCTCGCAGTCTATCTGCTCACCGAGCAGCACTGGGACGAGGGACATATCGGCGTGGTGATGTCGATTGCGACCTTCGCCGGCATCGTTGCGCAGACCCCGGCCGGTGCAATGGTCGACGCGACCAGAAGAAAACGTCTGGTGATGATCGCGGCGGCAGCGGTCGTCACTCTCGCCTCACTGGTGCTGCCGCTGGTCCCGAGTTTCTGGCCGGTCGCGGTCTCGCAAGGCATCGCCAATGCGGCCGAAGTCGTTTTCGCTCCGGCGCTGGCGGCCGTCTCGCTGGGCATCGTCGGGCATCGCGCGTTCACGGCGCGGATCGGACGCAACGAGAGTTTCAACCATGCGGGCAATGCCATTGCCGCAGCGCTCGCTGGCATTGCGGCTTACCGGTTCGGCCCGCAGGTGGTGTTCTATCTACTTGCGTTGATGGCGCTCGCGAGCCTCATCAGCATTGCGATCATCCCGGAAGCCGCGATCGACCATGATCTCGCGCGAGGCCTGCAGGAACGGAAGGACGCCACCAGCGAGCAGCCGTCGGGCTTGAGCATCCTCCTCACCTGCCGTCCCCTTCTGATCTTCGCAGTCTGCGTCGCTCTGTTTCATCTTGCCAACGCCGCCATGCTGCCGCTGGTCGGACAGAAGCTCGCACTGCAGGACAAAAATCTCGGCACCAGCCTGATGTCGGCCTGCATCATCGCGGCCCAGATCGTGATGGTGCCGATGGCGATGCTGGTCGGCCGCCGCGCCGACCGCTGGGGCCACAAGCGCTTCTTCCTCGCCGCGCTCTTGATCCTGCCCGTTCGCGGCGCGCTCTATACGCTGTCGGACAACCCGGCCTGGCTGGTCGGCGTGCAACTGCTCGACGGTATCGGTGCCGGCATCTTTGGCGCGATCTTCCCGGTCATTGTCGCGGACCTGATGCGCGACACCGGCCGCTTCAATGTCGCGCAGGGCGCCATCATCACCGCGCAAAGCATCGGTGCCGCGGCCTCGACGACGCTCGCCGGGCTGGTCGTGGTCAAGGCTGGCTACAGCGCAGCGTTCCTGACGCTCGGCGCCGTCGCCGGCATAGGATTTGCGATCTGCTGGGCGCTGCTGCCCGAGACGCGCGGCGCAAGCGGAAGCCGATTGCGCAATCAGGGGCGGCCCGCTATCGCTGCCGAATAGGATTTTGCATATGCTGGAGACGATCAACGGATGACGCCGCACGAAACCTTGCTAGCCTGGGCGATTATCGCCCCGGCGACCGCCGGCGTCATCATCCGGCCCTTCCGTTTCCCGGAGGCGGTGTGGGCGCTGGCGGGCGCCATCTTCCTGGTGGCTACAGGCTTGTTGTCGCCGGCCGAGGCGCTGGTCGGCGCACGCAAGGGCCTCGACGTCTATCTGTTCCTGATCGGCATGATGCTGACGGCCGAGCTTGCGCGGGCCGAGGGCCTGTTCGATTATCTTGCGGCCTTTGCCGTCGAGCATGCGCGCGGCTCGCCGCAGCGGCTGTTTCTTTTGGTCTACGCCGTCGGCATTCTCGTCACTGTGCTCTTGTCCAATGACGCAACGGCCATCGTGCTGACGCCCGCGGTCTATGCTGCGACCCGCGCCGCCGGAGCGGCGCCGCTGCCCTACCTTCTGCTCTGTGCCTTCATTGCCAATGCCGCGAGCTTTGTGCTGCCGATCTCCAACCCGGCGAACCTCGTGGTGTTCGGCGCGCGCATGCCGCATCTTGTCGAATGGCTGCGCCTGTTCACCCTGCCCTCGGTTGCCGCGATCGTCGTCACCTACGCCGTGCTGTGGCTGACCCAGCGCCGGGCGCTTGACGAGGAGACCATCGAAACACGCGTGCCCAAGCCTGCGCTCAGCCGTGGCGGCAAGCTCACCGCGATCGGCATTGCTGCGATCGGCGTCGTGCTGATCACGGCGTCCGCGCTCGATGTCCAGCTCGGCCTGCCGACCTTCATCTGCGGGCTGGTGACGGCAGCCGCCGTGCTCGCGCTCAGCCGGCAGTCGCCCTGGCCGGTGATCAAGCACATCTCATGGAGCGTGCTGCCGCTGGTCGCCGGCCTGTTCGTGATGGTGGAGGCCCTGGTGAAGCTCGGCACGATCGGCCAGCTCAGCGCCTTCCTGCACGATGCGGTCGCACAATCGCCTCGCCTCGCGGCGTGGGGCGGCGGCCTCGTCATCGCCATTGCCGACAACATCGCCAACAATTTGCCGGTCGGCCTCGTCGCGGGCTCGGTCGTCGGCAGCGATCACCTGCCGCCGCCGGTCGTCTCCGCCATGCTGATCGGGGTGGATCTCGGGCCCAATCTGTCGGTCACGGGATCGCTTGCGACCATTCTCTGGTTGGTGGCGCTGCGGCGGGAAAAGATCGAGGTCACCGCCTGGCGCTTCCTCGGGCTCGGCATGCTGGTGATGCCGCCCGCGCTGCTTGCGGCGCTCGCGGCTGCGATTCGCTAAAGCGCGATGAGATCAGGATGAACAGTCATCGCGTTTTAGCTCTTTGATTGAGCATGATCTTTTCGCGAAAACCGCTTCGCACTTTTCCGGATCATGCTCCAGGGTGAACGCAGCGAAGCGTTAGGCTCGGCGGCCTGCTCGGAAATTGGACGGGGATGCTCGCCTCCAGGATGCAAGCGACCTCCGCGCATCCCTTGATCTTTAGCCACTGCCGTGGTATCCGCTATCTCATGAACCGATCAGTGCGCCTCCTCAATTGCAAACACATGTCCCGCTTTAGCTGGGCCGTGGGAGGAGTCGCGCGCTAGGAATTCGACGACGACATCTTTTCACCAGGCCCCGCCAGCATCGGACGGGGCCTTTTTGTTTGGCCACGCTCCTTGCCGGCTGCAACAGCAGGAGCACCGATGCCCGACCAACAGACGAACATCACGTCCGAGACCGGACGCGATGAATTGCTCGCCTATGACCCGCCTGCGCTCGGCCAGGCTGACGTGCGAGCCAACATCACCCTGGCCAATCTCGACCGGCTCGCGCGCAAATTCACACTGAGCCTTGTCAAGAGATATTGGCGTGCGTATCAGGAACGACGCCAACAGCAGAGGTTACGAGCCGCCTTGCACTACCTAAGTGACAGGGAGCTGACAGACATCGGGATCACGCGCGGCGAGATCGAGTATATCGCCGCTCACCGAGCTATCGATTCGATCAAGGATAGCACGACCTATCTATGGATCAGGTCCCGTGGCGTCATGTAACTGATCGCAAGTCAGCCAATTTTCGGCGAGCCGAGCGTCATCGGCTTGCCACGGCTCGCAAGCCTGCGCCGGTATCATCGCTCAAGGGCCTCGAAGCGTCGCGTGCAAATCACTGCTCGCGAACGCTGGCGGCGCCATAAATCAATTCTGCCGATGATATCGACAAGAACGATCTGTTGGATCAATGAATTGATCAGCCCGATAGTCGGAGTGAGCCGAAGGAGCCACTCCCATGACCATCACGGACAGCTGCAATCCCCCGGTCGCAAGTAGCGACATCGCCCAGACCGCCGACCGAAATCCCGTCCTCGCCCTGATTCCCGGCGTCGCCCTTGCCGGCGCGATTGCGGTCGCGGCCTTTGCGGCGCGCGCCATTCCCGGTGTGGGCACGTTCAGCCCGATGATCCTGGCGATCGTGATCGGGATGGCGTTTCACAACGTCATGGGCACGCCCGCGCGCGCAAAGCCCGGCATCAGCTTCAGCATGAGGCGGCTGCTGCGCGCCGCCATCGTGCTGCTCGGCTTCCAGCTGACGCTGACGCAGGTCGCATCGGTGGGCGGATGGGGACTGCTGGTCATCGCCGCGACGCTTGCCGCTACCTTCCTCTTCACCATCGGCGCCGGCCGCCTGCTCGGGGTCGATCGCAAGCTCACCGAGCTGATCGCGGCGGGAACCTCGATCTGCGGCGCGTCCGCCATCATCGCCACCAATGCCGTGACCGACGCCCATGACGAGGATGTCGCCTATGCCATCGCCTGCGTCACCATCTTCGGCTCGGTCGCAATGTTCGTCTATCCCGCAGCCCCTCGCCTGTTGCACCTCGATGCCTCCGCTTACGGCCTCTGGTGTGGCTCGTCGATCCATGAGATCGCGCAGGTCGTCGCGGCCTCGTTCCAAAACGGCCAGCGCGCCGGCGAGATCGCAACCCTGGTGAAGCTCGCCCGCGTCATGCTGCTCGCGCCCGTAGTGTTTGCACTGGCCGCGAGAAGCCGGTTCATGGCAGCCCATGCCGAGGTCGCGGCCGTGCGGCCGCCGTTGCCCTGGTTCGTGCTCGGTTTCATCGCGCTGGTCGGCCTCAACAGCGTCATCACGATTCCGGACAGCGACCGCAAGCTCATCGTTACGCTGACGACCTTCCTGCTCACGGTCGCGCTGGCGGCGATGGGGCTGGAGACCGACATCTCAAGGCTCTACGCCCGCGGTGTTCGCCCGGCTATACTCGGCGCGCTCGCCTTCCTCTTCATCGCGGCATTTTCGCTGCTTCTCATCAAGCTTGTGGGATGATCCCGCCATGACGCTCGAACAGCTCCGGATCTTTGCTGCGGTCGCCGACAGGCAGCACGTCACCCAGGCCGCGCGCGAGCTCAACCTGACGCAATCGGCGACCAGCGCGGCGATCGCAGCGCTCGAGGGCCGCTATGGCGTAAAGCTGTTCGACCGGGTCGGCCGCGGCATCGTGCTGACCCATACCGGCCGCGCCTTTCTGACCGAGGCGCGCGCCGTGCTGTCCCGCGCCCGCGGCGCCGAGCAGGTGCTGCGCGACCTCGCAGGGCTGAAGACCGGCAGACTGGTGCTGGCCGCAAGCCAGACGGTCGCGAATTACTGGCTGCCCTCACGGCTGCAGACCTTCCAGGCCGCCTATCCCGGGATCGAGGTCGACGTGCGCATCGCCAATACCGAGCGCGTGGCAGCGGACGTGCGCGAAAGCGTCGCCGACCTCGGCTTCATCGAAGGCGACGTCGACGACGGCGCGCTGGCGGCGCGCCGCATCGACGGGGACGCGCTGGTGGTGGTGGTCGGGCCAAAGCATCCGTTCGCGCGGCAGAAGAAGCTGCCCGCCGACTGGATGAGCCAGACGCCCTGGATCCTGCGCGAGGTCGGCTCCGGCACGCGCGCGATGTTCGAGCAGGCCCTGAAGAAACGCGGCCTGCGGCTTTCCGACCTCAAGGTGCAGCTCGAGCTCGCCTCCAACGAGGCGATCCGCACCGCGATCGAATCAGGGCTTTGCGCCACCGCGATTTCCGATCTCGTGGTCGACAGATCGGTCACCGCCAAGACGCTGGTCCGGGTTGACGGGGAACTCGCCAAGCGCGCCTTCTACATCCTGCGCCACAAGGAGCGGCACGTCAGCAAGGCCGAAGCCGCGCTGCTGTCGAGCATCACGCCGGCCAAATGACAAAGCAGTGATGAAATTGATCAAAACAAGCCAAACGATCAGTTAGACCGCAGCCTGAGAGCGGCTTACATTTCAAGATAACAATCGTCCGAAAAGGAGAGCTTCGATGCACCGGGGAAGCAACAGGGCCGACGATCGGCCGACAAATTACGCAGCCAGTCCCAGACTGCACCGCGTTATCTCGCGCCGCACCGCACTTGCGCAGCTCGGGCTCGCGGGGCTGACGCTGTCGGCCGCACCCGCCCTTGCCGAGGACATGGTCAAGCTGCCGCTGCCGAGCGATCCCCGCGAACGGCCGATCACGCATGAGTTTCCGCAAAAGGGCACCATGATCCTGCAGCGGGTGCGGCCGCCTTTGCTGGAAACCCCGCTCGAGGTCTTCGATCGTGGCGTGTTCACTCCGAACAACCAGTTCTTCGTGCGCTGGCACTGGGCGGTGATCCCGACCTCGATCGATGTGACGACCTTCAGGCTCGCGGTGCGCGGCCATGTCAACCAGACGCTGTCGCTGACCCTCAACGATCTCATGAGCCTGCCGCAAGTCGGGCTTGCCGCCGTCAACCAGTGCTCTGGTAACTCGCGCGGCTACTACCAGCCCCGCGTTCCGGGCGCGCAATGGGGCAACGGCGCCATGGGCAACGCGCTCTGGACCGGCGTTCGGCTGAAGGACGTGCTCGACCGCGCGGGCGTCAAGGCCGGCGCGGTGCAGGTGCGCTTCAACGGGCTCGATGATCCCGTCGTCCCCGATGGACCCGACTTCAAGAAATCACTCGACATCGATCATGCCCGCGACGGCGAGGTGATGATCGCCTATGCCATGAATGGCGAGCAGCTGCCGCTTCTCAACGGTTTTCCGCTGCGGCTGATCGTGCCGGGGTGGTACTCGACCTATTGGGTGAAGATGCTCAATGACATCGAGGTGCTCGACCAGAAAGATGACAATTACTGGATGGCCGTCGCCTACACCATTCCCGATACGCCGCATGCCAGCATCACCCCGGGGCAGACAGGCGTGAAGCTCGTGCCGATCAACAAGATGGTGCCGCGCTCCTTCTTCACCAATGTCGCCGATGGCGCGACGCAGCCCCCCGGCACCGTGCCCTTGCGCGGCATCGCCTTCGGTGGCGCTTCCGCCGTCGACAAGGTCGAGTTGTCGATCGACGGCGGCAAGACCTGGCAGCCGACGGCGCTCGGCAAGGATCATGGCAAATACAGCTTCCGGCAGTGGCAGGCGAACGTCCTGCTCGCGGACAGGGGCAGCCACAGCTTCATGGTTCGCTGCACCAACCGGGCCGGCGACGTCCAGCCCGACGCGCCGAACTGGAACCCCGGCGGCTTCATGCGCAATGTCATCGAGACCGTTCAGGTCACGGCGAGCTGAAGGAGCGGTCCCATGCACAAGCCCATCATTGCCATCGCCTGCCTCGCCACCGGCCTTTTGTTCGCGACGCCCGCCTGGGTCCAGAACAGGATCCAGGACAAGATCCAGGACAAGATCGCGCTCAAGTCGACGACGGTGGATCTCCCTGCCGGCGACAGCCAGTTTCCGGGACCCGGCGCGGAGGCCATCAACGGCAACTGCCTCGCCTGCCATTCCGCCGACATGGTTTTGAACCAGCCGGCCTTCCCGCGCGCCACCTGGGACGCGGAGGTGCACAAGATGATCAACACCTACAAGGCCCCGGTCGATGCAAAGGATGTCGGCGCGATTGTCGATTATCTCGTGCGGACCAAGGGGACGAACTAGGGCAAGGCTCAACCCGCCGCCATGGTCTGACAGGCGCAGGCCGGCGAAGGCGCCGTGCGTTGCGCCTGAGTAATCGCTCCTGGCTGGATCGTCTGATGCGTTCGGTCAGACCACCGGATCGGCCGGCTTCAGCCTGGCTGGTGATTCATCGACATCGCCCTGCTCGTTGCGGCGATCTTCTTCATCCAGGGCGTCAAGGATCGTCCGGAACGCATCGTGGCCATTGGCGGCTGCGGGATCACGCCGCGGCGTGCGCGGCGCGAACGCGAGCCCGGCGCAAACCAGCGCAAGCCCAATTCCAATCAGCAAGAAACCCAGAGGATGCATTTGCGTGAACGGCATTGGGAGCCCTGTTACGGCAAGCCTCCGTGGTCCTCAACCATGGTCGCCCGTTAAGCTTGATGTCCGCACCAAAGCTTAAGCCGGTCCACCGTTGGCACCTTGCAACTGGAGCCGCCGGCGGGACTTCAACGACCGACCTGTCTGTTCCCGATTTAACTCCGATCGCGCCTATCAATCTTAACAAGCGAGTTGTGTTGCGATTTGGTGCGATCGCCGTAAACCAAGGGCGGCCGAAAATTGCATTTCGGCACGGCTGTGCGACGCATTGCCGTGAACATGGTCCGGGCGGCGACTTCTATCGTCCGAACAAGCAGGTCGAATATGCGATCGAGCGCATTTAAGAACGCCGAGGATGATCCCGATGCCAGCACGCGGCCCGCATGGATGCGCGTTTGGCACGTTTGGCGGCTGATGATCCCCCGGCGGTCCATTGATGGCGGACTGGTATGGGGCCATGTGTGGCGGCGGCATGATGGCCGTCATTGGATCTACAAACGCCTGACCGGGTTCGACGGGCATTGACGTCGCCTCAAACCGCGCGCGGCCAATATTCCGGCAACGCCTCCGCCTTGATCAGATCGATCTGCTGCGCATAGCGCAGCCGGTACATGGTCATCAGAGCGTCGTGGCCGGCATCGGAGGAGCTGCACACGGCATCCTCGACCAGCACCACCCGCAAACCGATATTGACGGCGTCGAGCACCGTCGAGAGCACGCAGACATCGGTCTCGGCGCCACTCACGACGACCGTGCGCACCTGCCGCTCCAGTAGATAGACCAGCAGCGGCGAGCGAAAAAACGCGGAATAGGCGGATTTGTCGAGAACGAGCGCCGGCGGCACATAGCGCGCAAGCTCCGGCACCAGTTCGAGCTGTATCGGATCAAGCTCGTGGCGAGTCGCGCACCGCCAGCGTTCATAATAGGACCTCCACTGCCCCTCGGCGTGCTCAGGCGAAGCTGGCGTGATGAAGCGGGTGAAGACGGTGCGCTCGCGGTAGCGGCTGGCGATCTCGGCGACGGTCGGCAGCACGCGCTCCATCCACGGCGTTTCCCAGAGGCCGCCCTTGCGGAAGATCCGCTGCATGTCGACGCAGAGATGAACGGCGTTCTCGATTTTCTGCATGGCGCTATTTGTGCGGACTGCGTCCGTCTGCGAGGCGGACGTGCTCCGCGCGCGCTCGGTGGGTGACGCGCAACAATCGTCTGAGCCACCACATCGCGCACGCCACCACCAGCCAGGCGACCGATGCGATCACCAGCGAGGCCACCGGCGATGTCTCCGCCAGCAGCCAGACGCAAACGCCGAAGGTGGCCAGCCCGACGCTGCCCCAGGCCGCGCCGGCGGAATCCAGCGCCGCCGCCTGCTGGCCTCGCCGTGTGCCGTGAAGACCCTTTTTCTGCTTGCGCTTGCGCTCGTGCTTTTCGATCAGGGTGGCACTGGCACAGAAGATCGCGGGAAAGGCCAGGAACAGGCCGCCGGTCTCCGGGCCAAAAAAGCTGGCGACCGCGCCGGCAAGCACGGTGGCAAGGCCGCCAAGCGCGAAGCGCACCGCATGCTCGGTCCACCGGCTTTGCTTCAGGTCCTGGAACTTCAGGTGCACCGGCATGGCTCACCCCAACAGCGTGAACCTCAGGGCGAAGGCGACGCCGAACCAGGCGATCATGGCGGTGCTGGTCGCCGCCAGGGCCGACCAGCGCAACCGGATCAGGAGCCGGCAAACCACGAAGCAATAGGCGGCAAGCGCTATCGCTCCGCAGATCATGGCGCTCGCCTCCGAGGCAACGTAAGGCGCCCCGTCCTTCCAGAACGTCAGCGTCAAGGTCGCCAGCGCAACTGATGGTGCAGCGCCAAACAGGCCCGCAAAACTCTTCGGCCGCAACATGTCGCCGAGCACCGCAAACGCCGACACGACAAAGCCCCCCGCCAGGAAGCGAATGGCGTATTCCATCGGTTTCCTTTTCGATATCCCGCGCCCTCAGGGCAAACGTCACGCGGGAATGCCGGTTCCGGGCAGCTGTTATAATTCTGTCATAAGTGGACCGGGCACTAAGGATGACGTCTGGTATGCGGAGTCCGGCGCCAAGCCCAACACCATCGTCCGTTTCGATCCGAGAGTGGGGGGCGCGCGAACATCTGACCCGGATGCGATCGTTCCTGTTCGCAAGCGAAGCGTCCGCGCGCCCGGTCTCTAGCCTGCCATGCGCTGCCTCAGGCTCTGGTAGAACGCAGTCTCGAAATTCATGTAACCGATAAAAGACGTAGGATCGCCGAAGGGAAGGATCTGGGTGGCCCAGAACCCGCCAAATCCGTTCTGGCGGTCAATCCAGTAGAACAGGTTCGCAAGCCCTGCCCAGCCGAGCGCGCCGGGAGGACGGCCCGTCGGTGCCTCCTCATCGTTCACCATGAAGCTCAGCGCCCAGGATTTCGACTGGCCGGGAAAGAACTCGGCGTCATTGCAGAGCGACGGGATGACACCCGTGATCGGCGTCACCTTCAGCTCGCCGAGGTGGTTCTTCTCCGCCATCCGCACCGTCTCCGCCTTGAGCACCCGGCCGTGCTCGCCGACCCCGTCGTTCAACCACATGCGGATGAAGCGCATGTAGTCGCCGATCGTGGCGTAAAGCCCGTGGCCGCCCATGTGCACTTCGGGCTTGGCCGGCAGCTCGAAATCCATCGGCGTGAGCGAGCCGTCGGCGCCCCGCGCATGAATCCCCGCAAGCTTCTGGCGCATCGCGTCGGTCAGCTCGAATGTGGTGTCCCGCATGCGCAGTGGTTCAAAGATGCGCGTCCGGAAGACCTCGCCGAGGCGGCTCCCCCTGATCGCCTCGACGATCTGGCCGCACCAATCGAGATTGGTTCCGTATGCCCATCGCTCGCCGGGATCGAACAGCAGCGGCGTCATCAGGCACGCCTTGGACGCGGTGATTACGCTCGGCTGCCCCTTCTCCTGCGCCAGCCGGTTATAGGTTTGATTGATGAAGTCGTAGCTCAGCCCTGCGGTGTGCACCATCAGCATGCGCGTGGTGATATCGCGCTTCGGTGCACGCAGGATCGGCTCGCCCGCGGCATCGAAGCCCTCGATCACCTGGAGCTTGCCGATCTCGGGCGCGTAGCTCTTGGCCGGCGCGTCGAGATCGAGCTTGCCCTCCTCGACAAGCTGCAGCACCGCCGTCGCGGTGATCGCCTTGGTCGTGGAAAAAATGGCAAAGATGCTGTCGGTCGTCATCTCGGCCGCCTGATCGAGGCGGCGCTTGCCGGCGGCGCCTTCGTAGATGTTGCGATGGCGGTTCGTCACCATCGCGACCACACCGGGCACGCGCGGATTGGATGTCACGACATCGTTGAGTACGGCGTCGGCCGCCGCGTTGAAGCTCGTGGTCATGCTTGTCCTCCCGTCTGTCCTTGGATTATTTTCCTCATGAGAACGCCTCGCGCGGGCTCAATGCATCGCAAAGCCCTGGTAGCCGTTCGCCGCCACCTCGTCGCACTTCTGGCGATAGGCGCCGACCCCGCCGCAATAGGACAGGACGCGGCGCGGCTTGCCCTCGACATTGGAGCCCAGATACCAGGAATTGGTCTTCGCGATCAGCGTCGCATTGGCGATCTCGTCATGATGCGCCACCCAGCCGTCCTCGGCCTCCCTGGTCGGCTCGACGACGCTCAGGCGCTTGTCCCGCATGTGCCTGATGCAATCGTCGATCCACTCGACCTGCTGCTGCAGGCAGGTGGTCATGTTGCAGAGCGCAGCTGAAGGCGCGAGCGGGACTGCGGTCGTGAACAGATTCGGATAGCCGTGAACCTGCAGGCCCATCGTCGTGCGGATGTCCTTGGCCCAGTCCTGCTTCAGTGAACGGCCGTCGCGGCCCCTGATGTCGATACGCGTCAACGCACCGGTCCCGGCATCGAAGCCGGTGGCGAGAATGATGACATCGAGCTCGTGGATTGTGCCGTCGGCCGTACGGATGCCGCCGGGCGTCACGCGTTCGATCGGATTGGATCTGACGCTGACGATTTCGACATTCGGACGGTGGAAGGCCTCGAGAAACCTCTGCTCCAGCGGCACGCGGTGCGTGCCGAAGCCGTAATCGGCAGGGATCAGCGCCTCGCACAGCTTCGGATCCTTCAGCCGCTCGCGCATCTTCTCGCGCACGAACTCGGAGATCTCGGCATTGACCTCGGGATCAAAGAAGAGCTCGGCGAAAGAGGATATCCACAGCTTCAGCGAGCCATCATCCCAGCAGGCCTGGATGACCTCGCGCCGGCGCTCCGGCGTGAGGCTCGCCCAGCTGTGCTCGAAGTCATATTCGAATCCGGTGAAGGTGTGCGGCAGGCGCTCGGTGAATGTCCTGAATTTCGACTTGTAGGTCTCGACATCCGCCTCGGTATATTTCGGGTTCTTCATCGGGATGATGTATTGCGGCGTGCGGACGAACACCTTGAGATGACCGACCTCGCCGGCGATGGTCTGGATCACCTGGATGCCGGTCGCGCCGTTGCCAATGACGCCGACACGCTTGCCTGCGAGATCGACCGGCTGCTTCGGCCAGCGCGCGGTGTGAAACAGCTGCCCCCTGAATGTCTCCTGGCCTGAAAACGACACATGCGGCGCCGACAGCATGCCGCAGCAGGTCACGACGAACTGGGCATCGATCACATCACCCTGGTCCGTTGTCACCAGCCAGCGCCCGGTTGCCTCGTTGAAATGCGCGCTCTTGACGGTGGTGCCGAACTGGATGTCCTAGCGCAGGTCGAGACGGTCGGCGACGTAATTGAGCCAGCGCTCGATCTCCGGCTGGCCCGGGAATTTCTCGCTCCAGCTCCATCCCTTGTAGAGCGCTTCGGAAAACAGATACTGATAGATATAGGCTTCGGAATCGAAGCGCGCGCCGGGATAGCGATTCCAGTACCAGGTGCCGCCGACGCCTGACGCGGCGTCGATCGCCCTCACCTTCAAGCCCTGATTGCGCAGGCGATAGAGCGCATAAAGCCCGGCGACGCCGGCCCCGATGACTACGGCATCGTATTGCGCAGTCACATGCGCGCCATTGGTCCCATTGGATTTGGTGGCGGCTTCCGCCATGTTTCCCTCCTTGATGTTTCCTTTAGAGTGCGCACGGCCTTCCCCCTCCGCCGCGTGGCGGAAGGTGGTGCACTGCGTCATTGTTCGTCCCGAGCGCGTGAAGCGGATGGACCTGTTTTTTCCGCGGCTATTGCGCCGCTCCTTCCCGTTCTTGCCCGAAACGCGAGCCAGGCTACGCGGCCGCGGCCTCTCGGGGCTTGAACGAAACCGACAATCCTTGGAATGACGCCGTCGATGCCGCGTGACAGCTTGGCAAATGGCAAAACCGGCTTATCCTGCGCGGCTGCCGTTCGGCCAATCAAAGAGAACAGCGGTCAACCGCGCTGCAAGAATCCAGGGAGGGAGGCCTTTCGCGATGGGCCAGTTCATCACGGTCGAGGAGCTGCCGCGCTACGCTCCGGGCGAATTGATGTTGGAAAGTCCTGCGGTCGGAAAGACCGAGTTTCGGCTGCGCGTATTCCGCTATGCGCCCTCCGACATCTGGGTGCCGCCGTCAGACAACTTCCTGATCGTGCTGTATCGTGAAGGCACCACCTCGATGAATCGCCGCGTCACCGGCGGGTGGAAGCAGGATCATGTCGGCCGTGGCATCACGACGCTGTTGACCCGCGCCGAGGCTTCGAGCTGGCGATGGAGCCAGACCATCGAGGTCAGTCATTTCTATATCCCGCCGGCGGTGATGGCGAAGACCGCAAGCGATGCGTTCGATCGCGATGCGCAATCTGTCGAGCTTCACGACCTGCTCAAGGTCGAAGATCCCGTGCTGAGCTGGATCGGCGATCAGATGGTGCAGGAAGTCGCGGCCGGAAGCCCCGGCGGACGGCTGTGCTACGACGCGCTGGCGCTCCAGGCCAGTGTTCACATCCTGCGAAAATACGCCTCGGTCGAATTCAAATTGCCCTGCGCGCAGGGACATTTCAGGCCAGCCCACGCGCGGCTGATCGAGGACTATATCGAGCAGAATATCTCCAGGAACATCACGCTTGAGGAGCTCGCCAATATCTGCAATTGCACGCCGGTGCAGTTCGCGCGCAAATTCCAGCTGCACTATGGCATGCGGCCACACGCCTATGTCCTGAGCCGCAAGGTCGAATGCGCCTGCCAACACCTGCGCAAGAACCGGCTGGCGCTGAAGGAGATCGCGTTGTTGAGCGGATTTTCCGACCAGAGTCATCTCAACCGGATCTTCCGCCGGCAGAAGGGCATCACCCCGGCGGAATATCGCAGGCAATGCGTCAGCTAGAGCAAAATCCGAGCGATTTGAATCGAGAGGGATTCCCAACGGGCGCGAATTCTGATTCACCCTGGGTGCTGGACAGGGAGGCCGGCACGCATGGCCAAGCCTTTGTCGGAGGATTTGCGGATCAGGGTAGTCCGAGCGGTTGAGGGTGGGCTGTCTCGCCGTGCAGCGGCGGAGCGGTTCGGGATCTCGGCCGCGAGCGCAGTGCGCTTTGTCAAGGACTGGCGCGAAAGCGGAGCGACCAAA
>DASREP010000106.1:0-31887 GCA_035652015.1 Bradyrhizobium sp. | reverse complement strand
GCCAGAAGAGGCCCTCGTCACCCCGGGCGACATCATCCCGGAATGGTGGGCGAGATCATCTCGGAATGGTGGGCGACATCAAATCGGAACGGTGGGCGAGATCATTCCGGAATGGTGGGCGACATCGAGCGGAATCAGCACTGATGCCCCAAAACAAGCTGGCGGACTTCGTTGAGACCGAGAACATCGCTTATTTCAAGGCGCTCATCGAAAAGGAGATGGATCCGGTCAAGCGCGCAACATTGACGCGGCTGTTGACGGACGAGCAAGCAAAACGCACCGCGCGAACCGGGGCCGCTCGCAGGACGTGACCTCGCAGATTGTCTCCATCCTGATTTGGAGCACGCGAGGAGGACTGCTATTCGGACCTACTAACAGCTTGACCGAAGAAGCTGCCGCAGTTGGCGCTTCTTTCGCAAAGACGCGCCGACATATCCGGCCTCCACCGAGAGGCCGGCGAAGACATCGGGCGAAATCGGCCGATAAGCTCGACGTTGGACCGAACGAGGGTGCATTCGCCAGCCCGGGGTGGTGTTGCGCCAGCTGATGATCACCTCTCCAAGGCTCCCGGATGCGAAGTCCCTGTCTTCGCCACAAACCTCGGAAACCATCATGAGCAAGCTCCGGCCCTGACCTACTTCTTCTTGGCCGGCCCGAAATCCGGCTGCCATGTGCCGGCCTCTTTCCGGCTCGGCGCCGCCGCGATCACCTTTGCTTTGTCTTTTTTTGGCTTCTTGGCTTCGCGATTGCCGCGCTGCTGTCCCTTGGCCATGATGTCCATCTCCTGTTGCGGTTCGAGTTCGTCCAGCTCATCCGACTGCAGAACGCGCCCGCGCGGCGTGCAGATGCGGACATCCATGTAGCCCTCGCGCAGCAGCTTTCGCGCGAGCCGCAGCGCGACGGTTGCGCTGCCGCGGCCGAGATTGGCGCTGCCATACTCGTTGGTCCCCGTGACCAGGTAAGGCACGCGCGTCGCCTTAGCCATTGAGGATCGCCGCAGCACACACCAGAAGCAGAAGAAACAGTGGAACGATCACCCGCGGGACGATCCATTCCGGGGCGCGAAAACGCGACATCGCGAGGATCCTGCAACTCTGTCGGCGGGAGCGCACGTGACCCTCAGTCACCGGTCGATGCCGTTGCGAAGTGCGGTGATATAGCAATCCTACGCCTGCGGCAGGCCAATAGCGAGCACTAAAAGCCGCGTGCGGGGAAGGGCCGCGCTGCGCTGTCGTTGCGCGGCGTATCCGCGAAAGTGCTGGCTATTGCCCCACGATGGGCGCATGGTCGCCGATGCCGGTCGGTGGGGGCCCCTCTTGCAAGAAGGCAGGCGTGCATGACCATCCGCTCACGGCGAGAGACCGTCACGTTCAAGCATCCGTTCCGAATCTGCGGCATCGAGCGGCTGCTGCCCGCTGGCGCTTACGAGGTCATCACCGATGAAGAGATGATCGAGGGTCTCACCTTCTCGGCCTATCGCCGCCTCGCTACGATGATCGTGGTGCCCGCGGAAGACGTCCGCGGCTCCATGGAGATGCTCTCGATCGGCTCGGTCGACCTTGCCAACGCGCAGGCTGCGGATGCGAGCGCCGCCCCATGACTGACCAGCCCGTTGATCTCGACAAACATCGCGGCATGGCGGCGCAAAAGGCGACCGACCTGCGCCGCGCACTGGCCGAGGTCGAGGCCCATCTCAGGGAACTGCGCGAGCGGGAGGCCGAGCTCGAGCATCACATGATGACTGTACCTGCCGCGTCATGGCCAGAGGCGGCTGTCAAGGCGCGGCATCTGCTCAATCTCTATGCCGCGAGCCTGCCTGCCGAGGACACGAGGCACCGCGCGCTGGTGGTGGCGTTGCTCGACGATTTCGTCCGGCTCTCCGGAGAGGGCTGAGCGCGGAGCAACAAGCTGGACGGGGATGGTCCTAGGAGCCATCGCTTCAAGGAGGAACCCATGACGCTCACGAGCGGCCGCTACATTGGCCACGAATATGACCGGATGATTGTCCTGTTCTCGATGCAGGACGGCGGCAAGGAGATTCCTTGCGCGATCTCGACCACCGCGATGGACTATCTCGAGCGCGGCCCCCAGGTCCGTCCCGAGCAGCGCGAAGCCCAGTTCATCCGCTTACGCGACCGCATAGAGGCGCGCGCGGCCAGCAAGTATCAAGCGACGGAGCTTGAAGGCAATCCACGGGGTATCGTGCTACGGGGCATCGATTTCAGGACGTAGAACTGGCGACATCCCGCAATTGGCACGGTTCAAGGTCATCCTTGTCAGGCGTCAGTCTTGCGGCGAGCAAATCTGGACCGGCCCAGACTGGGAACTTCGCGGATGTGGCGTTCAGCGTCCCCTCGGACCCAAATTCCATTGGTCACGCGCGTTCCTTGCTGGTGATTGCGGGCAAGGGCGGCTTCCGCTCCGGAAGCTTCTTTTTCGGGGGCGCCAGCAGCAAACCTTCCCTGATGGCCTGCTTCCGGGCGAGCTTACGGGCCCGGCGAATGGCCTCGGATTTTTCGCGCGTCTTCCTCTCCGAAGGCTTCTCGTAGGAGCGCCGCTGCTTCATTTCCCGGAAGACACCCTCGCGCTGCATCTTCTTCTTCAGAACACGAAGCGCCTGGTCGATGTTGTTGTCGCGAACAAGAACCTGCAATTGAATCTCCTCGCTGGGCTGCGAAATGCGGCAGTCCTGCATGCAGCCGATCGCGCAGGAGTCTCGTTCACGATTGTGAGGGTGAGGGCGACGGCGTATGTCTTCGCCGGCCTCGAACAAGCCGATCTCTTCGTCACGGCAATCAAGTTCGACGGCAGCGACGTGACCACTCTCCCGCGGCCATGTCAATCAATAAAGCCTTCCCACAGCAGGCCCATCTGGAAACCTTCTCCAACGGCGCCAGAGGCGCCGGCCGAACTATTTTGGCACCTTTCCTTGCAAAAATGCGAAAGCCACATATATCACATTTATTCGATTAGCCGCTGTGCCTTGTTGAACGCGCCCGCGGGCTCTTTTTCCAAAGACATCGACGAAGTTGAAGTTACCGCGTGATTGTCACGCGGCGCGCGCTGGTGCGCTTTGGAGAATGAAATGACGACAGGTACTGTTAAGTGGTTCAACGGCCAAAAAGGCTTCGGATTCATCCAGCCGAACGACGGCAGCAATGATGTGTTCGTTCACATCAGCGCGGTCGAACGCGCTGGCCTTGCTGGTCTCGCCGAAGGCCAGAAGGTTAATTTCGAGGCCAAGACCGACAGGACGCGGGGCAAAGTGAGCGCCGAAAACCTCTCGCTGGCCTGATCTTGTGGCGCCGTTTCACGGATGTACTGAAACGGCCGCCCTGCCCGCTCGATCTCCGGATTGAGCGGGTTTTGTCCGTAGCAAACCGGGATGAAGAATGAGCGCCAGGAAATCAGCAGAGCCGTCCGCCGACAGCATCGCGCGCTTCAAGCGCAAACAATTGGCTGCTGAAGAGGGCGCGCGGGCATTGGCGGACGTCGAGCGGCAAGCCATCGACATTCGAAAGAACATGGCGCGACTTCGGGAGCTCCGCGAAACCAGGGAAGCCGCCGATGCAAATCTTCGCGCATTGTTGCCGGCGCCCTCGCCAAAGAAGCGCAGAAGCAAGCCGGCGCGATAATCGGGCTCCGGCAACCATCGATGCGTCGTGAAACCGAGTCACACCAGTGGGGCGGATCGTGCGTAGGGCGAAGTCAGACGGCGGCGGAACAATCACTTTTTCTCTTGCGCTCGGCGCAGCGCGACAGATCTGCCGGCTGACGACGACGTTTCAGACCGAGAAGCAAGCCTTCAGCTATCTTCATAAATATCGGACCCAGTTCGAGCAAATGGCGCGGTCGCGCCTTGCGTCGGGGGAGCTTGAGGACGGGATCGTCGTGCTCTCAATGCTCTAGGTTGAGGGACCGCAGAGCCTGCAAGCGTCAACCCAAGATCACGGAATTGACACCTGGCATTTCGAGCATTGGAAATTGCTGGTCTCCGGGTCAATGCAGATGAAGCCGTTCGGCACATGATCGGCGCGGGTCGCGGTGTCGCCCCTCCTGAAGTCGTAGCCATCCGCCTGTGAGAGACGCGCCACGTCGATCCTTCCACAGCGCGGGCACCGAAGATCGACCGTCCATTTGTCGCGGCCGGTCACTTTGGCGTATCCGGTTTGCCGGGCCAGTACTTCGATTTGGTCAAGATCCAGTTCTTGGCGTCTTCGTCGGTTGCGAAGTTCCCGACATGCGAATCCGGCCCCTGTCCGGTAATGACCGAAACGAACCAGCGGCCGCTTGTCATCACCTTGGCTTCAAACCGAGGGAATATGTCCATCGACGCAATATGCGCCATGGCCCGGCGAATCGCTACCCGTAACTCCACTCAAGCCGAATCGACTGACGGCACAGGGTCATCGGAGCGGCGCAACGGACAGCATGGCGAATAGAGCTCTGTCCCCGTCAATCTGCGCCGTTTCCCGGCTTGTCGCATAACCGTGCGCAACTTCAAGGTTTGCTTCGGAAACGTCCCATTTCCAGAGCGTGGGCTCCAGTGGAGTTAGAGTTACCTCGAGCAACCGGGGCGTGAAATAGCTTTTCATTTTGCAAGTATGCGCTGCAAGTCGAGCGATTACCAGCTATCCAGCCTTTGACCATGAAAGATCCAAAAACACGAAAACTCCCGCAGCAGAAGCCGCGGGAGTTTCGGTATCGTTGGTTGCGGGGATAGGATTTGAACCTATGACCTTCAGGTTATGAGCCTGACGAGCTACCGGGCTGCTCCACCCCGCGATAAACCATGCCGCCTTTTGTCGGGAAGCGGCGTCCGAGAGCGGGCTAGCGATAGCCGCGCCGATCGATCCCTTGATCTTCCTGAGAAGGCGATCCCGTCGGGGCATGCCCGAGGGGTGCGAGCGCTATGTATCAACCAGGAACTGGTTTGGGAAGGCTTTTGGCCGGTCTTTTTTCGATTTTGTGACGGGCTAAGTGTCCAAAAAAAGGGCCAAAATGCTTGCTCTTGCCAGAAGTTCCGCAAAAGGCGACGCTTGGGCAACAAACTGGCGGCCGGGAACCTGACCGCCTTAAAGATGGGAGCAACGCCATGGATCAGCCCCTGACCAGCCCAGCGCTCCGCGCCCTGGATGATGCCTTCCATGCCATGATCGGGACGTCGCGCACCGAGCAGGCACCCTCACTGGAGGTGCGCTGCGACCGGCTGGCGCGGCTGCGTGGCCTGATCTCGGACAACGAGGCACGGCTGACCCAGACGATCTCGGCCGATTTCGGCAACCGCTCGGCGACCGAGACCCTGTTTGCCGAGATCCTATTCGTGCTCAACGAGATCAAGCACGCCAGCAAGCACCTGAGGAAATGGATGGCGCCGCAGCGCATCGTCACCGCGCTGCAATTCCTCCCCGCCAAGAACCGGCTGATTGCGCAGCCGCTCGGCGTCGTCGGCGTGATCGCGCCGTGGAATTATCCGCTGCAGCTGACGCTCGCGCCCGCCATCGGCGCCATCGCCGCCGGCAATCGCGTGATGATCAAGCCGAGCGAGCTGACGCCGCATTTTGCCGCGCTGCTCAAGGAGCTGGTCGCCGCCAAATTTGCGCCCGACGAGCTCTTCGTCACCGGTGTCGAGGAGGAGGTGGCGAAAGCCTTTGCTCAGCTCGCCTTCGATCACCTGGTCTTCACCGGCTCGACCCGGGTCGGCCGGCTGGTCGCGGAGGCAGCTGGCCGCAATCTCACGCCTGTGACGCTCGAGCTCGGCGGCAAGTCGCCGGCGATCGTCGACCGCACCGCCGATATCGACGAGGCGGCCGAGCGCATTGCCTATGGCAAGCTGCTCAATGCCGGGCAGACCTGCATCGCGCCCGACTATGCACTGGTGCCCGAGGAGCATCTGCAGGCGTTTGCAGAGAAGGTGCGCGGGCATATGCGCCGCATGTTCGGCACCGAGCCTGCCAACAAGGACTACACCTCCATCATCTCCGAGCGTCATTATGCGCGACTGGAAGCACTGGTGGCGGATGCCGAGGCCAAGGGCGCGAAAATCCTGCAAGCGACGAAAGCCGACGATCCGAACTGGAAGGCCAAGCGCAAATTTCCGCCGACCATCGTGGTCGGGGTAACGCCCGAGATGACCATCATGCAGGAGGAGATCTTCGGCCCGCTGCTGCCGGTGCTCTCCTATCGCGAGCGCGGCGAGCCGATCGCCTATGTCAACACGCATGACCGTCCGCTGGCGCTCTACTGGTTCGGCCGCGACCGCGCCGCGCGCGACGAGGTGCTGGCACGCACCATCTCCGGCGGCGTCACCGTCAATGACTGCCTGTTCCATTTCACGCAAGTCAATCAGCCGATGGGCGGCGTCGGCCCGTCGGGTTCGGGCTGCTATCACGGCGAATGGGGCTTCCGCACCTTCTCCAAGCTGAAGCCCGTGTTCTATCGCTCGGCGCTGAACCGGCTCGCCGATCTCTATCCGCCCTATGGTGCCAAGATCGCGCGGCTGGAGAAGTTGATGCGGTTTATGTCTTAGCCATAACCAGTGCCGTTATTGCGAGAAGCCAACGGGTCCGCGCAGAGCGCGGCCCGATGACAGGCTCCGCGACGCGGCAATCCAGAGTCGCCTGCTCGGCCCTGGATTGCTTCGTCGCTTTGCTCCTCGCAATGATGGGAGTGCAACAACGAACAATCACTCAAGGGGGAAACATACGTGACGGATACATTCGATTTCATCATTGTCGGCGCAGGCTCCGGTGGCTGCGCCGTCGCCGGGCGATTGTCGGAAGACCCTGCAACGTCGGTCGCGCTGCTCGATGCCGGCGGCGCCTGCGACAATTGGGTGGTGACCACGCCCGGCGCGCTGGTGCTGATGGTCGCGGGCAAGGTCAACAACTGGGCGTTCGAGACCGTGCCGCAGAAGGGGCTGAACGGCCGCATCGGCTACCAGCCGCGCGGCAAGGGGCTCGGCGGGTCGTCCGCGATCAACGCCATGGTCTATATCCGCGGCCATCGCGCCGATTACGACCAGTGGGCCGCACTCGGCAACAGCGGCTGGTCGTATGCTGATGTGCTGCCCTATTTCAAGCGCTCGGAGGACAATGCTGACTTCGACGGCACTTATCACGGCAAGGGCGGACCGCTGCGCGTCAACAAGCTCCGCACCGACAATCCCGTGCAGCAGATTTTCCTCAATGCCGCGCAGGAGGCGCAGTTTCGCCTGCGCGAGGATTTCAATGCCGAGGAGCAGGAAGGGCTCGGCATCTACCAGGTGACCCAGCACAATGGCGAGCGCTGGAGCGCCGCGCGCGCCTATGTGCATCCGCATATGGGCAAGCGAAGCAATCTGCGCGTGGAAACACAGGCGCATGCGACGCGCATTTTGTTCGAGGGCAAGCGTGCGGTCGGTGTGGAGTACCGGCAGGGCGATGCGACAAAACAATTGCGGGCGCGGCGCGAGGTGATCCTGGCCGCCGGCGCGTTCCAGTCGCCGCAGCTGTTGATGTTGTCGGGCGTCGGCGATGCAGAGGCGCTCGCCAGGCACGGCATCGCATCACTGCATCATCTGCCAGGGGTCGGGCAGAATTTGCAGGACCATCCGGATTTCATCTTCACCTATCTGTCGGACGCGCCCTATTTCACCGGCCTTTCCTTCTCCGGCATCGCGCATCAGCTGCGCGCGATCGGACAATACCGGCGCGAGCGGCGCGGGCCGATGACCTCGAATTTCGCGGAATGCGGCGGCTTTTTGAAGAGCCGCCCCGATCTCGACCTTCCGGACATCCAACTGCATTTCGGCATGGCCATGGTCAACGACCACGGCCGCAAGCGCGGCTGGGGCCGCGGCTTCTCCTGCCATGTCTGCCTGCTCAGGCCGAAGAGCCGCGGCAGCGTGAGCTTGAAGAATGCCGATGCGCTTGCGGCGCCGCTGATCGACCCGAATTTTCTCGGCGAGACGGACGATCTCGAGGCGATGGTGGCGGGCTACAAGACCACGCGGCGGCTGATGGAGGCGCCGGCGCTGCGGGCGATCCAGCAAAAGGACATGGTAACCTCGGAGGTCAGGACCGACGACGACATCCGCAACATTTTGCGCGCGCGGGTCGACACCGTGTATCACCCTGTCGGCACCTGCAAGATGGGCACGAACGATGCGATGGCGGTGGTCGATCCGAAGCTGAGAGTGCACGGCCTCGAGGCCTTGCGCGTGGTCGACGCCTCGATCATGCCGACGCTGATCGGCGGCAACACCAACGCGCCGACCATCATGATCGGGGAGAAGGCGGCGGACATGATCAAGGCGGAGATGCGGGTTGGGTAAAATGGTCTCGTCGTCCCGGCGAAAGCCGGGACCCATAACCACAGGGAGACGTTGTTGCGCAGAACGGCGTTACTGACACCGTGACTCAGCCGTGAGCAAAACGCGGTATGGGTCCCGGCCTCCGCCGGGACGACGGCTACGTCAGCAAGAACCCGCCATCCACCGTGATCACCGTTCCCGTCATGTAGCGCGACGCCTTTGAGGCCAGCAGCAGGATCGCGCCGTCGAGATCGGATTCCGCGCCGACCCGGCGCTGCGGGATGCGCTTGATCAGGCGTTCGCCGCCGGGCGTCGACCAGAATGCGTGATTCATCTCGGTGTCGATGTAGCCGGGCGCGAGCGCGTTGACGCGGATGTTGTTGCCGGCGAGCTCCAGCGCCATGGCCTTGGTAGCCTGCACGAGGCCGGCCTTTGAAATCGCGTAGGGCGACACAGCTTTCAAAACGCCAAAGCCGAGCACCGAGGCGATGTTGACGATGTTGCCCTCTTGCTTGCGCGCGATCATGCGGCGCGCGACTTCGGTCGTAGTGAAATAAGCGCCCTTGAGATTGGCACCGATCACCGCGTCCCAGTCGGCCTCGGTCTGCTCCACCGCGAGCTTCTCGACGGCGATGCCGGCATTGTTCACCAGCACCGTCACCGGGCCCAGCGCGGCTTCCGCGGCGTCGATCGCGTTCGTGATCGACGCCGTATCGGTCACGTCCATCGCGACCGCCGCGGCACGGCCGCCCTTGGCCTTGATCTCATCTTCCAGGCTTTTCAGCTTCGCGGTCTGGCGCGCGGCCAGCACCACGGCGGCGCCGTGCGCCGCGAGTACGCGCGCGAATTGCCGGCCGAGCCCCTGCGAGGCGCCGGTGATCAAAATGGTTTCTTTACTGACGTCGAATAGGTCTGACATGGAGCAATGATCCCGAGAGCGGCACGGATCATTGATACCGACAGTTTGAGCGATCGCAAATCAGATTTGTTTACCTTCGGACCGCGTCGGCGCGGAGGCGGCAGCCATGAACACGTTCGATCTCGTTGTGTATCTCGCTCTCGCGGTCGCGACCGTAACCGGCTTTGGCACCGGACTGGTGCGCAGCGCCGCGACCATCCTGGCCTATCTGCTGGCAATGCCGATTGCGGTCTGGGTGATGTCATACGTGCCGCCGCTGGACGACCAGTACGCATCCCCTCTCGGCCACAATGTCGGCTTCTTCCTCGGCGCTTTTCTCATCATTGGCATGGGGCTGGGCAAGCTCGCGCGGATGATGGTGGACGACGCCATCGGGTCGGACCTCGGAGTTGTGGACCGGCTCGCAGGCGCTACGCTCGGCGCGCTTCGCGTCGGCCTGGTCGGAATCTCCGTGGTGATGGTTTTCGACCGCCTGATCCCCACCGCCGACGAGCCTTCGTTCCTCAAGGGCTCGCAATTGCGGCCGCTGTTCTCGGCCGCAGCGCAAACAGGCTTTCGGTCGTTGCCGCCCGAGGCCGCTTCAGCCATCGATCGCCTCAAGCGGCACATCTGATCACTTCGGATCATCCAGCCGCGTCCTGATATGCATTTTGCTCCCTTATCAGGGGCCGCGAGGTTGGATAAGGTCGCGTGTCCTGCTTTTCAGGACCATCCGGCTTTCAAAAACCTCTGACGGAGCATATCAGTGGATCTCGGTATCAAGGGCCGTCGGGCCATCGTTTGCGCATCCTCAAAAGGCCTTGGACGTGCCTGTGCGATCGCGCTGGCCAATGAAGGCGTGCATGTCACCGTGACCGCGCGCGGCGCCGAAGCGCTGGCGAAAACCGCCGCCGATATCCGAAAGGCCAATCCCGGCGTCACCGTCAGCGAGGTGGTCGGTGATATCACCACGCCTGCGGGCCGCGAGGCCGTGCTGAAGGCCTGCCCCGAGCCCGACATCCTCATCAACAATGCCGGCGGCCCGCCCCCCGGCGATTTCCGCAACTGGACGCGCGACGACTGGATCAAGGCGATCGATGCCAACATGCTCACCCCGATCGAGCTGATCAAGGCGACGGTGGACGGCATGATGGCACGCAAGTTCGGCCGCATCGTCAACATCACCTCCGCGGCGGTGAAGGCGCCGATCGACATTCTCGGTCTCTCCAACGGCGCGCGTGCGGGATTGACCGGCTTCATCGCGGGCCTGTCGCGCAAGACCGTGATCAACAATGTCACCATCAATGGCTTGCTGCCGGGCCCGTTCGAGACCGACCGCCTGCGCGGCACTGCCAAGGCGGAAGCCGACAAGCGCGGCTCTACGCCGGACCAGATCCTCGCCGAACGCGCCAAGCTCAACCCCGCCGGCCGCTTCGGCGATCCCGAGGAGTTCGGCCTGTTCTGCGCCTTCCTGTGCGGCGCCAAGGCGGGCTACATCACCGGGCAAAACATTCTGCTCGATGGCGGCGCGTTCCCAGGGACGCTGTAGGAGAGCGGGGCCGCTCCGCTTGCTCCACCTTCCCCTGGCTGGAGGGGGAGGTCCTCCGCGACGTCGATGCGGAGCATCCGCGTTGCGGGCGGGATGGGGTGATAGTCTATATCCGCAGCGTAGAGGCAGATGTAGTCGCCGGTAATGCGGTGCAGCCACTTCTCGTCAACCATGCACCGACTTCGCCGAGAGACTGTCACCCCACCCCGATCGCGCATTTCATGCGCGATCGACCCGCCCCCTCCAGGGGCAGGTGAAGGAACAGCAGCCCCTACTCCTTCGTGCTCTCGTCCTGGTCGCGCTCGCTTTCGCTCGACGAATCCGGCGTGGTGCGCTCGTCGGTCCAGTCGACGCCGAATTCTTCGAGGCCATCGGCGATGAGATCGCCCAGCATCGGCTCGCCCAACAAATATTGCGCGGTCTCGCGGCGCGGGTGGTCGTATTCGGCTCGCGCCTCGACGGCGCTGGTGCGAAGCTCGTCCCATTCCTCGATGGTGCCGTCGCCGCGGCCGAGCCACATCAGCGTGACGAGATCGATCTGCTCGTCCTCGTTCAGGGCGCTGATGAAGCTCGTGAGCTCACGCACCACCGGGTCCTGGCCGTTGTCCTCGAGCACGTCGATCATGTCGTCATCGGCGGCGTTGGAGCCGGAATCGATATCCGACTCGCCTTCCTTGACGTCGAATTCGCGCGCCTTCTCGATGATGAAAGCGAGCTTTTCGGGTGAAATCGCAAGCTCAGGCATCGCGGCGCACTCCCCTCATGAAAGCAATCCCGATAACGCAATATAGTCGAAAGCGATCCATTGCGCCCGGAGGCCGAAAGCCGCATCCTGGCTGCAAAACATGACAGCAGCAGGAAACGCGTCAGATGCAGTGGACGGTCGGCAAGGTCAAGATCACCAAGGTCGTGGAGCTGGAGACGGTCGGCTCGACCCGCTTCATCCTGCCGCTGGCGAGCAATGACGAAATCCGGAAATCGCCCTGGCTGATCCCCCATTTCGCGACCGAGGAGGGCCGGCTGAAAATGTCGATCCACTCCCTGGTCCTGGAAACGCCGGACCGCCGCATTGTGGTCGATACCGGCCTTGGCAACGACAAGGAGGGCCGCGGCGTTCCAACCTGGAACAATCGCACGGGACCCTATCTGGAGACCATGGCGGCGGCCGGCTTTGCGGTCGAGAGCATCGACACCGTGCTCTGCACGCATCTGCATGTCGACCATGTCGGCTGGAACACCAGGCTGGTCGAGGGAGCCTGGCTGCCGACCTTCCCCAACGCGCGCTATCTGTTCGGCCGGACCGAATATGAGCACTGGCGCGACCACAGCGACACCGAGGACAAGGCCGCGGTGTTCAAGGACTCGGTGCAGCCGATCGTCGATGCCGGCCGGGCGGAGCTGGTCGCCAGCGATGCCCGGCTGAGCGAGGAGATCAGCTTGATCCCGACGCCCGGCCACAGCCCAGGCCACATGAGCGTCCTGATCAAATCCGAGGGCGAGCAGGCCCTCTTGACCGGAGACGTCGCCCATCACCCCTGCCAGATGGCGCATCTTGACTGGTCGTCCACCGCCGATTCCGACCCGGCCCAGTCGCCCGAAACACGCCGGGACCTGTTCTCCCGCTTTGCCGACACGCCGACCTTGGTGATCGGCGGCCATTTCGATGCCGGCCACATCAGGCGCGACGGGGATGCATTCAAATTCATCGCGCTGGGGTGAGGGAGTTTTCACAGCGTGAGAGGCTCGAACGGCTTGAGCGTAAAGAAAGCATCACGCGCCCCTCACGGCCGTCATTCCGGGGCGCGTTGAAAGCGCGAACCCGGAATCTTGGGATTCTCAGGTGCGCAATTGCGCACCGTAGTTCGATGCTTCGCATCGCCCCCGGAATGACGGCAGGGCTGGCCAGCAATGCCCTGCGGTAGAGTTGAATTTCCGGCCGCCCTGTTCCATGAAGCAGTTTAACCAAGTGGTCCAATCCTAGGGAGTGATATCAATGAAGCTGGTTCGCTATGGCGCAAAGGGAGCGGAAAAGCCCGGTCTGATCGACAAATCCGGCCAATTGCGCGACCTGTCCGCGCAGATCCGGGATCTCGACGGCGAGGCCTATTCCCCGGCCTCGCTGCAGCGGCTCGCCGCGCTCGACCCGGCCTCGCTGCCGGCGGTCGGCGGCAATCCGCGGCTCGGGGCGCCCGTCACCGGCATCTCCAAGTTCGTCGCCATCGGGCTGAACTATTCCGATCACGCCAAGGAAACCGGCAACCAGATCCCGAGCGAGCCGATCTTCTTCCTGAAGGCCAACACCGCGCTGTCCGGTCCGACCGATCCGGTCGAGAAGCCCCGCGGCTCGACCAAGCTCGACTGGGAGGTCGAGATCGCCGTGATCATCGGCAGTCGCGCCAAATACGTCTCCGAGGCCGATGCACTCAACCATGTCGCAGGCTATTGCATCTGCAACGACGTCTCCGAGCGCAATTTCCAGATCGAGCGGCTGGGACAGTGGACAAAGGGCAAGTCGCATGACACTTTCGGCCCGCTCGGGCCCTGGCTCGTAACCAGGGACGAAATCCCGAACCCGCAGAGCCTGTCGATGTGGCTCGACGTCAACGGCAAACGCAAGCAGACCGGCTCGACCTCGACCATGATCTTCTCGATCGCCAAATGCGTCTCCTATGTCTCGCAATTCATGACGCTCTTGCCCGGCGACGTGCTCACCACCGGCACGCCCCCCGGCGTCGGCACCGGCATGAAGCCGCCGCAATATCTCAATGTCGGCGACGTCGTGACGCTCGGCATCGAAGGCCTCGGCGAGCAGCGCCAGGAGATCGTCGCGGCGTGAGGTTGCGCCTGCGCGTTCCGTCATTGCGAGCGGAGCGAAGCAATCCAGGGCCACGCCTACGACTCTGGATTGCTTCGTCGCTTTGCTCCTCGCAATGACGGCTTTCAGTCATCGAGGACCCTTAACAATGAAGCTCACCTTTTCCCCCGCCTCGCCCTTCGCCCGCAAGGTGCGCATCGCCGCTATCGAGCTCGGGCTGATCGACAAGATCGAGCTCACGCCGGTGACCGTCGCACCCGGCCAGCAGAATGAGGAATACTCCCGCATCACGCCGCTGAAGAAGCTGCCGGTGCTGATCCTCGACAATGGCGATGTCATTCTGGACTCCTACGTCATCGTTGAATATCTCGACGAGCTCGCCGGCGGCGGCAAGCTGATCCCGGCGTCCGGCGCGGTGCGCTGGAAGGTCAAGAGCGACCACTCGCTATTGCAGGGCATGCTGGACTCCATGCTGCTGTGCCGCTATGAGGCGATGGTGCGGCCGGAAGGCTTGCGCTGGAAGGCATGGTCCGACGATCACTGGAACCGCGCCTGGACCGGCATGGCGCGCTTCGAGCACCATGTCGAGGCGATGCAGGCGCGTCCGTTCGACATCGCCCAAATTGGCCTCGCCTGCGTGCTCGGCTACGCCGATTTCCGCTTCGCCGATTGCGGCTGGCGCAAAGCCTATCCCAAGCTCGACGCATTCCACCAGAAGATGCTGGAGCGGCCGTCGGTGAAGATTTCACTGCCGCCAGCGGCATAGCGGCGCGGAGCAGGACATGCCGCGTCGTCACCATCATTTGTGGCGCGGCGGCCTCGTTGCCATATTCGCGTTGGCAGGCTCCGCTACGTTGGCGCTGGACCAACCGAACCCGAGGTGCGGCATGCCCGTCTCGCTCAATGATGGCTGGGCTATCGCCGCGCCCGAAGACGTCGGCATGGACGGCACGCGCCTGTGTGGGATCGAGGATCGCCTGAAGCTCAGAGGGTCCAGGCTCCATGCCGTGGTCGTCGCGCGGCACGGCAAACTGGTGTTCGAGCAATATTTCGCAGGCTACGACCAGCCCTGGGGCAAGCCGGACGGTCCTTACGAATTCGACGCGACCACCAAGCACGACATGCGCTCGGCGTCGAAGAGCGTGACCTCGCTGCTCGTCGGCATCGCCATCGATCGCAAGCTGATTGCGAGCGTGGATGAGCCCGTGGTCAAGTTCTTCGGCGAGTATCGGGCGCTCAAAACGGCTGGCTGGGATGCCATCACCCTGCGTCATCTGCTGACGATGTCGTCGGGCATCCAATGGGACGAGACCCGCGCCTGGACCGATCCTGAGAATGACGAGCCGCATCTCGGATTCGAGCCCGATCCGCTGCACTACGTGCTCTCAAAGCCCATCGCCGCACCGCCAGATCAACTCTGGGTCTACAATGGTGGCGGCACTGACCTCTTGGGAAACATCGTCGAGCGCGTCTCGGGCAAGCCGCTGGAAGTCTTCGCCCGCGAGGCCCTGTTTGAGCCGCTCGGCATCAGCGATTTCGAATGGAAGACCTATCCGCGCAACGGCAAGATCGCCGCAGCGGCGGGCTTGCGCCTTCGCCCGCGCGATGCGGCCAAGATCGGCCAGCTGGTGCTGGATCACGGCGCGTGGGCCGGCCGGCAGATCATATCGGCAGACTGGATCGCGCAATCGGTTGTGCCGCGCTTTCAGGCCGTGGGCTATTTCGGCGGCACGCTGTTCTACGGCTATCAGTGGTGGCTGGGACGCTCATTGTCCCAGGGACAGGAAGTGAAATGGATCGCGGCGATGGGTTGGGGCGGGCAGCGCATCTTCATCGTTCCCGATCGCGATCTGGTGGTGATGGTGACGGCCGCACAATACGGGCAGCCGAAGGAGGGTCTTGCGGCGATGGATATTCTTGCCAACATCATCATTCCTGCCGCAACCGAGCCGCATCAAGCCAATTGAGGACGTCATGAGCCTGAAGTTTTCCGTCGGCGATCTCACCATCCACCGCGCCATTGAACAGGAAGTCCCCTTCTTTCCGGCTCTCGAGCTGCTTCCGCAACTGACACCGGAGGTGCTGGCCGAGAACCGAGCCTGGTTGCGGCAGGCCAAGGCGATGAATGAATCCGATGTGCTGATCCTGTGCTTCCAGTCCTACATCGTGCGCACGCCGCATCACACCATCTTGATCGACAGCTGCATCGGCAACCACAAGCCTCGCCCGGGGCGGCCGAACTGGCACATGAAGAGCGACGATACCTATATGCACGCGCTCTCTGCCGCTGGCATCACGCCCGCTGACATCGACTATGTCATGTGCACGCATTTGCACGTCGACCATGTCGGCTGGAACACGCGGCTGGAGAACGGCCACTGGGTGCCGACCTTCCCCAAGGCGCGTTACGTGTTCGGCAAGACCGAGTACGACTATTGGACCGAGCAAAACAAGAAGGCGGAGGTGCCGCCATTTGCCGACAGCGTGCTGCCGGTGGTCGAGGCCGACAGGGCCGAGATTGTCAGCAATGATTTCGCCATCGGCGACCATGTCCGCATCCTGCCGACGCCCGGCCATACGCCAGGCCATGTTGCCTTCGCGCTCGGCAAGGGCAAGGACGACGCGGTGTTCTCCGGCGACCTCATGCACACGCCGCTGCAGACGCTGTATCCCGAACTGTCGCCGAAGTTCGATGTCGATCCGGCGCACGCTGCAGTGACGCGGCGCAATTTCCTGGAGCGTTATTGCGAGACGGACACGCTGTGCTGCACCGCGCATTTCCCCTCGCCCTCGGTCGGGAAGATCAAGCGAAAGGGCAATGCGTTTACGTGCGAGGCAACGGTGTAGTCTCGTAGGGTGGGCTAAGGCGCATCGCGCCGTGCCCACCATCCATCCGAAAACTAACTGAGAGTTGGTGGGCACGCTTCGCTTTGCCCACCCTACATCGGCTGCGCTCTTCCGGTGAAGGACGCGAGAGGGAGCTCGCGGATCTCAATCGAACAGGCTCGGCGTGTGGTTGACGGCGGCGCCTTCGATGGCGAGCATTTTCAGCTTGGTCGAGACGCCGCCATTCGCCGAGAAGCCGCCGGGCTTGTTGCCGGCTGCGAGCACGCGGTGGCAGGGCACGACGATCGGGCACGGGTTGCGGCCGAGCGCCTGGCCGACGTCGCGCGACAGCTCCACGCCGCCGAGACGTTTTGCGATATCGCCATAGGTCAGGGTCTGGCCCGGCGGGATCGTCCGCGCGATCTCATAGACGCTGCGGTTGAAAGCCGGAACATCATCGAGGTCGAGCGCGATGTCGGTTAGATCGTCGGCCTTGCCCTTGAGCAATTCGACGATGCGGTCGATCGCGTGCTGCACGTCGGCCGTCGGCGCCGCCTCGCTGATCTCGGCATGGCGCTGGCGGATCCGCTTCTCGGTCTTCTCCGCGCTGCCCATCGGCAGCTGCACCCCATTGATGCCGCGCGGCCCCCATTCGATGCCGCAGGTTCCGATCACGGTGTCGAACAAGGCATAATGCTGGTTGGTCATGGTCGGCTCCAACGAACTGATACTCTGTTCTCGTTTCTGGCGTGAATCTAGGCTTGGAAAATGTTGCGATCCACCCGCTTTCCGGCAATGTTGCCGCTTGTTCCCTCACTTTTTCGCTCCGCCCAGCGCCCTGCAAAAGGGCATCATCCCTCCTGATCACGGCTTCGCATGCAGACCCTTCGCGTCAACGGATACGACATGGCCTATCTCGAGCTCGGGAGCGGCCGGCCACTGGTTTGCGTACACGGCTCGCTGTGCGACTTTCGCAACTGGTCGGCGGTGCTGGGGCCGCTGAGCGCGCGGCATCGCGTCATCTCGGTGAGCTTGCGGCATTTCTTTCCCGAGCGCTGGGACGGCTCGGGCGAGACCTATTCACTCGCGCAGCACGTCGACGATGTGATCGCCTTCATCGCGCAGCTCGATGCCGGGACCGTCGATTTGATGGGACATTCGCGCGGCGGCCATGTCTCTTTCCGCGTCGCGCAGCGGCGGCCGGATCTGTTGCGCAAGCTGATCCTGGCCGAGCCCGGCGGCGAGATCGACGCCAGCCTCGATCCCGACTACAGACCGGGCCCCTGGCCGATGGCGCAGCCGATCGCAGCCGCGGCGGAGCAGATTGCCAAGGGCGATATCGACGGCGGGCTCGAGATATTCCTGACCGCCCTGCATGTGCCGTGGAAGCGGATGCCCGCGGTCGCCAAACAGCTGCTGCGGGACAATGCCGCCACGCTGATCGGCGACGCGCGCGACGTGCGAATCCCGTTCTCAAGAGCAGATGCGGAATCGATCGTGACTCCGACACTGTTCATCGGCGGCGCCGCGACCCGCGGTCTCCTGCCGAAGGTGCTGCACGCGCTGGCCGCGCATGTGGCGGGATCGCGGACCGAGATGATCGTCGGCACGACGCACGCGATGTTCGAACAGGCGCCGCAGCGCTTTAGCGAAATCGTGCTGGAGTTTCTGAGGGGCTGATCGCGGCGCTCGGGTCGCATCGGCCGGCCTTGACCGATCCGTCGGACGCGGATAGTGTTTCCGAATACGGAATTCCGTATTCCAAACGAACGACGGACGGATCGTACGCATGATCCCGCTGGACCCGCAGCCGAACCTGGCCGACCAGGTCTATGAGCGGATTCTGGAAGCCATCACCGACCGCACGTTGCTGCCGGGTCAGCGCGTGCGCCAGAACGAGCTTGCCGACAGGCTCGGCGTATCGCGCCAGCCGGTGTCCCATGCGCTCCACATTCTGCACCGGCAGGGCCTTCTCGCTGAAAGCGGCCGCCGCGGCTTTGAGGTCACCCAGCTTGATCCAGGGCGGATCCGCCAGCTCTACGAGGTGCGCAGCGCCATCGATGCGCTCGCGGCGAAGCTTGCGGCCGAACGCAGCAAAGCTGATGCCGCAGGCCGCGCCCGGCTCGAGGCGGCGCTGCATGAGGGATGCTCGGCCAACCGGAAAACAACGCTGGCGCGGTTGATCGCCTACGATGTCGATTTCCATCGGGCGATTTACCGGCTCGCCGGCAATCCGGCGATCGAGGAGATGATCGCGCCGCAATGGCCGCACATGCGCCGCTCGATGGCGACCGTGCTGGCCGAGCTCGACTATCGCGAAAGCGCATGGAGCGAGCATGCGGTGATCACCAGACACATCCTTGCCGGCAACGCCGAGGCCGCCGAAGCGAGCGCCATGGCACATGCCCTCAATGCGGGACGACTGACGGAAGAAAGATTGAAGGCGACACTCGAAGCGGCGTGATTGCTGCGCGACCAAAAGACAACGACAAACAAGGAGGACCGCCATGAAACTGACCAACGAGCAACTCGACTTCTTCAGGCGCGAGGGCTGGCTGTTCCTGCCGGAACTGTTCAGCCCTGAGGAGACCGGTTTTCTCGCGCGCGAGGCGGAGCGGATCTACGATGCCAATCGCCCGGAGGTGTGGCGTGAGAAGAGCGGCGCGCCCCGCACCGCCTTTGCCGCCCATCTCTACAATGAGGCGTTCGGCGTGCTCGGCGCGCATCCGCGCATGATCGAACCGGTGGAGCAGGTGTTCGGCGAGAAGGTCTACATGCACCAGTTCAAGATCAACGCCAAATCGGCCTTCACCGGCGACGTCTGGCAATGGCACCAGGACTACGGCACCTGGAAACGCGACGACGGCATGCCGGAGCCGCGCGCGATGAATATCGCGATCTTCCTCGACGAGGTGATGCCGATCAACGGTCCGTTGATGCTGGTGCCGCGAAGCCAGAATGCCGGCGATCTCGAGGCTTCGCATGATCTTCAGACCACGTCCTATCCGTTGTGGACGCTGGATGAGGCGACCGTAACGCGTCTGGTCAAGCAGGGCGGCATCGTGGCGCCGACCGGCAAGCCCGGCGGCATGCTGATGTTCCACGGCAATCTGGTGCACGGCTCGGCCGGCAACATCACGCCCTATCCGCGCAAGATCGTCTATCTCACGCTGAACGCGGTCTCCAACTACATTCGCACGCCGACACGGCCCGACTACATCGCGCATCGTGATTTCACGCCGATCAAGACTGTCGACGACGACGCGCTGGTGCGGCTTGCGCGTGCGCAGAGGGAGGCGGCGGAGTAGCTTTCCAACCGTCATTCCGGGGCGACGCCTCAGCGTCGAACTACGGTGCGCAATTGCGCACCTGAGAATCTCGAGATTCCGGGTTCGCCTCTTCGAGGCGCCCCGGAATGACGACGATTAATAGGTCCGAGCACCATGAACCTCTTCCCCCTCCTCAACGCCCGCCGCGCCGCCGGCAAGCCGGTCCGGGTCGCGCTGATCGGCGCCGGCAAATTCGGCTCGATGTTCTTGTCCCAGGTGCCGCACGTGCCAGGGCTTGACGTCTCCGTCATCGTCGACCTCGATCCCGAGCGGGCGCGCGAGGCGTGCCGGACTGTCGGCTGGGACAGCGCGCTGATCGCCGCCACCACCTTCACGGCCGATAGCGCCAAGGCGACATCGGACGGCATCGAGGTGGTGGTGGAAGCAACCGGCAATCCTGCCGCCGGCATTCGCCATGCGCGTGCTGCGATCAAAGCCGGCAAGCACATCGTCATGGTCAATGTCGAGGCCGACGTGCTCGCCGGCCCGCTGCTTGCGGAGGAAGCCCGGAAAGCCGGCGTGGTCTATTCCCTCGCTTACGGGGATCAGCCGGCGCTCACCGCCGAGATGGTGGACTGGGCGCGCGCCACCGGCTTTCGCGTGGTTTGTGCCGGCAAGGGCACGAAATTCCTGCCCGCCTATCACGACGTGACGCCGGATAATGTCTGGCAGCATTACGGGCTGACGCGCAGCGAGGCGCAGTCCGCCGGCATGAATCCGCAGATGTTCAACTCCTTCCTCGACGGCACCAAATCCGCCATTGAAATGGCGGCGATCGCAAACGCCACCGGCCTCGACGTGCCGAGCCATGGCCTGCAGTTTCCACCTTGCGGCGTCGACGACCTGCCGCATGTGCTGCGGCCGCGCGCGCAGGGCGGCGTGCTGGAGAAAGCGGGCATGGTGGAGGTGGTGTCGTCCCTGGAGCGCGACGGCCGGCCGGTGTTTCGCGACCTGCGCTGGGGCGTCTATGTCGTGCTGGAGGCGCCGAACGACTATGCGGCGGATTGCTTCAGGCAATATGGGCTGAAGACCGACAACTCCGGCCGCTACGCCGCAATGTACAAGCCCTATCATCTGATCGGACTGGAGCTGAACATCTCGGTGCTGTCGGCCGCGCTGCGCAAGGAGGCGACCGGCCAACCGCTCGCGTTCCGCGGCGACGTTGCTGCCGTTGCCAAGCGGCCCTTGCGCCGGGGTGAGATGCTGGATGGCGAAGGCGGCTACACGGTCTGGGGCAAATTGATGCCGGCGGAAGCAAGCCTGAAGCAAGGCGCGCTGCCGATCGGGCTTGCGCACAAGGTGAAGCTGACGAACGACATCGCCCACGGCGCGGTGGTCCGCTGGAACGACGTCGAGTTCGATGGCGAGAGCGATACAGTCAAGACGCGCAAGGCGATGGAGGCGGCATTCGCGACTGCGCGTTAGTCATTCCGCCGTCCCGGCGAGCGACGGCCGAGAGATCAGGCCGTCACCGCCTGCGCCGCATCCTCCTCCACCTCGTCCTCGACGGCGGCGAAGGTGGACAGCGGTTTTGTCGACAGCGTGATCGGCTTGCGGCCACTCGCGGCGGGACGGGCGCGTTCGACCGGTTCGCGGGACTGGGCGTAGAGCGATGCGCCGACGCGGCCGCCGATCTGAATGAGCTCGCGTTCGCTGCAGCTTGCGGCGATTGAAAGCGCCAGCGAGTGCAGATGGCTGCGGCGATAGCAGAACAGCGCGAGTTGCGCGCGCACGTCGGATGCGACGCTCTCCACGAGCCTCGTCAGTCCATGCTCGCTCGCGCGGTACATTTCGCCGAGCAGCTCATCCCGCACCGGGCAGCGCTCGCTGTCGAAGGCGTCACGGCTGGAAAACATCGAGAAGTCCCCCTGAAGCCGAACATGCTATGCAATTTGCTAACGAAGGGTTAACCACGGCGGACCGTGCTCGTACGGGGTGCTTGCTGAACCAGCGCGAATCGGATCGCGCGACGCGGGATTTTTCTTCACCCGCCCCTGGAGGGGGCGGGGCGGTTCGCATGAAGCGAAGCGGAATGCGAAACGGGGTGGGGTGACAGTCTCTCATCACAATCCCTGTCGACGTGGAGAGACTGTCACCCCACCTCGCTCGCGTTTGTCAACGCGAGCGATCCTCCCCCTCCAGGGAGGATGACAGGTCCGGACCCGATTGCTCTGATTGATGCGCGGCCTACGGCGCGCCGGCCATGAAGATCGACAGCGCAAATCCCGTGAGATGGTGCAATGCCTGGTCGACGCCGATCAGCGTCCAGAACCACGGATGCTCCGGTGTCATGCCGAAGCGGGAGGAGATCAGGCCCTTCGCGCGGTCGACGGTGATGTGGACGGCGAAGTCGATGAAGGCGACAAACCAGAAGCGCGGCGCCACGATCAGGATCAGCACCAAGGCAACCGCAAGATGTACCAGGCAATGCACCAGAAGCGGCAGCGCCCAGCCGTGCTTCTGGTCCTTGCCATGGGCCATCCAGGCGTTCTGCAGGACGAAGTCGGCGATGACGTGCTTGAAGGTGAGCAGCAGCATCCACCCGACCAACGCGCCAACAGGGACCGACGAGGATAGGGGTGGAAACGACACGCTGACGTCCTTGGCTGATGGAGATCGCGGGAAATGGAGGCGTTCAGCGCGACTTCTTCTTCAAACCCGGCCAGTATTGACCTTTTATGACACCTCCGGGCCGGGATTGCACCTCTAGGGAACCCGAAAATCGTAAGGTGTGGCCTAACGGTGCCATCCGATCGAGCCCTGCGACATCACTTCGTCCCGACAGGGTTAGCGAGGTCATTTGCAATCCGCGCGGCGGCCGTTATCATTCCGTCAATAGGCAAAATACCCGTTCCTTTTTAGAGAGTTAGCATTTTGCCGGACGGAGCCGCGCCGTCAGATTAGGGTAAAGGCCGATCCGGCCTTCGGGGAGAAGCCATGGGTGCTGAGATCCCAGCCGCGCCGCAGGAGCCGCCGCGAGCACAATTTTCCATCACCAACCGCGGCCAGGTTGTGCTGTTCATGCTGCTCACCCTGATCCTCACGGCCTTCACGGTCTGGGCAGGCCGGGCCTGGGTGAGGCACTCGGAAACCCTGACCTTTGCGGCCGGTCCCGCGGGCAGCGAGTCCGCGCGTTTCGCCGAGCGGCTGGCGGCGGTCCTGAAAAACACCTCCTCGCGCTTTCGGCTCAAGATTGTAACCAGCTCCGAGAACGCAAAGGCGCTGGCGCTGTTCGACCGCCGCCTCGCCGACCTCGCGCTGCTGCGCACCGACGAGAAGATTCCGCCGCGTGCGCGCGCGATCGCCATCGTCGAGCACGATCCCGTGCTCCTGATCAGTCCCGGTGACAAGAAGATCAAATCGCTCGATGACCTGAAGAAAAAGAAGATCGCGGTGCTTGCCCAGGGCGACAACAACCTCGCCTTTGTGCGCAGCGTGCTGGAGACGCTTGATGCGCATGAGGCCGCCTCGCGCGTGCAGCTCGCCCCGCAAGGCTCGACGCTGCAGAAGCTGTTTTCATCAGGCTATGGTGCGGTGATCGCGATCTTTCACACCTCGAAGGTGATCAAGGACAAGAGCTTCGCGCAATACGACAAGCAGGGCAATTTCACCTTGAATGCGATCGACGGGGCCAAAGGCCTGGCGCGCAAGATCCCCGCCATCAGCGACGAGACCATCGAGGCCGGCACCCTGTCGTCCGCGCCGGAAATTCCCGACGACGATCTCGACACCGTCGGCCTGGAATGGCTCTTGGTCGCACAATCGCACATGGCCAACACGACCGCCGGCGAGCTCGCCCGCATCATCTATGAGAACAAGTCGGAGCTCGCGCTCGCCGACGGCTTCGGCTCACGAATCGAGCCCGCGGTGACCGACAAGGACGCCTTCGTCATGGCCCATCCCGGCGCGCGCGACTACATCAATGACGACACCAAGTCGTTCATGGATCGCTACAGCGACATGATGTATCTCGGCGCCGGCGCGCTCAGCGTGATCGGCTCGTTCTTTGCCGCAATCTACACCCAGTTGACCCGCGTCTCCCCGGAAAAAGCCGGCGCGCTCGCCTCGGCGATCCTCAATATCGGCGAGAAGGTCGAGCACGCCCACTGCATCGACGACATCGAAGAGCTGCAAAGCGAGCTGGAAGCGGTCCTGCGCGGCGCAGTGATCGGCCTGCGCGACGGCACCATCAGTAGCGACGGCCTGGAGACATTCAAGCTCGGCTACGAGTTCGTCCGCGACGAGATCGCGATGCGCAGGGATTATCTGCTGCGCCACGCCGGCGACAATGCCCGCGACGTGGCGCTGCTGAATGCGCCAGCCAAGCCGAACAAGGAGGCCGCCGAATAGGCGGCAGTCAGGGCATGTCTGTCGGCCGCCCTCTCAGCTCTTCTGCTTGAGCGCTTCGTAGGCGAGCCGCTTGAACTCGGCGGCAAACGGGTGCGCAAAGGCCATCTGACGCTGCACCATGACCACGCCTGCGGTGTTGGTCCGAGGCGAGATCCACCACTGCGTGCCGGCGGCGCCGCCCCAGAAGAACTCGCCTCTGGCGTCCGGATGGTCGAATGCGGACGGCTCCTGCACCAGCGCGCCGCCGAGCCCATGCACCTTGCCGCGCAGCTCGCCGAGCAGGGCAAACTTGATCCAGACGCCCTCAGGCAGCTGGTTCGTCATCATCAGCTTGATGGTCTCCGGCTTGAGCAGGGTCGGACCACCAGGCAACAGGCTGCGAACCAGCGCCAGCATGTCCGGCAAGGTCGAGACCAGGCCGCCGCCGCCGTTCTGCCGCGGGAACGGACGCAAATAAGCGCCCGGATAGGGCAGCTCGTCGATGCGGGTCAGTCCCGGTTTCATCGGCTCCATCAGGTCGGCGCCGGCATAATAGGCGACGAACCGGTCGCGATCCGAGACGACAAACCCGGTATCGACCATCCCAAGGGGCCCCAGGATGCGCGACTGAATGAACGCATCGAAGCGCTGCCCGCTGACCACCTCGACAAGCCGCGCCAGCACATCGATGGCGACCGAGTATTCCCATGACGTTCCCGGCTGATAGATCAGCGGCAGGTCAGCCAGCACGTCCATCATCTCCGCCAGCGTGGTGGCGGGATTGTTGACCTTGCGCTCGTTGTAGGCGTTGAAGATCAGCGTGCCCGGATCGAACAGGCCGTAGCTCAGCCCGGCGCTGTGGCTCAGCAGATGACGAATGGTGATCGACCTTGCCGCAGGCTCGGTCTGGTCCAGCGCCGTCGCGCCGGGACGCAGCACGCGGCGATGGCCAAGCTGCGGAATGAAGCGCTCGATCGGATCATCGAGCTGGAAGTGCCCCTCCTCAAACAGCAGCAGCACCGCACAGGATGTGATCAGCTTGGTATTGGAAAAGGCGCGAAAGATGTGATCGACGCGCAAGGGTATCCGCGCCTCCTTGTCGGCCCACCCGATGCATGACACGTCGGCCAATTCCCTGCCGACGAGCACGGCGGAGGAGAAGCCGGGGAGAATATCCGCATCGACATAGCGCTGCATGGCGGCGTGCGCGGGACGGAAGTCGTAGCCGGTGGCGGTGACGTTCAGGTTTTCCATGGTTGATCTCTTGTGCGAGCGGGAATAGGCGCCCAAACGTATCAATTCGTGAGTTTGTGCCAAGACCCGTAGGGCGGATTAGCGAAGCGTAATCCGCCCTTACGTCTACAGCCAACCGATACCAAAAGACGCAACCATTCGGCATTCTTACGAGCTGTTATGCGTCAAGGACCGCTTGATGCGGCACGGCCAGCATGACAGCTGTCTCCTGGCCGAGTATGCTTCGCCAAAGCGTGCCGTGCGCAACCGAGCCGAGGCCTTCCTGACCGACCCGATCGACCGTGCGCCCTTCTACCACCACGGCATGCGTGAGCTGCAGGACCGCTTCGACGGCCGCCGTGTCGCCGACGGGCTCGAGACGCATCGCCTCTACTTCGAATGCCGGAACGTGCAGACAGACATGCTCGACGAGCAGGCCGCCGAATTACCAAGTATAACGCAGCGTGCCGGTGCCGGCGTAGGTCTGCGAGCCCGCGGCAAATTCACCGTCGAACCTGGCCATCAGCGACCAATTGGGGTTGATCTTCAGGTCGGCCCCCGCGGAGCTGAGCGCCGAGTTTTTCGGGATCGGCGCACCGTTCACGATGAAGCTTGCGCCGGGCAGCGATTGAAAGACTGCGCTGAGCGACGGATCGCTGACCCAGTCGTGCGCCCAGCCCAGCCGGCCGCGCAGAACAAGCGGCATCCCCTCGACGATTCGCAGATTGTCGAAGCGCGCACCGAGCTCGCTTCTGGTGTCGGTCGCGTGGGTGGCGGCGTAGTTCAGGCCGAAGCCGCCGGCGGTGAGATCGGTCTCGCTGTAGCTCGGCGTATGGAAGTCCTGCAGCTGCAGCGCCGCATAGGGCGTGATGCCGACGATGACGCCGGTGACCGGCAGTCCGTAACGATAGCCGGTTTCGCCGCGCGCCGCATAATTCTGGCCGGTGAAATTGGCTGTGAGCTGATCGCCGAGCGAAATGCGATTGGTGGTGAACCAATGGTTGGCGAAGGCCAGTGCGCCCGACACATAGGCCGGCCCGAAATAGCTCTTGCCGTAGAGGCCGGCCTGGAAGGCATCGCTGCGGCCGGTGCCGAGACCTTGCGCCAGACCCCAGCTGGTGCCACCGCCGGCGAGCGCAAGGCCCAGGACCGTGTCCGGGGTGACGCGATAGTCCATGCCGGCGGCGTAGCCGTACACACTCGCAGCGACGTTGCTGGAGCCGATCGCCAGATCGCCGTTGGTCTGACTGCTGCCGCCAAAACCTGCGCCCCAGGCGCGCCAGCTCTGATCGAAGCTTGCCACCGCCGACGCCTTGAGCACGGCGGCATAGGCTTGCGCGACATCGGGCGGCAGGCCTTGCGCCTCCTCCGCGAAGCCCGGCGCCCTGCCACCGTTCGCGCCAACGCCGCCTGCCGTCGGATCGAGCATCAGGGCGAGGAATCCGGTCATCAACTGGAACGCGCCACGCTCGCCCCCGGTCGCCGCCTCGCCATCGATCTGGGTGAGCCCGTTGCGGCTCAGCCCGAAAAAGGTCGCCGGAATGCTTCCGGCGGAGTTGAAGTAGTTGGTCAGCCCGTTGGCGACTGCCTGCTGGTTGACGTTCAGCCCGGTGTAGTTGGAGAAGGCTGCGGTGAGGTTCAGATAAACGTCGTGGGCGTCATAGCTCAGGCTGTCGCTGACGCCCGCCGGCAGGTTGCCGGTGGTCAGGCCGGCAAAGCTGGTGCCGCCCAGCCCGCCGGTCGCGGTGAGGATGGTATAACGCTGCGACACCCTGCTGCCGGCAGCGAACTGCGCGTAAACCGTACCGCCGGTCAGCATAGCCGTGCCGCCGACATGGGCCAGCGACGCCGTCGTCGCATTGAATTGCACCAGATAGAGCGCGCCCGAGGCGAAAGCGAGATTGCCGTTGATGGTCATCGCCGTGCCGGGGGCTCCCGGCGTGCCGGGCTGCAGCGTGCCGCCGGAATTGACGTTGATACCGGCGAACGTGCCGGTGCCGGCGAGCGTGCCGCCGTTGACGTTCCAGGCCTGAGCCTGGCCGAAGGTGCCTGTCGCGGTCCAACTGCCGCTGACGACGTTGAAGGTGGTGAAGCCGCGATATTGCTGGCCGGCGCCGATGATGGAAAGGTTGAAGGCGCCGCTGCCCGCACCGCCGAGCTGGAAGGTATCGCTGCCGGCACCGAGCACCAAGCCGGTGATGCCGTAGCCGGGGCCGAGCGTGAAGGTATTGCCGGCGGCATTGCCCGACAGATTCACGGCCGTACCGCCGGTGCCGGTGATCACGCCGGAATCGAACACGCTGACCGGGCCTGAGCCCGAAACGACGATGCCGCTGCCCCCGGAAATCGTGCCGGTATTGGTGATGCCGCCGGCGAAGGTCGAGACGCCGCCGACGTAAATGCCGGTGCCGGGCAGCGAAATACTGCCGGAATTACTGATCCCGCCAGCGAAGGTCGAGACAGCGTAGACATAAACGCCGTTGCCGTTCCCTGCAATCGTGCCCGAGTTGCTGACGCCGCCCGCGAAGGTCGTGACGTGGTAGACGAAAACGGCGTCGTTGTCCGCCGAGAGCGCGCCCGAGTTGCTGATACCGCCCGAGAAATTCGATGTCGCGTTTAGCAGAATGGCCGCGTAGGAGGCCGAGATCTTGCCCGAATTGCTGATGCCGCCCGCGAAGCTCGAGACCCTGTTGACGTAAATGCCCCCGGTACCCCTGGCCGAGATCGTGCCGAAGTTGCTGATCCGGCCCGCGAAGCTCGAGACGCTGTTGACGTAAATGCCGGTGCCGCCTGACGAGATCGCGCCGGAGTTGCTGATGCTGCCGGCGAAGGTCGAGACGCCAGAGACAGAAAGGCCCTTGTTGCCCGACGAGATCGTGCCCGAATTGGCGATGTCGCCCGCGAAGCTCGAGACGCTGGAGACAGAAAGGCCGTTGCTGGCCGCCGAGGAGATCGTGCCCGAATTGCTGATCCCGCCCGCGAAGCTTGAGACGGCTACGACCCAGATGCCCGAGTTGGCACCAGCCGAGATTGTGCCGGAATTACCGATGCCGCCTGCGAAGCTCGAGGTAGAGTAGAGGAAAATGCCGTAGTCGGCCCCCGAAATCCTGCCCGAATTGCTGATCCCGCCGGCGAAAGTCGAGTCGTTGACGACAATGCCGTTGGCGCCCGCCGAAATCGTGCCCGAATTGTTGATGCCGCCGGCGAAGCTCGAGACGCCTGTGACGTAAATGCCGGAGTAGGCACTGACCGAGACCGCGCCGGAATTGCTGATGCCGCCCACAAAGCTCGAGAGGCCGTGGACGTAAATGCCCATATGGCCCGCCGAGATTGTGCCCGAATTGGCAATGCCGCCCGCGAAGCTCGATACGCTGGTGACGTAAATGCCGGAGTAGGCACTGACCGAGACCGTGCCGGAATTGCTGATGCCGCCCGCGAAGCTCGAGAGGCCGTGGACGTAAATGCCCATAGGGCCCGCCGAGATCGTGCCCGAATTGGCAATGCCGCCCGCGAAGGTCGAGACACTGGTGACAGAAATGCCGAAGTTGGCAGCCGAGATCGTGCCGGAATTGCTGATGCCGCCCGCGAAGGTCGATACGCCGGAGACGACAATGCCGGTGGCGCCCACCGAGATCGTGCCGGCATTTCTGATGCCGCCGGAGAAGATCGAGACGTTGTTGATGTTGATGCCGACGTTGCCGGTGATGCTGCCGGAACTGCCATTGGTGATGCCGCCCGAAAAGGTGGTCACCCCGGAGATGCCAATGCCGTTATAGTTGATGCCCGCGATCTGTCCCGAATTGCTGATCCCGCCCGAAAAGGTCGAAACGTTGGTGATGAAGATCCCGGTATAGTTCCCGGAAGAGATCGTGCCGGCATTACTGATGCCGCCCGAGAAGATCGAAACGGCATTGACGATAATGCCGTAGTTGGTGCCGGCCGTGATCGTGCCGGAACTGCCATTGCTGATGCCGCCGGAGAAAGTCGAAACGTTGCTTATGCTGACGCCGGTATTGGCTGCCGAGATCGTGCCGGAATTGCCGATACCGCCGGATATCGTCGCGTTGCCTTGCGCCTGGATGCCGTAGTTGGTGGCGTTGATCGTGCCGGCGTTGCTGATCGTGCCGCCGATGCTGCCGCCTGTGACGAGAATGCCGGTCCCGGTCGGCGCCGATCCGGTCGCGGTGATGATGCCGGTACCGGTATTGGTAACGCCGCCGGTGACGGTGATGCCGGAAATGTTGATGCAATTGATCGAAGCGGAACTGCTGACCGAACTCTGATCGGTGACGGGCCGGATGGCGCAGCTTCCGGCCAACGCCGCCGGCATACCGCCGCCAACCAGCAGCGCCACGACAGAACTCGTCGCCAGCAACAAGTGCAAGCGTGGTCCGCTCGTGCGCGGCGCTTCCCGCATCCACCCCCCCCAGCTGCAGGCGCGCCAGCCGGCGCGGTGGCCGACCGACGCGATCAAGGCTACCCGGATCGAGGGATTTTCTTCCCGATTAGGTTAATTTTTGCATAAGAGCTGATTTCTCAGGAAAGATTGGACGGCCTGGTTCGGCAATCTGGTCAAATGCGCGGGGCAGTCGATTCCCCACATCGCAAGCCGAGACAGCACTGGCCCCAGGCGCCAGACATTCCTCCACGATCCGAAGTTTTCTCGGTAGTGGTCTCCGCCGCCGTCGCCGCTCTGGGCCGGGCAGAACGGCAACCGTCGTCACGTTTGCTCATTTGCTCGCAAATAAATCAGCAAATCATCTTACGCTCGAGCACAATCCGGGAAGGCGCCCCTCACCGGACCTCACCGGAGGCTTCCGGCTGCGGGCGAAAAACTGTCCAGCGAGTGCACTGGCCAAGCCTCGCGCAGACCGGGTGATCGAGCTCCTGATTTTTTTAGGCAAGTCAGAGAGCTCGAGGCGATGCGTCCGCCACGCGTCTGCATTGTCGTGCCATCGCGCCTCGAGCAACGGTCTGCTATAAAGCACCCCGCCGCAACCGAGCCGAGGCTCTCATGACCGACCCGATCGCGCGTGCCCCCTTCTACCACGACGGCATGCGTGAGCTGCAGGACCGCTTCGACGGCCGCCGTGTCGCCGACGGGCTCGAGACGCATCGCCTCCACTTCGAGTTCTGGCAGCAGGACCGCGAGCTCATCGAAGGCGCGCGCTTCTTTTTCATCGCGACCAGCTATCAGGACAATGTGGATTGCTCGATGCGGTCGGGCGATCCCGGCTTTGTCAGGATCACCGGGCCCGACACGCTGGAATACCCCGAATATGACGGCAACAACATGTATCGCACGCTCGGCAATATCAGCCGCAACCCCAATGTCGGGCTGCTGTTCGTGCGCTTAGACGGCAAGTCGTTCCGCACCCGCATCCGCGGCAAGGCCATGATCGACGACAGCGCGGATACGCTGGCCAGGCACCACGGCGCCAAGGTCGTCGTGCGCGTCACATGCGAGATCTTCCCGAACTGCCCCCGCTACATTCCAGACCTGATGGGCGCGGCCGCCGACGTGCCGCCGAATCCGTTCGTCCCCCGCCCCGGCTACGAGCCCCCGGCACCGGAATGGAAGAGCCGGGATTATCTCAAGGACGTGCTGTCGAAGTATGATCCGCACAGGAAGCGTGAGGAATGAGGCAAGGGCTTGCGTGGGGCCATCAGGGTTGGCGCGCGTGCCCGTGCGGCGCTCTCCGCTTATCAAGGGCTGGAAGGCATGCGATCGGACTCGGGACGATCGTTGGTAGCCCAGAACGGGGCTGATCGCGTGCTATGCGAATGTCAATCTCCGGGCAAGGTCCGAACACGGGAACGGAGACTTCGATGAAGTGCCTGCGGATTTACGCCACGGCGGATGGTGAGTCGCACTTCGATGAAGTCGAAATTCCGACAAGCTCCCGGCAGGCTCACCCCGACGCCGCGGCATTTGAAGTGTCGGCGAAATATGCAGCCACAGGCATTCGTTTCACGCGCATTCCGGCGGGCGCGGGACAGGTCGATTGGCATACCGTGCCGGAGCGCGTCATGACGGTGAGACTCGATGGATCGGCCAAATACCAGACCAGTGACGGAGCCGAGAGGCTCGTCCCCGCCGGCGGCTTCGTTCTGTTCGAGGACACACATGGCAGGGGACACAGATCGAGGCATTCGCCCGAAGAGCAGACAGTCATCTGGATCAGCCTGCCGGGCGGACTGGATCTTCCTTCGGTTTGAGCTGCACTGATTGCGTCCGGAATCGTCGGCCCGTTGTCGACATCGTGGAATCATCCGATCCAGAGCCGTCAGGCTTATGCCATGCCAAAGCTCCGATTAGCCCGAGCCACCGATCTTGACGCCTTATATGCAATCTCCCTTGCGACAGCGCTAGAGCAAAATCCGAGCGATTTGAGTCGAGAGGGATTCCCAACGGGCGCGAATTCTGATTCACCCTGGGTGCTGGACAGGGAGGCCGGCACGCATGGCCAAGCCTTGTCGGAGGATTTGCGGATCAGGGTAGTCCGAGCGGTTGAGGGTGGGCTGTCTCGCCGTGCAGCGGCGGAGCGGTTCGGGATCTCGGCCGCGAGCGCAGTGCGCTTTGTCAAGGACTGGCGCGAAAGCGGAGCGACCAAA
>DASREP010000105.1:0-6401 GCA_035652015.1 Bradyrhizobium sp. | reverse complement strand
TTGGCAACCGTCGCCTCCGCGGCCGCAATCGACAGGATCGCCGCCAGGATCGGACCGATGCAAGGCGTCCAGCCGAACGCGAAGGCGAGGCCCATCACATAGGCGCCCCAGAGGCCCACAGGCTTTGGAATCGGCAACCGCCCTTCCCGCATCAACAGCCCGATCCGGGTCAGGCCCAGGAAGTGCAGGCCCATCACAATGATGACGATGCCGGCCACGATCGCCAGCTGCTCCGACCAGGCGTGGATCAGCCGGCCGATCAGCGAGGCGCTGGCGCCCAGCAGCACGAACACGGTGGAGAAGCCGAGCACGAACAGCAGCGCCGAGATCATCACCGCGCGGCGCGAGGAGGATGGCGCCTCCGCATTGGCGACATGCTCGATGGTGGCGCCGGTGAGATAGATCAGATAGGGCGGGACCAGAGGCAGCACGCAGGGCGACAGGAAACTGACCAGGCCGGCAAACAAGGCCGCCGGGATCGACACATTCGAAATCATGCGGTCATCGCCATTCACGTCCTGCCGCGTGGCTGCGGCGCCTTACGTCCCACATGCCCATTACGCTTGCATAGCCGCGCGCGTTATCGATGACGAGAGGGTTTTCCCAATCACAAATGCGGCATTGCCGCATGACGGGCGAGGCGAAGCAAATCCGAATGGAGTTGGGGCCTTACTTGACGACGCGGAGCTGTGGCCGGCGACGTTGGCGCTCGCCGTCGGGGCGCATGATCTCCTCGCACAGGGCCTTCAGCTCGGCATCGCCGATCCGGCTCAGCTTCATGCGGAGGTCGAGAATGGCAACCGACAACAACTCGGCCGTATCGAGGCCGCCGTCGCGCCGCAAGGTTGCGCGGCATTCCTCGAGGGTAGCGAGGATCGCCAGCAATTGTTCGTCCGAATTACCTACCACCGCTCATTCCATTGGCTTGCCCGAAGCGACGGCTCATCGCCGCAATGTTACCACGGCCTTGAGCGGAAAGCGCTGCCTTGTCGCCATCGGCGCGCGCCGCGTCAGCTACAGAAGGCGCCGGGCGGCGCGGTCTGGCGCAACGTTCCCGAGGGATGTCAAGGAGGACCGCGCGCAGGAATTTCGCCGAATCGGCAACCACGCGAGGGCTCGCGGCCACCATCATGGGGCGTCGTGTCGCGGGCCGAGGGGCTGGAAATCGGCCCGCGACGTTCTCCCAATACCGCTAGTACCGGTAAGGTTGAAGGTTAAAACAGAGGACACCGACCCGCCGTGGTTGTAGTCCATGCAGGATTCTGCCAATTTAGCAGACTGAGAGGACTTGTATGCATCTGACAGGGGACAGGGGCGTTCATTCAGAAGAACGCCGAAGGGTTGCGCTTTCCAGTCTCAAGGACTGGGATGCGGCACGCGTGTTCCTTGAGGTTGCGCGCTGCGGCAGCTTCCGCTCCGCGGCTGAGCGGCTGGACCTCTCGATCAATGCCGTGCGCCGCCGGGTCGGCGATTTCGAGCGGGAGATCGGCAGCACCCTATTCATCCGCGATGTCCACGGCACGCGCCTGACCGAGGAAGGCGTGCATGTCGTCGCCGCCGTCGAGCGGATGGAGGCGGCGGCGTTCGACCTCCTCCGTGCTGGCGGCGCCCCGAACGACGCACTGTCCGGCGAGGTCAGGGTCGCCATCACCGAAGCCCTCGGCACGTTCTGGCTCGCCCCGCGCATGATCGAGTTCCAGCGATCTTTTCCGAATATCCTGATCGACCTGCATTGCGCGATGCGCTCGGCCGACGTGTCGCGGCACGAGGCCGACATTGCCATCCAGCTCTCGCCGCCGACCGCGCTCGACATGAAGCAGCTGCGGCTCGGCAGAATGCATCTGATGTTCTTCGCCAGCGAGCAATATCTCGACACCTATGGCACGCCGAAGACCGCCGAGGAGTTGATCAAGCACCGTCTGGTCGTCCAGCTCACCGATGAGGCCACGAAGGAAGCCTTCGCCAGCCTGTTCCCGGGCTCCAGCGAGCGCGATCTCGTGGTGATGAAGACCAACGTCTCCAGCGCCAACCATTGGGCCGTGGCCAACGGTGCCGGTATCGGCATGTTCCCGACCTGCGCCCACGCGCTCGGCGGGAATATGGTACCGCTCGATATCGACAAGACCCTGTCGCTCGACATTTGGCTTTCTTATCACCCAGGCAATGGCCGCATCCCAAGGGTGCGGAACATGATCGACTGGCTGACAGAAGCCTTCAATCCCGCGAAATACCCGTGGTTTGGAGATGACTTCCTCCATCCCCGGGAACTTCAAGCGGTGTATATGGGTGAACCCCTGACCCATCTGCTCGGGGGCTTTCCGACCGAAGGACGGTGAGACGAGAATGAACAAATCAGCGGCTAAGAAGATGAAACAGCGCAGTGCGGGCAAGCCCGACATTGAACTTGGCAAGCGGATTCGTCTGCGGCGCGTCGAGCAGAAGATCTCGCAAGCCGAGCTCGGCGACAAACTCGGTGTCAGCTTCCAGCAGGTGCAGAAGTACGAGAAGGGCGTCAACCGCGTCGGCGCAGCCCGGCTTCAGCAGATCGCAAGCGCGCTCGATGTGCCCGTCACGTTCTTCTACGACGGCGACACCAAGTCGCGGGAAGTCGAGAGCCTGTTGTTCCTGGACAGCGCATTCAGCCTGAGGCTCCTGCGAGCCTACAGCAAGATCAAGGACCAGACCGTGCAGCGCCAGCTCGTGTCCTTGATGGAATCGATTGCTGCCAACGAAGAGTAGGCGTCGCTTCGCGAGCTAGAAGAGCGAACGTTGTCGTTTGCGCATGATCTTGCGTGCGGACGCTTGGTGTTTGTCACGCGGAAAGCCGGTTGCCACTTTGCCCAGCGCGGCCCGGTGGTCCGGCATCATGCCCTCATGCTCCGCTGCCCCTACGCGGGCAGTCAAGGCTGCCGGATCGTCCGGCGCCCGATCGCCGCGCCAGGCCACACGCTGGTCCGGCCGCGACAAGACAAGCCTGCCGGCATCAACACCGGCAGCCTGCGTTCGCCCGACGTCCAGATATTTGGCGGCAATTGCCGCTCGCGCGCCGCAGCCCAAAAAGCGCGGCCGCGTCAATTTTTTGTGTCGAAACGTACAATTTTGAGTACCGGCGCCATCGCCGGGCCGTCACCCACGATCGGCTAGTGCATGATCCGGAAAAGTATGAAGCGGTTTTCCGAAAAGATCATGCTCAATCAAAAAGCCAGCGCGATGACGATTCATCCTCATCTCATCGCGCTTTGGTGGGACGAGCTCATTCCGGTTCAATGCCCGCGGCCTTGACGATCCTGGCCCAGCTCTCGAGGCGATTCGACAAACGATTGTTGGGCGACTTTTTGCGAACCAGATTACCCGCTGTTGCGACATATCAGAGCCCACCAAAGTGCGATGCGTTTGTTTGGTGCGCAGCACTCAACAAGAACGCAACCCAAATGGGCTGAACTTGCGACGCTCACAGCTCCCGTCTATTCCCCTTCGCCTCATCCATTGCAAAATCCGCGGCCGTCGACACGACGCCGTGTGCGACCTCTCCCGGGGACTTTTCATGCATCGATTGATGTTCGCAGCCCTTGCCGCGATGTGCATCGCTGGCCCGGCTCTGGCGCAAAGTGCCGCGCCCGCAGGCCAGCCTGCTCCGACAGCCGCGGCCCCCGCCAGGAAGCCGGCCGCAGCCGATGCGGCCCATCCCGCTCACGCCGCGACCGCAAAGCCAACGGATGCCTCGACGCCGGAATCGCGCTCGGCGGCGGCGCTTGCGCTGTCGCACGAGCCGACCTTCGACGAGGGCACCGCGCAGCGGATCAAGGAGGCGGCACTGTCCTATTCCGACATCGCGGTGCGCGGCGGCTGGCCGACCATTCCGGCGGACGCCAAATTCGCCATTGGAGTTGCCGGGGCCAATGACGAGCTCTTGCGCAAGCGGCTGATCGTCACCGGCGACCTCGCCGAGGACAAGGCGACCGGGCCGTTCGACGAGACCGTCGCGGAAGGTCTCAAGCGTTTCCAGGTCCGCAATGGCCTCGCGCCGACCGGCCAGATGACGCCGCGCACGCTTGCCGCGCTCAACGTTCCCGTGCAGAAGCGCATCCGCCAGCTCGAGGCCTCGCTGGAGCGGCTGGAGAACATGAATTTCGGCTTCGGCCAGCGCTATGTCGTGGTCAACATTCCCGCGGCCTTTGCCGAGGCGGTGGAGGACGATCACGTGGTGCGCCGCTATCGCGTCATCGTCGGCAAGACCGAGAAGCCCTCCCCGACGCTCACCGCCGAGATCACCGGCGTCGTGCTCAATCCGACCTGGACGGTGCCCTCCTCGATCGCCAAGACCGAGATATCCGCGCATATGCGCAAGGACCCGACCTATCTCGAGCGCATGCACATGGAGGTGCTCGACGCCCATGACAACCCGATCGATCCGCACTCGGTGGACTGGTCGGGCGCGCATACGCCGAATTTCACCGTGCGCCAGCAGAACGGCAGCTTCAATGCGCTGGGCGCCGTCAAGATCGACATGCCCAATCCCTATTCGGTCTACATGCACGACACCAACCAGAAGAGCCTGTTCAGCGACGACTACCGCTTCGACTCCCATGGCTGCTCACGTGTCGACAATGTCCGCGACCTCGCCGCCTGGCTCTTGCAGGAGGAGATGACGAAATGGAATCGCGCGGCCATCGATGCTGCGATCGCGACGGGTGCGCATCAGGAGATCGCATTGCCAAAGAAGGTGCCGGTCGCGTGGGTGTATCTCACGGCCTGGATGACCCGCGACCAGACCGTGCAGTTCCGCAACGACATCTATAACCAGGACGAGCAGCTGCTGGAGGCGACCGCAGAGGAAGCCGCGTTCTTCAACCAGGCCGCCAACCATCCGCTGACGGCGCATATGGCGCAGTGAGGCCCGTCGGCCATGGCCGGCGCGCGAAGGAATTCCTGCATAGGGGATCGGCGCGAACGCTCGTCCCGCTCGGCATCCCGATAGGCTAAGCTCGCGACCGGCCCCTGGAAGCAGGGCCGGTCCTTTCATTCGAGCCGGAAGCCGCCGCCATGCTGGATACCCCGAACAAGCAGACATCCTACGCCGATGGCAAGATCATGCAGGAGATCGTCGACGGGGTCGGCATCATCACCTTCAACAATCCCGAGAAGCGCAATGCGATGTCGCTGCAGATGTGGGAGGGGTTTGGCGAGGCGCTGACCTCGCTGCGGGACGACGACAGCGTGCGCGTGGTGGTGCTCAAGGGCGCCGGCGACAAGGCCTTTGTATCCGGGGCCGACATCAGCCAGTTCGAGAAGGAACGGCATAACGCGCAAGCCTCGGAGGAATATTCCAGACGCAGCGCCGCCCAGCGGGCGCTGTTCGCCGACTACCCGAAGCCGACCATTGCCTGCATCCGCGGCTTTTGCCTCGGCGGCGGCATGCTGGTCGCCATGCTCTCCGACATTCGCATCGCCGCCGAAAACAGCCAGTTCGGCATCCCCGCGGCCAAGCTCGGCATCGCCTATGGCTATGACGGCCTGAAGCACCTGGTGTCGCTGGTCGGCCCGTCCTGGGCGCGGCTCTTGATGTACACGGGCATGCGGATCAATTCGGCGGAAGCGCTGCGCATCGGCCTCGTCGAGCGCGTGCTACCCGATGCCGAGCTGTGGGAGGCCACGATGGACATCGCGCGGACGATTTCGGGCAATGCCCCGCTCGCGATCAAAGCCGCCAAGCTCACCATCGCTCAGGTGCTGAAAGATGCTGCCGACCGCGACATGGAGGCGGTGAAGGCGATCGGCACCGCCTGTATGGACTCCGAGGATTTCCGCGAGGGCCGCCAGGCCTTCATGGAAAAGCGCAAGCCGCAGTTCAAGGGGCGGTAGTCTCCACCAACCCCGTCATTCCGGGGCGCCCGAAGGGCGAACCCGGGGATGACGGCCTGCCGAAGAACCAGCAAGAGAAATCTTGTCGCCCGCGTTGGCGCGATCTAGGCTTTCGTCGTCGAGAGCCCTTATGGATATCAAACGGGCGCTGCCCCGTCCCCAGATTCGAGGCGTCGTGCGCTCCTTCGAGGAGAGACGCATCGAACTGGGCGGCGCAGTGCTGTCTTGGCCCGTCGCCGCACGGCCTCATCAAATCCTGAATATCCACCTTGCTGATCCGTATCGAGTTCGTATCAACGGAGATCAGGAAAACACGACGCCGGATATGGGTGTAGTGGGGCCGCAAACTTACCGCCGAGCCCACGTCTCCCTTTCCGGCTCGCTTCACGTTTTCAATATCTTGTTCCAACCAACCGGCTTGAACCGGTTGATCGGAATCAACATGACTTCCCTGGTCAATCAGGATCCCGCAGCCTCCGATGTTCTTGGCAAATCCGCTGCGCTTCTTGGTGAGGCCGTACGCATGGCACGTGGTTTCG
>DASREP010000104.1:0-111139 GCA_035652015.1 Bradyrhizobium sp. | reverse complement strand
GCCCTACGGGCCGGCCTTGACTTGACCTGCGCGCGCCATCGTCACAGCTCCATGGTCGGGACGAAGAGCTGGCGCACAATCGAACAAAGAGCTGACAACCTCCTTGACATCCTCAATCCCCATGTGAGCAATCCAGAGTCGTAGGCTTGGCCCTGGATTGCTTCCACCTACGCGCAAGAGCGCTTCGGCGGACGCGGTCGCTGCGCTCGCAGTGACGGAGAACTAAACCTTCAACTCCCGCCCCGTGACGCGCCTGTAGGCCTCCAGATAGCGCTTGCTCGTCGCCTCGACCACGCTCGCCGGCAACGGCGGAGGCGGCGCGTCGCCGTTCCAGCGGCCGGCGCGGCGCTCGGCATCGAGGTAGTCGCGCAGCGGCTGCTTGTCGAAACTCGCCTGTGGCCGGCCAGGCACGTAATCGTCGACTGCCCAGAAGCGCGAAGAATCCGGCGTCATCACCTCGTCGATCAGGATGATGCGGCCGTCGCCATCCCTGCCGAACTCGAACTTGGTGTCGGCGATGATGATGCCCTGCTCGCGGGCGAGCTCCTCGCCCAGCGTATAGATCGCGCGCGTCATGCTCTCCAGCGTATAGGCGGTCTCGTCGCCGACCACCTCGCGCATCCGCGCGATGGTGATGTTCTCGTCGTGCCCCGTCTCGGCCTTGGTCGCGGGGCTGAAGATCGCAGGGTCAAGCTTGGCGCTCTCGACCAGCCCCGCGGGCAGCTTCTCACCGGCGAGCGTACCTTGCGCCGCATACTCCTTCCAGGCCGAGCCCGAGAGATAGCCGCGGATCACGCATTCGATTGGAAACACGGTCGTGCGCTTGCACAGCATGGCGCGGCCGAGAATGTCGGCGCGGTGGTCGGCCAGCGCGGGCACCCGGCGGATGATCTCGTCGGTATCGGCGCTGATCATGTGATGCGGCACCACGCCTTCGAGCTCATTGAACCAGAAGGCGCTGATCTGCGTGAGCACCGCGCCCTTCATCGGGATGGTCTCGGCCATGACGACGTCGAAAGCGGAGATGCGGTCGGTGGTGAGCAGGAGCACGCGGTCGTCGCCGACGGCATAGATGTCGCGCACCTTGCCGCGGCCGATCTTCGGCAGCGGCAGGTCACTGGAGAGCATGGTGGTCATGGAGACTCTTTCAAAACAGATCGCCGTGCGGCCGATCGCCGCGTGACACCAAGCGGAGATAGCCTATTCCGGCAGCGGAATGAACTCATGTTCCTGCGGAACGGGCGCGAATCGGCCGGTTTTCCAATCCTGCTTGGCCTGCTCGATTCGCTCCTTGCTGGAGGAGACGAAATTCCACCAGATATGGCGCGGTCCCTCCAGCGCGTCGCCGCCGAGGAACATCATCCGCGTCGGCTTGATCGTCCGCACGGTGATGGCGTCGCCTGGGCGGAAGATCAGGAGCCGCGGGCCCTCATAGTGCTCGCGGGCGATTTCGACCTCGCCGTCGACCAGATAGATGGCGCGCTCCTCATGATCGGGATCGAGCGGCACAGCGACACCCGCTTCCGCAGTCACCTCGGTGTAGAACCAGGGCGACACCATCGCCACAGGCGAGGCAATCCCGAACGCGCTGCCCGCGATGACGCGCGCGGTGAAGCCGCGCTCCCTGATCATCGGCAGATCGCCGGCGGCGTAGTGCTGGAAGCTCGGTGCGATTTCCTCCTTGCCCGCCGGAAGCGCGATCCAGCTCTGCAGGCCCAGCATTTTTTGCCCGGCCTTGCGCTCGACGTCGGGCGTGCGCTCGGAATGAGCGATGCCGCGGCCGGCGGTCATCAGGTTCATGGCGCCGGGCTCGATTTGCTGCATGTTGCCCTCGCTGTCGCGGTGCATGATCTTGCCGTCGAACAGATAGGTGACGGTGGCAAGCCCGATATGCGGGTGCGGCCGCACGTCCATGCCGTTGCCGGAGACGAATTGCACGGGGCCGAAATGGTCGAAGAAGATGAACGGGCCGACCATCTGGCGGCTGCCGTGGGGCAGCGCGCGGCGGACCTGGAAGCCGTCGCCGAGATCGCGGGTGCGCGGCACGATGACGAGCTCGAGCGCATCGCAGGACACGGGATCGCCGAGCGTGGGATCATTGGACGGCATCCAGCTCATGAGAGCCTCCATTGTTGTTTGCGCCGAGCATACAGCGTCGGTGGTCCATCGTCCAAAGGGAAGCAGCCGTACGAGAGCGCGAGGTCGCTTGCGCGGCATTCCCTGATCGCGGTCCATGACTTACGATGCAGCTCGACAGTTCCGCAAAAAGAAGGCCAAATCCATGATGCCTCCGCTCAAGCCCGGCGCGGTCCTCGGCCAGTTTCACGGTCCGGTCATCGAAACCGAACGCCTGCTGCTGCGGCCCTGGCGTGCCTCCGACATCGCCTCGAACACGCGGATGCTGTCCGATCCCGGTACGGCACGCTTCATCACGCCCGACCACAAAGCCGTGACCGAGGAGCTCACCGGCTGGCGCAACGCGGCGATCATTTCCGGCCATTGGGCGCTCCATGGCTTTGGGATGTTTGCGGTGGAGGACAAATCCTCAGGCCAATACGCCGGTCGCGTCGGTCCGTGGGTTCCGCCGACCTGGCCCGGCTTCGAGGTCGGCTGGGGCATTGCGCCGGAGCTGCGCGGCCGAGGTTACGCGATCGAGGCCGCCCGTGCGGCGATCGACTGGGTGTTCGCGACCTTCGAGATCGAGGAGGTCATTCATTGCATCAGTCCGGAGAATGCGGCGTCGCAGGGCGTGGCACGCAGGCTCGGCGCAAGGATGGAGGGCGAAGCGCAGCTGTCGGGCGACCCGGTCGATATCTGGGTGACCGCGCGAAACGCATGGCTGCGGCAAAATTGAAGCGATGACGGATGTCAGCTAGAATGATTGCCGGTTGGCCTGAATAGATCCGATGTCGCTTGCCACTGTCGATATTGCGCTGAGCGGCGGCACCATTGCTCTGCTTCTGGTGCTCGCAGCATCGCTCTTCCGCGACTTCAATCAACGGCCGGCCGGCCGGCTGGCTGTGGCGTTCGCGATTGGCGCGGCTGCGCATGCCGCCACCCTCGGCATCGATGCGTCGTCTCCGATCCCGGTCTGGCACGCAGTGCTGATTGCGCTCTCGACCGGCGATGTCGTGGTATTCTGGCTGTTCTGCCGGGCGCTGTTCGACGATGCCTTCGTGCTCAGGCCATGGCATGCGCTGGTCTGGGGCGCTGTCGCGGCCTTCAGCTTCGTCAATTGCCTGGTCATCGCGCCCGGCGGGCATGCGCGCGCCGCCGTGATCACGATCAACCTCATCGCGCTCGGCTTCATTGGTCTGGCGCTAGGTCAGACCGTCAGCTCCTGGTCGGCCGATCTGGTCGAGGGCCGCCGGCGCGTGAGGGTGATCATTGTGGTGGTCTCGGCGCTCTACGGCGGGTTGCACGACGCACTGCAGATCTTCACCTTCGGAACCGATGCCGCCGATATCGCCAACACGGTGAATGCGGCGCTGCTGGCCGGAGTCGTGGCCTGGGTCGCGGTTGCGATGATGCAGGTCAACGCCGGCGATCTGTTCGGCGAGCCCGAGATGGCGCCTGTCGCGAGCGCGTCGGTTGTGCCGATTGCTCAAGAGAGGAGGCAAGACACCAACGAAGACACCCTTGCCGCGGACCAGAAGCTGATCGACGCCTTGATGCGGCTGATGGCGGATGAGCGGATCTACCGGCATGACAATCTCACCATCGGCATGCTGGCCACCAAGCTGAAGATCCCCGAATATCGGTTGCGGCGGCTGATCAACCAGAAGCTTGGTTACCGCAACTTCAATGCCTTCCTGAACAACCACCGGATCGAGGAGGCGAAGGCGGCGCTCGCCGATCCTGAGCAGGCCGAGGTGCCCGTCATCACCATTGCGATGGATGCCGGCTTCCAGTCGCTCGGCCCCTTCAACCGCGCCTTCAAGGCCATGACGGGGGTGACGCCAAGCGAATATCGCAAGCTCAGGGCGTCGGCGGTTTGAAGGTTAAACCACTGAGAATACGGCATTATTTCAGAATCGGCGAGACCGAGAGACTTTCGGCCGATGCCATTTTCGAAATCGGCGAGCGGGATTTGCGTCCACCTGCGCTTGATGGCCGGCACGCGCCAATGCGCTGCCGGAGAAAGCCATGACCAAGCGACGCCTGATCCTCATCCTCGCAACCGCCGCCCTGAGTGGCGTCCTACTGTTCACAGCGGCCCGCGCCCGCAATGTGCCCAAAGTGGCCACCGGCTTTGTCGCCAACATCCTGTGCACCGAAACCTTCGTCTCCGGCCTCGATCCGGAACGGACGTTCACAGAAACGACCGACGCAATGCCCGGGGCGGGACTGCTCACCTGGGCGATGGCATTCCATGTCGATCGCGCGCGCAGGGACGTCACGGTAACGCTGTTGGGACTTGGCCGCAGCCACGCCGTCTACCGCAACGGGGCCGGCTGCTATCTTGACCATGGCGGGGCCGCGGCTGAGATCGTGATGCCTTCTGCCGACGAGGTGCCCGCGCTGTTGCCGCAGATCGCGGGACCCGCGCCGGTCAAGCCGGCGAGTCCCGAACTGGCTGCAGCGCTCGATCGCGCTTTCGCCGAGCCGGCACAACCGCCGTTCCGCCACACCCGCGCTGTCGTCATTATGAAAGACGGCCGCATCATTGCCGAGCGCTATGCTGATGGTGTCAGTGTCGACACGCCGCTGCTCGGCTTCTCCGCGACCAAGTCGGTGACCTCGGCCTTAACAGGCATTCTGGTGCGGCAAGGCAAGCTCGCGCTCGACCAGCCGGCGCCGGTCGCGGCCTGGCACGATCCGAACGATCCGCGTCATGCCATCACCATCGACCAGCTGCTCCGTCACACCGCGGGATTGGGGCTCGGCTCCTCGCTGGAGGCTTCGCTCGGTTCGGCGTTCGAGCCGGTCAACCAGATGAAGTTCGAAGAGCCTGACATGGCCGGCTATGCCGAGAGCATTCGGCTTGCGACTGCACCGGGCACCGCGTGGAGCTATCACGATGGCAATTATCTCATCCTGTCGCGGCTGATTGAGAACGCGGTCGGCGGGCGACCGTCGGATTACCTGCGCTTCGCCCGCGACGAGCTGTTCGCGCCGCTCGGCATGCGCGATGTCACCATCGAGTTCGATGCCAGCGGCACGCCGGAGGGATCGAGCCAGATGCTGGCCTCCGCACGCGACTGGGCGCGGTTCGGCCAGCTTTATCTGGATGACGGCGTCGTGGGCGGCAGGCGCATCCTGCCTGAGGGCTGGGTGAAATACTCGGCGTCGCCGACGCCGGATGCCTTCGTCGGCTATGGTGCGGGCTTCTGGACCAATCTCGGTGATAGCCGCGGGGCAAACTATCGCATCGGCGAAGGCTGGCCGCGCGATGCCTTCATGGCCAAGGGCTCGATCGGGCAATATGTGATCATCATCCCCTCGCAGCACCTGGTCATCGCGCGCTTCGGCCGGACGGTGAACTTCCCGCTGAACGCCGACGGCGTCTCGGAACTGGTGCGCGATGTGATCGCAGCGACCGCGGGGAAAGGGAAGTTGGCGAAGGCCAATTGAGAAATGCCGCGTGAATCGCGGAGCGAGGCTGCCAATTCTCCCTCTCCCCGTCCTTTACGGGGAGAGGGTCGGGGTGAGGGGCTGCCTGCGCGAGCGCGACTCGCGGAGAGTCCCCCTCACCCGGATTGCATCTGGCGATGCAATCCGGCCTCTCCCCGCAGGCGGGGCGAGGCGATCCGGATTCGCTCTATGATCGGAGCAAGAGAGTGAAATTGGCAGGCCTACTGCCGTCCCAGCTGCGTCGCCTGCGCGACGCGATCGAACCGCTCCAGTGACAGGATCGCATTCGCCAGCTGCTCGGCGCGGCCGCTCAGCACCGGACGGGCGAGCGTCAGGAACTTCTGCTGCATTGCTTGCGTATCCGGAAAAGAGTTCGGCTCGCCGGAGGGATCGACATGCAACCGCTCATGCACGCCGTCCTCGGTGGTGATGGAAACGCGCGCGCCGAAGGGATGCGTGCGGCCGGTCTCGAGCCGGTCGTCCTGCACCACGTCGAACTTGTCGGCGAGCGCATCGATCGCGGCGTCCCCGAGCCGGTCGTAATCGTCCCAGCCGAAGCGGCCCTGGTCGAGCGCGAGCGCGCCGGTGAAGAACATCGAGAACTGGCCGCCGACGATCGAGCGCGGATGGCGCTTGGTCGCGGCATCGCCGGTCAGGGTGATGCCGTTGCGATGCAGCCCGATCTCGACGCGCTTGACTTGGTCTGGCGTCAGATTGTGCTCGCGCCGCATGGCAATGATGGCGTCGATCGCGGCATGAGTGTAGCGGCAGCTCGGATAGGGCTTCACACCGATCTTCATGGTCTCGTAGGTCGAGCCGAGACCCGCGGTCGCCTTGTCGGGATGGGCATCGTCGCTGTAGCCGACGAGCAACCCGTGCTTGCCTTCGATCGATTCGATCGCGCCGACAAAATCGTTGCGCGCCAGCGTCGCGGCGATCACGCCGTTCATCGCGGCCGCGCCGACCTGGTAGCGCTTGTTCCAGGCGCCGTTGACCAGGAATTGCAGCGATCCGGCAGCCTGGCTGCCGGAGACGCCGAAAGCGGAGATAATCTGCGCCTCGGAGAGCCCGTACAGCTTTGCGGCGGCAGCCGCGGCGCCATAAGTGCCGGCGGTTGCCGTGGGATGGAAACCGCGTGCGTAATGCGATGTGGGATCGAGCGCATTGCCGAGCCGGCAGCAGACCTCATAGCCCGCAACGATCGCGGTCAGCACGTCCCGCCCGGACGCGCCGACCATCTCCCCGACCGCAAAGGCGGCCGGCACCACGGGGGCGCTTGGATGCAGCGAGGAGTCGGCGTGGGTGTCGTCGAAATCCAGCGAATGGCCGAATGCGCCGTTGAGCAGTGCGGCGACGGCCGGTGTCCAGGTCTTGCTGTCGCCGAACACCGTCGCCTCGCCCGTGCCGTCGAGGGAAAGTCCCTCCAGCATTTTCAGCAGCGAGGGCGTCGATTCCGCGTCGCGCCGCGCGCGGATGGCGCTGCCGAGAAAGTCCAGCGTCAGCACCTTGGCGCGATCGAGCACCTCCGGCGGAATGTCCTCGAATGTCAGCCCGGCGACATAGCCGGCCAGCGTGGCGGTTTCCTCTGCCATTGTTATTCCCTTGATTTGCCGGAGACGGCCGATGCCGGAAGCTTAGGTCTCTGGCACCGCTACTTCAACGGCTGCAACCGCATGGCCGTGTGCGCTGGGCTGCTATCGCGGCGCCGGGCTCAGGCAGACCTGCCGGAGCAGGGTCTTCGCGATCAGGCGATGGAACGGCATGATGACGGCGAGATAGGCGCGGCCGAGGCGGTTATTGGTCAGAACGAGCGTCGTAACAGTCACGTCCCGCCCGCCGGTCGCGGGCGCCACGTCTACCACAACGCGGAAATCCAGATGGCGGTCATCGAAGCCGGCGACCAGCCGCTCGGGTGTCTCGTCGAGGACGGGAAATAGACCGATCATGCCGCCGGCATTCGGCTCGTGCTCGCCTGAAGTCTTCAGGCCGAACGGCGCCACGATCAGGTTGCGTAACTCGATCAACGCCTCGACCCAGCGCGGACTGCGCGAAAACATCCGCTGGGCGGCGGCACGGGCATTGATGTCCATATCCGCAACCGTGACACGGAAGGCATCAGCGAACTGCGCGCCGGCCAGCACGCTGTTGCGATCCACCTCAGGCTGAACTTCGCGAATGATCATGGCATGGCACCTAGGTGGGTCAGTCGACGAAAACGAACCACGAGCAGTGTAGCATAGACTGCAGTTCCGATCGACAGGCCGACCCAGACACCGATCGCGCCGAGGCCAGTATGGAAGGCAAGCAACCAGCTCAGGCAAAATCCGACCAGCCAATATCCAATGCCCGCGAACAATAGCGGCACGCGGGTATCTTTCAGCCCGCGCAGGCTGCCCACCGCGATGCTCTGGATGGCGTCGGTCACGAAGAAGCTTGCGCCGACCAGCAGCAGCATTGCAGCGAGCTCAATGGTCGCTGCGGCATTCTCCACCGTGCCGCCGAGGAAGAACTCGGCGATGGCGAACCGGGTCGCGACCACAGCGAAGGTCAGGATGGCCGCGATCGCGATCCCGAGCAGCATCGCAACCAGGCCCGCGCGCCTGACGCCAGCTGCGTCATTGCGGCCGGCCGCATGTCCGACCCGCACGGTCGCGGCCATGCTGATGCCGAACGGGATCATGAACAGGATCGCCGTGACCTGCAGCGCGATCTGATGCGCGGCAAGGGCCGTGGTGCCGATCAGGCCCATCAAGAGCGCCGCAGCGGAAAACATGCCGTATTCCATCAGGAAGGCGAGCGAGATCGGCAGGCCGATGACGAACAGCTGGTGCATCAGGGACCAGTCGATGCGCCAGAGGCGGGCGAGGACATGGTAGTCGCTGAAGGGCCGCCGGCGCGTGGAGAACCAGAGCGCGGCGATGAAGGTCGCGCAATTGACCAACGTGGTTGCGAGCCCGGCACCGAACAGCTCAAGCCGCGGCAGGCCGAGCTTGCCGTACATCAGGAGATAGACCAAAAGCGCGTTTACCGGGATCGCCGCCAGTGTGATCCAGAGCACCGGCTGGGGCCGGTTCACCGCGCCCATGAAGCTCCTGATCGCCAGGAACCATAGCGCCGGCGCCACGCCCCAGGCGAGCCCGAACAGGTAATGCTGCGCCAGCCGCGCCGTTTGCGGCGCCTGCCCAAGGAGGAGCAGGATTTGCTCGCCGCGCAGCGGAAACATCATGATCGGGAGAGACAGCAGCAGCGCTGCCCACAATCCCATGCGCAGCGAGCGGCGCACCATCCTCGGGTCGTCGGCGCCGAACGCCTGCGCCGCCAGCGGCGCGACCGCCGAGGTCAATCCCATGCCGAAGGTGAAGCTGACGAAATAGACCGTGCCGGCAAGGGCGGCCGCGGCAACGGCCTCACCGCCGAGGCGCCCGATGAAGGCGAGGTCGGTCGTCATCATTGCGATCTGCGAGAGCTGCGTCAGCGCCATGGGCAGCGCAAGCCGCGCGGTCTCGGCGAATTCGATCGCGAGGTGATGGCGGCTCGCGCTTGCGAGGCGCGGCTGCGAAGTTCCGATAGTCTCGACCATGGCTGGCATGCTGCCCGGTTTGCTGCTCGCGAGCAAACCGCTTGCCCTTCAAAGGAGCGCGACAGAAGGGCGCTAGTGCGACCGCTCGGGGACGCGGGTGATCTTGGCGCCGAGCGCGTTGAGACGCTCGTCAATGCGCTCATAGCCGCGCTCGATCTGGTCGGCATTGTTGATGGTTGACGTCCCCTCGGCGCAGACTGCGGCAAGCAGCATGGACATGCCGGCCCGGATGTCCGGCGAACTCATCGCGGCGCCGTGCAGCTTGCTTGGGCCCGCCACGATCGCGCGATGCGGGTCGCACAGCACGATGCGGGCGCCCATCCCGATCAGCTTGTCGACGAAGAACATCCGTGATTCGAACATCTTCTCGAACATCAGGATGACGCCTTCGCACTGCGTGGCGGTGACGATTGCAATCGACATCAGATCGGCCGGGAACGCCGGCCAGGGCTGATCCTCGAGCTTCGGCACATGGCCGCCGAAATCGTCCTTGATCTTCAGCGTCTGCTCCGACGGCACGATCAAATCGTCGCCGGCGACCTCGCAGACAATGCCGAGCCGCTCAAAGCCCATGCGGATGGAGCGCAGATGCTCGACACCGGCGCGAACGATGCGCAGGGACGAGCGGGTCACGGCGGCAAGCCCGATCAGCGAGCCGACCTCAATATGGTCGGGCTGGATCGAATAGCTGGCCTGCCCGAGCGTGGCCTGGCCATGCACGATCATGGTGTTGGTGCCGATGCCCTCGATGGTCGCGCCCAGCGCGGTGAGGAAATGCGCGAGGTCCTGCACATGCGGCTCGGAGGCGGCGTTGCGCAAATAGGTGGTGCCCTGGGCGGCGACGGCTGCGATCAGCGCGTTTTCGGTTGCGGTGACGCTGGGCTCGTCGAGGAAGACATCGGCGCCCTTGAGCCGGGTCGAGCGAAACTCCAGCCGATCCGTGGCAGTGACCGTGGCGCCGAGCTGCTCGAAGGCCAGGAAATGCGTGTCCAGCCGGCGCCTGCCGATCACGTCGCCGCCGGGTGGCGGCAGCGTCAGCCCGCCGCAGCGGGCGAGCAGGGGGCCGGCGAGCAGGATCGAGGCACGAATGCGCGCGCAGAGCTCGGGGTCGAGATCGGCAGCGTGAATCTCCTTGGCATGGATGGCGAGCCGGTTGCGCCCGCGCCATTCGGCAGAGGCGCCGACGGAGCGGATCAGCTCGACCAGCGCTTCCGTGTCGCGAATGCGCGGCACATTGTCGAGCGTGACCGGATGCTCGGTGAGGAGCGCCGCCGCGATGATCGGCAGCGCCGAATTCTTGTTGCCGGAGGGCTCGATGGCGCCACGAAGCCGGTGGCCGCCCTCGACGATGTACTGGATGGGCGCCACGGGTGCCTCGCTTTCCCTTAGACGTCGACGTTGGCGGACAGCGAGTTGTCCTGGATGAACTCGCGTCTCGGCTCGACCACGTCGCCCATCAGCTTGGTGAAGAGGTCGTCGGCCTCGTCGACCTCCTTGATCTTCACCTGCAGCAGCGAGCGCGCTTCGCTGTCGAGCGTCGTCTCCCAGAGCTGCTCCGGGTTCATCTCGCCGAGGCCTTTGTAGCGCTGCAGCGTCAGGCCCTTGCGGCCGGCGTCGGTGACCGCCTCGAACAGGCCGACCGGGCCATGGATGATGGCCTCGGTATCCTTGCGCCGCAATTTGCCGGGCCGCGCATAGACGTCCTGCAGCCGCTGCCGGAATTCGTGAAGCTTGCGGGCATCGGCCGATCCGAGGAAAGCCTCATCGATAACCGCGACGTCTTTGACGCCGCGCACGGTGCGTTCGAAAATGAAGCCCTGGCCTTCCTCAAAGCGCCCGATCCAACCGCGCTCGACTTCGTCCGCCTGCCGGTCCAAACGGGTGGCCACATATTCTGCCGCAGCACCGGCGATCTCTGGATCGGTATAGATCTCCTTGCCAAATATGCCTGCGATCGCGGCCTGTTCGACCACGGCGCGGCTGTAGCGGCTGTGCAGGTTGCGAAGCAAAGAGCGGATCGCGCGGGCGTCGTCCACCAGCGAACGCAAATCGAAGCCCTTGCGCTCCTCGCCGGATCCAAGCGCGAACACGCAGTCGTCCAGCCCGGTTTCGATCAGATAATCCTCCAGCGCCCGCTCGTCCTTGAGATATTGCTCGGACTTGCCGCGCGCGACCTTATAGAGCGGCGGCTGGGCGATATAGAGATAGCCCTGATCGATGATGTCGCGCATCTGCCGGTAGAAGAAGGTCAGCAGCAGCGTGCGGATATGGGCGCCGTCGACGTCGGCGTCCGTCATCAGGATGATCTTGTGGTAGCGCAGCTTGTCGATGGAGAAATCGTCGCTGATGCCGGTGCCGAGCGCGGTGATCAGCGTGCCGATCTGCTCGCTGGAGAGCATCTTGTCGGTGCGGACGCGCTCGACGTTGAGAATCTTGCCGCGCAAGGGAAGCACCGCCTGGAACTCGCGGTTGCGGCCCTGCTTGGCGCTGCCGCCTGCGGAGTCGCCCTCGACGATGAAGAGCTCCGACTTGGCGGGGTCCTTCTCCTGGCAATCGGCGAGCTTGCCCGGGAGCGAAGAAACGCTGAGCGGGCTCTTGCGCGTCAGCTCGCGCGCCTTTCGCGCCGCCTCCCGGGCGGCGGCGGCCTGGATCACCTTGCCGACAATGACCTTGGCCTCGCTCGGATGCTCCTCGAACCAGGCGGCGAGTGCCTCGTTGAGCACGTTCTCGACCACGGGCCGCACTTCCGAGGACACCAGCTTGTCCTTGGTCTGCGATGAGAACTTCGGGTCGGGCACTTTAACCGAGAGAACGGCGGTCAGGCCTTCGCGGCAGTCGTCGCCGGTGAGCTGGATCTTTTCCTTCTTCGCATTGGCCTCGGCATAGCCGTTGACCTGGCGCGTCAGCGCGCCGCGGAAGCCGGCGAGATGGGTGCCGCCGTCACGCTGCGGGATGTTGTTCGTGAAGCACAGCACGTTCTCATGGTAGCTGTCGTTCCACCACAGCGCAGCTTCCACCCCGATGCCGTTGAGCTCCGCGCGCACTATGATGGGCGTCGGCACGATCGCCTTCTTGTTGCGGTCGAGATATTTGACGAACTCCTCGACGCCGCCGCTGTAGTGCATTTCCTCGCGCTTCTCGACCGCGTGGCGCATGTCGGACAGCACGATATTGACGCCGGAATTGAGGAAGGCGAGCTCGCGCAGGCGATGCTCGAGGGTGGCGAAATCATATTCAATGTTCTTGAATGTCTCGGGAGAGGCCAGGAACGTCACCTCGGTGCCGCGCTTGCCCTGGGCCTCGCCGACGACCTTCAGCGGCGCCACGGTCTCGCCATGGGCGAACTCGACAAAGTGCTCCTTGCCGTCGCGCCAGACCTTCAGCTGCAGCTTGCTGGACAGCGCATTGACCACGGACACGCCGACGCCGTGCAGGCCGCCGGAAACCTTGTAGGAGTTCTGGTCGAATTTGCCGCCGGCATGGAGCTGGGTCATGATGACCTCGGCCGCGGAAATGCCTTCGCCCTTGTGAATGTCGACCGGAATGCCGCGACCGTCGTCGCGCACGGTGACGGAATTGTCGGGATTGAGGACGACCTCGACGCGGCTGGCATGGCCGGCGAGCGCCTCATCGATCGCGTTGTCGACGACCTCGTAGACCATGTGATGCAGACCGGAACCGTCATCGGTGTCGCCGATATACATGCCCGGGCGCTTGCGGACGGCATCGAGGCCCTTCAAAACCCGGATCGATTCCGCGCCATAGTCGCTCGCAATCGAATGCTCGGTGTCGGCAATGGTTTGCCGGGCGGGTTCTGTCATGTGAAGCCTTTTGCGGATGTCCCGAATCAGCGGCGCAGGAAGGCGCTGATTTCAGCTATTTGTGCCACGAAAGACGCGATGCGCCTAGCGCAAAGTATCTGCAGGTAAGCATTTGAATAGATAGGATTTTTTAACGCCCTTTCAAGCCGCCGGAAGGCCGGTTTTGGGAGCCTGAAAAAGCGCGATTCGCAAACGCTTTTTTCGCGCTCGAATTGGCCGATTCAAGGCCTCCGAGAGCCGCGCTGAACGATTGGCGGCATATGTCCAAGGCCACCGTCAGGCGCGCCGCGCGATGCGGCCGTTCTCGACGTCGAAAATCTCGCATGTCTGGCCGATATTGCCGAAGGCCTGCGGATCGGCGCCGGTGAGCCAGACCTGCGCGCCCAATTTTGCCAGCTCGGCAAACAACGCGGCGCGCCGGCCGGGGTCGAGATGGGCAACCACCTCGTCGAGCAATAGCAGCGGCACGATGCCGGTGCTCTCGGCCACCAGCGTGGCATGCGCGAGCACAAGCCCGATCAGAAGCGCCTTCTGCTCGCCGGTCGAAGCGTCGCGTGCCGGCATATTCTTCGGCGCATAGATCACCTGCAGATCGGTCAGATGCGGGCCCTCGAGGGTACGGCCCGCGGCGGCATCGCGCGGGCGGCTTTGCCGCAGCATCTCGCGATAGCGATCCTCGACCGCCGTTGCCGGCTCGCTCAGCAGCGCATTCTCCATCCAGCCGTCGAGCGCAATCGCGGCCGACGGAAAAGCGGAAGATTGTCCGCGGTCGCGCAACATCGCCGCCAGCTTCATCGCCGTCTGCCCGCGCGTCGCTGCGACCGCGACCGCAAGCTCGGCGGTTTCACGCTCGATCGCATCACACCAATGATCGTCGAAATTGCGCACTTCGAGCAGGCGATTGCGTGAGCGCAGCGAGCGCTCCAGCGCGGAGACCCGGCTGGAATGCTCACTGTCGATCGCCAGCACCAGGCGGTCGAAGAAGCGCCGCCGCTCGGAGGCTGCGCCTGCAAACAGCCCGTCCATCGACGGCGTCATCCAGACCATGCGCAGGTGATCGCCAAAGGCGGTGGCGGAGGCGACCGGCTCGCGGTCGATGCGGCAGCGGCGCGTAGACTGGCCATCGCCGCGTGGCGGCTCGATCCCGGTACCGAGCGTCGCCAGTCCCAACGCGCCCTCGACCTCGGCTGAGACCGCCCATGAGCCGTCGCCCTGGTTGTCTGCGACATCTTCCAAGGTGGCGCGGCGCAAGCCCCGTCCGGGCGACAGAAACGAGATCGCTTCAAGGCAATTGGTCTTGCCGGCGCCGTTCGGCCCGACCAGCACCACCATGTCCGTCGTGGTCTCGACACTTGCCGCGCGGTAATTGCGGAAATGCGTCAGCGCCAGGCGATGGATGCGGGATGGGGTCATAGGTGTTCCGTGCCCGGGCTTGCTCCTGGCATCCGCGTCGTTCTTTTTGTAGCCAAGACGTGGATGGCCGGGACAGGCCCGGCCATGACGCGAGTGCAATCGATCACACCCGCATCGGCATCAGCACGTACAGCGCGTTCTTGTTGTCGCGGTCCTGGATCAGGGTCGGCGAGCCGGGATCGGCGAGGCGCAACACCGCGACCTCGCCCTCGATCTGCGCGGCGATGTCGAGCAGGTAGCGCGAGTTGAAGCCGATATCGAGCGGGTCGGAGGCGTATTCGACCTCGATCTCTTCGGTCGCGCTGCCGGAATCCGGGTTGGTCACGCTCAGCACCAGCTTGCCGGCTGAGAGCGCGAGCTTGACGGCGCGGCCGCGCTCGCTGGAGATGGTCGAGACGCGGTCGACGGCCGCGGCGAAATCCGCCTTGTCGACCAGCAGCTCCTTGTCGTTGTTCTGCGGGATGACGCGCCCATAGTCGGGGAAGGTGCCGTCGATCAGCTTCGAGGTCAGCACCACATGCCCGAGGGTGAAGCGGATCTTGCCTTGCGAGAGCTCGATCGTGACCTCGGCCTCATTGTCCTCGATCAGGCGCTGCACCTCGCCGACCGTCTTGCGCGGCACGATGACGCCGGGCATGCCGGCGGCGCCTGTGGGCAACGGGAGGTCAACCTGTGCGAGACGGTGGCCATCGGTTGCGACGGCGCGCAAGGTCGCGGTCTTGCCGCTGCCGGCGGTGTGCAGATAGATGCCGTTCAGATAATAGCGGGTCTCTTCGGTCGAGATCGCAAACTGCGTGCGGTCGATCAGCCGCTTCACGTCGGAGGCGGCGAGCGAGAAGGAATGCGCCATCTCGCCGGCGGCGAGGTCCGGGAAATCGGTCTCGGGCAGCGTCTGCAGTGTGAAGCGCGAGCGGCCGGCACGGATCGCCAGCACAGCACGGTCGCCATCGGCTTCGAGCGAGATCTGCGAGCCGTCGGGCAGCTTGCGCACGATATCGTAGAACATGTGCGCGGGAACCGTCGTCGAGCCGCCGGTCGCGCTTTCCGCCGCCAGCGTCTCCGTCACTTCGAGGTCGAGGTCGGTTGCCTTCAGCGACAGCTGCGTGCTTTCGGCGCGAAGCAGCACGTTGCCGAGGATCGGAATGGTGTTGCGGCGCTCGACCACGCGATGGACGTGACCCAGCGATTTGAGGAGTTGCGCGCGTTCGACGGTGACCTTCATAGCAATATCCGCCCGATCCGACAGAGCATGTCTTGGGAATGCCGGGCGAGCTTGCGCGCCGCGGCCGATGGCACCCGTCTAGCCCAGAGTTTTCAGGACTTTCGGGGGCCCGTAAAGTGGCGCGGATGGGTCCCAAGTGCAAGGGATCGCAGGCCGATTTTCAACGATTTGCGAGCATCCCCGGCCGAAGGCGGGGCCATCCGGCAGCTTGCCCCCATCCGCTTGCACCGTCATTCCGGGGCGCCCGAAGGGCGAACCCGGAATCTCGAGATTCCGGGTTCGATGCTCCGCATCGCCCCGGAATGACGGTGCGGAAGGCGACAGTCCCCCGGAGTGGCCATGGAACTGGCGCCTCACTGTGCGGCGTGGCCCGAACTATTCCTGTAACTGTCGCTTCAAGGATTCCACCTCTTCCGACAGCGCGGTGTCCTTGGCCACCAGCGCCTCGATCTTGCGAACCGCGTGCAGGACGGTGGTGTGGTCGCGTCCACCAAAACGACGGCCGATCTCGGGCAGCGAGCGCAAGGTGAGCGTCTTGGCGAGATACATCGCCACCTGGCGCGGACGTACCACATTCGCGGTCCGGCGCGAGGACAACAGATCAGAGCGGCTAACGTTGTACTGCCGCGCCACCACGCGCTGGATGTCCTCGATCTTGATCCGCTTCGGCTCCTGCGGGCGGACCAGGTCGCGTACCTCGCGCTCCGCCATGTCCAGCGTCACCGGCTGGTTGTTGAGCTTGGAGTGGGCGAGCAGGCGATTGATCGCGCCTTCGAGATCGCGGCCGTTATGGGTGATGGTGCGGGCGAGATAATCGAGCACCGGCTCCGGCACGTCGAAGCTTGCGTGATGCACGCGTGCGGCTGCCACGCGCGACTTCAGAATGCCGAGCCGCAGGTCTTCGCCAAGCGCGCCCATCTCGACGACCAGACCACCGGCGAGCCGCGAGCGCACGCGGTCATCGAGGCTTTCGAGATCCGATGGCGGGCGGTCGGCCGCGATCACCACCTGCCGCCCGGCGTCGATCAGCGCGTTCAAGGTGTGGCAGAACTCGGCCTGCGTCGACTTGCCCTGCAGGAATTGCAGGTCGTCGATGACGAGCACATCGATGCCGCGCAGCGCTTCCTTGAAGGCGAGCGAGGTTTGCGTCTTCAGCGCGGCGACAAAGCCGTACATGAATTTTTCAGCGGTGAGATAGAGAACCTTGCGCTCTCCGCTCGCATTCCCTGCCCAGGTCACCGCCTGCAACAGATGGGTTTTTCCGAGGCCCACGCCGGCATGGATGTAGAGCGGATTGAACATCACCGGATCGCCACGGCGCCCTTCAGCGACCTGGCGCGCGGCCGCCTGCGCCAGCGTGTTGGCACGGCCGACGACGAAGCTTGCAAAGGTCAGGCGCGGATCGAGCGGCGAACCGCCCAGCGCATCATGATTGGCCGAAACCGGCGCGGTCGCGGTCGCGCGCAGCTCGATCGGCGCGCGCATATCCGCACGCTCGACCCGGCGCGCTTCGATGTTCTGCGCGACTTCCTTGGTCGGCGTGGCGCAACGCATGGCGGAGCGCACGGTGAGGTCGATGCGATGCACTTCCGGCATCTCGGCCTGCCACGCCGAGAGCACGCGCTCGGCATAATGGGCCTGGATCCAGCTCTTGAGAAAACGCGTCGGCACCGAGAGATGCACGCTTTCGTCCTGCACGGCCTCGAGGTCCATGCGCGCAAACCACGAGCTGTAGACGTCTTCGCCGACAGTCGACCGCAGCCGACCCTTCACGCGGGTCCAACGATCTTGTTCTGAATTTGTCATTGCTTGAAAGCTCTTCCAACCGAGTTGTCTTCGTTTGTTGAATCGCCAAGGCAGGCGTGTGGTTTCCTGCCGTGGCGGGACCTCGAACGGATCTTTCCAGCTCCGGGCATGGCTCCGCCGTTCGGTGACAAGCACCGCGGCCGGATCAGCGATCAAAGGAGCGGAAGATGATCCGCGAGGTCAGCGCGTACTCGACGGATCGAGCGGTGTGGGCGCTGCAGGCTGCGATGTGTTCGCAGCGTCAAACAAAGTGTCAGCCGGAATCGGCCTTGCAACAAAAACCAAGACGCGTCCGTTAAGCATGCAACCTCCCCGTCTCGCCGCGATCGCTCACGGCAAGCTGTCATCCCACGTGTGTCCAAAGTCAGCCCCGTCCGAACGCGAAACCGTTCAACCGTCAGGCCAGTTCGTTCAGCCCGTCCAAACTACCACCCGCCCGGGGTTGGCTTTCGCTGCTCCTGTCGGTGTCGTATCTCTCTTGATGCGCTCCTGATGGAGCCGGCTCTTCCTTGAGCCTGCGAGGCACAATAACCTCGCCCAGAGAAATTTCGACACATCTCTCCCGAGGCCCGTATTGCTACGGGCTGGAATACGACAATCGCTTGGAAAGCGTCGCCAACGCGCACACCGCCGCCGATTTGCACGTCCGCCCCGATTCTAAAACCGCGCTGGTCTTACGATCGTAGGCGCCGCGAGCAATTTAGAAATACACGATGCACGGCCACTCGCAACGCATTTGATTCAACATCGAAGCGCCTAATTGCTGTTCACCCGGCGCATGGCTCTGACCATGTATCCCAGACTCGAAAGCAAGTTTTTGAATCAGCGCACAAAATCGCGCAGCCGAGGCGCGCTGTCACAAACCGCGAAGCGCTGCAAAAAAATATTTACAAATCCTTCAAGCGGAAGCCTTGAAGGCGAATTTTCCAAACGCTTCATCCCGCTATGGGGATAAGTGATTATCGAGACAAAGATTTTCGAGTCTCTTTTGCCAGGGTAACTCCCCTACGCTGCGCATGCGAAGTGCGGCGCGCGATTGCAACTTATGGGCATGGCACAAGGCTTTTTTGCATTTTGCTCCGGTGTTTCACGTGCGGCAAAATTGTCACCGCGTAAAATTACGGAACGATGCGCATGCACGAAGCCGGATCAAGCGTGCGCTCAAGTGCAAGCTTGGGTGCAGATGCATGGCCACAAAAGAAGACAGCCCGGACGCGGCCGGGCTGTTTCACGATGTCGCAATTTTGCATTGCTCGCTCTGGCGAGCGAGCCATGCTTCGGTTTACTTGCCGAGCTTGGCGATCTGATGTGTGAGGCGGGAGACCTTGCGGCTGGCGGTGTTCTTGTGAACGATGTTGCGCTGTGCAGCGCGCATCAGTTCGGGCTCGGCGCTCGCCATCGCCTTCACCGCGGCATCGCGATCGCCGCTCTTGATCGCGTCCTCGACGCGACGAACGGCGCCACGCATCTGCGTGCGGCGGGACTTGTTGATCGCGGTGCGACGGGCAATCTTGCGCGTCGCCTTCTTGGCGGAGGTGGTGTTGGCCATCGTCTCAAATATCCTTAGCGTGACTGTTCGCTGCTCTTGATCGCATGAGCGCGCCGGCCGCTTGAACCGCGTGATCGACGCTGCTGGTTGTCCTTAAAACTGACGTCTCCGGGAAGGCCGGTGCCGAAAAGCCCATCTGCCATGTCAGAGGGGGCAGGCGCTGCCCAAAGAACAGCGGCGGCGGGATTGCGCCCGCCGCCATTGCCGCCCTTATAGAGGCGGCTTATCCCGAGGTCAACGCTTTCGCGGGGCATTTCGGGGCCGGATGTCTCGTCGACGGGGCCGATAAGTGGCTGATGAGGTTGAATTTCTCATCCCGCCCCGGTAATGCCTGTGCTCGCTCGCACGGCCTGCCAGACAATGGGTGATGCATGATCCGCGGCTTTTTCCGACTGATTGGGCTATTGCTGCTCGCCGGCGGGTTCGTCTTCATGGTCTATGACGGCGCCCGGTGGGTGGCCGACCAGTCGCTGCACTTCACCCGGTTTGGCCAGTTCTGGAACGACATCAACCAGGCGAGCCAGCAGGCGTTTCGGACCTGGGTGGAGAGCAAGGCGCCATGGCTCTGGACCTCGGTGGTCCGGCTGGTGCTGGATCAGCCGGTTTTCGCCGTGCTCGGCGTCGTCGGCATTCTCCTGATGCTGCTGTTCCGGCCGCGCAAGCCGCTGATCGGCTACGGACGGGACTGACGGCTCGGCGCCGCGGGCACGTAACAGGGCTGCCGCAGGTCACGTAAAGACATATATAAGGGGCGTCGGCCGCGCGGCCTGTTTGAGCCTTCCGGCCGATGTCATGCCCCCGGGAGAAAATCCATGCTGTTCATGCGCAAGACCACTGCCCTTCCGAGTGCTGCCGAAGCGCTGCCCGGCCGCGCCGCGGCGATCCCGACCGCAACCACTCATTATGTGAACGGCGAACGCCTGAAGCCGCCTTACCCTGCAGGCCTTCAACAGGCGGTGTTCGGGCTTGGCTGCTTCTGGGGTGCCGAGCGCAAGTTCTGGGAGCTCAGCGATGGCGTCCATGTCACCGCGGTCGGCTATGCTGGCGGCTTCACGCCGAACCCGACCTATGAAGAGGTCTGCTCGGGCCGTACTGGCCATGCCGAGGTGGTGCTGGTCGTGTTCGACCCCAAGACGATCTCCTATGAGACGCTGTTGAAGACGTTCTGGGAGAGCCACAACCCGACGCAAGGCATGCGCCAGGGCAACGATGTCGGCACCCAGTATCGCAGCGCGATCTACACCTTCGATGACGCGCAGCGCAAAGCGGCGGAAGCCTCGAAAGCCGCCTATCAGAAGGCGCTCTCCGCGAAAGGCCTCGGTGCCATCACCACCGAGATCGCGCCCGCCGGCGAGTTCTATTTTGCCGAGGATTATCATCAGCAATATCTGGCCAAGAATCCAGCCGGCTATTGCGGGCTCGGCGGCACCGGCGTGGCCTGCCCGATCGGCGTCGGCGTCAGCGCCTGACCCGACGTCTGTCAAAGCGATCAATCGCCCCGCTTTGCGCGGGGCGGTTTTTTCAACATTTGTTAACCATAACGGGTGCAAGACTGAAGCCGTCTCCGTTTTGAGGGATGGCTCAAGTGCCGGTTGTGCGCGCGTTCCAATTGCCGATCATTGCTGCTGCGCTCGCGCTGACCGCCACACCTGCGGCGGCACAGTCGCGCAATGATCTCGACTACATGGCCTATGGCCAGCCTTCCGCTTACGCTCAGAGCTACGCGCCGCCGCCCGCCGCTGATTCCGGTGGTGCCATCGCAGCGCTGCGCCGCGCCTTCTCCTCGCCGGCTCCCGCGGCCACGCAGCCGCAGGCCTATGATCCGCCGCCCGCGTCCGCGCCATCGTCGCAAGCCTACGATGCCTATGCCGCGGCCCCGATGCCATCGGCGCGCCACGATGCGGCCTATCGGCTTGATGCCGGCGACAAGCTCCGCGTCGTGGTTTATGGCCAGGACGGTCTCACCAACACCTATGCCATCGATGCCGGCGGCTCGATCACGATGCCCTTGATCGGCGCCGTGCCCGCGCGCGGCCGCACCCCCTCAGAGCTTGCTTCCGCCGTCACGGCCAAGCTGCGCAATGGCTATATCAGGGAGCCCTCGGTCGCCGTCGAGATCGAGTCCTACCGCCCCTTCTTCATCCTGGGCGAGGTCGCCGCGCCCGGCCAATATCCTTATGTGCCCAACATGACTGTCGAGAGCGCCGTCGCGATCGCCGGCGGCTTCTCGCCGCGCGCACGGCGTGACACGGTGACGCTGACCCACACCGACGGCGGCGGCACCGCGCGCTACGTGGTGCCGCTCGGCACGTCGGTGGCGCCGGGCGATACGGTGATGGTTGGCGAGCGCTGGTTCTGAAGATTTCTTGCGCCGTCTTCCGGGGCGGTGCGATAGCACCGAGCCCGGAATCTCGAGATTCTCAGGTGCGCAATTGCGCACCATAGTTCACGCGTCGCGTGCCCCGGAATGACGGAGCAAACAACTCGCTGTCTTAGGGCAGGCTCTTCAGAAACTCCTCGACCGCATCGATGAACGCTTGCGGCTGATCGATATTGACGGCGTGGCCTGCGTTGGGGATCACCACTTTCCGCGCACCGGGAATTTTCGCGGCCATGTAGTCGGATGCCGCAAGGAAAGGCGTGTCATCGGCGCCGACCACGATCAGGCTCGGCACCTTGATCTCGGGCAACAGCTCCATCACGCGCGCGTCGCGCTGGGTCAGCATGCCACGCGCGGCAAGCGCCAGTCCCCGCGCATCACGATGCTGCACCGTGGAGCGCTCGCGGCTGCCGGACTTCAGCACGTCCAGCCCCTCGCGCTCGAGTCGGTCGGCGGTGTCAAGCGCGCGCCTGTTCCAGGCCTCGCGCGCATCGTCCTTCTTGAAGCCCGGTCCGGTGTCGATGATCAGAAGCGCGCGCACCCGCTCCGGATAAGCGCGATAGAAAGCCAGCGACATGTAGCCGCCAAGCGAGAGCCCGCCGACGATCGCGCGCGCCGCCCCGACCGCATCGAGCAGGGCTGCGATGTCAGCAACCGTCAGCGCCTCGCTATAGGCGCCGGGGTCTTCCGGGTAGTCCGACTGGCCATGCCCGCGCATGTCCCACAGGACCAGTCTGTGACGCTTTGAGAGCGGCGCGATCTGCTCGTGCCACATCGCCGAAGTCGAGGAGTAGCCGTGGGTGAGGATCAAGGGTGGACCCTCGCCGTGGACCTCGTAGTGGATCTTGACCCCGTCGCGGTCGAGTGTCGGCATGGCCCTTCATCCCCACGTTTCTTGCTTGGCGAGCGCATCCTACCCTGATGGCTTTGGCCGGGGAACTGCCGAAGCAGCAGGCCGCCCTGTTGCCGCAGTGCAAAACAGTTCGAAAGTTTATTCTCCGCGCCCAGTTCCAAATTGGATTGCCTGAATGGCGGAACCCAATCATTCTCTTGCTCAAGGCTGGCACCGACCCGGTGGGTGCCAGCTGCCTGAAAAGTGAACTGCTGCCGTAAGTGGCTTCACGCACCGGAAGGGGAAGAAACATATGGTTACTCTCAACATCAACGGACGGAATATGTCCGTGGAGGCGGCGAACGATTCGCCGCTGCTGTGGGCCATCCGCGAGCAATTGCAGATGACCGGCACGAAGTTCGGCTGCGGCGCGGGCCTGTGCGGAGCATGCACGGTTCACGTCAATGGCGAGGCGGTACGGTCCTGCCAGACCGCTGTCGGCGATGTCGTCGGCAAGAAGGTCACCACCATCGAAGGCTTGTCTGCCAAGGGCGATCATCCGCTGCAGAAGGCCTGGATTGCCGAGCAGGTGCCGCAATGCGGCTACTGCCAGTCCGGCCAGATCATGCAGGCAGCCTCGCTGCTCGCAAAGAACACCAACCCGACCAAGGACGAGATCGTAGCGCATATGGACGGTAATCTCTGCCGTTGCATGACCTATTCGCGCATCCAAAAGGCGATCATGCGCGCGGCCACCGAAATGCGTACGGCGTCCAACTCTGCGACCGAGCGGAGGGCCACATGAATAGCCACGTGAAGATGACTGACCTGCAGTCCACCGATCTCAGCCGTCGCTCATTCCTGGTCGGCGCGGCGGCGTCCGGGCTGATGCTCGGCTATGCCGCCGTGCCCGATGCGTTCGCCGCGACCGCCGCCGCCAATTTCGAGCCCAGCGTCTGGTATTCGATTTCGCCCGACGGCTTGGTCACCGTGACCTGCGGCAAGGCCGATATGGGCCAGCACATCGCTTCCACCATGGCGCAGATCGTCTGCGAGGAACTCGGCGCGAAATGGAGCGACATGCGCGTGCAGCTCGCCTCCAATGATCCGAAGTTCAATGATCCCGTGCTGGGCGCCCAGATCACCGGCGGTAGCTGGTCGACCATGATGAACTTCGACGCCATGAGCCGCGCGGGTGCTGCGGGGCGGATCGCCCTGGCTGAAGCCGCGGCCAGCATCATGGGACTGCCGCCTTACTTCAAGGACGAACTCGTCGTGCGCGATTCCGTGATCGCGCATCCGAAGTCGAAGAAGCAGGTCACCTTCGCCGAAGTCGTCAAGAGCGGCAAGGCGACCAAGACCTTCACGCCCGACGATCTCAAGGCGATCAAGCTGAAGACGCCCGACCAGTACACGCTGATCGGCGTCTCGGTGCCGCAGATCGACATTCCCTCCAAGACCAACGGCACGGCCAAATACGGCATCGACGTCATGCTGCCGGGGATGGTCTACGGCAAGGTGGTGACCCCGCCGGTGCGCTATGGCGCCACGGTGAAATCGGTCGACGATGCCGATGCCAAGAAGGTGCCGGGCTTCATCAAGGCCGTGATCATCGACGACAAGACGGCGACGACGACAGGCTGGGTGGTCGCGGTGGCCAACACCTATGCGAATGCCCGCAAGGCGGCGGATGCGCTGAAGATCACCTATGACGGTGGTCCGAACGCAAAGCTGTCGAGCCAGTCACTGCTCGACGAGGCAAAGCGGCTGCAGGGGCTGGACGATTCCGGGCAGTTCTTTGTCAAGAACGGCGACACGGCGGCGGCCTTTGGCACGGCGGCCAAGCTGATGGAGGCGGAGTACACCACCAACATCAATATCCATGCGCCGATGGAGCCGATGAACGCGACCGCCGAGTTCAAGGGCGACATCCTGCACATCTATTCCGGCAATCAGTTCGCGACGCGCTCCGGTGCGATCGCGGCGGGCGCCGCCGGTCTCGATCCCAAATATGTCGTGATGCACCAGATGTGGCTGGGCGGCGGCTTCGGCCGGCGGCTCGATGCCGACATGATGGTGCCGGCGGTGCAGGCGGCCAAAGCGGTCGGCAAGCCGGTCAAGGTGATCTATTCCCGCGAGAACGACATGACCATGGATTTCTCGCGGCCACTGACCTACCAGAAAATCAAGGCGGGACTCGATGGCGACGGCAAGCTGGTCGCCCTCAACCACGACGTGGTCTCGGCCTGGCCGACGCAGCGCTGGGGCATCCCTGATTTCCTGACGCCCTCGGTCGACAAGAAGGGCCCGCTCGACTCGTTCACGGTGAACGGGGCGGACTTCTTCTACACCGTGCCGAACCACAATGTGCGGGCGATCAAGAACGAGATGGCGCACAACGCCACTCCGTCCGGCCAGCTCCGCTCCGTCGCGCCGGGCTGGACCTTCTGGGCGGTGGAAAGCATGATCGATGAGATCGCGCATTCCGTCGGCAAGGACCCCGCGCAATACCGCATCGAGCTGTTGGACGGCAAAGGCGACAATGATGGCGGCGCGCAGCGGCTGCGCAACACCCTGCTCGCGGCGATGGGCCTGGCCGGCTACGGCACCAAGCAGCTCGCCAAGGGCGAGGGCATGGGCGTTGCCTGCGTCTCGTCGCAGGAGCGCAAGACCGCAAGCTGGACCGCCTGCGTGGCCCATGTCGCGGTGTCGCCGTCCGGCGAGGTCAAGGTGAAGAAGCTCACCGTCGCGACCGACGTCGGCACGCAGGTGCATCCCGACAACATCCGCGCCCAGGTCGAGGGCGCGGCGTTGTGGGGCCTGTCGCTTGCCTTGTACGAGAAGGCGACGCTGAAGGACGGCGGCATCGAGCAGACCAACTTCGACAGCTACAAGCCGTTGCGGATGAGCCAGCTACCCGAAGTTGCGGTCAGCGTGATCGCCAATGGCGAGCACGCGACCGGTGTCGGAGAGCCCGCGGTGACCGTGATCGCACCCGCGATCGGCAATGCGGTGTTCAATGCCGTCGGCGCGCGTGTCCGCTCGTTGCCGATCACGGCGGAAGCGGTGAAGGCGGCGATGAAGGCGTAACGCTTCTCTCGCCGCGATCATGAATGCCAATCCGCCGGAGATAGTCTCCGGCGGATTTTTTTGTGTCGCCCGCTCTCCCGGTCATGCCCCGCCGTCGCGGCCGATGACAGCGGAGCGATGAAGAGGCGATTGCGTAAAATGGTAACGAACCCGCTACATCCGCGTTCAGCATCCCTATTAAGCCGCATGGAACGCCTTGCCGGTAAGCATTTGCGGTACCGCCACGAGAAAGCGAGCTGGGGATCCATGACAGCTGTTGCTACCAAGCCTTCCAAGCGCCGTTTCCTGCTGGCATCCGATTCCCTCGATCAGTGCAGCGAGCTTGCCAGCATCCTGAAATCGGTGGGCGAGGTCGACACCGTCTCGACCGCCGAGATCCCTGACAAGCCGGCCGACGAATTCTCGGGCGTCGTGGTCGATATCAACCTTCGCTCGGCGGAGAGCGTGCAGCGGGTGCGCAACAAGCTGCGCGGCGAAGCCTACCGCGCCATGCCGAGACTGTTCGTGCTGGCGGACGCCTTGCATCACGCCGCGATGCAAGCCTGGGCGCTGGGTGCGACTGACACCATCACCCGGCCGTTCCGGCCGACGGACATCCTGCAGCGCATTCAGAACGCGTTTCCCGACAGCGTGAGCTTCGATACGTCCGACCGCGGCCGGACCTTGAACCGCGGCGTGGAGGCGGCGCATGCGATCATCAGGAAGATATTCGAGCGCCTGCCGAGCGGCTCGCCTCTGACCTTCGATGATGTGGTTGCGGCCGAGGCCAAGATCCTGAAGGCGATCAAGCACTCCTCCTTGCGCGAATGGCTGACTACGGTCGGCTGTCATCACGCCGGCAGCTACCGCCATTGCCTGTTCGTCACCGGCTTTGCCGTCGCCTTCGCGCAGCATCTTGGCATGCGCGAGGACGACCAGCGCCGCCTCACACGTGCGGCGCTGCTGCACGACGTCGGCAAGGCCTATATTCCGATCGAGATCCTGGATAAGCCGGGCAAGCTCGACGACGAGGAAATCCGCGTCATCCGCGAGCATCCGCGGCTCGGCTATGAGGCGCTGGCGAAGCAGGGCGGCTTCCCGCGCGAGATGCTCGATGTCGTGCTGCATCACCATGAGCTGCTCGATGGCAGCGGCTATCCGCACGGCCTGAAGGGCGAGGAGATCAGCGATATCGTGCGGCTCACCACCATCGTCGACATCTACACGGCCCTGGTCGAGAAGCGCGCCTACCGCATGCCCTTCACCCACACCCGCGCTTTTTCGGTGATGGAGGGCATGGCCGACAAGCTCGATCAGCAGTTGCTGCAGGCATTCCGGCCGGTGGCGTTCGGGTCTTGTTGATTGGAGAGACGCTTCGCGCGCCGCGGAACGACGCTGCGCAAAATCACTCCACCAGCTTCCGCAGCTCTGCCTTCGCCACCTTCTCCAGGGTCGAGCGCGGTAGCTCGTCGACAAAGCGGATCTCGCTCGGCTGCTTGAAATCGGCCAAACCGCTGCGGCAGGCCGCCATGATGCGCTCGTGCAGCTCCTGCGTCCGCGTCTCGCTGCCGCTTTGCGGAATCACGAAGACGACCGGCACCTCGTCGAGCATCGGATGCTTCTTCGCCACCACCGCAGCTTCACGCACACCGGCGACCTGCGCGATCACCTGCTCGATCTCGGAGGCGGCGACGTTCTCGCCGCCGACCTTGAGCATGTCCTTGGCGCGGTCGCCGAACTTGATATAGCCGCGCTCGAGCAGCGTGACGCGGTCGCCGGTCAGGAAGAAGCCGTGCTCGTCAAAGCTCTCCCGCGTGGCTTTCTCGTTATAGAGATATTCCTGAAAGAGCGAGAGGCCGGGGACGCCTTTGATGGCGAGATTGCCGGTGTCGCCGACCTCTGTCGGCCGGCCCTCATCGTCGGTGATGCGGATCGTGTATTCTGTTGCCGCGCGGCCGATCGACATCGGCGTGTTGGGCTGATCGACCTCGCCAATGATGCCATGGGTGATGGTCTCGGTCATGCCCCACCAGCCGATGATCTTGATGCCGAAGACAGCAAAGGCCGGCGGCTCGTTGACGGCGGTCCCCCAGAGGCGGAATTTATGATCCTTCGGGATCTCGTGCTCGAGCAGCGCCTTCATGCAGAAGGGAATGGTCGAGGTCCAGGTGCAGCGGTGCTCCAGCGCGACGCGCCAGAACCTGCTCGCTGAGAATCGCGGCTGAATGACGCAAGTGGCGCCGACCCAAAGCGAGGCCAGCATGGAATAGGCCAGCGCATTGGTGTGGAACAGCGGCAGATAGGTCTGATGCACATCGGACGCATGCAGATCCTGGTGGGCGGCATTGACCTTGGCGCCCCACAGCGCATTCGCATGAGTCCACAGCACCGCCTTTGGGCGCGATGTGGTGCCGGAGGTATATTGGACGCTGCAGGGGGCGGTGGGATCGGTCGCGCGGCGCGGCCGGTCGGCGCTGTCCGCAAACAGCGCCTCGAAGGAATTTTCACGGGGCGGACTTTGCGCGGGCGCGGCGCCCGCGTCATGCGCGATCACGGCAATCCAGCGCAGATTCCTGCAGTTCGCCGCAACCAATTCGGCATAAGCGGGCTGGGTGATCGCGGCGACGGCGGCGCAATGATCGGCGAAATAGGCCATCTCTGCGGCAGCCGAGCGGGTGTTGGTTGTCACCGCAATCGCGCCAAGCTCGACACAGGCGAACCAGGCGAGCATGGCCTCGATGCAATTATCAAGATGGATCAGTACGAAATCACCGGGCTTGATGCCGCGCTTGACGAGGCCCGCGGCGAGCGCGCCGACCCGTTCATGAAATTCGCCATAGCTCCATGTCCGCGCCGGCGCATCGAAGGGCGCCCAGATCAGGAACGGATGGTCGCGCCGCGTCTCGCTGCGCATCTTGAGCAGCCATGGCACGTCGAGCCCTGCGAATGGTCCGACAACGCCCGGCGTTGTTTGTGAATTGCCCATACTTCCTCCCACGCAGCGTTTTGGAACGGCTGCTTTCGTGGAAGCTTTCTGCCATCAGACGGGACGACAGGCAAATGCTGCCGCTCGCTCCGCCGTCATGGCCGGGCTCGTCTCGCCTGCGCGGCCGAAGCCGCTCCGGCGAGGCCCGGCCATCCGCGTCGGACCGCATGTGAGGAAAGACGTGGATGCCCGGGCATGACGACGTCTTATGTGGCGGCGGCGATGTTAAGCCCCACCATCCGCATAGGACGAAATCTCGATCAAGCTCCCGTCGGGGTCGCGGCAATAGACCGAGCGCAGCGTGCCGCGGGCGCCTTGCCTGTTCACCGGGCCTTCCTCGATTGCAACGCCGCTTGCCTTGAGATGGGCAACCACCTCGTCCGGCGTGCTCGTGGTGAGAAAGCACAGATCCTCGCTGCCCGGCGTCTCGTGATCGGCGGTGAACCATTCGACCTTATCGGTGCCCTTTGGCCGCACATTGATCTTCTGGTCACCGAACAACAGCGAGGTCCGCTTCGGCCTGCCCTGGCCGGGATCGAATACGCTGACCTCCATGCCGAGGATTGTCTGGTACCAAGACACGGTGCGCGCGACGTCGGCCACATTGATCACGAGATGATCGAGCGCATGAACCTTCACCGGCATGATCTATCCTTTCGTCGCGATCTCGTATGCGCAACTGGCAGCATGGATAGCCGTTTGTTACAACGCTCCTCGCGTTCAATTCAACGAGAACAAAATGGGGAGAAACTCGATGATTTCGCGCCGCGATGTGCTGGGCATCCTGTCCATCGGCCTGCCGGCCTCCATCACTTCGACGCGGCGCGCGGCCGCGGCGCTGGACTATCCGACGCACCCGGTGCGCTTCGTGGTCGGCTTTCCGCCTGGCGGTGCCACCGACATCCTGGCGCGCCTGATCGGGCAGCGGCTGTCGGAGCGGCTCGGTCAGCAATTCGTGGTCGAGAACAAGCCGGGGGCGGGCAACAATATCGGCACCGAGGCGGTGGTGAATGCCGAAGGCGACGGCTACACCGTGCTGCTGGTCAATCCGGCGAACTACATCAACACGTCGCTCTATGCCAATCTGAAGTTCAACTTCGTCCGCGATATCGCAGCCGTAGCTTCCTTCAATCGCGTGCCCAACGTGTTGACGGTCAACAAGGACGTGCCGGCGAAGAATGTCGCCGAGTTCATCGCCTATCTGAAAGCCAATCCTGACAAGATCAACATGGCGTCATCGGGCAACGGCACGTCGGTGCATCTGTCCGGGGAAATGTTCATGGCGATGACCGGCACCAAGATGCTGCACGTGCCCTATCGCGGCGCGGCCCCCGCCATCACCGACATGCTGGGCGGGCAGGTGCAGGTTATTTTCGACAACATGCCGTCGATTATCCAGCATATTCGTGGCGGCGCGTTGCGCGCGCTCGGCGTGACAACGGCGCAGCGATCGCCGCAACTGCCCGACGTGCAGGCCATTGCGGAAACCGTGCCGGGCTATGAGGCGAGCGCCCTGTTCGGCATCGGCGCGCCAAAGAACACGCCTAAGGACATTGTTGGCAAGCTCAATGCCGAGATCAACGCCGTCCTGGCCGAACCGGAGATGAAGCAGCGTCTCGTCGAGCTCGGCGGCGAACCTTTGATCCAATCGCCGGAGGCGTTCGGCGAGCAGATTGTGGCGGAAACGGAGAAGTGGAAGAAGGTCGTCGAATTCGCAGGCCTCAAGGTTGAGTGATCGGCGCAGTCGCTGTGGTCTGATATGCTGTCCGCTCGGCTAATGGCGCTCAACCCTTGGTGCGTAGGAAAAGTCCCATGCGAAAATTCGGCTTTGTGATGATGACCGTGCTGACCACCGGCTTTGCGAGCTTCGCAATATCCACGCCCGCGAAGGCTTACGACTATCCCTGGTGCACTCAGGGCCGCAGCCTCGGTTATCCCGGCGACTGCGCCTACCAGAGCTATGCCCAGTGCATGGCGAGCGCCTCGGGCCGCAGCCTCTACTGCGGCATCAATCCGCGCTTTGCCTTCGCGCAGGACCCCCGGGGCCCGCGGGTGTACCGCGCTCCCTATCGGCAGTGGTGAAGTGACGGCCGAACCGGGCCCAAGCGTCTCCGCTTGACAGACGTGGGTTCGCTCCTATACTAAACCAAATGGTTAAGTATAATGATCAAGCCGGATCCGGGATGTTGGACCGTACTTTCGCCGCTCTCGCCGATCCGACCCGGCGCGAGCTGCTGGCCCGGCTTTCGTCGCGGGATGCGCTATCCGTCAGCGAATTGGCAGAGCCGTTCGCAATGTCACTGCCTGCGGTCATGAAGCATCTCGACGTGCTCACCGATGCAGGTCTCGTTGCGCGGGAAAAGACCGGCCGCGTCGTCGCCTGCCGCCTTACGGCGGCACCGATGCGCGAGGCGCTGGCCTGGCTCAATCGCTATGAGCGCTTCTGGTCCGACAATCTCGATCGCCTGACCGCTTTTGTGGAGGAAGAAACATGCCTGCAGCATCCGACGTCGCCGAACCCGTCGCGCGACCGAGCCTCACATTCAAGCGTCGCATCAACGCGCCGCCCGAAAAGGTCTTTGCCGCCTGGACCGACCCGCAAAAAATAATGCGCTGGTTCGGCCGGCCGGATGCGCGCCCTGACACGCTGCAAGCGGAGACGGATGTGCGGGTCGGCGGACGCTTCCGCTTCAGCTTCTCCACGGCAGGCGAATATTACGAAGTCGGCGGCGTCTACCGCGAGGTGGTGCCGGACCGGCGCCTCGTTTTCAGCTGGGCCTGGCATTCGACGCCCGAGCGCGAATCGCAGGTGACAGTCGCGCTGCAGCCGGATGGCGAGGGCACGCTGCTCACGCTGCAGCATGAGCAATTGTTCGATCAGGCGGCGCGCGAGGGCCATGAGCGCGGCTGGACCGTCGGACTCGAGCGGATGGAGAAACTGCTGAATTGAATCCATCCGTCATTCCGGGGCGGTGCACAGCACCGAACCTGGAATCTCGAGGTTCCGGGTTCGGTGCTGCGGACCGCTCCGGAACGACGGCAACAAGCAACTCCCGGAGGAATCCCATGCAGCCGCATAAAATCGTTACGCGAAAGGAATGGATCGAGGCCCGCAAGGCGTTGCTCGCACATGAAAAGGAACTCACCCGCAGGCGCGATCGTCTCGCCGAGGAGCGGCGCGCGCTGCCTTGGGTGAAGGTCGAAAAGCCCTATCTGTTTGAAAGCGCCGAGGGCGACAAGACGCTTTCCGACCTGTTCAAGGGCCGGCCGCAGCTCGTGGTCCAGCATTTCATGTTCGCGCCGGAATGGAGCGAGGGCTGCAAGAGCTGCTCTTTCTGGGCCGACGGCTATGAGCGCATGATCCCGCATCTGGCCGCCCGGGACACGAGCTTTGTCGTCATCTCCCGCGCGCCGCTGGCCAAGCTCGAGGCCTTCAAGAAGCGGATGGGCTGGACCTTCGACTGGGTCTCGTCAGCACGAAGCGATTTCAACTTCGACTATGGCGTGTCGTTCACGCCCGACCAGGTCAAGTCAGGCGCCAACATCTACAATTTCGGGACCTCCGGTTTTGGCGCGGAAGAGGCGCCCGGCGTCAGTGCGTTCTATCGCGACGAGACGGGCGATATCTTTCACACCTACTCCAGCTTCGCCCGTGGCCTCGACATGATGAACGCCGCCTACAATTATCTCGACCTCACCCCGCTTGGCCGGCACGAGGAGGGGCTGCCCTATCCGATGGACTGGGTCCGTCTGCGCGACCAATACGCCCCGGCCCAAGGGCCAGCCGGGTGCTGCCACAGCTGAAGGAGGGAGGTGGGCGTCAGCGCTTGGCCTCGACCGGCATCTTGCCGATGCAGGTGATGTACAGCGTGAATGCCCGCGCCTTCTCGGCGATCTCGGGCGTCTTGAGTTCGCCGCCCGGTGCTGCGGTCTCATACGGCACGACGCTGTTGTCGAGGAAGTCGCGGATCATGCCGGTCTTGATCGCGAAGTTGATGTTCTCCGGGAGCGTGCCGCCCGTGTAGCGCGCCACCGCGAGGGCGCTGATCTTCTCCGCCACCACCCCGATCACGAGGCCATTGGTGTCGAACAGCGGGCCCCCGCTGTTCCCCGGCTGGATCGCGGCGCTGATCTGCAGATAGCGCGTGTCATTGAGAATCCCGCTGAGCGAGCTGACGATGCCCGTGGTCACCGTGAAATCCGACGACAGCAGCCAGTGCAGGGGATAGCCGATCGCCACCACCGAATCTCCGGAGTGAACCGGGCGGTCGCGGAGCTTCGCATAATCCTTGAACGATGTCGCCGGTCCCTGCAGCAGAGCGAGATCATTCTGCGCGTCGTTCGAGACCACGCGTAGCTTGGCCTCCGGCTGGCCGTTGAGGTTGCCATGGATATCAGTGCAGCCTTCGACCACGTGGTTGTTGGTGATGATATGCCCGCTGCCGCTGATCACGAAGCCGGTGCCGGTCTTGGCGACGCCGTTCTCGGCATTCTTCTCATTATCCTTATTATCCCTATTGCTCCTGGCGCTCCTGGGTGAAGCGGGTCCACCGCTACCGGCATCGGCGGTCGCGGCCGGCTTCGCTGCGAGCTTGGCGAAGTCGCCGGCGCTCTTCAGCCCGTCTGCCTTGACCCTCGCGACGCAGGCCGCGATCACGTTCAGCAGCGGTCCGGTTGAGGTCAGGTTGAATTGCAGCGTCGCCTGTCCGACTTGTGCCACCATCAGGCTCGCCCTTTGAAAGGCGCGTGCAGCGCTTGCGGGCAGGATCGCCGTGATCATGTTGCTCGACGTCGCCGTCGCAAACAGCCTCGCCTGAAACTGGCCATCGAACGTGACGTCGATCGGCGCCGCGTCGCCCTTGTTCAGCTTGAAGGTGGGGCTGGCAAAGCTGATCAGCCAGGCATCGGCGGTGTTCTGGCCGACCACAAGGCTGACCCCGCTGGCATAGGGAGCCGTCGCCGCGCAGTGCGAGAAGGCGCCGGTCTGGTCATCGCTGAAGGCCCCGCCGATCCAGTTGCCCACGTGAATGGTGCCGAACGGGCCAGCGGCCGAGGCTGGGGAGATGCCAGACGAGCAGACGGCAAGCAGGAGCCCACACGCAACCAACAGTCTCTTCAACATCCCATCCCCCAACCCCAGTTTCGCCGCATTCTATGTGTGGTGAGCGCATGAAGCAATCTCGAGTAGAGTTGTGTATACAGTCCGTCGCGGCATTGGCCTTTCTGCCGCGCCATCAGCCGCCTTACGGCCGCCGCAAACTGCCTCTTGCATCCACTTTGCGATTCAATATACTTTGTGATGCAAAGTGGAGCGAGGTATGCGCGATCTCGACAAGGCGCTGGCCGACATCATCGCCATTCGCAGCCAGATTGCGGCCGGTACCGCCTTTCGCGGCTACGGTCCGGCGGCGATCGCGGCCACCGGCGGCGTGGCCCTGCTGACGGCCGTCCTGCAATATCTGTGGCTGGACGATCCGACCGGCCGTCCGCTCCCCTTCCTGCTCGGCTGGGCGCTGGCTGCGGCGGTCTCCGCCCTGATGATCTGGATCGAGATGCAGGCGCGGTCGCGGCGGCATCATTCGGGCCTGGCCGACGCCATGATCCACCAGGCGATCGAGCACTTTCTCCCGTCCGGGATCGCCGGCGTGCTGCTCGCCGTGGTGCTTTGGAAATTCGCGCCGGAGGCGCTGTGGACGCTGCCGGGATTGTGGCAGGTGCTGGTGAGCCTCGGCGTGTTCGCCTCCGTGCGGTCGCTGCCGCGCAGCGTTGCGCTTGCGGGCGGCTGGTACTTCGTTGCCGGCTTTGTCGTCCTGGTGCTGGCGAGCCAGAGCCACACGCTATCGCCGTGGACCATGGGGCTGCCCTTCGTCATCGGCCAATGGCTGATGGCGGCCATATTGTATTTTGCGTCCGAGGAAACCGATGTCGAAGACTGACGCCAATCACGCGCCGTTCTCCTATGACGGCCTCGATCGGATCATCCACGAAAAAGCGCGGCTTGGCCTGATGACCTCGCTGATGGCGCATCCCAAGGGGCTCGCCTTTGCCGATCTCAAGCAGCTTTGCGGGCTCACCGACGGCAACCTGTCGCGGCATCTGCAGGTGCTGCAGGAGGCGGGTCTGGTCGAGGTGACCAAGGGCTATGAAGGCAATCGCCCCCACACATCTTGCCGCCTCACCAAGGCCGGACGCCGCCGCTTCCTCGACTACCTCGCCGTGCTCGAACGGCTGGTGCGCGATGCGGCCAAAGCGGCCGGCAAGGAGCAGGGCGCGCTGTCGCGGCTCGGCATCCTGCCGACCTGATCTCATTTTTTTGCAGGGGAACTTTGTAATGCAAAGTAAACGCGCCGCGAAGTCGCCGGACAATCTGCGTGACAGACTGCATGTCGGCATCATCATGGATGGCAATGGCCGCTGGGCGACGCGGCGCGGCCTGTCGCGGTTGCGCGGGCATGAGGCGGGCGTGGAGGCGATCCGGCGCGTTGTCGAGGCCGCGCCCGACCAGGGCATCGGCACGCTGACGCTCTACGCGTTCTCCACCGACAATTGGCGCCGGCCTCGCGCCGAAGTCTCCGCGCTCATGGGACTCTTGCGCTTCTATCTCGCCAATGAAGTCCAAAGCCTGGTGAGAAACGGCGTTCGTCTGCATGTGATCGGACGGCGCGACCGGTTGCCGGACGGCATCGCGGACGCGATCGCGCGCGCCGAAGCGGAGACCGCGGCGGGTGAGACGCTGCACCTGCGCATCGCAGTCGACTATTCCGCACGCGACGCCATCCTGAACGCGGCGGCGAAGCTCGCCGGCATCGCCTCGCCGACGCGTGAATTGTTCTCCGATCTCGTCACTGGCGAGCAGGGCCTGCGCGACGTCGATCTCATTATCCGCACCTCTGGCGAGAAGCGGCTGTCGGATTTCCTGCTGTGGGAAGGCGCCTATGCCGAGCTGCATTTCACCGAGCGCATGTGGCCCGAATTCGAGTCCGCCGATCTGGCGGAGGCGCTGGCCTCATTCCACCGCCGCGAACGCCGTTTCGGGGGCCTGCAGGCGCTGCCGCTGGAGCCTGCGCCGAGCCTTTAGGCGACCGCCGCTCCCGGCGGACAACCGGCGCGGCCGGCGCGGCTTTTCGGGCGTGAAGGAATCATCTACTGCTGCCTGACTGGCCATCCTTCAAGGTGCCGATGAACCCGCAGCATCAAGGACCTTCCGCCGAGCAGGCTGGCGCGGGTCCGACCGGGACGCAGCCGCCGACCGCTGGCGCGTTTTTCGAAAAGGCGCTGGACTTGCTGCGCGCCGGCCGGTCGCCGGAGGCGGAACTGTGCTGCCGCCAAGCGGTGGCGATCGAGGCTCACCACGCCGATTCGCTCCATTTGATGGGGCTGCTTTGTCAGATCGGCAGGCGCCATGAGCTCGCGGTGGAATGGTTCGCGCAGGCGATCCGCTGTAACCCCAACGTTGCGGACTATTTCTTCAATCTCGCCACGGTCCTGAAGCGTCAGGGCCAGATCGATAATGCGATCAAGAGCTATGATCGCGGTCTGGTGCTCAACCCAGGTTTCGCCGAGGGCTGGTACCGGCTCGGCGAGCTGCTGCTGCAGCAGCAGCGTCGCGACGAAGCCCGCCTGAGCTTCGACCAGGCATTGAAGGCCGACCCGCGCTATATCGAAGCCGCCAGCCAGAGCGCGGCGCTCCATTTCGATGCTGGCGACTACGAGGCTGCCATCGCACGCCTGGACCAATGGCTGCTGATCAAACCGGATGAGCCCGGCGCGCTGCACCTGAGGGGTGCCAGCAAGCTGCGCTTGAAGCGCCTGGATGAGGCGCTGGTCGATATCGGGCAGGCGCTTGAACGCGTACCCGACAGTCCCGAGTTGGTCAATAATTATGGTCTCGTGCTGCACTATCTTGGACGGAACGAGGAGGCGCTCGGCTTCTTCGACAGGGCGCTCGCACAGAAGCCGGAGACTGTCGACATTCTAAATCACCGCGGCGCCGCGCTCTGCGAGCTGCATCGTTTTGACGAGGCGTTCGCGAGCTTTGAACGCGCCGTCGCGCTCAAGTCGGATTTCGCGGACGCGCATTGGAATGCCGCCTTGCTGAGGCTCCGGCTCGGTGATTTCGAGCACGGCTGGGCCGCACGCGAATGGGGGCGCAAATGCAGGACGGTCGGCTTCGTCGAGCGGTCGTTCTCGCAACCGCTCTGGCTCGGCGAGCCGTCGCTTGCCGGCAAGACGATCCTGCTGCACAGCGACGAAGGGTTGGGCGACACCATTCAGTTTGCCCGCTACGCGATGCTGCTGTCGGCGCGCGGAGCGCGGGTGATCCTCGAAGTCGATCCAGCCTTGCATCCGCTGCTGTCTGGCGTCGATGGGGTCGCGCATTGTATTCCCAGAGGTGAAGCCGGCTCGATCGACTTCGACCTGCATTGCCCACTGTCGAGCCTGCCGCTCGCCTGCGCCACGAGGCTCGAGACCATCCCCGCACATCCCTATCTGGCCGCACCGGCGCAACAACGTGTCGATGCGTGGCAGGCGCGACTCGGCGCGCGCACCGGCTTGCGGGTTGGTCTTGTGTGGTCCGGCAATCCAGCTCACAACAACGACCGCAATCGGTCGATGTCCTTACGCACGCTTGCGCCGCTGCTTGATTGCGACGCGACCTTCGTCAGCTTGCAGAAGGAGGTGCGGCCTGCCGACGCCGCCTATTTGCGAGAGCGGGGCGGGATCATCGATCTCACCGCGCATCTCTCTGATTTCGTCGAGACGGCCGCATTGCTGTCCTGCCTCGATCTTATTATCACCGTCGACACCAGCGTCGCCCATCTCGCCGGCGCGCTGTCGCGCCCGACCTGGCTCATGCTGCCCTACACGCCGGATTATCGCTGGCTGCTCGATCGCGACGACAGTCCCTGGTATCCGACCATACGGCTGTTTCGCCAGGACGCGAGGCGCGACTATGCTCCTGTGGTCGAGACCGTCCGCAGCAAGCTGGAGGCACTGATCGCCGCGCCCCGTGCTTCGCTGCCATGATACCGCATCGTTCGGCGATCGGCCTGCATATCTCGTAACCAATTGCCGGCTAAGTTCCCGCTCTCGCCTACCGGGATTCATCGAAGGCAGGTGAGCTGACGGCCCCGGCCTGTTCTCAGCACGTCGGGGCCGTTTGTCCGTTTGAGCCATGGTAAACAAAGATCTAAGGGCACCCCCGGATTTCCGGCTATGGCGCCAAGAACATTCTAACAGCTCTCGGCTACACCAATAGGGACGGATCAAGCTCTTTCGATTTGGGGTAACCTTGTGAACATGCTGGCAGCCAATCGACGCAAACATGAACGCCGCATTTGCCGGCGGATTGCCAAAATTCAAACCGGAACCGGCTCCCTGCCGCGCGACTGCACCATCACGGATATTTCCGACGGCGGCGTCAAGGTGGTGGCCGAATATCTCGAGATCCCGCCGAATTTCACCATCATCTTCGCCCATGATCACGCAAGGCAATGTCGCCTGGTGTGGCGCATCGGCTGCGAGTTCGGCGCCGAGTTCACCGACTAAGCCAACAAAGCGGCGCCGCAGGGCGCCGCTTCCATTTTCGGTCATGCGCGTTCATGGCTGGCGTCACATGCCGGCGGCCGAGCGCTTCGGCTTGCCGCGCAGCTTCTCCAGCACCGGCGCGAGCAGGGAACGCGACTTCTTCGGCTCAGCGCGGCCGGTCAGCTGCCGCGCGATCTGCTGGAAGATCAGGGAGGCGCGATGATTGCCGGACAATTCGGCGATCATCTGCCCATTATTGGCGGCCGTGCCGAACACCTTCGAGTCGAATGGGATCGCCGCGACCGGCGGGCTTTCGATGGTCTTGGCAAAGGACTTGACGTCGATCTCCGGCCGCTTGTGCATGCCGACCTGGTTGATGCAGTAGAGCGGCGGCCGGTCGTTGGGCCGCGCGGCCTTCAGCACGCTGATCAGGTTCTTGGTGTTGCGCAGATTCGCGAGGTCCGGCTCGGCGACCACAAGGATATCGTCCGCGCTGATCAGTATGCGCCTGGTCCACGCCGACCATTGGTGCGGGACATCAAGCACGATGCAGGGCGTCGTCATCCGCATGGTGTCGAGGATGGCGTCGAACGCCTCCGCGCCGAAATCATAGACTCTGTCGAGCGTCGCGGGCGCGGCCAGCAGGCTCAAATGCTCGCTGCATTTGGCCAGCAGCCGCTCCACCAGCGCGGTGTCGGGCCGCTCAGGCTGGAACACGGCGTTCGCGAGATTCTGCAGCGGGTCCTGGTTGTAGTCGAGGCTTGCGGTGCCGAAGGCCATGTCGAGGTCGATCACGACCGAATCGAGCGCGAGATCGCGCGCGATGGTCCAGGCGACATTGTGCGCGACCGTGGACGCGCCGACGCCGCCCTTGGCGCCGATCACCGCGATGATGCGGCCGGTGACCACGGCTTCGGAAGCCGAGAACAGGCTGCAGATCGCGCGCACGATGTCGAGGATCTCGATCGGCCCGAGAATGTAGTCGTTGACACCACGGCGCACCAGTTCGCGATAGGGCACGTCGTCCTGCTCGCTGCCGATCACCACCACGCGCGTGCCGGGATCGCAGACGCTGGCGAGTTCGTCGAGCCCGTCGAGAATGTTGCGGCCCGCCGATTCCAGGATGATCACGTTCGGCGTCGGCATCGAATGATAGGTCTCGACGGCGGCGTCCACGCCGCCCATCTTGACCGTCATATGTGCCTTGGCCAGGCGTCGGTCCTGGCTTGCCGCCTTGGCGAGGTCGAAGGTCGTCTGGCTCTCGCAGAACGCCTGCACCGAGATGCGCGGCACCGGGGCGATATATTCGCCGGCCGGGAGGGGCCGGCCATCTGAGGAGTCGTCGTGCGTGTGGGGGGCGGATTTTATCATTGGCCGGTCCCGCTCAGCTTGGCCTTCTCAGCTTCCGGATAGGTGGTCGCGCTCGTCTGGCCCTTGCGATACTTGTCGAACCCTTCGCTGCGGCGCATCGTGTCGGCCGGCGTCTCCGCGCGTGGCTGCTCGAGGTCGGCCGGATTGTCGATCATCGCGGCCATGTTGTGCTGGTTGGCGCAGCCGAAATTGTAATAGGGCTTGTTCTCGTCATGGCTCGGATTGAGCGAGGACGGACCGAGGTCGTCGGGCCACAGGCCGCAGGGACCGGCCACGGCCTTGATCCTGGGATAGCTGAGCCGGATCGGGGGAAAGAATTGCGGATCGCTGGGCGCGTAATTATGCAGCACCACGCCATTCGACGGCACGCCGCTCGCGAGCAGCACCGACCTGATCTCGCGATAGGCCGATGCCGCGGCGCGGGCATTCGACGTCTCCACGGGCACGTCGGCCACGATCGCGCCGGTGCCCTCATGCAGCCAGCTTCGCCCCAGACCTGCGACATCGCCGCGCTGCTCCGGGGTCAAGCCGCCGCGCCCGCTGCCGACGAACACGACCATGGAATGCCGGCCTTCCTCGATCGCGATCGGATGCCGTGCGCGAACATCCTCCGGCACGCCGCCGGTGATGATCTGGTCAGACGTCGTGTTGCAGCCGGCAAGCCCGAGCGCGAGGCCAAACAGCGCGCCGGTCAGCAGCGGTTTCCGGTATCGCAAGATCGCCCGTGTGATTCTCATGGTCTGCCCCCATCCCCGCCAAATCAGCCCATGCGCCTCAATCGATGATGAAGCCGAAGCTGCATTTGCAGCTTGCAACCGGCGTGTGGGCGGCAACGCCGTAGATCTTGTTGATCTGCGCGAGCAGCGTGGACTCCGAATCGGAGGCCGGGGCGAACCCATCATCCGGGTGCGCCAGATCCTTTTCGGCCACCGCGCGCACCACATAGGGCGTCACCATGACCACGAGCTCGGTCTCATCGTTGACATAGTCCTGGCTGCGGAACAGCGCGCCCAGCACCGGCAGCGAGTCGAGGCCGGGCAGGCCGTTCACCGCACGCTTGGTCTGCTCCTGGATCAGCCCGGCCATGGCCATGCTGCCGCCGGAGGGAATCTCCAGCGTCGTGTCGGCGCGGCGGGTGCGGATCGCGGGGATCGTGATGGAGTTCGAGGTCGACGAGCTCAGCGCCTGTGTCACCGTGATGGCGTTGTCGTTGGAGAGCTCGGACACTTCGGTCATGACATGCAGGCTGATCCGCCCCTCCGACAGCACCACTGGCGTGAAGTTCAGCGAAATGCCGAACTTCTTGTAGGAGATCTGGGTGGTACAGACGTGGGTGGTCGGGTCGCAGGCATAGCCTGCGGGAATCGGGAATTCGCCGCCGGCGACGAAGGTCGCCGACTCGCCCGAGATCGCCGTCAGGTTCGGCTCGGCCAGCGTGCGCATCACGCCCGCAGTTTCCATCGCGCGCATGGTGGCGTTGAAGGTGGGCAAGCCCTTGACGATCGAGCTGCCGCTCAAGCCGTTGTTCGACACCAGCGGCCCGCCGAACGCAGTGAACGGGTTGGAGTTGTTGAAATTCACCACCGCCGTGCCGTAATTCATGCTGGCGGAGAGATCGATGCCCATCTGCTTGACAATGTCGCGCCTGACCTCGGCGACGTGCACCTTCAGCATCACCTGGTCGCGGCCGCGCACCACGATCGAGTTGACGACCTTCTCGGGGCCGCCAACGAGCCTTGCGGCGATATCGCCGGCCTGCTGCGCCTCGACCGGGGACGACACCGAGCCGGTCAGGATCACGCCGTCGCCGACGCCCTCGATGTTTACGCCGGGCAGGCTCTGGTGCAGGGCCGAACGCACGCCGTTGAGGTCGCGCTTCACCGCGATGTCGTAGGAGCCGATCTGCTGGCCGTCGGCATCGAAGAACACGACATTGGTCTGGCCGACGCTGACGCCGATGATGAAGGCGCGCTGCGCCGAGCGGATCACGGCATTGGCGATCTTGGGGTCGGCGACCAGCACGTCCTTGGCCTCGCGTGGCAGGTCAACGACGACCGACTTGCCGACGCCAAGCGGCATGAAGCGCGTCTTCACCACCAATGGGGGCAGATGCGGCTTCGCGGACGTCGAACCTTCGGGCTTCCCCGTCGAGCCGGTCGTGGTTGGCTCGGTCACGGCAGGCGCGGCGATCATGGGCGGCGCATCCCCGACCGGGGGCTGGTCCTCGGCGCGCAGCGGCGCGAGCGTGAACATCGACGCGGCGGCCGCGGCGAGCGACAGGGCGCGAACCAGCGAGGTCCGGTACGCCTTATGATTTGCCCTGCATGTCATCATACTTCCCTTTCGGTCACTTCTGTGCCGTCTCTTCGGTTGGAATACCGTGGCGGACGATCTGCACATCCTGGCGATGCGTCCTGGCGGCCTCGACGACTTCGACTTGATCAGCATCGGCGATGCTGCGCAGCGCCAGCGACAGCGTGCCGGCCTGGCGGGCGTTTGCGAGCATGAGGTTCTGCTCCGGCTTCAATTCCAGCGTCACGGTCTTGCCGATCACCGCGTTCTGGCCCTCCTTCTCCTTCGGCGCCTGGTCGATCGCCAGCACGCGCACGTTGCGCACCACGACCTCGGTGAGGATAATGTCGGTCATGTTGCCGCGCAGGTCCGGATTCTTGATGTGCTTGGTCACGAGCACGTCGACGCGGTCGTTCGGCAGAATGAAGCCGCCAGCGGCGGTTTCAGGCGCGATCTCGGTCGACACCGCGCGCATCCCGGACGGCAGGATCGCCGCCATGAAGCCCGAACCGTCGGCCCTGACCAGCTTCGCGTCGCGGATCGGCTCGCCCGCCATCATGGCGGTGCGCACGATCGCGCCGGTGAGCTCCTTGACGGCGTCGGGACGGTCGCCCTTGCGGATGAAGCTGTTGCTGGCCGTCGAGGCCGGCCAGACCTGCCACTGCAGGTCGTCGGCCTTCACCGTCTGGCCGAGATTGATGTCGTTCTTTGCGACCAGCACCTCGACGGTCGACAGCTGCGCGACCGGCGCGGGCGGCGGCGGTTTAGTGCTGTCGGCGCCGCTAGCGAGATAGGCCGCGACGCCACCGGCGCCGAGTGCGATTACCAGGACGACGATGCGTGCGGTGTTCATTACGCTTTTACTGTTTGTCACGCGCCGGAGGACAGGAGGGAACCGGCATCCCGAAAAGCACGATTAGGCGGCAATGGTATAAGCATGGTTGGGATGGGGGCGGATTCGCCGCCGGCCTCCCACGGCTCTGTCCGGATGGTGAACAAAGCGTTGCGGCGTCTCCGGATTTTCCCGGATGCGCGCTATTCGCGCCGCGCCGGCTCATGATGGCGCGCAGGCGAGGCGGCCCGCGAGGGGTGATCGGTCCGGTTCGGCTCGGCGGTGCGCGTGCGCTCGAGGGCTCGATTGGTCCTGAAGGGCTGCGGCGATGGCCTGACCGCGGCGTGGGCTTCGTCGGGCTTGTTGGATTTGTGCATGGCTTGGCGTGATGCTCCCGAGGACTCTGGTTGCTTGTGTCAGTCGACCGGATCGAGGTGCGCGCGCTGCATGCTGTTGAGCGTCGGCGCCTGCGCTACGGTCTCGGTCTCGGCGTCGAGATCGGCGATGACATCCTCGAAGGCCGAGATCGCCTGCTGGATCGCTGCGATCTGCATCAGCTCCCAGCCACTGACGGGGCCGGTCCGGTTCTGAAACGCGACGATCAGCTCGCGGCGCTGCTCCTTGAGCTGAACAAGAGGCAGGCCATGGTCGGGTAAGTCTCGCAGCATGGGTCGCTCCTTAAGGCTCGCGAGGATTGTTAGCCACGCCGTCGTGCCATAGGCTTACTGGAAAGCGCCAAATTTGATTTGATTTGCGGGCCGCGATGCGACCTCCGCCGCCAGTCGTCGGGCCCCGGCTATCGAATCATATGCATGCAACCAGTGCACGCAGTTGCGAAGGAGCGCAGCTTGGTCAACGCGCCGCCTCTGTACCGTCACTTTCGAAGCAAATTAGAGCCAAACATCGCGGCTCCACTGGCCACCGGACCAAGAGCGGGTGGGAGCGTTGATGCCGTACAAGATTGTCGCGACCAGAGGCGATGAGGTTCTGCGCTCGGAGCGGGAGAGCCTCTTGATTGCAGCGGCCAAGGCGCGCGTGTGGGCGAGCGTCGGCTGGGCCGTCGTCGTGACCGATCCGGACGGCAAGGCGGTCGATCCCGCCGAGTTCGAGCGACTGTTTGCGCCGCCGGATCCGAGGCGCGCCAAGCTCAGAGAAGTCAGCGCGCGCTTTCGCCTCGCCGCCGCCAACTGAGGACCGATCATGTCAGAGATCGATTACCCCACGATGCACAACAAGCCACTCACTGGGCTGACGATCGAGCGCGCGATCGCGCTGCGCTGGACGCTGCGCGACATCGTCGCCGGCCGGACGAAATTCCTGCCGCTTGCCGAGGGCGATCTGAAATTGCTGCTCGAGATGGGCATGGTGGAAATGCGCGACGGCGAGCCCAAGCTCACCGAAGCCGGATTCGCGGTGATCGACTAAAGCGCGATGAGATTAGGATGAATCGTCATCGCGCTTTAGCTCTTTGATTGAGCATGAACTATCCGGAAGACCGCTTCACACTTTTCCGGATCCTGCTCCAGGCCGCTAGCCGCGGCCCGCCGCATCATCCGCGGTCGATCAGCACGCCGCGATGGATGCCAGATAGACCATGCCGCGCAGCTTGAAGCGCAGACGGTCGATCATGGATCGAAGCGGCTCTGCGATGATACCGAACAGCGGCCGGGTGTCGCGGCCCTCGATATAGGGCCCATGCAGAACGTCCATATGGCGCTGATAGGCAAAGCGTCCGAGTGACGCTGCCGCGAAGACAAGTCCGACCAGGATTGCGATTTCGATATTCATGTGAGGCCCCCCGCCCGTTTGAAATCTCGTGAGACCTTCATACAGCTTAAATTTTAAGCCTTGGATCAGCCGCGCTGCTGCATTTCACGTGCGGCATTAGCGCGCTCTTAACCGAGCCGGCCACGGGCTTCCCGAGCGCGTTGCCGCCAGGCAACAGTTTGCCAACCATCCCTCCGCTCTGTGTGGCGCGATAACCAATTGGCAAAGCGTTGCGATGAGAGTCGCAATTCATCGAACGACAGTTGCGACGTGTTAAGCATTGGGAGTGTCAGGGCATGAACGGGAACGCCGTGCTGGAAAATGTGCGCCGCTATCGCACCATCGCCTCCTTGTATCGTCAGACCGCAGCCTTCCGCCCGCTGCAACGGAGCTCACTGCTGGGCCAGGCCGAGGAATGGGAGAACCGCGCCGTTGCGGAGCTCGAGGCCTACTTCACGGGGTATGACAGCCCCGTCTTTGGGCTGCAGCCGCGGGCTCCGTCCTATGGTGCGATGATCGCCGCAGCGTAACGGATCACCGGGAGCAGGCTCCGCGTCGAAAAACTGCGACCAATTCGTCGCAAATCCATCATCTCGAGCTGCTAAATCCAGTCGCGAAGACGGTCGACCGGATGTACGTCGGCCGTCCTTGGAGACCCTGGCTGCCCAAGCCGGGGTCTTTGGCTTTCGGGAACCATTTTGGGTGCGACGGAGCGCGGAATGGAGAACCTACGGCGTTATCGTGCCATGGCCTCGATGTGTCGCCAGCATGCGGCGCTCGATCCCGAGAATTGCGAGATCTGGATCGCGCGCGCCGATCGGTGGGAGAACCTGATCCTGACCGAGATCGAACAGCACTATCTGGCGTGCAATTCCGAGCCGGACGCGCTGGCGGCGGCCTGACGCATTCAGCGTTGATGGCCGAGGCCGATGCCGAGCTTCAAGGCCTTTTGCCGCAAGGAGCCGACGGAGCGCTTCATCGCCTTGGCGATCTTCGATACCGGCGTCCTCGCCTTTGAATGCTGCTTGAGCAGCTTGACGTCGGCGGCAGTGTAGGGTTTGCGCGCCGTTAGCTTCTTTTTCGCTTTAGCCAATTTGATCTCCTTAAGGCTGGTGCGGCCAACATAGCACTTAACGCTTCCTCATCAAGTGATAGAGCCGCGCGATCGCCTTCATGCGCGTCGAAGGTGCCGTTCTCAACAGCTCGGAAACCAATTCCATGCATCGGCCGTGCTGATAACACATTCGAAAATCATCCCGCCCAAAGTCAGCTGGATACCGAGCACGACTAACGGAATGATCTTATGCGTGGTGAAGCTGGCTTGGAAGCCGACGTTTTGGAAAATGTGCGGAGATATCGCGCGATAGCATCCCTGTGCCGTCAGACCGCCGCCTTTCGCCCGGAGCAGAAGATGTCTCTCCTGCAACAGGCTGAGGAGTGGGAGCGTCTTGCCGTGATGGCGCTCGATATCGGGTGCGAGCCGGAGGGGAGCTCCGAGGAGGATTTGGCGCCGGAAGATGAATTGGAAGAAGCCGAACCGGACGCTGGGCCGCAGGTGGATACACGATGGTGGCTGCCACGCCGCGAGGGATTGTTTGCCGGCCTTGCCACGTAGCTAACAAGGCGCGCTGCGGTAGATGAAGATCGGCACTACTCGTTTTGCGTGGTGCTAAGACGGCGCAGCGGATCACGCCATCAGGCCGGGGAAGAGATGCTCGAGTGCGATCCAATCGGCAACACAGTCCCGGATGCTGGTAGTCCTCCACGGCGGAGCGCCGCACTTGAATGGGCGGATCTCTGTTGAGCCGTATCGTTGGCGGCTGTTGGGAGGCGATATCATTGCCGAGATGGCGCACCGCGGCTGATGAAGATGGGCACTACTCTTTCGCCGTGGCGCTATGATGTTGTGGCCGCCGACACGATCCGGCCGGATACCCAGCGCCGGACTACGATCTTGCACTACGCCTCATGGGCGAATGTCTTTCCGATTCGCTGGTGGTCCGGTTACCCTTCGATAGTGGCCCTTTCGACCAGTCGCGGGATGGACGTGATCGGCCAGAAGGCGACGTCGCGTCACGGCCAGTGTACTAGCTGCCGACTTGCTGCGGCACCATATTTCGGCAGCCCAGACGTGGCTCGGATATCTCGAATACTGCAAGCAGAGTCGGCAGACATTCCGAGATCGAGTTTCACTAACTTTCCGGCTGGCGATATCGTTCCACACGAGTCGCATAGTAGCCGTAGGGGCCGCGTCGGCCGACGACACGCACCGTTTCGCCAATCTTCAGAGGACCATCAAGGCCGCTCAGCGCATCCTTAAGAAAATGTACTTCTGCGCTGCGGCCTTCGGGTCTGATAATTCCGATTTTCGGCGGCAATGCCGTTATCGTTCCAATCTTGTCGAATGGCGGTTCGTAGGCCTCTTTGAAGCGGAGACCGGTCAATTTGGATTGCTTGATCTCGATCTTGAATCTTTCGTCGCAAATTAGCGTTGTGAACGATGTTTTCATACGAAAGACGGCATGCGCGCCGACGAGATTTTCGTTGAATGCCAAGCTCGCTCGACCCCTGGTTTCGTGATGCTTTAAACCATCGCGGTCGATCCAATACTTGACCGCCGAACGTGACTCGTCGACCGCGTCGACAACTGGGAGAATGTCGCAAAGCCAATAAGTTGTTGGTTCGGAGCCGGCATCGAATTCGGTGTCGACGGCCAGGTAGGTAAAATCGGTTTCGCTAATTCTATCGAACAGCTGCTTTGCTCGATCAGAAACCAGCCAATAATCCGTGTAGGGTTCGACGTCGTATGGTTTCCTGCCGAAGCGCTTACCGACGCGAAATCTCGGCCGTATTGTGTAGTTGCGGAAGCCGCGCTGAAATCGAGAAGGCGCTCGTAGAATCTGTGAGCCAGACCCGGAACAAACTTCATCTTGGTTGAGAAACTCCCTGCCTGAAGAATATTCGACAGGCGGGTACCCCATTATGTAGAATTTTCGCTGTTTCGGGCCGCGCGATTTCCCTCCAGCGCTATGGGGTCCCATTTATCCCACTCCGAATGCGTTCACAGTGACTACACACCGCGGTCAACAGCCGAACCATATCGGGTTGCCTAGCCACGAGGAACTAACTTGTGCGGGTAAATTCAATATGTCAGCAGTGGGTCATTCGCGTCGAGAGTGCCGCCGTCTGCTTGCACTCCGGCTTTGACTGAGGTGCAGAGCCGGCACAAAGGGGCTCTGCTGGCGCGTCAAACAGAAGAGCGACCGGCATCAAATCTCCGAGCGCCAGCCGGCACAATCTGTCGTGCTGAAGGGCCACTTCGGTCAGCCCAGCCAGGCCCGCAGGCGCATGCGAACCGAGAACTGGGGCTACCGCCGCGATCACCTTCGCGCGTTCGCCCAACGCGTCGAAGTCGATCAGAAAGAACTGCGCATCATGGGGTCAAAAAGCGTGCTGTTGCGCACCCTCGTCGCGGCGTCAGGCGCAAAATCGGTAGGTTTTGGAGTGCCCAGTTCTGTACCGAAGTGGCGCACCCGACACGATTCGAACGTGTGGCCTTTGCCTTCGGAGGGCAACGCTCTATCCAGCTGAGCTACGGGTGCTTGTTTGCGATGCTTTAGCCGATTGGCTCTGTATCGGCAATGGCCTTGCGGGTGATGGAACGCCATCATCTCGCTCGGTTGGGCCGGTCCGGACCGCCGGCCTCGAGGCCGGCGTGGGTCGAACGCGAGCCGACGCTATCGCGACCAAGCTGCGGCATAGACGCCCGCGTCCGGGGTTAGGGTGACTGCCCCCCGCGCAACCATGGATGCATCATGCGCCAGCCGACCTGTCCCCTGCCGACCAGGGCCTATAATCTGAAATTGCTGCATGAAGAGGGACGTCCCGGTCCCGACAGCCACGGCTGGTGCTTTGGGCTGCCGCCCGGGATTGCGCCGCAAGCATGGCCGCTTGATCCCCAGACCGGCTATCCGCTGGTCCATGCTTTTACCCTGCGGCTGCCGGAGGATTACCGTTGCTATGGCCCCGACATCGCGGGCGTGAGCCTGTTTGCCTGCTGCGCCGAGCACTCCGATGGCGGCACCGTGCCCGATGAGGCGATCCTCAAAGCCATGACCGAAGAGGCGCCGCCGCAGGATGCGCGCTATCGCGTGTTCTGGGATGCGGCGCGGGCCTCTCATCCGCGGCTCCATCGCATGGAGGATATTCTGGGCGATAGTTTTGCCGCCATCCTGCTCACCGAAGCCGAGCTCAACGGGCCGCTCTGCGCCGTGCCAGAGACAAGCGCGGCGCAAGGCCTGAGCTCACACAAGAAGCCACGCTGGCTCACGAAGGGCAGCGGCCGTGATTTCTTTGACGGTCAAACCGGCGCTTCTAGGGTCAGGGAGATCTGCAAGACCCTTGGCGGCGCGCCGGAGCCGAGGCCCGATTGGAGCCGCGCACTGCGCTGGGCTCCGCGCGCCGCCGATCCGAACGCAGGACAGGCGCCGCAGGATCCGTTCGGGGCGGACAAGACCTCCAACTATCAGCAGCCGTATTATTATGAGGGCGGTGTCATCAAGGCCGAGAACTACCGTAAGCACCCGTGGACTGCAGATCATCTGGCTGATCATATCGGGGGCACCATTCAGCCGGTGCAGGCGACCCCGCGGTTTTCCCCGTTCTATGTCGAGTTCGAGGAATATCTCGGCGGCCACAATTTCGGCGGCGGCAACTGCCAGTTCGATTTTCTGAACATGAAGCTCGACTGGGCCTGCGGGTGAGTGGCTGGCGGCCTCAAGCCGGCACGATCACCTTGCCGATCGGCCACAGCGCGATGCCGGCGAGCTTGAGATGCGCCCAGGCGAAGGGGATGCCGACGATGGTGATGGCAAGGAGCACCGCAGTGATGAGATGGCCGAGCGCCAGCCACCAGCCGGCGAGCACGAACCAGATGATATTGCCGATCACACCGAGCGGGCCGGTGCCGGTGTCGCTGATGCCGGTGAGTTCGTCGCGCCGCACCGCTCTCGAGCCGAACGGCAGCAGGGTGTAGATGGCGATGTTGAACGCCGCCCGCGCCCAGGGCAGGCCGATGATGGTGATGGCCATGATGACCGCGGCGACCAGCCAGCCGAAGGCCATCCAGGCGCCGCCGAACAGGATCCAGAGCAGGTTGAGCAGGAGCGAGACAGGAGCCATGGTGATTTATCCGCGATTTTCCCATGCGCCGAAGATCGACGCCCGCTATATAGGCTCGAAACCTGTCAATGCGAAGACGGCCGCGGGCCCATGACGCTTAGCTCCGCGCGGCATGGGAGCGCGGCGGTACGCCCGGCTTGCGGCGGTCGAGCTTGGCAAAATCGGCCAGCATGGTGTCGGCGCAGGTAATGCGGTTGCGGCCGAGACGTTTGGCCGCATACAGCGCCTGGTCGGCCTGGCTGAGCAGCTGGTCGGCGCCACCAAGCTCGTCACCCGACATCAGCGCCACGCCGACGCTGATGGTGACATGGGCCCCGGCACCGGCCGCGCCATGCGCGATGCGCATCTCAAGCACGCCGGCGCGGATGCGCTCGGCAACCTCGATGGCGCCGTCGCGATCGGTCTCCGGCAGCACGATTGCGAATTCCTCGCCGCCATAGCGCGCCGCGAGGTCGGTCGGCCGGAACGCCCTTTCGCCGATGATGGTGGCGACCGCGCGCAGGCATTCGTCGCCGCTCTGGTGGCCGTGACGGTCGTTGAACAACTTGAAATGATCGACGTCGGCGAACAGCAGCGCCAGCGGCTTTTTCGTGCGCTGCGCGCGCAGCCATTCAGCCTGCAGAGCCTGGTCGAAGGAGCGGCGGTTGAACAGCCCCGTCAGACTGTCCTTGGCGGCGAGCGTCTTCAGCGCGGTTTCGGCGCGCTTCTGGTCGGTGATGTTGCGCAAGGTCTCGACCACCGCGATCAGGCGGCCGTCATCGTCGAGAATGGGGCCGGCGTCGATCGCGAGATAGAGATGATTGCCGAGCTTGGGCATGACGCACCAGTTCTCGGCGGAAAAGCCCGTCGCCTCGTCGTGGACGGAGAATTCGGAGTAGAGATTTGCGAGCCTCTCGGGACGCTTCAGCGCGACCAGATCAGCGAGGCAATAGCGGCGCTCCTGGTAGAAGGCGCGCCAGTGCCGGCGTGTCCCGAGCACCTCGGAGGCGGCGACGCCGGTCAGCCGCTCGCAGGCGCGGTTCCAGACCACGACCCGCCGCTGCGGATCGATCACGAAGGTCGGCACCACCAGATGCTGCAACAGGCGCACGGCATAGCCATGCACCACGTCTGCCCCGCTTGCACGCGACATCCCTAAAGCTCCCTCCACCCCGCGCCACCCTTCGTTCTGCCCCGGCGGCATCGTCTCGTCGTTTGCGGCCTTCAAATTCCCCGGCCGCCAGATGAACTCACGCCACCGCGGTCGCGTCGCGGGGTCCAAACAAATGCTTCACTTCGGCGGCCGGCTTCGGCACGCTGAACAGATAGCCCTGCATCTCGGTGCAGCCCAGCTTGCGCAGCAACTCGCGTTGCGCCGTGGTCTCGACGCCTTCGGCCACCGTCGTCATGCGCAGCGCGGCTGCGATATTCACCACCGCCTGCACGATCGAGGAGGAGCCGTCTTCATCGGCGATGTCGCTGACAAAGCAGCGGTCGATCTTGATCTTGTCGAACGGAAAACGCTTCAGATAGCTGAGCGAGGAGAAGCCGGTGCCGAAATCGTCGAGCGCGATGCGCACCCCGATGGCGCGCAGCTGGTGCAGGATTGCGAGCGCCGCCTCGTCGTCACGGATCAGCACCGCTTCGGTGATCTCGAGCTCGAGCCGGCCGGGATTGAGCCCGGAGCCGGCGAGCGCGCCTGCGATCCTGAGCGCCAGCGTCTCGCATTTCAGCTGCACCGGCGAGACGTTGACGGCGAGGCGGATATGATCGGGCCAGCTCGCGGCCTCCTCGCAGGCGGCGCGCAGCACCCAATCGCCGAGGTCGGTGATCAACCCGGTATCCTCGGCCACGGGAATGAACTCGGCCGGCGAAATCATGCCGCGCTGGGGATGACGGAAGCGGAGCAGCGCTTCGCAGGCGGAGACCTCGCCCGAGCGCAGATCGACCAGCGGCTGGTAGTGCAGCTCGAAACCGCCGTCGGCCATAGCCTGGCGCAGATCCTGCTCCATGGCCAGCCGCGCCTTGGCGCTCGCATCCATCGACGGTTCGAAGAAGCGATGGGTGCGGCGACCGCCGGCCTTGGCGGCATACATCGCCAGGTCCGCATTCTTGATCAGCTGGTCGAGCTCGGTGCCGTCCTGCGGCGCCAGCGCGATGCCGATCGAGGCGTCGGTGGACAGCTGATGGCCGAGGCACTGATAGGGCCTGCGGATGCTCTCGTGCAGACGCGTGACGAAGTCGACGACGTCGGCGGTCGAGGTGACGGCGGTCTGGATCACCGCAAACTCGTCGCCGCCGAGCCGCGCGATCAGATCGCCCGGCTTGATGCAGGCGCGGATGCGGCTGGCCACGGTCTTCAAGAGCTCGTCGCCGACGTGGTGGCCGAGCGAATCGTTGATGCCTTTGAATTCGTCGATATCGATGTAAAGCAGGGCGAACTTGAATCCCTCGCTGGCGCGGACGAGCTCGCGCTCGATCCGCTCACGGAATAGCACGCGGTTGGGCAGGTCGGTGAGTGCGTCATAATGGGCGAGATGGGCGATCTTCTCATTGGCTTCGCGGCGCTCGGTGACGTCGTCGACCATGTTGATGAGATAGCGCGGCTCGCCGGCCTGGTTGCGGATGTTGATGCGCCTGCTGGTGATATAGCGCGGCCCGATCATCTTGGTTTCGGTCAGGTGCTCGTCGCGGAACGAGCCCTCGCCGGAGGCGAGCGCGTTATCGTCGTCGGCGGCGATGGCTTCGGCCGCCTGCCGCTTGAAGATGTCGAATGCGGTCTTGCCGACGATCTCCTGGCGCGGCATGTCGAAATGATACTCGGCAACGCTGTTGACCAGGAGATATTGGCGTGTGCGGGCGTCCTTGACCGTGATCTGCGAGGGAATGTGGTCGATGATCTGGCTGAGGAACGCGTAGTTGCGGTCGCGTTCCTGCTCGAGCCGGCGACGCTCGGTGATATCCTCGATGGTCGCAACCCAGCCGCCGTGCGGCACGGGCTTGTTGACGATCTCGAACGCGCGGCCGTCGGCGATCTCCATAATGTGCGTGTTGACCTTGCCGGCCGCGACGTCGCGCAGGATCGGGTCGCAAAAGTCGCGGACGTCGCCGTCGAACGAGCCGGTATCCTTGCGGTGCTGGATCAGGTCGTAATAATGCAGTCCCGGCTTCACCACCTCGCGCGACAGCTTGTACATGTCGATGTAGCGCTGGTTGAAGGTGACGATGCGCGCGGACGCATCGTACATCAGAAGCCCCTGCGTCATGTTGTTCAGCGCGGTATCGAGCTTCAGCCGTTCGGCTTCCAGCTTCTGCTGCGCTTCGCGGTTCTGGGCATTGATCTGACGTACGATCAGGAGAAGGATGCCGGCAATGACGGCAGCCGCCAACGCCGCGGCCACGATCAGGAAGCGGGTCTGCGCGCGCCAATCCGCAAGCGCAGTCGCCGTCGTGGCGGTCGCGATCACCACGATCGGAAAATGGCTGAGCGCGCTGCCCGCTCCCAGCCGGTCCTGCCCGTCGACCGGGCTTTCCATCCGCAGCGTCTGTTCGCCGCCGCGCGCCAGGATCCGCTGCAACAGCGGGGCCTGCGCCAGCTTCCGGCCGATCAGCGCGTCGACATGCGGAAAGCGCGCCAGCATCGTGCCGTCGGTGTGGAACATGGCGATTGCGGATCCTTCGCCGAGCGCGAGCGAAGCGAAGAACAGTTCATAATTGACCGGGTCGATGCGGCGCGACATCACCCCGAGCAAGGTGCCGTCGCGCGCGTTCAGGCGGTGGGCGATGATGGTGGTCCAGCTGCCGTCGATATAGCTTCGCGCGGCCTCGACCGCGATCGGCGCGGCGTTGGGGTTGGATTTGAATTCCTTGAAATAGCCCCGCTCGGCGATGCTGATATCGCTGATCGGATCCGGTCGCGACCAGTTGAGCAGGTGGCCGTCGGCATCGAAGATCGCGACATCGCCGATATAGGAGAGCGCCGAGACCTTGGAGCGCAGCATCAGATGCGCATCCACCGTCGACATCTGCTCCCTGAACGCTTCCGGCGTCGATGCGCCTGTGATCTGCATCTGCGAGATCAGCTCGGAGGCGACGGCCTCGGAATCCTCGAACTGCTGATCGAAATGGCGGGTCAGCAGCATAACGGTGTTCTGCAGCTCGCGCTCGGCATTGTGGATGGCGCGTTCGCGGAATTCGTCCACCACGATGATGGTGCCGACGAAGATCGCGATGACGAGCAGCGTGCCGCAGAGTGTGAGCCACGCGACCGGCCCACGGCGAACGCGCAACAGCTGCGCGAGCCGGCGCGCGAAGCCGAAGGTTGTCCCGCCCCAGATGTTGGAAATCACACCGCGCATTCCCGCCACTCCGAGGCTGAATGCATACGATGCAGAAATGGCATAACTCGTTAGCAAATCCGGTTACTTAAGCCTTAATCGCTCAACATATGCGCAAATGACGCCTGGAGCGGCAGCCGTCGTCGACCGATCGCGGCACAGGATCGATTCACGAGTCGGACGCCCGTTAGGGGTTTGTTAACGCGTGGCCGTCAGTGCCTGCGCCACATCCTGGCTCGCGCCGCGCTCGCCCTCGCGCCAGTCGGAGGTTGCCTCCTCGGCGCTTTCGAAAATATGCGGTGCGACGCCGCGCCGTTCCAGCGCTTCGCCGAGCTTGATGCGCAGGAACCCCGACGTGGTGTAGCGCGACACGCCCGAATAGAAGCGATCGACCAGGCTGCGCACCATGGCGGAATAGGCATCGAGCAGCTCGGGCAGGATGGTGAAATTGTCGTAGTTGACGATGGCATAGACGCGCTGGTCGACGCCCGCGAGCTTGCTCTCCACGGTGCGGGCAATGGCGTCGATGTCCCCCTGGCTGCGCAGCGAATAGCGCTCCAGATTGACGAAGAACAGGTTCTGCTCGCTATCATAGGTGAAGCGCTGGTCGAGCGGAATGGACAGCAGCCGTTCGCGTAATCCCATGACTTCGTCGCGGAAAATGCGCGCATCCATCATCAGGGGATCCCTGGGAATGTTCGGCTTGAAATCCATCAGCGCCAGGATATCGCGTTCGACATCGATGCCGGGCGCGATCTCGGTGAGCGCGAGTCCGTCTCCTGCGAGCGTGAACACGCAGCGCTCGGTGACATAGAGCACGCGCTGGCCGCGGGCGGCGGCAACCGCGCCGCTGAAGGTGACATGCTCGACATCGCGGACGAATTTGCGCGCGGTCGCCTCTTCGAGAATGGCAAGCCGTCCGCCGGAGAGGTCGAGGCGCAGCCGGCCAGCGCCGAAGGTGCCGACAAAGACCACCTCCTTGGCGTTCTGGCTGATATTGATGAAGCCGCCGGCGCCGGCCAGTTTCGGACCGAACTTGGAGACGTTGAGATTGCCTGACCGGTCGACCTGGGCGAGGCCGAGAAAGGCGGCGTCGAGCCCGCCCCCGTCATAGAAGTCGAACTGGTAGGGCTGGTCGATCACGGCCTGGGTATTGATCGCGGCACCAAAGTCGATGCCGCTCGCCGGGATGCCGCCGATCACGCCGGGCTCGGCGGTGAGCGTGATCAGGTCGATGATCCGCTCTTCATTGGCGACCGCAGAAATGCCTTCGGGCATGCCGATGCCGAGATTGACCACGCTGTTGGCCTTGAGCTCGAACGCGGCGCGGCGCGCGATGATCTTGCGCTCGCTCATCTCCATCGGCGGCAGCGATCCCGCGCGCACGCGAATTTCGCTGGAGAATGCCGGGTTATACTGGGTCCCAAACGTCTGCCAATGGTTTTCCGGCCTTGCGACCACGACACAGTCGACCAGCACGCCCGGAATCTTCACCTGGCGCGGGTTGAGGCTGCCGGCCTCGGCCACGCGCTCGACCTGGGCGATGACGATGCCGCCGGAGTTATGCGCGGCCATGGCGATGGCGAGCGCCTCCAGCGTCAACGCCTCCTTCTCCATGGTGAGATTGCCGTCGGGATCGCCCGTGGTGGCGCGGATGATGCCGATATCAATTCCGAAGGTCTTGTAGAGCAGATAGTCCTCGCCACGCAGCGTGAACAGCTCGACCAATTCTTCCGTGGTTTTGCTGTTGAGCTTGCCGCCGCCATGGCGCGGATCGACAAAGGTGCCGATGCCGACGCGGGTGATATGGGCCGGCCGCTTCGCCGCGATGTCGCGAAACAGATGTGTGATGACGCCCTGCGGCAAATTATAGGCTTCGATCTCGCCGGCAATGGCGAGCTGCTGCAATTTCGGCGCAAGGCCCCAATGACCGCCGATGACGCGCTTGACGAGGCCTGCATGGGCGAAATGATTGAGCCCGCGCTCCCTGCCGTCGCCTTGCCCTGCCGCATAGACCAGCGTCAGGTCGCGCGGCCGGCCCTGTGTATAGGGCGGCTCGCCCTCGCTGTTCAGAAAGCGTTCTTCCAGCGCGACCGCGATCTCCTCCGCAAAGCCAATGCCGACAAAGCCGCCGGTCGCAACCGTGTCGCCGTCCCGGATCAGCATGACGGCCTCGGCTGCCGTGACGATCTTGCCCTTCTCTGCATTGCGCAAGTAGGGCAAAGCCGGATGCTGGCTCACGGTGGATCCTCCTTGAATTGCTGTGGCCGCGAGACCTCCTCCCGAGACAACGCGGTGCTCCTGATCGTGCCCTCGCCCCTTGTGGGAGAGGGCAGCTCCGTTGCAGACACAAACTCGTTTGGGTGAGGGGTCTGCATCCGCGAGCAAACAAGCAGCAGTGAATACGCGGAGAGAGACCCCTCATCCGGCGCTTCGCGCCACCTTCTCCCACAACGGGAGAAGGGAAGAGGAGCATGCGGCTGCAAGCAGCCACTCACCTGACCCTCTCCCCGCCGGGGCGGGGCGAGGGAACACTTCGTTCGTCGCATTCACGCGCGCTGGCGCGTCTCCGTCGCGAAATAGACCGAGACGATGGTGATCAACGCCAGCCCGAGCATATAGAGCGAGATTGGCCAAGTCTGCGGCGCGTAGGCTGTCATCAGGCCGGTTGCGATCAGGGGCGACAGCGCGCCGGCAAAGATCGAGGCCAGATTGTAGCCGAGCGACACCCCGCTGTAGCGCACCTTGGTGCCGAAAAGCTCGGACAGGAAACTCGCCTGCGGCCCGTACATCGCAGCGTGGCCGACGGCAAGCCCGAGCACGATGGCGATCCAGGCCAGCTGCGGGTTCTTGGTCGAAAGCAGCATGAACAGCGGGAACGACATCAGCGCCGAGAACACCGCGCCGAAAATATAGACCGGCCGGCGCCCGACACGGTCGGACAGCGCGCCGAACATCGGAATGGTGAAGGTCTCGATGGCGGCCGCGATCAACACGCCGTTGAGGATGTCCTGCCGCGCCATGCCCAGCGCCTGGGTGGCGTAGGCGAGCACGAAGGTCGCGTAGATATAGAAGAACCCATTCTCCGCAAAGCGCGCGCCCATCGCGAGCAGGATGTTTTTCGGATACATGCGGATCGCGTCCACGATCGGCATGCTGACTTCCTGCTTCTCGTCCTTGACCTTCTGGAATTCCGGCGATTCCGCGATGGTGAAACGGATCCACAAGCCGACCAGCACCAGCACGATCGAGAACAGGAAGGGCAGGCGCCAGCCCCAGGCATAGAGCTGTGCGTCGCTCAGAAGCCCGGAGACGACGGAGAACACCAGCGTGCCGAGCACGAGCCCAAGCGGCGCGCCGAGCTGCGGCCATGAGCCGTAGAAACCCTTCTTGTCCGCCGGCGCATGCTCCACCGCCATCAGCACCGCGCCGCCCCATTCGCCGCCGAGGCCAAAGCCCTGGATCAGGCGGCAGGACACCAAGAGGATCGCGGCCCAGACGCCGACATTGTCATAGGTCGGCAGGAAGCCGATCGCCGCGGTCGCCACGCCCATGATGAGCAGCGTGAGATAGAGCATGGTCTTGCGGCCGATCTTGTCGCCGTAATGGCCGAACACCAGCCCGCCGAGGGGCCGCGCGATGAAGCCGAGCGCATAGGTCGCAAACGCCAGCAGCGTGCCGATCATCGGATCGAAGGTCGGGAAGAACAGCTTGTTGAAGATCAGCGCAGCCGCGGTGCCATAGAGGAAGAAATCGTACCACTCGATCGCTGTGCCGATCAGGCTCGCCGTCGCCACCGTGACGTGCGAGGGGTGCCTGGCTTGCAGGTCGTGACCGACCGTGACGGTCTGGCTCATCAGCTCCTCCCTGGTTCAATGCGCACTTTGCGTGCGTTCTGTTGTCGCATAGCAAGCTCCGCGCCAGTGGTGCCGCGCGCGTTGAGATAGGTCAAAGCCAGCGGAAAATTCGGAGGTTCTTGCGGTGACTGGCCGAGATCGACGCGCGCTGAGTCGTGTCTACGATCCGAGACTCCGGACATGTCGCGTCTCCAAAGCGAGACGAAATCTCTCTCCGTCATCCTGAGGTGCCGACGCGAAGCGGCGGCCTCGAAGGATGAAACGGCCCCGCTGCTGCAGTCGGGCCGTCGCCCTTCGAGGCCCGCCGCGGAGCCTGTCATCGGGCCGCGCGTTCGCGCGGACCCGTTGGCGACGGGCACCTCAGGATGACGGAGAGAGAGAGGGGCGCACGCTTGGGATAACGTAGATTCTACGCCGAGCTGTCCAATCCGAACTTGGCGAGCTTCTTGTAGAAGGTGGCGCGGGAGATGCGGAGCATCTTGGCGGCTTCGGTGATCTGGCCGTTGCTGGCAGCGAGCGCCTGTTCCAGCGTCTGCTTTTCGAACTCGGCTTCGGCCTGAGCGTAGGGCACGACCACGCCGGCGGGCTTTGGGGTGGCGACAGGCCTGAGCTGAGCGGTGCCGGGCAGGATGCGCACAAAATCATCGCCGGTGAGGCGGCTGGAATCGCTCAGGATCAGCGCGCGTTCCAGGATGTTGCGCAGCTCGCGGACATTGCCCGGCCAATCGTAATGGGCGAGCGCAGCGATGGCGGACGGCGTGATGCGCGGATTGCCGTAGTCGCCCGAGGTCGCGATGTCGTCGAGCAGGCGGGCGCAGATATCCGGGAGATCATCCAGGCACTCGCGCAGCGGCGGCAGCGTGATCGCGAGCACGTTGAGCCGGTAATAGAGATCGGCGCGGAAGCGACCCTCGGCGACGCGCTTCTGCAGGTCGACATTGCTGGCGGCAATGACGCGGACATTGACCTTGACGACCCTGTCCGAACCCAGCGGCTCGATCTCCCGCTCCTGCAGCGCCCGGAGCAGCTTGGCCTGCAGCTGCAGCGGCATCTCGCCGATCTCGTCCAGGAACAGCGTGCCGCCGTCCGCAATGCGAAACTTGCCGTCGCGGCCTTTGCGGTCGGCGCCGGTATAGGCGCCGGGGGCTGCACCGAAGAATTCCGACTCGATCAGCGTGTCGGGTATGGCCGCGACATTGACGCTGACGAACGGCTTTTCAGCGCGGGCCGAGGCGTTGTGGATGGCCTGGGCCAGCATCTCCTTGCCGGTCCCGGTCTCGCCCGTGAGCAGCACCGTCACATTCTGCCGGGCCGCCCGCGTCGCGAGCTCCTTGGCCTGCGCGATGCCGGGGCTTCGGCCGATGAAATCCGCGAACGTGAAGCGCGCACTGCGTGGCTGCGACAATTGCCGCTTTGCCAGGCGCAGTTCGTTCTCGAGTTGGGTGACACGCGCGACAAGCGGCTTGAGGCTATCGAGGTGGTGGTAGAGCACAAAGCCGATGGCGCCGATCACGGCACCCCGCTCGTCCTCGATCGGCATGCGCGTGACCACGAGCTGCTCGCCACCGAGCTCCATGATATCGAGCAGGATCGGCTCGCCGGTCTCCACCACCTTGCGCATCAGGCTGTTGGGAATGATCTCCTCGATCGGCCGGCCGATCGCCTCGGCTGTCAGCTTGAGGCCGAGCGCCGGAAGGTATTTTTCGTTGACATAGACCACGCGGCCGGCGCGATCGATGGCGATGGCGCCTTCGCACAGGCTTTCCAGCCGCTCGAACAGCGTCTCCATGGCACGGGCCCGGATCAGATCGGGATTGCTGGCGGCGGCTTGGGACAGGGGCATGACGCGACACCGCGAGAACTGCGCCGGTTCAGACACTCACTGACAGGTCGAACCGCAAGCTGCGATGTTAGCGAAAGGCCTGCGATTGCAAAGCGGGAAATCGGATCAGGCTTAAGCGATGCTGCACTGCGATTGATGCCTGTCGCGGCGTCTCCGCCTCACTTCGCGGCTTGCGGTTTGCCGCGCAGCCGCCCGACGACGCCAGTCGGGAAGAAATAGACGCTGGCGATGAACAGCAGTCCGAGCCACAACAGCCAGCGATCCGGGTGCAGGAGTCCCGGCAGCAGCGGCAGGCCGGCATCGGCGGCGGCGCGGGAGGCCGTGCCCATCAAGGTCTGCAGATAATTCTGCGCCAGGATGAAGATCGTAGCGCCGATGATGGCGCCATACATCGTGCCCATGCCGCCGATCACCACCATCAGCAGGATGTCGAGCATGATCGAGAAGCTCAAGGAGGTGTCGGGTCCGGCATAACGCAGCCACAGCGCGTTCAGGACGCCGGCGGAGGCGGCGACCAGGGCCGCGATGCAATTGGCGTAGGTGAGATGAAACACCGTGCGGTAACCCAGCGCCTCGGCGCGGAAACGGTTTTCCCTGATCGCCTGCAGCACCCGGCCAAACGGCGAGTTGACCACGCGGAGCAGCCACAGGATCATCAAAGCCGATGCGGCGAATACCAGATAATAGGTGAGGGTCCGCCCATTGATCTCGAGCCCGAATGTGGCCTTGGAGATCAGCACCGTTCCGGGCCGCAGCAGCTCCGGCAATTGAAAGCTGCGGCCGTCCTCGCCGCCTGTGAGCCAGGACATTTGCGAGGCAAGCACCTGGAAGGCGGAGGCAACCGCCAGCGTGATCATGGCAAAGAAGATCGCCGCGACCCGCAGCGAGAACAGCCCGATCGCGAGTGCCAGCAGCATCGCGAGCGGCAGGCCGATGACGATGCCGGTTGCGACCGCGAGCCAGCTTGGGCCCAGCGAATAGAGCGCAATCGCAACCGCGTAGGAGCCGATGCCATAGAACATGGTGTGGGCGAACGAGACCGTGCCGGTGTAGCCGAGCAGCAGGTCGTAGGAAGCGACCAGCGCGGCGAAGATGCATATCTTCGCCGCGACGTTCAGCGCCTTCGCACCGGGAAACAGCCAGGGCGTCGCGAGCAGCGCCAGCACGATCACGATGAGCAGGATGGACAGCGCCCGGCTGCGCGGCGGATCGCCGGAAAGGATCATCATCGGCTGGTCACCGCATGAAGCCCGCGCGGCCGCCACATCAGGATCGCGACCATCAGCAGGATGTTGGACACGAGCGCAAGCTTCGGCACCAGGAAGCCGCCGTAATTGGCGACCATGGCAACGAGCAGCGCGCCAATGAAGCAGCCGCCGATCGAGCCAAGTCCGCCGATGATGACCACGATGAACACGAGCACGGTGAGATCGTTGCCCATCGAGGCGTGCACCTGCTCGCGATAAAGCGCCCACATCACGCCGCCAAGGCCGGCCAGCGCCGATCCGGTCATGAACACGCCGAGGAACAGCCTGCGGATATGGTAGCCCAGCGCCTCCACCATCTCGCCGTTCTCCACGCCGGCGCGGATCAGAAGCCCGAGCTTGGTGCGGTTGAGCACCAGTTGAATGGCGACAAACACGATCAGGCCAACCAGCATGGCCAGCACGCGGTATTTTGCGATCGCAACGTCGCCGATGATGAAAGAACCACGCAAGGAGGCCGGCAGCGGCAGCGGAATGATCTGCGGTCCCCACAGCGCATAAAGCGTCTGTTCGGCCACGATCAAGCCGCCGGTCGTCATCAGGATCTGCTTCAGATGCTGGCCATAGACGGGAAGGATCAGCACGCGCTCGACCACAAGTCCCAGCGCGCCGGTCACCGCCATGGCCAGCAGAATGGCGGGCAGCAGCGCGGCCAGGTTGCTGAGAAGCGAATCTGCCTGCATCCAGCCGGCGAGCGGCAGCAGCACCAGGGTTGCGACGTAGGCGCCGACCGCGATGAAGGCGCCGTGGCCGAAATTGAGCACGTCCATCAGGCCGAACACCAGGGTCAGTCCGCTCGCCATGATGAAGATCATCATGCCCATGGCCAGGCTCGCCACCGTCAGCGTCGCCCAGGAGCTCGTCGAGCCGGTCAACGGCAGCGCGAGAAGCGCCAGTGCGACCGGCAACAGCGCCGGGATGATGTCGCGCTTGGGCTTCGGCAAGGGATCGGTCGCGGCAAGCTCAGTCACTGATGTGCCTCCAGGCTCAGGCCCAGCAAACGTTCCTGCAAGGGGATATCGGCGGCAAGCGCCGCCATCTCGCCGCGATGCACGATGGTGCCGTTGTCCATCACCGCCACGCTGTCGCCGAGCTCCCGGGCGGCATGAAAATTCTGCTCGACCAGGAGAATGGTAGCACTGCTGCGCTTGATCTCCTTCAGGCATTCGATCAGCGAGCCGACGATCGCAGGGGCGAGCCCCTTGGTCGGCTCGTCGATCAGCAGCAACTTGCGGGGCTCGACGATCGCGCGTGCAATCGAGAGCATCTGCTTCTGGCCGCCCGACAGGCCGCCCGCGCGCGACAGCCAGAACCGCTTCAGCGCCGGGAAGAATCCGAAGATCCAGTCCAGCCGCGTCTCGTCCAGTGGTCCATCGCGCGCCGCCAGCACCAGATTTTCCCGCACCGTCAGGTCGGAGAACACCGCCATGGTTTCCGGCACATAGCCGACGCCGAGTTTTGCGATGTCGGGCGTTGCAGTGCGTTCGATGCGCATCCCGGCAAGCGAGATCTGGCCGGCGGACGCCTGCCACAAGCCCATGATGGTGCGCAGCGTCGAGGTCTTTCCGGCGCCATTGCGCCCGAGCAGCATCGTGGTTTGTCCTTCGGGGACGACAAGGTCGACGCCTTGCAGGATGTGATAGCGGCCGACATGGGTGTGAACGGCTGACAGCGCGAGGAGATCGCTCATGCCGCGCTCCGCCCTGGCGCAATACCGAGATAGGCCTCCTGAACGATCGGCGAGGCGATCACCTCGGCAGGCTTGCCGTCGGCGACGAGCTGGCCGTTATGCAGCACGATAATGCGGTCGGCGAGCGAACGCACCACGTCCATCTTGTGCTCGACCAAGAGGATGATCTTGCTCCTGTCCTCCTTGAGCTGCGCGATCAGGTTGAGCACGACCGGGACCTCGTCGATGCTCATGCCCGCGGTCGGCTCGTCGAACATGAAGACCTTGGGCTCCAGCGCCATCATCAGTGCGACCTCGAGCTTGCGCTGATCGCCATGCGACAGCGCGCTGGCCGCAGCCGCGCGGCGGCCAGCAAGCGCGACCTTGTCGAGAATGGCGTCCGCGCGTGCGATCAGGTCAGTTCGCAGCATCCACGGCCGCAGCATGTCGTAATGCACCTGATGCGCCGCCTGCACGGCAAGGCGGACGTTCTCCTCGACCGACAGGTTGGGAAACAGATTGGTCAGCTGGAAGGCGCGCCCGAGGCCTGCGCGGGTGCGTAGCGGCGCCGACAACGACGTGATGTCCTTGCCCTCGAACAGGATGCGGCCGTCCGAGGGGCGCAGCTGTCCCGAGATCAGGTTGAAATAGGTGGTCTTGCCGGCGCCGTTCGGGCCGACGATGGCCGTGAGCTCGCCGGGACGGAACGTGCAGCTGACACCATTGACGGCGACATGCCCGCCGAAGCGGATGGTCAGATCCTGCGTCTCGAGTGTTTCGGACATCGGTTACCCCGAGGATAAGCTCTCGTTCTTACCTCGCCCCGCCGCAACCGGGGTCTACCCGGTTGCGCATTGTTGATTGCACAAGCCGGGCAGGCCCGACTTGTGTCGGGGAGAGATCGCAACGTATCTTAAGATGCGTTGCAGGTGAGGGGGACTCTCCAGGCACTGAGCTCGCCGGAGGCAGCCCCTCACCCCGACCCTCTCCCCGTGAAGGACGGGAAGAGGGATCACCGCTTGTTGCGGATCGGGATGTTCATGTCCTCGATCTTGATTTCACGCACCAGCTCGTTGACCGCCCAGGGCAGGTTCGGATCGACCTTGACGCGGAAGTGGTACATGCTCTGCAGCGCCTGATGGTCCTCCTTGCGGAAGATCATCTTGCCCTTGGGCGTGTCGAACTCCATGCCTTCCATGGTCGCGATCAGCTTGTCGGTGTCGGTCGATTTCGCCTTGGTGACGGCCGTGACCACCGCCATGGCTGCGGCAAAGCCGCCGGCGGTGAAGAAATCCGGCGGCGCGCCGAAGCGCTTCTGGTGCTCGGCGACCAGCCAGTCGTTCACCGGGTTCTTGGGGATGTCATAATAGTAGTAAGTCGCGCCCTCCATGCCGGGCAGGCGCTTGTAAGCCGCGAGCGCCGGAAGGATATTGCCGCCGGTGGACAGCTCGATGCCATAGCGCGCGGGGTCCATGTCCTGCAGCTTGGTCAATGGATCGCCGCCGCCGGCCCAGATCACCCAGATGATCTTGCGGCCCGGCTTATCCTTCAACGCGTCGAACAGGCGCTGGCCGACCGCGGTGAAATCGGTCGTGGTGGTCGGCGCATATTCCTCCGCCGCCAGCGTCGCGCCGGTCTTGGCCAGCGCATCCTTGAAGGCGGCCACCCCGTCCCGGCCGAAAGCGTAGTCCTGCGCCAGGGTCGCCACCGTCACGCCCGGCTTGCCGATCGCGACCGCATTGGAGATCGCGTCCTGGGAGGAGTTGCGCGCGGTGCGGAAGATGTACTTGTTCCACTTCTCTCCGGTAATTTGATCCGCCACCGCCGGCTCGACCAGGAAGATCTTCTTGTTTTCCTCGGCGACAGGAAGGTCGGCAAGCGCCGCGGCCGATGACGTGGTGCCGATGGCGATATCGGCCTTGTCGTCCTGATAGGCTTCCGCCAGCGCCGCCTTCGACAGGTCCGGCTTGCCCTGGTCGTCCTTGGTGACGATGACGATCTTCCGCCCGTCGACCGTCATGGTGCCCTTGGTGGCATATTCCAGGCCCATGCGCAGGCCGGTCTCGGTCTGCTTGGCGTAGGCCTCGAGCGGGCCGGTCTTGCCATAGATCAGCGCGATCGTCAGATCATCGGCCTGCGCCGTGGTCGACATCAGGGCTGCGGCGATTACGGAAACGACCAGGGATGTGCGCAACGTCTCTCTCCACCAATTCATGCATTATGCGAGAACTGATAGTGTGCGGGCTCACCCCCGGTCAAGGCGTTCCGTGCGAGATGGTATGCTTTGGATACTGGACTAAGGCTCTAGCGTCGCGCGCCGCGCTCGCGCGGAAAATTGCCCGGACGGCTGGCCTGGATCGGGCGGCTCGCCAGGCTGACGCGGGCCTCGCTGGTCCGCGGCGAGGCGAGCTTCAACTCCTCCAGGAAGATCGGGCGGGAGAAATAATAGCCCTGGGCATAGCGGATCTTGGTTGCCGCCTGCAGATAGGCGAGTTCCTCGAAGGACTCGAGCCCCTCCGCGATGACGGTCATGCCCAGCGCTTCGCTCAGGGACTCCACCGCGCGCAAAATGCCCTGGCTGCGCGGCCGCTTATGGATGTCGGTGATGAAGGAGCGGTCGATCTTGATCTCGTCGGCGGTGATGTCGGCAAGCGCCGACAACGAGGAATAGCCGATGCCGAAATCATCGATGGAGATGCCGACCCCGATCTCGCGGAGCATCGGCAGGATCTCTTGCTGGAAATGGCTCTTGGTGACGAAGGCATCCTCCGTCACCTCGATCATGAAGCGTTTGGGGAAGCCGGTCGCGTCCAGCGCCCGTGCGAACGAGCGCATGAACTCGACGTTGCAGGCCTGCTTGGCCGCGACGTTGATGCTGATCGTGGCCTGCGGGCCAAATGTGTCGTTGATCGGGTCGATTGACTTGACGATTTCAGCGAGCACCAGATGGGTGAGCTCGTCGATCAGCCCGAGTTCGACGGCGAGGTTGATGAAGGAGCCGGGCGCCTGGATCACGTCCTCGTCGTCGCGCAGCCGAACCAGCGCTTCGATGCCCTTGACTTCCTGGCTCCTGATATCGACCTTGGCCTGGAAGGCGCAGCAGAACCGCTTGTCGAGAATCGCAAGCCGCAGCGACTGCTCGAGCTTGGTGCGTGCGAGTGCCTCGCGCTCCATCCGCGCGTCAAAGAAGGCGGCGGCGCCCTTGCCCTCATTCTTGACGCGGTACATCGCGATGTCGGCATTCTGGCGCAGCACCTCGTAGCTGCGGCCATGCTCCGGATAAAGGCTGACGCCGACGGAGGTGGACGCGAAAACCTCCGAGCCATCAATGAAAAAGGGCGCGCTCAGCTGCTCAAGGGTCGATTGCAGATACTCCGCAACCTCTTGCACGTTCTGGACCGGCGACAGCAGCAGCAGGAACTCGTCGCCGGAGATGCGCGACAGCATGTCGGTCGCACGCAGGCCGCGGCTGAGGCGTTTGGCAAGCTCGACCAGCAGCGTATCGCCGGTGCCGTGGCCGTAATAGTCGTTGATGTGCTTGAAGTTGTCGAGATCGAGGAAGGCGAGCGCGAATGTCTCGCCTGGATTCTTCGCAATCAGGCTGTTGGCGCGATGTTCGATCACCCGGCGAGACGGCAGGCCGGTCAGTTCGTCGTAGTAAGCGGAGCGGAACAGCTGGTCCTCGAAGATTTTTTGTTCGCTGATATCGGCCGAGCTCGAAATCAGGAGCCTGCGGTTGCCGATCAGGGCCGGGCGATGTGATGTCAGCCAGACCTGGCGGGCGGGACCCTCGCCGATCGCCTCCTCGGTGACAGCTGCGCGGTTGTCGCGCAAAAGCTCGAGCCCGGCGACGCGCCGACCATGCAACGCGCTGGCCCTGTCGCTTTGGCCGAGCTGCGTCGTCGCGGCATCGTTCATCAGGATGAACCGGCCATGCTCGTCTAGCACCGTGACGCCGGCAGGCAGCGCCGCCAGCACGTCCTTCAGCAGGCGAAGCTCGGCTTCCGGGGAGCGCGGGTGATCAACGTCCGGCGCGGCGGTCGGGTGCAAATGGATGTGGCGGTTTTGCATGCGCGCCGATCTTGCTGCCGTCCCGCTTAGCTTTGGTTAAGAGCGGCGCAGAAATAATGCCTCGCCGGTACGCGAATGCTGCCAGCTCGCGTGTCGTCATTAATAGACGATCAACGGAAGCGAGGCGTCACGCTTTGGGAACGCGACATTGCATGGTGCAGTGGACGCCGGTCTTCAGATAGGCGATCTCGGTCTTGCCGTCGAACGGCATCAGTGCCGATTTGAGCAGCTTGGTACCGAAGCCAGCCGGTCCGACCTGGTCGATGGCGGGACCCTCGGTCTCGTCCCAGCTCACGTTGAGACGGTCGTCCGAGATAGTCCATGTCACTTGCAGAAAGCCGCGCGCGGCGGAGAAGGCGCCATATTTGGCAGCATTGGTCGCGAGCTCGTGGAAGATCAGGGACAGGCCCACCGCAAGCTTGGCGGGCAGAAACAGCGGCTCGCCGTTCAGGTTGAAGCGGACATGGCCGTAGGGCACGAGCTCGGAGAGCAGCAGATCCTTGATGTCGCAGCCGGTGTTGTCGACCCGCGCAATCAGATCGTCGACCGTCGACAGCGCGCGCAGGCGATGGTCGACGCCGGCCCATATCGCCGGTTCTTTGTCCAGCACCTGGTGCAGCACGGCGTGAATGGTCGAGAGCTTGTTCTTCAGCCGATGCTGCAGCTCAGCGACCACGAGCTTGCGGTATTCCTCCTCCTCGATCAGGCGTTTGGTGGTGCGCCGCTCGCGGGCCACTGTCGAGCGGTATTGGTGCACACCCCAGATTGTCAGCGCACACACCGCCCAGTAGATCAGGAGCAGCGCGATGCGCGCCGAATCGACCCGCGCCTCGCCGAAATTCACGATCAGGCCAAGTACGCCGCTGCCAAGCGCGGTGAAAATCCCCGCGCGCAAGCCGGCAACCGCGGTGGCGAAGAACACGGCTGGCACGTAGGGTGTGAAATAGATGTCGGGCCGGATCAACGAGAAGCCCCAGCGCGCGACGGTGCCGAGTGCAAGGCAGAACGTTGCAAAGCCGTAGCCAAACAGGGGAGAGGGCTGCACAATCCCCTGCCACCCGCGCCGAAACTCATCAAATAGCTTCATCTTCCTCCTGTTCCGATTGCATGATAGAGCCGGAACATGGCCGCACCTGACGCGGCGCAGGATACGCGCTTCGCGCTTGCGCGCATAGCTTGTGTTCGTTCAAGACCGACGGGAATATTTCCAACCGACGAGCGGTTTCAGTTAGCATCAGTTCGATTCAACATGGAAACAACAAAGGGAACGCCATGGGACGTCTCAGCGGCAAGGTCGCCATCATCACGGGAGCGACGAGCGGCATCGGCTTGCGCACCGCGGAAATCTTCGTCGCTGAAGGCGCCAGGGTGGTCATTGCGGGCCGTCGCGCTGCCGAAGGCGAGGCGCTGGCCAAGCAGCTCGGCGCGGACTGCATCTTCCGCCAGACTGATGTCACGATCGAAGAGCAGGTCAAGGCGCTGACGGCGCTTGCGGTGGACAAGTTCGGCCGGCTCGACTGCGTCTTCAACAATGCGGGCGGCCCGGCGCAGACCGGCGGCATCGAGGGCCTCGACGCCGAGCGCTTCGACGTTGCCATGGCAACCCTGGTGCGCAGCGTCATGCTCGGCATGAAGCACGCTGCCCCCATCATGAAGAAGCAGGGCTTCGGCAGCATCATCAATAATGGCAGCATTGCTGGACGGCTGGCGGGCTTCTCCTCATCGATGGTTTATAGCGCGGCCAAGGCCGCGGTCATCCATCTGACCAAATGCGTCGCCATGGAACTTGGCGAGGCCGGCGTGCGCGTCAACTCGATCTCGCCCGGCGCGATCGCGACCGGCATTTTTGCCAAGGCGCTGGGCTTGACGGTGGAGGCGGCCGAGAACACGCCGCCAATCATGCGCGAGGTCTACAAGAGCGCACAGCCGATCCCGCGCGCAGGCCTGCCGGACGACATCGCCTATGCCGCGGTGTTTCTGGCGAGCGACGAATCCACCTTCATCAACGGCCACGATCTCGTCGTTGACGGCGCTATCACCGGCGGACGCAACTGGACCCAGCAGCAACAGGGTTACGCGGCGCTGCGCAAGGCGTTCGAAGGGAATCAGCGGTAGGTGATGAGGCCGTCATTCCCATGTCGTCCCGGGCGAAAGCCGGGACCCATAACCCCAGGGAGCGGTTTGGCGAAGGTCGTCTACCAGCGAAGCTTACGGATAGATTCCGCGGGTATGGGTCCCGGCCTTCGCCGGGACGACGACATGGCGGCAGCGAGCGTCGAGACACGCCTCGCGCGCCCCGGAACGACGCGCGTGTCAAACCGGCCTCACCACCACCCGCAGCCCATCGCGCGGCTTGGGGATCGGCCACATCTGCCAATCCGCCTTGTAGCCTTGTGGCAGTGAAACGGAGAGGTTCTGCAAAAAGTGCCGCGCAAAGCATTTCGCCTGCATATAGGCGAAGTGCAGGCCCAAGCACATATGCGCGCCGCCGCCGAACGGCACGAACGCAAAGCGATGGCGGTTGCGCTGTGCCTCGTCGGCAAAGCGCGTCGGATCGAAGCTGTCGGGCTCGATCCAGATGTCCGGCATATGGTGGGTGAACAGCGTGTTGACCCCGACCGATGTGCCGGCCGGGATCGCATAACCCAAGAAGGTGAAATCGCGGACCGCCCGGCGCGGCATCGAGGGCACCGGCGGCTTCAGCCGCAGCGCCTCCTTGAACGCCATCTCGACAAGCGGCAGCGCCTCCAGATTGTCGAAGCTGGTCGGCGCCTCCGCTGCAAGTCCGAGGCCTGTGACCTCCTCGCGCAGCCTGGTTTGCCACTCCGGATGTGCCGCAAGCTCTCCGACGAACGACGTCAGTGACGAGGTCAGCGTGTCATGCGCGGCCATCATCAGAAAGCTCATGTGATCGATGATGTCCTGATCGGTGAGCAACGCGCCCGCCTCATCTGTCATCTGGCACAGCTGCGAGAACAGATCCTCGCCGCCCTTCTTGCGGCGGATCGGGATCTGTTCGGAGAAATAGGCCATGACGCGCTTGCGACCGGTAACGCCGCGTCCCATCTGCGTGAACGGCAGCGGCTTGCGGATCGGGGCCACCGCTGCGGCGACCATGTCGATAAAGGCCTTGTTGATCTCCGTGACCTCAGGTCCGATGTCAGCGCCGAGGAAGGACGTCGCGGCGAGGTCGAGCGTCAGCTGCTTCATCGCGGGATAGAGCAGCATCTCGCCCGGGTTCTGCCTCCAGCTCCTGACCCGCGCGGCGATGCCCTTGTCGAGCTCGGCGAGATAGGACTTCATCGGCCCCGACTTGAAGGCGACTGACAGCGTCTTGCGATGCGCGCGGTGCTCGTCGAAATCGCGCAGCATCAGCCCGCGCGGAAACAACAGCCCGAGGATGGGACCCCAGCCGAGCTCGGAGGAAAACCGCTTCTCCTGGTCAAACAGCACGAGCTCATTGGCTTCGGGCCCGAGCAGCGAGATCGAGGTCTCGCCGAACATATGGGTGCGATAGACCGGGCCGAATTTCTTGAAATTGGCCTCGACATGCCCCTTGGGATCGGCCAGTGCCGCAAGTGTCTTGCCAATGATCGGCCAGCCCTCATCACCCGGAATATGGGTCAGCGAATTGCGTTTGGGCGGGGTGAGGCTCTGCGAGGGAAGAACCATCGACATAGCAATCGCTCCGGTACGGGCTTGCTTCAACGGATTTGGCGCGCGCACATCATAGCCGGGATCGCGGCGTTGTCGCGATCAATTGTGCGGGGGATCTCCAATCACTCCGCTGTCATCGTCCGGCCTGACCGGACGATCCAGTATTCCAGAGTCGGTGGTGGCTTCGCAGAGAGGCTGCGGCGTACTGGATCGCCCGCCTGCGCGGGCGATGACAACCGACGGCTATGAGGCAGGCTTGCCGCACAGGTGAGACACTCACGCCTTCCGCTTCGCCGCCTCCTTCTGCAGATCCGGCGCGTTCACCGCCGGGATCGCGACGCGTCCCGGACCGGTTTGGGCGAGCGCGGCGGCGGCTTTGTCGTTTTCCAAGATCTTGGCCATCACCGCTTGTCCGGCGCGCTCGAAGATCGCGCGGTTCTCGATCACGAATGTCTGGGACTTGCGCAAGGATGCGATATAGCCGTTGATCTCCGGAACCACATAGCGCGCGACCATGTCCCAGCTGCGGCGGGTGTTCTCGGGATTGGCCCAGTCATGGACAAAGCCGATGATGGCGCCGACGCCACCGGACACTTTCATCACGTTCTTGATGGTCTTCACGAGATCATCGGGCGTGCCGATGGTGGATGCCGCGCCTTCGACAAAGGCGGTTTTGTCCACGGCTTCATCCGGCGACGAGAACGCGGTCAAGCCGGGCCGCATCAAGGTGCCGACATTATATTCATTGTGCCAGCGCATCAGCCCGGCGCCCGCCTCGCGCCGCGCCTGCTCCCGCGTCTCGGCGATGTGCCAGGTCAGCAGCACGCGCCAGTCGGCGCGGTTCACCTTGGTGCCGTGCTTCCTCGCGGAATCCTCCGCGAATTCCCATTGCTGCGCAAGCGACATCAGCCCCTGCGTCGACATTGAGCCGAGTGAGATGATGCCGATGCCGTATTTGCCGGCAAGGGTCATGCCGGAGGGCGAGATCTGCGAGGCCACCACGAAGGGCATCTCCTCCTGCAGCGGCAGGATCTGCAGCGCCGCGTCGTTCATGGTGAACCAGTCGCTCTTTGCGGTGACGCGCTCGCCGTTGAACAGGCGGCGGATCACGGCAATCGCCTCGTCCTGGCGATCGCGCTGGGTCATCGGATCGATGCCGAGCGTGTGCGCGTCCGAGGCGAGCGCGCCTGGGCCGGAGCCGAAGATCGCGCGGCCGCCGGTCATGTGGTCGAGCTGCACCATGCGCTGCGCGACGTTGAACGGATGGTGATAGGGCAGCGAGATCACGCCGGTGCCGAGCTTGATGCGCTTGGTCCGCTCGCCCGCGGCGGCCAAAAACATCTCGGGCGAGGCGATCATCTCCCAACCGCTCGAATGATGCTCGCCGCACCAAAACTCGTCATAGCCGAGATCGTCGAGCTGCTGAACCAGGTCGAGATCCCTGCGGAATTGCAGCATCGGATGCTCGCCGATGGGGTGATGCGGGGCGAGAAAGGCTCCGAACTTCAGGCGCGCCATTGGTTTCCTCCGGGCGGAATTTTTCTTGTCGGCTCTCAAACAAGCTACGGGCTGGGCTAGCCCAAGGCAATCGCGCCCCGGCGGATGGCAGCCACGCGCTTCGGCGCGGCCCATCGCGCCCTATCGCCCCGATTTAGGTGTCCGGGTCGGGGCCAAACCGGGTTCTGTTTGGCAACAGTTCGGTCTAAAAGGCGCCCGCGCCGACCCGGCCCCCGCTGGCGGCAGGCTCAAGCGCGCGTTTTCGTTCATTCGAGGCAGTTCATGACTTTGTCGCAACCGTCCGCAGCCCCGCAAATTGCAAATCCGCGGAAGCGGCAATTGATGGCCGAGATCGATGGCTCGCTCGACGATCAGGAGAGCTGGCGCAAATTCAACGCCGCCTATCACGAGGACGATTTCAAGTTCATGCGCTTCTTGATCCCGCCGGGCAAGCGGGTGCTCGAGCTCGGCTGCGGCACCGGGGATCTGCTCGCGGCGCTTGAACCGTCCTATGGCATCGGCATCGATTTCAGCCCGCAGAGCATCGCGCGGGCGCGAAGCCGCCATCCGCGGCTCGATTTCGTGCTGGGTGATGCCGAGGATCCCGAGACACTGAAATCGATCCAGGGTCCGTTCGACTACATCGTCATTGCCGACACCATAGGCATGTTCGAGGACATCGATGGTACCTTGCGCCTGATCCACCAGCTCTGCGAGCCCTCGACCCGCATCGTGATCTCCTATTACTCCCATCTCTGGGAGCCGATCCTGATGACGGCGGAAGCGATCGGCCTGCGGCGCAAGCAGCCGAAGATCAACTACATCGCGAACGCCGACTTTCTCAATCTGATGGACCTTGCGGATTTCGAGGTGATCTCGGCCGAGCAGCGGCAGCTGCTGCCGCAGCGCTGGTTTGGCCTCGGGCCCCTGATCAACCGCTACGTGGCGCCGCTGCCCGGCATCCGCAAGCTGTGCCTGCGCAGCTATCTGGTCGGCCGCCCGGTGCGGCAATTCCCGGATCGAAGGCTCTCGGTTTCCATTGTAATTCCCTGCCGCAATGAGCGCGGCAACATCGAGAGCGCGATCACGCGTATGCCGCGCTTTGGCAGCGCGCAGGAGATCATCTTTGTCGAAGGCAATTCGTCTGACGACACCTTTGCCGAATGCGAGCGGGTCCGCGATGCCTATCAGGGGCAGTGGGACATCAAGGTGATGAAGCAGGACGGCAAGGGCAAGGGCGACGCAGTTCGCAAAGGGTTTGCGGCGGCAAAGAAAGACGTGCTGATGATCCTCGACGCCGATCTCACCATGCCGCCGGAGGCGCTGCCGAAATATCACGCGGTGATCGAGAGCGGGAAGGCCGAGTTCGTCAACGGCACGCGCCTGGTCTATCCGATGGAGCAGGAGGCGATGCGGCCGCTCAACTTCATTGCCAACCGCTGCTTTGCCTATCTGTTCAGCTATCTCGTCAACACACGCCTGACGGATACGCTGTGCGGCACCAAGGTGATCCTGCGCAAGGACTACGAAGTGCTGGCGCGCGAGCGCAGCTATTTCGGCAATTTCGACCCGTTCGGCGATTTCGACCTGATCTTCGGGGCGGCCAAGCAGAACCTGAAGATCATCGAGACGCCCATTCATTATAAAGCGCGCACCTTCGGCGAGACCCAGATCTCCCGCTTCCGCGATGGCTGGCTGCTCCTGAAAATGGTCTGGTTCGCCTATCGCAAGCTGAAGGCGGTCTGAGCCGCCGATCGGCGAGAAGAAGCAGGTGAAGCAACCCTCACCCGCCCCTGGAGGGGGCGGGTCGATTGCGCATGAAATGCGCAATCGGGGTGGGGTGACAGTCCATCCGCGACGACAGCGCTTTTGATCAACTCCTTCGGCGATCTGCATCTGCAGCCGCTTCGCGGATGGACTGTCACCCCATCCCGACCGCATCGACGAAGCTTCGCATCGTCGATGCGGTCGACCTTCCCCCTCCAGAGGAAGGTGAGGTGCCGTCTTGCAGTTCTGGTATCCCAAATGGGTCTTCTTCGGTATCCCAAACTGGGATATCTAGAGCGGACCCAAATCCGATTCCATGCGTTTCTCGGCGAAGCCACCACCATGTCCCAAATGCTCCAGGTCCACGACCGGCTGCGCGAAATGATCCTGTCGCTCGACCTTGCTCCCGGCGAACGGCTGACCGAGCGTTGGTTGGAGAGCCGGTTTGCCGGCTCCCGCACCCCGATCCGGGCGGCGCTGGTACGGCTGGAAAGCGAGGAGCTGATCCGGCGCGATGGCCGCAACTGGATCGTCGCTCCGATCGATCTCGGCGAACTGGAACAGCTGTCCGAATTTCGCGAGCCGCTGGAGACGACCGCGGTCCGTCTCGCCTGCTCGCGCGCAAGCAAGGCGGATCTTGCTGCAATCGAGGAGATGCTCGACGCCTGCCAATGCGGCGCGCCGCGCGAGGAATGGCACCGTGTCGGCACTGATTTCCATGTCGCGATCGCGCGTCTGTCGGGCAATCCGTTCATCGTCAAGACGATCGAAAGCGTCATGACCCGGCTATCGCGGGCACGCTGGCTGGAAGTCTGGACCGAGCCGTCGCGGGAGCTGGCCTGGGCCGAGCACCGGCGCATCCTGGACTGCATTCGCCGCAACCAGCCGGACGAAGCCGCGCGCGAGGCGGCGGACCACATCCGCGACACGCGCGACCGGCTGCTTCGGTCATTGAATGACGATCGCCGCGGCTTGCGCGCGCGGGGCTTTGCCGTGATCGGGGCGCGCCAGTGATGGACGCGACAGCCGTGCAGGATGTCACCCTCGATGCGGGCTATTGGAAACGGAATCTGATCGTCTGCTTCCTGGGCTCCGTCACCACCATCGTGGCGATGACGCTGCTGCTGCCGTTCCTGCCGCTCTATGTCGAGCAGTTGGGCGTGACCGATCACGCCGCCATCGTGCAATGGTCGGGCATCGCCTACGGCGCGACCTTCTTCAGCGCGGCACTGGCTGCGCCGCTGTGGGGACGGCTGGGAGATCGCTACGGCCGCAAGCTCATGCTGATCCGTGCCAGTCTCGGCATGGCGGTTGCGATGTCGCTGATCGGCATGGCGCACAATGTCTGGGAGCTCGTTGCGCTGAGGTTGCTCGCCGGCCTGCTCGGCGGCTACACGTCCGGTTCGATGATCCTGGTCGCGGCGCAAACGCCCAAGGCGCGCTCCGGCTGGGCGCTCGGCGTGCTGTCATCCGGCATCATGGCCGGCAATGTCGTGGGCCCCTTGATCGGCGGCGCGCTGCCGCCACTGATCGGCATCCGCGCCACCTTCCTGTGGGCGGGCGGCATCATCTTCATCACTTTTCTCGCCACCACCTTCCTGATCCGCGAGGACAAGAGGCCGCCGCAGGCCAAAGGCGGCAAGTCGCGCGGCGGATGGGCGCAGATTCCGGACAAGCGTCCGATCATCGCCATGTTCGCGACCGGCGTGCTGCTGATGGTCGCCAACATGTCGATCGAGCCGATCATCACGGTCTATGTCGCGCAGCTGGTCACGCCCGCACAGGTGACGTTCATCGCGGGAATCGCGATGTCAGCGGCGGCGCTCGGCGCCATTCTCTCCTCCTCGCAGCTCGGCAAGCTCGCCGATCGGGTCGGACACTGGACCGTCATCACCGTTTGCCTGGCAGTCTCGGCCGTGCTGTTGATCCCGCAGGCTTTCGTTGTCAATGGCTGGCAGCTCATCGTGCTGCGCTTCCTGATGGGGGTTGCGCTTGGTGGGCTGTTGCCGTGCATTACCAGCGTCATTCGCCACAATGTACCGGAGACCATCACCGGCAGCATTCTCGGCTATTCGGTGTCGGCGCAATATGTTGGGCAGGTGGTTGGTCCGCTCGCCGGCGGCTATGTCGGCGGTCATATCGGCATGCGTGCGGTGTTTCTCGGCACCTGCGTGCTGATGGCGGTCGGCGCGATCGGCAATTTTGTCGTCGAGCGGGGCGCGCGCCATCACTGACGAACTCGTGACTCCGCGTTACCTCCAAGGTAATCGCGCCCATGATGCTGCAATGCCATCATCTGCCTAAACGCTAATTCGGCAGGTTTCTTTCCCATGCATCAGATGGTCTCGGCCGGCGTCGACACATCGCGGCGCTGGTGGGTGCTCGCGATCGTGGTCGCGGCGCAGTTCATGTTCGGTGTCGACGCCTTTGTCGTCAATGTCGCGATCCCGACCATCGCGGCGGAGCTCAATGCGAGCCCGGCGCAGATCGAATCCGTCATCTCGCTCTATCTGATCGCCTATGCGACCTTGATCGTGACCGGCGGGCGCTTGGGCGACATCTATGGCACCAGGCCGGTGTTTCTGCTTGGCGTCATCGGCTTTACCGCGACCTCGCTGTGGTGCGCCCTGGCGCAGTCGGGGCCGGAGCTGATCGCCGCACGCTTGGCGCAGGGTGCGACCGCGGCGCTGATGGTGCCGCAGGTGCTGGCGACGCTGCATCTGTTGTTCTCCGATGATGCGCGCAGCCGCGCCTTCGCCATCTATGGCATCACGCTGGGACTGGCGGGCGCGGCCGGCTTTGCGCTCGGCGGCATCCTGGTCACGCTCGATCTTGGCCACCTTGGCTGGCGCACGGTGTTCCTTGTCAACGTGCCGTTCGGCCTCGCCATCATTGCCGCCGCCTTGCGCCTGATGCCGCAGGTGCCGCGCCGTCCCGGCACGCGGCTCGATATTCCCCGCGCTATCGTGCTGTTTGTCGGTTTGTCATGTCTGATCGGCCCGCTGTTGTTCGGCCATGATGTCGGGTGGCGCCCGATCGTGTGGGTGATCATGCTTGGGGGCATGACACTTCTTGCAGCCTTCCTGAAGCTGGAGCAGGGTGTGGCGACACACGGCGGCATGCCGCTGATTGATCTCGCGCTGCTTGCCGATGCGCACTTCATGCGCGGGCTTGGCGCGGCGTTTTTCTTCTTTCTCGCCAACCTGTCATTTTATTTCGTGATGACGGTCTTCATGCAAAGAACATTGCAGTTGCCGCCGCTGCAAGGCGGCCTCGTGTACGTGCCGCTGGCATTAACCTTTGTGGTCGCATCGCGTCATGCGGGAGCGCGAGCCAAACGGCGTGGTAGCTTGGTGTTGATGGAGGGCTGTGCAATTCAGATCGCAGCTCTTGCCGCGATTGCAGGTCTGGTATTCGTCAGCCAAGCACCGTCCGCACTGTCACTGGCGCTCATTCTCGCCATCTTTGGTTATGGCCAAGGTTTGGTGATGGCGCCGCTGTCAAGTGTTGTCTTGAGCAGCGTGAAGCCTGCCTCGGCCGGCGCGGGCTCCGGAATGTACGGCACGACCGCGCAAATCGCCAATGCTGCGGGCGTTGCTGCCATCGGTGCGGTGTTCTTTGCCGTCGAATCAAGGCATGCAGCGCAGCACGCGTTGTTTGCAGCGCTGATCACCTTCGCGTTTTCGATCATGACGTGCGTTGCATTTCTGTCGTGGATGCGTCGCGCGACCTAAAACAGTGGCAAAACTGTTGCGGCAATCGCACTGCGAGCCAAATTCTGGGGATCGACAGCACACGGTCTTTTGTTTTGCACTGCAGCAACCATTTGTTCTTGGTAGCATTGAATAGCGTCTACCAAGGAAGCTGTGATTGTCTCTCGCTGAAAATATCGAATTCCTGAGCCGCCTTCCCAAGCCGGGCGATTGGCCGATCTACGGCCACGGCTTGCATGGCACGCCGTCGAGCCCGCTTGTCGAGATGCGCGGCTTCGGCAGCAATCCCGGGAATCTACGGATGTTCGCGTTCGCGCCAACGCGGCTGCAGCAGCCGCGTGCGCTTGTGGTCGTGCTGCATGGCTGCGGGCAGACCGCTAGCGGCTACGATCTCGGCGCCGGCTGGTCGACGCTTGCCAAGCACTATGGCTTTGCGTTGCTGTTGCCGCAGCAGCAATCCGCCAACAATGCCAACGGCTGCTTCAACTGGTTCAACAAGGACGACACTGCGCGGGGACATGGCGAGGCGCTTTCGATCCGGCAGATGACCGCGCGCATGGTGCGCGACCACGACATCGATCCCCGCCGCATCTTCATCACCGGGCTGTCCGCCGGCGGCGCCATGAGCTCGGTGATGCTCGCGACCTATCCGGAGGTGTTCGCAGCCGGAGCAATCATTGCCGGCCTGCCGTTCGGCGTGGCGGCAAGCGTCCGCGAAGCGCTCGGTGCGATGCGCGGCTTCGGCCCGCGCTCGGCGTCCGAGCTCGGCGATCTCGTGCGCGGCGCCTCCAGGCATCGCGGACAGTTTCCGCGCATCTCAGTGTGGCACGGCAGCGCCGATCGCACCGTGCACCCGAACAATGCCGGCGAGATCGTCAAGCAGTGGCTTGACGTGCATCAGCTGCCGGAGGCGCCGATGGCGGAGACTGTGGTCGACGGCCATCCGCGCCAGGTCTGGTGGAATGCCGACGGCGACACCATTGTCGAATCCTACACCATTGCCGACATGGCGCATGGCACGCCGCTCGGCCGCGGCGACGACGAGAAGCGCTATGGACGCAAGGGCGCGTTCATGCTCGAGGCCGGGATCTCCTCCTCCTATCACATCGCGAAATTCTTCGGGCTTACGCATTGGATTCGGGATTCCAAGCCCGCGATCCCGCAGACGCCAAGCACGCGGCTGATCCCCCAGGTCTCGCTAGCACCAGCCGCGACTGCTGCACGTCCCGTGGCAGACCGTCCCCAAGCCGCGGCAGCCGAGCCGATCCTGCCGACGCAGGCCCGCGCGGAGCGTGCCAATGTGCAAGCTGCGCTTGAACGCATGAAAGCGCGGCCGGCGCCGCCCCCGACCCGCGGAGTCAGCGACGCCAGACCGAAAGCCGCGCCAAAGCCGGACAACCGGGGTCGCGTGCTCCACAAGGCCGGCAGCGCGGTCGTTCGCGCGCTGATCAGTGCCGGATTGCTGCGGAGGCGATAGGGCGCGGTTGCCCTATGCCGAGCGAGCTCCGAACTACACCCCGTCATCCTGAGGAGGCCGCGCAAGCGGCCGTCTCGAAGGGCGACGGCCCGGCTGCAGCAGCGGGGCCGTTCATCCTTCGAGGCTCGCGTTCCGCGAGCGCCTCAGGATGACGGGTCAATAGCTCTCGCGTCGCACGAAGCGAGTCGAGGGAGTGTTACATCTCACCCGTCAAAAACGGATTCGTCAGCCGCTCCTGACCAAAACTCGAGCCGGCGCCGTGGCCGCAGATGAAGCCGACATCGTCGCCGAGCGGCAGCAGCTTGTTCTTGATCGACGAGATCAGCGTGGCGTGGCTGCCGCCTGGCAGGTCGGTGCGGCCGACCGAGCCATTGAACAGCACGTCGCCGACATGGGCAAAGCGCATCTCCCTGTTGAAATAGACCACGCTGCCCGGCGAATGGCCGGGGCAATGCAGGATATCGAAGGTGAGCGCGCCGATCTGAACCTGTTCGCCTTCCTCCAGCCAGCGGTCGGGCGTGAAGTTGCGCACGCCGGTCATGCCGAACTGCGCGCCTGAGGTCACGACATTGTCGAGCAGGAATTTGTCCTGGTGGTGCGGGCCCTCGATCGGCACTTTCAAGGCGTCGCGCAGCTCGGCCGCGCCGCCGACGTGGTCGATATGGCCGTGGGTCAGCCAGATCTTCTCCACCTTGACCGCGGTCTTCTCGATCGCGGCAAGAATCTTCGGCACGTCGCCGCCGGGATCGAACACCACCGCCTGCCTGGTCTTCGCATCCCACAGGATGGTGCAGTTCTGCTCGAACAGCGTCACGGGCACGATGATCGCACCAGCCTTCGCCTGGTTCTCGGCCTCGTTCTCGGCCTGGGTCTCGTTTTCGCTCTGTTTCTGGGTCATGGCGCTGAGATTGCCTATTTTGGGCGGCTCGCCAAGCAAAAGATTTGCGCGGGGCGCGCTCGGCCGGTTCAGCCCTTCGCGTGTCGGCGGGCCGTGCCGGTGGCCTGATGGTCAATGTCGCTCCGCTTCAGGATATAGTCGAGGCCGCCCACGCGGAACCAGCGATAGCCGTAGGGCTCCATGACCAGCCTATGCTGCCCGCGCTTGTCTGCATGGCTGTGGTCTTCGGAGAGCAGGTTGATCAAGAGCCGGCATTTGTCGCCGGGGAGGCCGACCGAAAACGCGATCTCGCGCGGCTTCTCGCCGAGATTATGCACGAACAGCACGGAGTTGTTGCGCCAGTCATAGCGGATGACCAGAACCGCAGGGTCGTCGGTCCGGATCACCTCGAAGTCGCCCCAGCCGACCTCCGGCACTTCCTTGCGCATTCTTATGATGCGCTCGGTCCAGTTCAGGAGCGATTCCGGGTCTCGCCGTTGCTTGGCGACATTGACATGCTCGAAGCCGTAGGGACCGTGATCAATCACGCGTGACACCGGCTTTGCGCTGAGGGTGAAGCCGGCATTGGCCTCCATGGACCACTGCATCGGCGTTCTCGCGCAATTGCGCTCGGGCAAGGACAGATCGTCACCCATGCCGATCTCGTCGCCATAGCGGATCACGGGCGTACCGGGCAGCGTGCACATCAGGCTATAGGCGAGCTCGAGCCGTCGCCGGTCGCCGCCGAGCATCGGCGCCAGCCGCCTGCGAATGCCGCGGCCGTAGAGCTGCATGGACTTGTCCGGACCAAAACATTTGAACACAGTGTCGCGCTGCCTGGCGCTCAGACGTCCGAGATCGAGCTCGTCGTGATTGCGCAGGAACATGCCCCATTGCGCGGAAGCCGGTCGCGGCTTGGTGGCCTCGATCGCCTTGGCGAGGGGACGCGAATCGGACGAGGCCAGCGCGTAGAACAGATGCTGATTGACGTGGAAATTGAACATCATGTGCATGCGATCGCCGTCGTCGCCGAAATAGTCCATGTCGGTCTTCGGCAGCACATTGGCTTCGGCCAGGATGATGGCATCGCCCTCGCGCCATTGCAGGAATTCGCGAAACGCGCGCAGCATGTCATATTGCTCGATCGGCCGCTTCACCTTGGGTCCCTTGACAGCGATGACGAAGGGCACTGCGTCCATGCGAAAGCCGGAGACGCCGAGCTGGATCCAGAAGCCCATCACCTTGAGGATTTCGGCCAGCACTCTCGGATTAGCGGTGTTGAGGTCGGGCTGGAAATCGTAGAAGCGGTGGAAGTACCAGGCGCCCGCATCCTTGTCGTAGGTCCAGGTCGACTTCTGCACGCCCGGAAACACCACCCCTGTGTCGGCGTTGGCGGGCTTCTTGTCCGACCACACATACCAGTCGCGATAGGGCGAGTCCTTTGAGCTGCGGGCCGCTCGAAACCAGGGATGCTGGTCCGAGGTGTGGTTGACGACAAGGTCGATGATGACGCGGATGCCGCGCTGACGGCAGCCATGGGTGAATTCGACGAAATCGCCGAGCGTGCCGTAGCGGGGATCGACGCCGTAGTAATCCGCGATGTCATAGCCGTCGTCGCGATGCGGCGAGGGCTGGAAGGGCATCAGCCAGATCGCGGTGATGCCAAGTCCTTGCAGATAGTCGAGCCGGCGCAACAGGCCCTTGAAGTCGCCAACGCCGTCACCATCGGCGTCCATATAGGTGGCGACGGACAGGCAATAGATGATGCCGTTCTTGTACCAGAGGTCATCGATCATGAGGTCGGGTCCGAAAAGCCATCTGGTCCTCGCGCGGCGGCCTTCGGATAAGCGGCGCGGGGCGCCTCGGTTCCGTGACGACCGGCGCGCGGAGCGCTTGGGAGTTTCGCGGAATCGGCTATGATCCGCCTGCCATGGATCAGAACTCCCGCCAGATCAGTGTCGTCCCCCCGACCGACGGCCGCCAATCGGAGACGGCGCTTGCGGTTGCGCGCGGCACCTCGAGGCTGTTGCGCTCGCTCGGCTTTTCCTGCGTCAGCGAATTGAGTTTGCCCTCGGGCCGCCGCGCCGATCTGGTCGCGCTGAACGAGCGCAGCGAAATCTGGATCATCGAGATCAAGTCCTCGGTGGAGGATTTGCGCGCCGACCACAAATGGGAGGACTACCGCGCCCATTGCGACCGGCTGTTCTTCGCCTTCACGCAGGATGTGCCGTGCGAGATTTTTCCCAAGGACACCGGCCTGATCGTCGCCGATGCCTATGGCGCGCACATGGTCTGCGACGCGCCGGTGCATCGCCTGCCGGCGCCGACGCGCAAGCTGATGACCGTGCGTTTCGGGCTGCTCGCCGCGCAGCGGATGAGCCGCCTGCTGGATCCGCAGGGGCACGCGGAGACTTGGGAGTAGGAGTGGGGCGCGTAGCGCGGGTGTCGTAGAGTGGGCAAAGGCGCGTCAGCGCCGTGCCCGCCACCGCATTGGTGGATAGAGATGGTGGGCACGCTTCGCTTTGCCCACCCTACGAATTCCTCGCAAGAAAAAAGCCCCGTCGCATTATCTGCAACAGGGCCAGTCGCTCAGGGGACGGGGGAGACGATTACGGGCTGATCTGCCGGCTGACGGCGTTCTCCTGCTGGTTCAGCGCGCGCTGCTCGGCAGGGGTGATGTAGCCGCCGTTGAAGCGGGCCATGGCGCGCTCCTCATAGCGGATGGTGCGGTCTTCGGCGTGCAGCTGTTGCGCCTGGTAGGGCGTGATGCGGCCGGAGGCTTCGCCGCGGTCAATGCGGTAATTCTGATAGCCGAGGCGCGCGTTCACTTCGGCGCGGCGCGGATGGTTGTACTGCCACAGTGTCTCGGCCGATGCGGCGGTGAACGACGTACCAAGCGTTGCGAGGGTGAGGGCAGCAATGGACAACAGTTTCATGCGGGTCATGACGTGCTTCTCCGTGGGGCTCAGTGTGGGTGCAGGGGTCATCCACCAACAGGCATGACAATACGAACCTAGCCCCGAAGCCGCGCTGAACAAGCCGTTCATACGGCGATCAGCAACATTGATTCGGCGTCATTTACCTTACCGGGGAGAAAGGTTCGGAGTGCCGGCGAAGCGGGTGCGCTCAGTCAGATTGGATTGATTGAGTCGAGCTGGCCGTAGAATGTCATCGCCTCGCGACAGGTCGGGCATGTCGGCCATTGTTCCTTTTGCAGAAAGGACGGCTCGCCACCGAGGCGGTGACGTGTGCCGATGTTTCCACGTGCCCATCCGAATTTGGGTAAGCTCTGCGCGGTTTCGTTTTGCGGCTCGGCGATCAGTTTGAAGGGGGGTATCTTCTTCAAGAAGCCACCTCAGCCTCAGCGCGGCGCGCGCTTGGCCAGAATCCGCTGCAGCGTCCTGCGGTGCATGTTCAGCCGGCGCGCGGTTTCGGAGACGTTGCGGTTGCACATCTCGTAGATGCGCTGGATGTGCTCCCAGCGCACGCGGTCGGCCGACATCGGGTTTTGTGGCGGCTCGGATTTCTCGGTGCCGGTCGCGAGCAGGGCGGCAATGACGTCATCGGCATCGGCGGGCTTGGCGAGATAGTCGACCGCGCCCATCTTCACCGCGGTGACGGCGGTAGCGATATTGCCATAGCCGGTCAGCACGATGACGCGCGCATCCGGCCGCTTGCGCTTCAAGGCCGAGACCACGTCGAGCCCGTTGCCGTCGCCGAGACGCAAATCCACAACGGCAAAGGCCGGCGCTGCTTTTGCGATCTGCGCCATGCCTTCGGCGACGCTGTCGCTCGCGGTGACCTCAAAGCCCCGCGTCTCCATGGCGCGGGCAAGCCGCTCGAGAAACGGCTTGTCATCCTCGACGATCAGGAGCGACCGGTCGGGATAATCGGATAGCTGCGCGGGGGCGGCGGGGGCGGCCAAGGTGGGGGTCTCTGTCATAGCTTCCGCATATATGGCGTTGCTTGTGGTCCCTGCCAAGACCACCAAAAACGGCGCTCGGAAATGCGGCCTTAAGTCGCGTTAAGGTTCTGGTTTCTCGCCACTTTCGTCGGCCTCGAAACGGTCGCGCGGCCACACCAGCGAGACCACCGCGCCATGATCGGGGAAGGTACGGTTGGTGAACGCGACCTTGGCGCCGGTCCGCTCCAGAAGCGTGCGCGCGATGAACACGCCGAGCCCAAGACCCGAATGAGCTCCTGACTGCCCGGCCGAATCGGTCGGCGACTCCTCGGCCCCTCGGCGGCGCGACAAATAGGGCTCGCCGATGCGCTTCAGGATGTCGGGCGCGAAGCCCGGCCCGTCGTCGGAAATCACGATCTCGACGGTCTCGCCGTTCCACCAGGCATTCACCTCCACCGCATCGCGCGCGAAATCGACCGCGTTCTCCAGGATGTTGCCGATGCCGTAGAGGATCGCCGGATTGCGCCAGCCGACCGGCTCCTGGGTGCCGGCGACCGCGATGCGCACCTTGATGGCGACACCGAAGTCGCGATGCGGCGCCACGATCTCCTCGATCAGGGTCGAGAGCTTCATGCGGTCGAACGGCGCGCCGGTCGAGGACAGCTGGGTGATCTTGGCGAGAATGTCGCGGCAGCGCTGCGCCTGCTCGCGCAAGGTCTTGATGTCGGCGGCAAATTGCGGATTCTCCTGCAGCGCCTTTTCCAATTCGCGCGAGATCAGCACAATGGTGGAGAGCGGCGTGCCGAGCTCATGCGCGGCCGCAGCCGCAAGGCCGTCGAGCTGGGTCAGATGCTGTTCGCGGGCCAGCACGAGCTCGGTGGCGGCGAGCGCGTCCGCAAGCTTGCGCGCCTCCTCGGTGACCTGGAAGGCGTAGAGGCTGGTGACGCCGATCGCGACCACGATGGAGAGCCACACGCCGAACAGATAGATCGGCGGCAGGACCAGGGGTTCCTCGGCATCCCATGGCAGCGGCATGTAGAAGAACACCAGCACCGACGCGCAGGCGACCGCAAGCGCCCCGAGCCCGATGGTGAAGCGCACCGGCAGCGCGGTTGCCGAGATCAGCACAGGCGCGAGAAACAGGAAGGAGAACGGGTTCTGCAGCCCGCCGGTGAGAAACAGAAGTGCCCCAAGCTCAATGATGTTCAGGGCAAGCAATGCCGCGGCATAGGCGGGCTCGAGCCGCTGCATCGGATTGAAGGCGATCTGCAGGGCCAGGTTGAGCAGCGCCGACAGCGCGATGATGGTGAGGCAGGGAATGACGGGAAGATCGAATTCCAGCCCCTGCAGCACGACGAAAATGGCGGTGAGCTGCCCGAGCACGGCAAGCCAGCGCAGCCGCAGGATCGTGTCCAGGCGCACATGGCGTCGCGGGTGGCGAAAGTCGGAGGCGGCGATGTCGCTCATGCTTTCCAAAATCTGTCTGCCCCAGTCTATCCGTGCGGCTGGCCGATCACAAATTTGCAACACGAATGGCACGCTTTGCGCCGCAATGGAGTTGCGCTAATCGCCGCAATGCCCCAATGAACGGTCGCCATGGATGTCATCGACCAGGCTTCGCAACCCGTTCGTCCCGCGGACGCCGACGCGCCCGCGGCGATTGAGGTTGCGCATCTGACCAAGCTCTACAAGCAGACGCGCGCCGTCGATGACATCTCCTTTTGCATCGCGCGCGGCAGCACCACGGGATTGCTGGGCGGCAATGGCGCCGGCAAGACCACGACGATTGCCATGATCATGGGCCTCGTGCTGCCGACCGCAGGCGCGGTGAGGGTGCTGGGCCACGAGATGCCGCGCGAGGCGGCGAGCGTGCTCGGGCGGATGAATTTCGAGAGCCCCTATGTGGACATGCCGATGCGGCTCACGGTGCGGCAGAACCTCACCATCTTCGGCCGCCTCTATGCGGTGGAGCATCTCGCGGAACGCATCGCGCAGCTCGCCGACGATCTCGACCTCGCCGAGTTCATTGACCGTCCCAACGGAAAGCTCTCGGCAGGGCAAAAGACCCGCGTGGCGCTGGCAAAAGCGTTGATCAACCAGCCGGAGCTTCTGCTGCTGGATGAGCCGACCGCCTCGCTGGATCCCGATACGGCGGACTGGGTGCGCGAGCATCTTGAGACCTATCGCAAGGCCCATCAGGCGACCATCCTGCTTGCCTCCCATAACATGCTGGAGGTCGAGCGCCTGTGCGACCGCGTCATCATCCTGAAGCGCGGCCGGATCGAGGATGACGACAGCCCTGGCGGCATCATGGCGCGCTACAATCGCACCACCCTGGAGGAGGTGTTCCTCGACGTCGCGCGGGGCCGCAGCCGGGAGGGCGTGTCATGAATGAGCTGGCGGCGCTGCAGGGCGGGATTTCGTTCAATCGCATCGGCGCGATGATCCTGCGCTATTGGTACCTGTTGTTATCGTCCTGGCCGCGGCTATTGGAACTGATGTACTGGCCGGTGCTGCAGGTCATTACCTGGGGCTTCCTGCAGACCTATATCGCCCAGAACGCCAATTTCTTTGCGCGCGCCGGCGGCACGCTGATCGGAGCGGTGATCCTGTGGGACATCCTGTTCCGTGGCCAGCTCGGCTTTTCCATCTCCTTTCTTGAGGAGATGTGGGCGCGCAACCTCGGCAACCTCATGATGAGCCCGCTCAAGCCGATCGAGTTCTTGCTCGCGCTGATGGCGATGAGCCTGATCCGGCTTGCGATCGGCGTCATCCCGATGACCATCCTTGCGTTGTTTCTGTTCCACTTCAATGTCTTCGCCCTCGGCCTGCCGCTGATCGCCTTCTTCTGCAACCTGATCTTCACCTCCTGGTCGGTCGGCATCTTTGTCTCGGGCCTCGTGCTGCGGCATGGCTTGGGCGCTGAGAGTATCGTCTGGACGCTGATGTTTGCGCTGATGCCGCTCGCCTGCGTCTATTATCCGGTTCACGTGCTGCCGGTCTGGCTGCAATACGTCTCCTGGTCGCTGCCGCCGACCTATGTGTTCGAGGGCATGCGGGCGCTGCTGATCGACCACGTGTTCCGCGCCGACCTGATGGCTTTAGCGCTTGTGATCAACGCCACCCTACTGGTGGCGTCATTTGCAGCATTTCTTGCACTATTGCGCAGCGCACGCCGCAACGGGTCCTTGCTCGGGGGTGGCGAATAAGTCACTTTCCCGTGGAATCTCGCGGTCTTCGCTGGAAAAGGCCCGTAAATCTACCGATCTATGCATTGACGCATTGTTACGCATTCTGCAGTATTTTGCGTCGCAAAAAGGAAATAGAACATGCCCATTGGTGAGTTTGGCGGCGCACCTCCGTTAGCAGCCGAAGGCAGTCCGGTACTCACGACGCCGATGTACTGGATGTATGAGATGGCGCACGCCTCGCTCAATCCAGCGCGCGCGGTCTCGGATGCCACCAAGATCCTGTTTCAGAATCCTCTGAACCCGTGGTCGCATACCAATCTCGGCAAGTCGATCGCGGCCGCGGCCGAGCTGTTCGAGCGCACCACCCGCCGCTATGGCAAGCCGGAATGGGGCCTCAACGACACCCAGGTCGACGGCGTTCGCGTGCCGATCGAGATCCGCAGCGTCTGGGAAAAGCCGTTCTGCCGCCTCTTGCACTTCGACCGCAAGTTCACCCGTCCGCTGCGCCAGCCGCACCCGCGGGTGCTGATCGTGGCGCCGATGTCCGGGCACTATGCGACGCTGCTCCGCGGCACGGTCGAAGCCTTCCTGCCGACCCATGAGGTCTACATCACCGACTGGGCCGATGCCCGCATGGTGCCGCTGTCGGAGGGCCGCTTCGATCTGGATGATTACATCGATTATCTGATCGAGATGTTGCAGGCGCTGGGCGGCAACATGCATGTGGTCGCGGTGTGCCAACCCTCGGTGCCTGTGGTCGCCGCGGTGTCGCTGATGGAAGCGCAGCGCGATCCCTTCGTGCCGGTTTCCATGACCTTGATGGGCGGCCCGATCGACACCCGCTCGAATCCTACCGCGGTCAACAAGCTGGCTGAAAATCGCGGCATCGAATGGTTCCGCAGCCATGTCATCACCAAGGTGCCGTTTCCGCATCCGGGCGTGATGCGCGACGTCTATCCTGGATTCCTGCAGCTGAACGGCTTCATCAGCATGAATCTCGACCGCCACGTCGACGCGCACAAGGATCTGTTCCGCAATCTGGTGAAGGGCGATGGCGATCTCGTCGACAAGCATCGCGACTTCTACGACGAATACCTCGCGGTGATGGACTTGAGTGCCGAATATTACCTGCAGACCGTCGAGACCGTCTTCGTCAGGCACGCGCTTCCGAAGGGTGAGATGACCCATCGTGGCACGCTCGTCGAGCCGTCCAAGGTGACGCGGGTCGCGTTGATGACAGTCGAAGGCGAGAAGGATGACATTTCCGGCCTCGGTCAGACCGAAGCGACGCATCGCTTGTGCAGTTCGATCCCTGCGCATCGTCGTGTGCACTATGTGCAGCCTGGTGTCGGACACTATGGCGTGTTCAATGGTTCCCGCTTCCGCTCGGAGATCGTGCCGCGCATCAACGATTTCATGATGTCGGCTGCGAATCCCAAGTCGAGACTGGCACTCGCGGCCGAATGATGCTGCGCCTGTCGGAAGGGGCCGTGAATCGGCGCAAAACAGCGCCGAATCTCCCGTTCATCTAAGTACCTGATCCGGCATCGGGAATGCCGGAATCCGGATCCGCCAAGGAATGAGTGTGGCATCACCCCTTGGGATGGTAAAAAGCAGGTCTTTTTTGTCAAAATTTCCGGTTCCGGGCCCATTTTGTAGGGGCTGATGGCAGGGGGAGGCCCTGTATATTGGGCAAATGATTTGTTTTTGCGCCGGGCGATTTCGCTGGCTTCGGATGTGGCAGAATCCGGGCGAACTCCTACCCCCCGGACTGACTGACATGGCCACACGTGCGCTCCTGTATCGGCGCCCCTACGAACCTTCGACTCTTCTGATCAAACATGGCTCGCAAGTCTTCGCGATCCGTGTGCGCAGACACCGCCGTGCGCGTCGCTACACGCTGCGCATTCACCCGACTGACCGTGAAGCGATATTGACCATGCCCCCGCGTGGCACGATTGCGGAGGCCAAGGAGTTCGCGCAGCTGCATGGCGGCTGGATCGCCGCACGTCTCGGGCGTTTGCCAAAGGCTGCACCGTTTCATCCGGGTGCGGTGGTGCCCTTGCGCGGCACGCCGCATCGGATCGTGCATCGTGCCGGCGAGCGCGGCACGGTGTGGACGGAGACGCGTGACTCCGGCGAGAAGATTCTCTGTGTTGCCGGCGGCTTCGATCATGTCGACCGGCGGGTGCACGACTACCTCAAGCGCGAGGCGCGACGTGACCTGCAGAAGGCCGCGGAGGCATACGCCGCCGAGCTCGGCGTGCGCGTGAAGCGGCTCTCGATCCGCGATCAGTCCAGCCGCTGGGGCTCCTGCACCTCCGCCGGCTCGCTGTCGTTCTCCTGGCGGCTGATCCTCGCGCCCTCCTTCGTGCTCGACTACCTCGCCGCGCATGAGGTGGCGCATCTGGTCGAGATGAACCACTCGCCGCGGTTCTGGAAGGTGGTGGGCCGCATCTGCCCGTCGCAGGAGCGGGCGAAGAAATGGCTCGATACGTGCGGCAACGATCTGCACCGGTATGGGATCGAGGATTGATCCTCCGCTGTCGAATAAATCTCAGAGGTCGTCGCCCGGCTTGACCGGGCGACCCAGTATTCCAGAGACAGCAGTACCATACCGAGAGGCCTCGGCTTGCTGGATGCCCCGCCTACGCGGGGCATGACGAGCGGAACGTGATGCAGCACCGAGCGCAGCGTCCGCAGCGGGCCAATTATCTTCCGAACAGCCGCTGAATCAGCCAGCCATCAAGTCCGGCATCTGCCTCGGGTCGCACCGCTGCGCGAGTTGGCGCGGGGCGGTTGCCGTTGTTGGCCGGCATCGGGGCAGGCGGTGTCGGTGCCGTCACCTGCGACGCGATCCGGGCTAGTGTCGCGAGCGGGCCGGTCGGTTGCGCCGCCAATGCCGGCGCATTCGGCAGCGGCGTCGGCTGCACGCCCTGCAGCGCCGTGCGCATGAAGTGCGACCAGACCTCCACCGGCAGGCCGCCGCCGGTGGTCTTCTTGGTCGGCGAGTTGTCGTCATTGCCGAGCCAGACGCCCGTCACCAGATGCGAGGTGTAGCCGATGAACCAGGCGTCGCGGAAATCTTGGCTGGTGCCGGTCTTGCCGGCGGCCTGCCAGCCCGCAATCTCCGCTTTTCGCGCCGTGCCCGAGATCAGCGTCTGCTCCATCATGCTGTTCATCATCGCCACATTGCGCGGCTCGATCACCTGGTTGGGCTGATCAGGCTGGCGCACATAGAGCAGCTTGCCGTCCAGGGTCTTGATCCTGGTGACGACATGGGGCGACACCGCAAAGCCGCCATTGGCAAAGCTCGCATAGGCGCCGACGAGCTCAGTGACCGAGACTTCCGAGGTGCCGAGTGCAATCGAGGCATTGGGCTCGAGCTTGGAGGCGATGCCGAGCCGGTGCGCGGTGCGCACCACGTTCTTCGGCCCGACCTCGAGCCCGACCCGCACCGCGACCGTGTTGAGCGACATCGCCAGCGCCTGGGTCAGCGTGACCGGGCCGAAATATTCATGGGTGTAGTTTTCCGGCTTCCAGCCCTTCACATCCAGCGGCGCATCCAGCCGCACCGTGTCCGGCGTCAATCCCGCTTCGATGGCGGTCAGGTACACGAATGGCTTGAAGGCCGAGCCCGGCTGGCGTTTAGCCGTGACGGCGCGGTTGAACTGGCTTTCAGCGTAATTGCGTCCGCCGACCATGGCGCGCACCGCGCCATCCGGCGTCATCGCAACGAGCGCGCCCTGGCTGACATTGAACTTGAGGCTCTTTGCCGCGAGCTCGTCGATGACGGCGGCTTCTGCCGCGCTCTGCAGCCTGGGATCGATGGTGGTCTCCACCACGATGCTCTGCTCGATCTGGCCGACCAAATCGTCGAGCACCTCGGATACCCAGTCGGCGACGTAGTTCACCGTGCCGGCCCCGGCCGGCTTCACCGACTGCGCCGGATGGGCGCTCGCGGCCTGCGCCTGCGCCTCGGTGATGAACTTCGCCTCCGCCATCGCGGCGAGCACGGTCTTGGCGCGCGCCTCCGCGCCTTCCGGGTTACGGTTGGGCGCAAGGCGCGAGGGCGATTTGACAAGGCCGGCGAGCATCGCGGCCTCACCCAGCGTGACGTTCTTCGCCGACTTGCCGAAATAGCGCTGGCTTGCGGCTTCCACGCCATAGGCGCCGGAGCCGAAATAGACCCGGTTCAGATAGAGCTCGAGAATCTCGGCCTTGGAATATTTGCGCTCCAGCCACAGCGCGAGCTCGGCCTCCTGCAGCTTGCGCATCATGGTGCGTTCCTGGGTCAGGAACAGGTTCTTGGCGAGCTGCTGGGTCAGGGTCGAGCCGCCCTGCGAGACCCCGCGATGCAGGAGATTGGTCACCGCCGCGCGCAGGATGCCGAAGGGGTCGACGCCGAAATGCGAATAGAAGCGCCGGTCCTCGATGGCGATGAAAGCCTTGGGCAGATAGGGCGGCAGGTCCTTCAGTGCGACGTTGGCGCCGGCCATCTCGCCGCGCTGCGCCAGCACGCTGCCATCGAGGCCTGTGATCTCGATGGTCGGCGGCCGCTTGGGGATTTCCAATGATTGAATCGGCGGCAGATGGGCGCCGGCCCACATCACCGCGCCGATCAGCACAATGCCGGCCCACAGGCCGCACACAAGGCCCCAATAGAGCAGGCGCGACAGCGTGATGCCGCGCGCTTTGCCGCGCCGCTTGCTGCTCACGGTGGACGCCTGTTTGCGCTCACGCGGCGGCTCCTCGTCCTCAGGCTCCTCTTGCTTGCGCTTGCCTTGAGCCTTCTTGGGTTTGGCTGCGGGCGAGGGGATGCGATCTTCCGGACTCAGCCTGATCGCGGCAAGCGACGCGCCGAGCCCGAATTGCGGCTCCTTGCGAACGCCGCCTTTTTTCCGTCCCCACGCCATACGCTGTTCACGCCCACAAAGCTCCCGCTGGGCACGCTAGCGGTGGGACTTTAAGGGCCGGTTACGCAAATCTTAACGCCGAATTAGGAGGTGCGGCGGCGCGTGCTACAAACGACCTCTCAAGAACGCTGAAGGGAGAGCCGCATGGGCCATATCGATCCGACCAAGGAGGTTTTTGCACAGTTCCGCACCCATGATCGCCCGGGTCCGATCCACATGATCAACCTGGTGCGGCTGAAGGCGGAAGCCGCCTATCCCGATGGGCGCAAGGCGAGCGGCTGGGAGGCCTATGCGGCCTATGGCCGGGAGTCGGGTCCGGTGTTCACCCGCCTCGGCGGCAGGATCGTCTGGCAGGGCCGGTTCGAGCTGATGCTGATCGGTCCCCAGGACGAGCGCTGGGACCATTGCTTCATCGCCGAATATCCGAGCGTCGGCGCTTTCGTCGAGATGATCCGCGATCCCGTCTATCGCGAAGCGGTCAAGCACCGCCAGGCGGCGGTGGAGGATTCGCGGCTGATCCGGTGCGGCGTGATGGCTGTAGGGAAGACGTTCGGGGAGATTCCGGCGTAGCCGCGGATTGTCGGGTGGGCAGAGCGCAGTGTGCCCACCAGCCGGCCGCAAAGGTGGGCACGGCGCTGAAGCGCCTTTGCCCACCCTACGAGATCGTGCGTGGAGCTAACTACCCCGCGGCGCCCGTGTCCTCCAGGATCGGGCCGAACAGCTCCCAGCGTTCGCCGTTGAACTTCTCCATCTGCAGCTGCTTGTTGACGCGGTAGTCGGTCGGCGAGGTGTTGATCTTCATGCCGGGCAGAGCGAGATCGCCGACGACATCCTTCAGCGAGGTCGCCTGCTTCATGACATTCTCGCGCGTGAGATCGTCGCCGCACTGCTGCAGCACCTGAACCAGCAGCTGCGCGGTCGAATAGCCGTAGGTGTTGAAGTTCGAATTCTTGTCGCCGTCCGGATAGTACTTGGCCATGAAGTCGAAATATTTCTTCAGGCCGGGATCGTCCTTCCAGGTCGGATCGAGCGGATCCTTGCCGTAATTGACGCTGATCACGCCTTTCGAGGCCTCGAGCCCCGCCGGCTGCATCACCGCACCAACCGAGGTGGCGTTGATGTCGACGATGTGCACGGGGTGCCAGCCGAGCTCGAAGTTCTTCTTGATCGCCTGTGCCGCGAATTTCGGCGTGGAGGCGCTGAAGAACAGGTCGGCGCCCGCGTCTTTCAGCTTCAGGATCTGGGAATCGATGGTCGGATCGGACACCTCGTAGGAGGCTTCCGCGACAACCATGCTTGAGGCCTTGTTGCCGAGGCCGGCCTTGATGCCGTTCAGATAGTCCTTACCCAGATCGTCATTCTGGTAGAGGATGCCGATCTTGGCATTCGGATATTCCTTCAGAATGTACTGGCCGTAGATTCGCCCCTCGACGAAGTAGTTGGGGTTGAAGCCCATGGTCCAGGGGAAGTTCTTGGGATCGGTGAATCGCGACGCGCCGGTGGCCGCGAACAGCTGCGGGATCTTCTTGGCGTTGAGATATTTCTGCACGGCGGCGTTCGACGGCGTGCCGATGATCTGGAACGTCAGCAGCACCTCGTCGCTTTCGACCAGCTTGCGCACCTGCTCGACCGCTTTCGGCGGGCTATAGGCGTCGTCATACTGGACCAGGTTGATCTTGCGGCCGTTGATGCCGCCCTGATCGTTGATCATCTTGAAATAGGCGGCCTGGGTCTTGCCGATCGAGGCGTAGGCCGAGGCCGGCCCCGAGAATGGCACGGTCTGGCCGATCTTGATCTCGGTGTCGGTCGCTCCCGTGTCGTATTTCTTCTGCCCATAGGCCGATGATGCCGACAGCGCGATGGTCAGCGCTGCACCCGCAGCCAGACGGAATAAGTCCTTCCTCATTGCAATGCGTTCCTCTTGTGATGTTCGTTCTTGTTACATTGGCCGCTGGTCTCTCCCCCCTGAAGGGCGCCACGGTTGGGCCGGATTGTGGAGGAACGTTTTCCGCAATGCAAGATGAGCGCCCCGCAGCTAAGACTAACGGCGTAAGCCCCGCGCCAAGGCCTGCAAGCGACGCAAAACGGGTGGCGCGAGGGCTTGGGGATAGCCAAACTGACGCTATCTGGAACCGGTTCCTTGAACGTGCGAAAGCCAGCGAAAATGACAGCGCCTCGATCGTTCGGGCTCGACCGGCTGGACACGCCGATCGGCACCGCGCTGCTTGTGACCGACGCGGACGATGCGCTCTGCGCGCTCGATTGGCAGGACTATGAGCCGCGCATGCGCGAGCTGCTGCGGCTGCAGCATGGCGCGTCCGATCTGAATGAGAAGCCGGCGCCGCAGGGCATTCGGTCGGCGCTGTCGGCCTATTTCAATGGCGAGCTCGGCGCGTTGCGCGCGATCAGGACGCGCCTCGGCGGCACGCCGTTCCAGCGCAAGGTATGGACCGCGCTTGCGAACATTCCGCCCGGCACGACCATGAGCTACGGCGCGCTCGCCGCAGCACTCGGCGCGCCCAGGGCGATGCGGGCGGTCGGTCACGCCAATGGCGCCAACCCGCTCAGCGTCGTCATTCCCTGCCATCGCCTGATCGGCGCCGACGGCTCGCTGGTCAAATATGGCGGCGGCCTGCACCGCAAGCGCTGGCTGCTGGAGCACGAGGGCGTGGTGCTGGCTTCACCTCTCCCGAAGGGAGAGGTCGATTTGCGCTAGCAAATCGGGTGAGGGGTTCTGGTCTACGTTGTGTGCTGCGGCCCCTCACCCAGATTGCGCCGGACGATGCTGCGCATCGCCGGCGCGCGCGCCGGGGGGCAATCCGACCTCTCCCCGCCGGGGCGAGCTGGCGCAGGACTCGCGGCCGCTCAAGCCGCGGGCTTCGCCACCGCCTCGTCGTTCGATAAGAGATGCAGTAGCGCGCTGCGAATCGCGGCCTGCCTTGTCGGCGCGGTGATCTGGGCGCCGAGCAGATCGGTGACATAGAACACGTCGCGCGCACGCTCGCCGAAAGTCGCGACATGGGCGGAGGCGATGTTGAGGTTGAGCTTCGAGAGCGTGGTGGTCAGCTGGTACAGCAGGCCCGGCCGATCGAGGCCGGAGACCTCGATCACGGTGTACAGCTCCGACCACTGGTTGTTGATGGAAACTTCCGGCTCGACCACGAAGGCCTTGTTGAGCTTGCTGCGACTCGAGCGCCGCGCCACCACATCGGGCAGCCGCAGCTTGCCTTCGAGGACGTCCTCGATCATCTCGCCAATGCGGGTGGCGCGCCGGCCCTCGTCCTCGTCGCGGTCGTATTCCCTTGAGATCGCGATCGTGTCGAGCGCGCGGCCGTCGGTGGTCGTATAGATCTGGGCATCCACGATGTTGGCGCCGGCCGAGGCACAGGCCCCTGCGATGATCGACAGCAGCCACGGGTGGTCCATGGCAAAGATGGTGAGCTCGGTGACGCCGCGCGCTTCGTCAAACCCGACATTGATCGCGAGCTTGTGGCCGGCGTCCTCGCTCGCCTTGATGAAGCGGGCCTGGCGGATCTTGCGCGGCAGGTCGACCTTGAGCCAATAGGCCGGATAGTGTCGGCCGATATAGGCGTTGACGTCGGCCTCGTTCCATTCGGTGAAGGCGCCGCGGAACTCGGCCTGCGCCGCGGCCAGGCGGCGGGCGCGGTTGACCTCGGAGAAGCCGCCGGTCAAGACCGGCTCGGTCTCATAATAGAGAGAGCGCAGCAGCTGCGCCTTCCAGCCGTTCCACACCCCGGGGCCGACGCCGCGAATGTCGGCGGTGGTGAGGATGGTGAGCAGCTTCATCTGCTCGACCGATTGCACCACGGCGGCGAAATTCTCGATGGTGCGGCGGTCGGAGAGATCGCGCGATTGCGCCACCGTCGACATCACCAGATGCTCTTCGATCAGCCAGGCCACGAGCTCGGTGTCGCCGGCGGAAAAGCCGAGCCGCGGGCACAGCCGCCGCGCCACCCTGGCGCCGGCGATGGAGTGGTCCTCGGGCCGACCCTTGGCGATGTCGTGCAGGAGGGTTGCGATGTAAAGCACCGAACGGTGCTCCGGCCTGATCTTGCGCATCAGGTCGCTTGCAAGCGTGAACTCCTCATTGCTGCCGCGCTCGATCTCCTGCAGGAAGCCGATGCAGCGGATCAAGTGCTCGTCCACCGTGTAATGGTGGTACATGTTGAACTGCATCATCGAGACGATGCGGCCGAAGGCGCGGATGAAATGGCCGAGCACACCGGTCTCGTTCATCCGCCGCAGCACGATCTCGGCGTCGTCGGAGGTCAGGATCTCCATGAACAGGCGGTTGGCTTCCGGATTTTCGCGCAGCTCCTGGTTCACGAGCTTGAGCGAGCGCGTCACGTTGCGCATCGCATCCGGATGGAAGGCGAGGTTGTTCTTCTGCGCGAGGCGAAAGATCCTGATCATGTTGACCGGATCGTGCTTGAACACGTCGGGAGCGGCGAGGTTGATGCGGTTGTTGTCGACAATGAAGTCGTCGGAATCCGGCACCCGCCGCCGCGTCACGTTGGGACGGAAGCGCGCCATCATGCGGCTCAGCACGGGCGCGGGCTTGGCCTGCTGGTCCTCCAGCTTGGCGCAGAGGATGGCGGTGAGGTTGCCGACTTCCTTGGCGATCAGGAAGTAGTGCTTCATGAAGCGCTCGACGTCCTGCATGCCCGGATGAGAGGTATAGCCGAGGCGAATCGCGAGCTCGCGCTGCAGGTCGAAGGAGAGCCGCTCCTCGGGCCGCCCGGTGACAAAGTGCAGATTGCAGCGCACCGACCAGAGGAAATCGGCGCAGCGGCGAAACGTGCGGTATTCCTGCGCGTCGAACACGCCGCGCTCGAGCAGCTCCTCGGTCTCGCGCACCCGATAGACATATTTCGCGATCCAGAACAGCGTGTGCAGGTCGCGCAGGCCGCCCTTGCCGTCCTTCACATTCGGCTCGACCAGATAGCGCGACTGCCCGGCGCGGCGATGCCGCTCCTCGCGCTCGGCGAGCTTTGCGGTGACGAACTCGGTCGCCGTGCCCTGCACGACCTCCTTGTCGAAGCGCGCGACGAGCTCGTCATAGAGCGGCCTGTCGCCGGTCAGGAACCGCGTCTCCAGGATCGCGGTGCGGATGGTCATGTCGCCGCGGGCCTGGCGGATCGATTCGTCGACCGAGCGGGTGGCGTGGCCGACCTTCAGCCCCATGTCCCACAGGCAATAGAGAATGGCCTCGGCGACCTGCTCGCCCCAGGCCGTCTGCTTGTAGGGAAGAATAAACAGGAGATCGATGTCGGATTCCGGCGCCATCAGGCCGCGGCCATAGCCGCCGGTCGCCACCACCGCCATGCGCTCGGCGCCGGACGGGATCGGCGAGCGGTAGAGATGGCGGGTGGCCGCCGAAAACAGGATGCGGATGATCTCGTCCTGGACGATGCAGAGCCGCTCGGCGCAGCGACGTCCGTGGCGGTCCTTCAGCAGCATCGCCTGGGCCGCCGCGCGGGCGCCGACCAACTCGCCCTTGAGCAGCTGCGCCATTGAGGTGCGGAAGACGTCCTCGCGCCCGGCGTGCTGCTCGGCCAATGCATCGATCGCCGCCGTGACACGGGCCGTGTCGAAAAAACTAGCGTCCTGCTCGCGATGGGCCCCGGTTACGATATTGTCCATGACATCTCCGGATATCGAACCGCGCCTGCCCTGTCACGAAACATCTGCCAACCGCTCCTCTTCCGGGCGTGAGGGGCGGCCGGGATGACGCCCAAGATGGAATTGAGACTCAATCAAGCAGCAATATATTGGAAAAGCACCGCATTTTAAGAGGGGGCGCTGCGATCGCCTGCTTCTTGCCCCTGCTTCTTGCAGGGCTGCCCCGCTACAGGCTTGCGAAGGCTGACACTTTCGCTCACGCCGACTATAGGAAATCCCAGCAATAAAACTCCGGGAGAAAACTATGGACGCGGCTGCCCTTCGCGCGATGCAGGCTCCGATCAAGGAGCGCCTGAAATCCGACCCCAAATCCGGGCTGATCACGCTGAAGGCCAAGGGCTCGACCGACGGCGACGGCATCGCCTGCAAGATCGAGACCGGCCGCGCGATCGCGGTTGCCGGCCTGCATCCGGCGACCGGCGGCTCGGGCCTGGAACTCTGCTCCGGCGACATGCTGCTGGAGGCGCTGGTCGCCTGCGCCGGCGTCACGCTGAAATCGGTCGCCACCGCGATCGAGGTGCCGCTGCGCCAGGGCCTGGTGTTTGTTGAGGGCGATATCGATTTCCGCGGCACGCTCGGCGTCGACAAGGAAGCCCCGGTCGGCTTCTCCGAGATCCGCCTGCGCTTTGCGGTCGACACCGATGCACCTCAGGACAAGCTCGATCTCCTGCTGAAGCTCACCGAGCGCTATTGCGTGGTCTACCAGACCATCAAGAACGGCCCGAAGATTTCGGTGTGCATGCAGCGGATTTAGCGCGCTGTATCCCGATGTTCGGTGTCGTCCCGGCGAAAGCCGGGACCCATAACCACCGGCTTCAATTCGCGCGAAGGCTCTGAACCGCGACCGCCCAAAAACAACAAAGGCCTGTGGCTATGGGTCCCGGCCTTCGCCGGGACGACGGATGCAATGTCCTCCCACCTGTTCTTCACCTTCTCCCTTATCCTCCGCATGGCCGTCGCCGCCGCTTTCGTGGTGTCGGCGTCTTTCATCGCCGAGCGCGCCGGTCCGGTGATCGGCGCGCTGGTGGCGACCCTGCCGATCTCGGCTGGGCCTTCTTACGTCTTCCTCGCGCTCGATCATGATGCGGCGTTCATCGCGCAAGGCGCGCTGGCGAGCCTACCGGTGAATGCGGCGACGATCTTCCTCGGCCTCACCTATGTGTTGCTGGCGCAGCGCCATGGGCTGTTGATCTGCGTCGGCTCCGCGCTCGCGGTGTGGGTTACGCTTGCGGTCCTCTTGCGCGCGCTCGACCTGTCGCTCGCTGGCGGGCTGATCGCCAACGCGATCGCTTTTGCCATCTGCGTGCCGCTGATGCAGCGCTACACTCATGTCAAAATGCCGCTGATCACCCGCCGCTGGTATGACGTGCCGTTCCGCGCCTCCCTGGTCGCGGTGCTCGTGGCGACCGTGGTGACGCTGTCGGGCTGGGTGGGCCCTGCGATCACCGGCATCATGGCGCTGTTTCCGGTTGTCTTCACAAGCCTGATGCTGATCCTGCATCCCCGCATCGGCGGCCCTCCTACCGCGGCGGTGATTGCGAACAGCGGTTGGGGCCTAATGGGATTTGGGCTTGCCGTTGCAGTGCTGCATGTCGCGGTGCTTCGCTTCGGCTCGGCGGTCGGGCTGAGCCTTGCGCTGGCGACCTGCGTTGCGTGGAATCTGACACTGTGGTTGAACGGGCGACGGAAGGCGGCGGCGAAGTGAAGGAGTAGGGTGGGCAAAGCGAAGCGTGCCCACCGCCTTGATGGTGGGCACGGCGCTGCGCACCTTTGCCCACTCTACAAACTACGGCACCGGATGCCGGAGTAGGTAATCCGCCCGCGATCGCACGGCCGGGTTATGGTCCTTGGCGAACAGCGCGATCAGCTCATCAGCATTGTCCAACTCCGACCGCACCGCGATCAGGCCATCGGCAGCGACCTTCCGCACCATCGCAGATTTATCCTGCGCGGCCTGGCGGATCAGATCGGCGAGGGGAAGCGGCCGGCTGACCGCGCGGGTCGCGAGCCTGGGCAGGTAGCGCCGCTTGTTGAAGATCTTGTCGACCCAGACCCAATCGAAGCCGACGGTCCATGCGGTCTGGCCGCTGATCAACGTGCGGTAAGCCAGCGCCCTCACCGAGGGCTGCTTGGCCGCGGTCGCAAGCTGCAGCAGGTGCGCGTCCATCGCCGGAAACCGCAGGGCATGGACCAGGCGGCTCGCCGCCGGTCCGGTCTGCTGGTCCTCCAGGTACGAAGCGAGCGCCGCCATGACGTCGCTTCGGGCAAACAGTGGATCGAGACTATTGGCTTCGTCGCGCCAGCGTCCCCACACCACGCGCCGATCGAGCAGGTAGATCGCGCCATTCGCCGCGATATCCGTGGGCGCGCGTTGCAGCACGCGCGCTGCGCAGCGCGCGGCCGCCTGCCGCACAGAGGGGACCCAGTCATTCAGTCGCCAGGCCAGCGCAGCCAGGAAAAAGGCGGAAGCCGGCGGCGTGTTGATCGCGTCGAGCGCGGCCTCGCGCCGATAGCCGTTGGGATGAAACAGAAACAGCCAGGCATAGGCCGCATTGTCCTTCATCAGCTCCTGCCCGGTCTTTGGCGGCGATGCTTCGGGCCGCTGCCACCAGCCGAGCCTGGCCGCTACTTCGATCTCGCGGGCGGCGCGGACGATCGCGCTCGCCGGCAACAACGACAGCTCGCCGAGCACGGCGGCCAATTCCTGATCCTGTCGCACGCGGCCAAGCCGTGCGCCGAGCATGGCGAGCTTTTCGGTCAGCGATGGTGAGAGGACGGGTGGGTGTGTCATGGCTGCAAGAATTGGCAGCATAGCCGGCGGTGCGATGTGAGCAAGCTCACGGAGCGGGCCCACTCCGTGATTCCGGGCTCGTCCGTCGGACCGCGCCGGAATGACGGCGCTTACGTCTTCGGCAATTTCGCCTTCAGCGCATACAGCGCGTCCAGCGCCTCGCGGGGGGTCATCTCATCCGGATGCAGCGCCTTCACAGCTGCGATCAACTGCTCGGCTTCGCTCGGCAGCGCGGCTTCCGCGGCCGCGCGGGAGGGGACGGCGAACAAGGGCAGGTCATCCACCAGCGCGCGGGCGGTCTGGCCACGATCCTGCGCCTCGAGCTTGGCCAGCACGGATTTCGCGCGCGTGATCACAGGGGAGGGCAGGCCGGCAAGGCGGGCCACCTGGATGCCGTAGGAGCGGTCGGCCGAGCCGGGCAGCACTTCATGAAGGAACACCACGTCGCCCTGCCACTCCTTGACGCGGACGGTCGCATTGAACAGCCGCGGCAGTTTGGCGGAGAGCGCGGTCAGCTCATGGTAATGCGTCGCGAACAACGTGCGGCAGCGGTTGGACTCATGCAGATGCTCGATCGCCGCCCAGGCGATGGAGAGGCCGTCGAAGGTCGCCGTTCCGCGGCCGATCTCGTCCAGGATCACCAGCGCGCGCTCGCCGGCCTGGTTGAGGATCGCGGCGGTCTCGACCATCTCGACCATGAAGGTGGAGCGGCCGCGGGCGAGATCATCGGCGGCGCCGACGCGCGAGAACAGCCGGTCGACGATGCCGATGCGCGCGCGGCTCGCCGGCACGAAGGCGCCGATCTGCGCCAGCAGCGCGATCAGCGCATTCTGGCGCAGGAAGGTCGATTTGCCCGCCATGTTGGGACCGGTCACCAGCCAGATCTGGCCAGATGTCTGCGCAGGCGCCGGCGACAGATCGCAATTATTGGCGATGAACGGCGCGCCGTCGCGCTTCAACGCCTGCTCGACCACAGGATGGCGGCCGCCTTCGATGGCAAAGAGCAGCGACGTATCGACCTCGGGCCGAACGTAATTGTCGTCGATCGCAAGCTTGGCCAGCGCGGTGGCGACATCGAGCAGCGCGAAAGCATGCGCGGCGTCGCGCAAGTCGTCGCTTGCGGCCAGCGCCATGGCGGTCAGCCGCTCGAAAATCTCGAGCTCGAGATTGAGCGCGCGCTCGCCGGCATTGGCGATCTTGGCCTCGGTCTCGCCAAGCTCGGCCGTGGTGAAGCGCACCTGGCCGGCGAGCGTCTGGCGATGGATGAAGGTTGCGTTCAACGGCGCCGACATCAGCTTGTCGCCGTGCTGGGCCGTGACCTCGACAAAATAGCCCAGCACATTGTTGTGCCGGATCTTCAGCCCCTTGACCCCGGTCTCGTCGGCATAGCGCGCCTGCATGGCCGCGACCACCAGGCGCGAGGCATCGCGCAGCGAGCGCGCCTCGTCGAGTGCGGCCTCATAGCCCTCGCGCACAAAGCCGCCATCGCGCTTGACCAGGGGCAGCTGCTCGGACAGCGCACGCGCAAACTCTGCGGCCAGCTCGCGCGAAGGACGGCGTAGCGTCTCGATCACGGCGGTGACTTCCTGCGGCGGCTCGCCGATTTCGGCAAGCTTTGCCAGCGCCTGGTCCGCGGCCACGATGCCGTCGCGGAGACCTGCGAGATCGCGCGGGCCGCCGCGTCCGACCGAGAGCCGGGCGAGCGCGCGCGACATGTCGGGCGCGCCGCGCAGGATGGAGCGGATGTCCTCGCGCGTGGCGTGATCGGCGACAAAGCACGCCACCGCATCCAAGCGGCGCGCGATCTGCGCAGCATCCGTGAGTGGCGCGGCCAGCCGTTGCGCGAGCAGCCGCGAGCCGGCCGGCGTCACCGTGCAGTCGATGGCATCGAGCAGCGAGCCGCGACGTTCACCTGATAATGTGCGGGTCAGTTCGAGATTGGCGCGGGTCGCCGGATCAATGGCCATGGTCGTGCCGGTCGCCTCGTGCGCGGGCGGCGACAGCGGCGGCCGTTTGCCGACCTGGGTGCGGTCGATATAGGTGACGGCAGCCGCCGCAGCCGTCGCTTCCAGCCGTGACATCGCGGCGAGGCCATCCATGGTGGCGACGGCAAAATAATCACACAGCCGCCGCTCGGCGGTGGCGCTGTCGAAGACGTCGCGGGTCAGCGGCGTCACGGCCGGGAGTTCGCGCAGCACCGGGCCGAGCTCGGTGTCGCCATAGAGCGCATCGGTGACGACGGCTTCATTGGGGTTGATGCGCGCCAGCGTGGCCTGCAATTCGGCGGCTGCGCATTCGGTGACCATGAATTCCGAGGTCGAGATATCGATCCAGGCGAGCCCGAAGCGGTCGCCACCACTTGATGCACGCGCGCGGGCGATTGCCAGCAGATAATTGTTGGCGCGGGCATCGAGCAGGGTGTCCTCGGTCAGCGTACCCGGCGTGACCAGCCGCACCACACAGCGCTTGACCACGCTTTTGCCGCCGCGCGCACGGGCGGCTGCCGGATCTTCCATCTGCTCGCAGACGGCGACGCGAAAACCCTTTGCGATCAGCCGGTGCAGATAATCGTCCGAGCGCTCGACCGGCACGCCGCACATCGGGATGTCCTGCCCCTGATGCTTGCCGCGCTTGGTCAGCATGATGCCGAGCGCCTTGGAGGCGATCTCGGCGTCCTCGAAGAACAATTCGTAGAAGTCCCCCATCCGGTAGAACAAAAGCAGCCCCGGATGGGCCGCCTTGATCTCCAAATACTGTTCCATCATCGGCGTGACGCGCGCCGCAGTTTCTGCCGGCGGTGTCGCGTCCTGCTCTGGCGACGGTGGCGGGTTGATCGAGGGCTGGGCGGTCATGGGAGGCGCAAACTAGCCAATTTCGTACGCGCGTCCTATCGCTTTGCGGGAGGTATCGGGGTTTTCCACGTTCTGCGACACGGAATGGGCATAACTGTCCCGCGCCACGCGAAGCCGGCTGCAAAACCCTCAATTGACCTCTCTGGGGGCCGCTCCTAAAACTCGCCATCAATTGAGGCCGGATCCGGCATTCAGGGAGAAAACAGATGCGTGATGTCTTCGTTTGCGATGCCGTGAGAACCCCGATCGGCCGTTTTGGCGGCTCGCTCGCCAAGGTCCGTGCCGATGATCTGGCCGCCGCCCCGATCAAGGCGCTGATGGCCAAACATCCCAAGCTCGACTGGGCGGCGGTGGATGAAGTGTTCTTCGGCTGCGCCAACCAGGCCGGCGAGGACAACCGCAACGTCGCGCGCATGGCGCTGCTGCTCGCTGGTCTCCCCGATTCAGTTCCGGGCCAGACCTTGAACCGCCTCTGCGCATCGGGCCTCGATGCCGTCGGTGCCGCGGGACGTGCGATCCGCGCCGGCGAGATCGATCTGGCGATTGCCGGCGGGGTCGAATCCATGACGCGCGCACCGTTCGTGATGGGCAAGGCCGCGGAGGCGTTCTCGCGCTCGGCCGAGATCTTCGACACCACGATCGGCTGGCGCTTCATCAATCCGCTGATGAAGCAACAATATGGCGTCGATGCCATGCCCGAGACCGGTGAGAACGTCGCCGAGGAATTCCAGATCTCCCGCGCCGACCAGGACGCGTTCGCGATCCGCTCCCAGCAGCGCGCGGGGGCTGCGATCGCCTCGGGCTATTTCGCCGAGGAAATCACGCCGGTCATGGCGCCCGGCGGCAAGGCCGGCCCCATCACGGTCGACAAGGACGAGCATCCGCGGCCCGAGACCACGCTGGAGGGATTGGCAAAGCTGAAGCCGATCGTGCGCAATCCCGGCACGGTCACCGCCGGCAATGCGTCGGGCGTCAATGACGGCGCGGCGGCGATGATCCTGGCTTCCGAAGCCGCGGTGAAGAAGCATGGTCTGACGCCGCGAGCGCGCATTCTCGGGCTGGCGTCGGCTGCCGTGCCGCCGCGCATCATGGGCATCGGCCCCGTGCCGGCCACGCGCAAGCTGATGGAGCGGCTGGGCAAGAAGATCAGCGATTTCGACCTGATCGAGCTCAATGAAGCGTTCGCCTCGCAGGGCATCGCCTGCCTGCGCCAGCTCGGCGTCAAGGAGGATGCCGATTTCGTCAATCCGCATGGCGGCGCGATTGCGCTCGGCCATCCGCTCGGCATGAGCGGCGCCCGGCTTGCGCTCACCGCGGTCCATGGCATGGAAAGGCGCGGCGGCAAGCTTGCGCTCGCCACCATGTGCGTCGGCGTGGGCCAGGGCGTCGCAGTCGCGATCGAGAAGCTGAACTGAATGAACAATCGGAAAAGCGCCTTGATGGCGCTTTTCCTGATTAGTTATATGATATAATGATCGCGACATTGGTCGCGGGCCCCTGATATCAACCTGATATTGAAGTGTGGGCCCCGGGAGGAGTTCGCCATGACATTCGTCTATCCCGTCAAGAGCAATGGCGCGCATCCTTTGCCGCTGTCGCCCGAGTACAAGAGCTCGATCAAGCGCGCGCCGCAGAAGCCGCTGATCCCGATGCGCCATACCCTGTCCGAGCTGACCGGCCCGGTCTATGGCCATGAGACGGTGCGCGCTGGGGACGCCGACCTCACCACCCAGCACAAGGGCGAGCCGCTCGGCGAGCGCATCATCGTGCACGGCCATGTGCTGGACGAGGACGGTCGCGGCGTGCCGAACACGCTGGTCGAGATCTGGCAGGCCAATGCCTGCGGCCGCTACATCCATGTCCGCGACCAGCATCCGGCGCCGCTCGATCCCAACTTCACCGGCGCCGGCCGCGCGCAGTCGGATGCCTCGGGCTATTACCGCTTCGTCACCATCAAGCCCGGTGCCTACCCCTGGGGCAATCACCACAATGCCTGGCGCCCGGCGCATATCCATTTCTCGGTGTTCGGGCATTCCTTCGTCTCGCGCCTGGTGACGCAGATGTATTTCTCGGGCGATCCGCTGTTTGCGTTCGACCCGATCTTCAATTCGGTGCCGGACGAGAAGGCGCGCCTGCGCATGGTCTCGTCATTCGACCTGGAGAACACCCAGCCGGAATGGGCGCTGTGCTACCGCTTCAACATCGTGCTGCGCGGCGCGAGCGCCACGCCTATGGAGAACAGCTAAGTGGCGAACAAGCAGGACGGCATCACCCCATCGCAGACCGTCGGCCCGTTCTTCAAATATGGCCTGACACCCGTCGGCCAGTACGACTGGAACGACGCCTTCACCAGCAACTTGATTACCGCAGACGTCTCGGGTGAGCGCATCCGCATCGAGGGCCGGGTGTTCGACGGCGATGGCGTCGCCGTCCCCGACTGCATGCTGGAAGTCTGGCAGGCCGATGCCCAGGGTCGCTTCGCCGATCCGCAGGACAAGCGAGCACTGCCGAATGCGGCGTTCAGGGGCTTCGGCCGTTGCGGCACCGATAACAACGGCGCCTATTCCTTCGATACCATCAAGCCGGGTTCGGTGCCCGATCCCGACGGCAAGCCGCAGGCCCCGCATATTTTGCTCGCCGTATTCGGCCGCGGCATGCTGCGGCATCTCTACACCCGGATCTATTTCGCCGACGAGGCGGCGAACACTGCCGATCCGGTGCTGGCGCTGGTGCCCGCCGATCGCCGCGCCACGCTGATCGCAAGCCGTAAAGGCGACGGCGTCTACACCCTCGACATCCGCCTGCAGGGCGACAGCGAGACGGTGTTTTTCGACGTATGAGATCCGCGCCTCACGTCCTCGCGCGCGCAAGCGTTTGCGAGGCCATCTCGCCGAACGTGGTCTTGTAGAGGCGGGCAAACTCGCCGAAATGGGTGAAGCCGTTGGCGAGTGCGCAAGACTTGACGGTGAGCCCGCTGCCGCCTGCAGCAAGCAGAGCACGGCTGCGCCACAAGCGTTTCAGCCTGAGGTAACGATGCAGGTTGACGCCGCGGATCGCGAGCACTGCCGAGCCCAGGGTCCGGACCGATACGCCGCAACTCGCCGCGAGCTCGGCGCTATAGATGGCGCGGGTTGGATTGGCGGCGATCCAGGCGTCGATGCGATCGACGATGCTGCCGTAGCGCATGAGGGATGCGCGAACGACGTTCGGCTGGGTTTCGTCGGCGAACCATAGTCCATCGAGCGCTTGTAGCAGTTCTTCCTGCAGGGCCTGCGCACTCGTTGCGTCCTGCGCATGACGCATTGCGGCTTCAATGATTGCGAAAAGCGTCTCCCGGACATTCTCCAGGGCGGCCGGCGGCGAATTGAACAGGTGAAGAACGCCGGGTCGGTCGAACCATCCGCGATCGCTGATTTCCGGCTCCAGGCGGATCAGCGCATACAGATTGTGCCTGGGCTCGACGATCTTCCCGCCTGCGTTGCCGGAGACAGCAAGAATCGTGTCCGAATCGATCTCTGTGCCATTCGCCAGCAGCCGAACGTGCTGGTCGAGCGGAATGCCGAGCAGGATGCCCTTGGCTTGATAGCTGGCGTCCAGAATGCGCGGAAACGATCGCTGCATCACGATCTGACACGCAGGAAGATGAACCGTTGCGTGCACAGAGGAGAAGTTTTTCGGATCAAGCGGCAGGCTCTTGGCCCCGCTGGCAAACTCGAGCGGACGGAAACTATCCAGATCGGAGCATCTGATGATGTCAGAGCGCCTGAGCGCAAACATCCTCTCGAACAACATCGCGTTTCCGCCCCCAAGCGAATCGCTCTTGAAGAGCTCATTACAGCAATTCGCCGCGCAGCCGTTAAGGGAGGCTCGCCGTTGTTCGGACCCATTCGCATGATCCCCGCAGAACTACGGATATTGCGTGTTTCCGATAGGAGATTTCAGTCTCTGTTGATGCCTCCGGCGTAGATTCGGACATCGATTACGTCCCGCTTTTCCGGATATCCAATGAAATTGCGCCTCTCCATCTCCACTGCAATCATCGGCTTTGGCCTTGTCCTGACCATCGGCTTTGTTGCCGTCGTTGCCACCGGCAATTACGCATTGCGTGAATTGAAGGTCGGCGGCCCGCTCTACACAGATATCAAGCTGGGCAACGACCTTATCGCGGATATTCTGCCGCCGCCCGCCTATGTGCTGGAAGCGTATCTGGAGGCCACGCTGGCGATGCGCGAGCCGGATCAGCTTGCCTCCCATCGCGAGCGTCTTGTGCAGCTGCGCAAAGATTACGACGATCGCAAGAGCTATTGGAGCGCCTCGAACCTCGCGCCCGATCTCAAAACGGCGCTGATCGTGCAGTCCGACGCCGAGGTTCAGAAATTCTGGAAATTGGTATCGGATGACCTTCTGCCGGCGCTCGCGGCCGCCAGGCCCAGCGACGCGGAGCGGGCTTACCAGAACCTGAAGTCCGTCTACGCGGCCCATCGCGGGATCATCGACGCGCTCGTCGAGCGCGCAAACCGGATGAATGCCGACACTGAAAAGCTCGCCGGCGAGCGCGAGACTTCGATCTCCTACGTGGTCTGGTCAGTATCGGCGGCGGTGCTCGCGCTGATCGTCGCGGGACTGCTCGCGATTGCGCTGGGCGTGATCCGACCGATCGTGCGGATGACAGCTGCGATGCAACAGCTTGCGGCGGGGGATCTTGGCGCCGAGGTGCCGTTCGCCGATCGGCGCGATGAGGTCGGCTCCATGGCGAGTGCGCTGCAGGTGTTCAAGGATGCGGCGATCGAGCGCGGGCGTCTCCGCGACGAACAGGCCCGTGCGGAGGCGGAAGCCGCCGAGACGAAGCGAAAGGCCCTGCTTCAAATGGCCGACGCGGTCGAGCGCGAATCCGGTGCGTCGGTGGAGACAGCAAGCACGGCGGCGCGCGGAGTGGAAAAGGCTGCCACGAGCCTGTCGGAGATCGCGTCAGCGCTGTCGCAGGAATCCCAGGCGGTGGCGAACGCATCCGAGCACGCCCTCGCCAGCGCCCAGACGGTCTCGACTGCGGCCGAGCAATTGACGGCGTCGATCCGGGAAATCGCAACGCAAGTCACCCGGGCGAGCACGGTAACAAGGTCGGCCGTCGCCGGTCGCGAACAGGCCACGTCGACCATCCAGACCCTCGCCATCTCGGTCCGGAAGATCGCCGAGGTGTCCGACCTGATCGGCGGAATTGCCGGCCAGACCAACCTGCTCGCCCTCAATGCGACGATCGAGGCGGCGCGCGCCGGCGACGCGGGTCGCGGCTTCGCGGTGGTCGCCGCCGAGGTCAAATCGCTGTCGGACCAGACGGCGAAATCGACCGACGAGATCTCGCGCCTGATTGCCGAGGTTCAGAGCTCGACCCAGGCGGCGGTCGACGCGGTGGAAGCGATGGGCAGCCATATCAGCGAGATCGACGGGGTGGCGAGCTCCGTGGCCGCGGCCATGGAGGAGCAAGACGCTGCGACGCGCGAAATCGCCCGCTCCATCTCCGAGTCGGCCGCAGCGGCCAAGGAGGTGTCGGCCAAGATCGTCGCCGTGAGCAGGGACGCCGATTCGGTGAACGAACGTGCCGCCGAGGTGCGCGGGGCGATCTCCACCGTGTCCACAAACCTCGCGTCGCTGCAGTCCGTCCTGGTCGAGACCGTCCGCGGCTCGATCAACGCCGGAGCTGTCGACAACCGGCGAAGGTCAGCCTGACCATGATCCCCGCCCGGGCAGCCCGGGCCTTGCGCGCCTACTCCATCACCGCATGCTGCTCCGCCGCGCCGCCGGCCTGGCTGCGCAGCGCGGCCTTGGTCGAGCCGATCATGATGGCGAGCGGGATGGAGCAGAGGATGAAGACCATCACCAGCTGATAATCGTGCGAGAAGGCGATGATCTGCGCCTGCAGGGCCACCATCACGTCGGCGAGCGCGCGCCCCGCATCGGTGTTCAGGTTGATCAGGCGGCTGACATCGGGCATCTGCAGCGCCTGGTTGAATGGGCTGATGTGCTCGGACAGGATCGCGTAGGTGCGGCGGCCGCCTTCGGTGAGTTGTGCGATGACGATGGAGATGCCGATCGAGCTTGCGACATTGCGCACCAGGGTCAGCATCGATGTGCCGTCGGTGCGCAGCGTGTTCGGCAGGGTCATGAACGCCACCGTCGATAGCGGCACGAAGACGAGGCCGAAGCCGAAACCCTGGGTCACGCTGACGGTCACGATCTCCGGCGCCTGGGTCTGGTCGGTCCATCCCGTCATCTGGAACAGCGATCCGGCGGTGATGATGAGCCCGGTGATGATCAGCGTACGCGCCTCGAAATAGCGCATCAGCCGTCCGACCAGCATCATGGCAAAGAAGGTGCCGAAGCCGCGGCTCGCCAGGAGGCCGCCTGCGGTGATGATGGGATAGCCGATCACGTTCTGCAGATAGGGCGAGGCCAGTGCCATGGTGGAATAGAGCACGAGCCCCATCACGGTCATGAAGATGCAGCCGGTGAGGAAATTGCGGTCCTTGAACAGCGCCAGCCGCACGAACGGGTTTGCCGTCGTGAAGGAGTGCGCGAGGAAGAAGTAGAATCCAACGGCGGCGATGATGAACTCGGCCAGGATCTCGTTCGATTCCAGCCAGCCGAGCTGCTCGCCGCGGTCGAGCGCAAGCTGCAGCGCGCCGATCGCGACCGCCAGCGCGCCGAAGCCGAACCAGTCGAAGCGCAGCTCGTGCTCCTGCCTGGTCTCGTCCATGAAGATGACGAGCCCGAGCACGGTGACGAAGCCGAAGGGGATGTTGACGAAGAACACCCAGTGCCAGGAATAGGTCTCGGTGAGCCAGGCGCCGAGCGATGGTCCCATGATCGGCCCCATCATCACGCCCATGCCCCAGATCGACATCGCTTTGGCGCGTTCCTGCAGGGTGTAGTAGTCGAGCATCACCGCCTGCGACAGCGGCACCAGCGCCGCGCCGAACACGCCCTGCAGCAGGCGGAACAGCACCATCTGGTTGATGTCCTGCGCAAGCCCGCACAGCACCGAAGCGACGGTGAAGCCGGCCGAACAGATGATGAAGGTGCGCTTGCGCCCGAAGCGGTTGGCGATCCAGCCGACCGGCGCGGTCATGATGGCGGCCGCGACAATGTAGGAGGTGAGCACCCAGTTGATCTGGTCCTGCGAGGCCGACAGCGAGCCCTGCATATAGGGCAGCGCGACATTGGCGATGGTGGTATCGAGCGCCTGCATGATGGTCGCCGTCATGGCGCAGATCGTCACCATGTTCCGGCGCAGGCCGGGAACCATCGCGGCGGCTGGCAGCGTGGTCGGCGACATCGCTGGCTAGTCCTGGTGGCCGGCGACCGCCGGCGCGAAGCCGAATAGCCCGGCCAGCGAGCGCGTGTGGCCGGTGTCGATGCTGGCATAGAGGCTCATGCCGGCCTTCAATCTCCTCACGAACGGATCGTCCATGTCGAAATAGATCCGCACCGGCACGCGCTGCACCACCTTGACGAAGTTGCCGGTGGCGTTCTGCGGCGGCAGGATCGCGAACTGCGCGCCCGTGCCCGGCGACAGCGAGCCGACATGGCCCTTGAACACATGATTCGGAAACGCGTCGACATCGAGCGTCACCGGCTGGCCTTCGCCGACATAGGTAAAATCACTTTCCTTCGGATTGGCGTCGACCCAGGGATGGGCGACGTCGATGATCGAGAACACCGGCGTGCCGGCGGCAACGAAGCGGCCGAGCTGGATCTGCTCCACCTGGGTTGCAACGCCATCCATCGGCGCGCGCAGCACGGTGTGGTCGAGATTGCGCTGCGCCATGTCGAGCTGCGCCTTGGCCTGGGCGTAGGGCGGAAACTCCGCCATCGGCAAATCAGGGTTGCCGAGCAGCTGCGCCTTGGCGTTTGACAGGTTCTGCTTGACGAATTGCGCCTGCGCGCCGGCGGTGACGAGGCCCGTGGCGGAATTGTCGAGGTCGAGCTGCGAGCCGACCTTCTGGTTGACGAGCTGCTGCTTGCGGTCGACGTCGCGCTGTTTCAGCTCCATGCCCCGCTCGGCAAGCTCCAGCATCTGGCCGTAGATTTTCACGTTGGCGACCAGGTTGTCGTAGGTGGTCTTGGCCTGCGCGAGCTGCGCCTTGGCCTGGTTCAGCGCAAGCTGGAACGGCTCGGGATCGATCTCGAACAGCTCGTCGCCCTGCTTGACGTTCTGCCCCTCCTTGACCACGACCTTGATGATCTTGCCGGAGATATCGGGGGTAATGAGCACCTTCTGCGCGCCGACATAGGCATCGTCGGTGGTGACGTAGCGGCCGCCATTGAGATAGAACACGAGCCCGCCGATCCCAGCCGCGAGCGGCAACACGACGAGCAACAGGAAGCGGCGATAGCGCCGCAGCGCGGCCATCAGCCGGCGACGCGGCTCCGCGGCGAGTTTCTTGGTCGGGCGGCCTGAGGGCGCGCCCTTCTGCTCGGGTGGAAACTTGAGGACGGGGTCAGCCATAGCGTTGTTCTTTCTTCGGCGCTTCTGCCTCGCCACTCTGGATGGCGTTGCGCACGTTTTCCTTGAT
>DASREP010000103.1:0-87538 GCA_035652015.1 Bradyrhizobium sp. | reverse complement strand
ACAATCATGACCAAAGCCTCCAATGGCTTGCCTGATTGTTTGAACCATGAAAGATTTGGACCTTACGTCGGGCTTGAGGCGCCTTTCAGGGGCCGAAACACGGGAGTGGGGCGTATGCGGACAGTTTCGAAATGGGGCCTGGTTGCGGGAACGGTGGTTTTCTTGCTGGCTGGTGCGCGTGTCTCGGAGGCGCAGCAGACCATCCGCGTCGGATGGACCATTCCCGCCGAGGAATCGAAATACTGGATGATGCGCCGTCCCGCCGAGTTTCCCGATCTTGGCAAGACCTATAATGTCGAATGGACGCAATTCCAGGGCACCGCGCCGATGACCCAGGCGCTTGCCGCGGGCGCGCTTGATTGTGCGACCCAGGCGCCGCTCTCTCTCGCCAACGGAGTCGTCGGCGGCAATCTCAAGGCCTACATCGTAGCACAACACGTGTTCGAGAAGCCGGGCGGCTTCTCGGTCTACTGGGCCGTCATGGATAACTCGCCGATCAAGACCATTGCGGATCTGAAGGGCAAGACGGTCGGCATCTCCGTGATCGGTGGCGGCACCCAGGGGCCGTTCAACATGCTCTTGAAGCAGAACGGCGTCGACCCGGCCAAGGACATCAAGCTGGTCGAAGTCGGTTTCGCCGTTTCCGAGGACGCGCTCCGTCAGGGCCGTGTTGATGCGGTGAATATGAACCAGCCCTTTGCGGCGCGCGCCGAAGCAAAAGGGGGCACCCGCAAGCTCTTCTCCCTGTCCCAGGCGATGCCAAACATCGTGCACATTCTGGAAGCCTGTCGCGCCGATTTTGTCGACAAGAACCCCGATTTGGTAAGGGCTTACGTGCGGGACATCACCTTGGGCATGAAGAAGGCGCTGGCCAACCGCGAGGAGACTTTAAAAGTTGTTTCTGAAGTGTTGAAGGCCCCGATTCCGGTGCTCGACACCTATCTGTTGAAGGACAATGATTTCGGCAGGGATCCGGGCGCTGCACCGAATTTTCCGGCGATTCAGAAGATGCTCGATATCTATGCCGAGACAGGCATGCTGCCGAAGATGGACGTCGCTCAATTCAAGCACCCGACGATCGTTGCTCCGTTGCAATAGGCTCGCGTCCGAAACGAAGCGTTGGATGAGCGTCCTGGCGGCGGCCGGACCGCGCTGTGGAGATTTGCGCGTATGAAAAAATGGCGGTCACGGGTAACGACCGACGGGCTGGATCGCGCGCCGCACCGCGCCTTCATGCGCGCCATGGGCCTGGATGACGCGTCGCTGGCAAAGCCGATGATCGGGGTTGTCAGCATGAAGGGCGAGCAGACGCCCTGCAACATGACGCATGATTTCCAGGTCGCCGCTGCCAAGGAGGGGATCACGGAGGGCGGCGGCTGTCCCCGCGAGTTCGCCACCGTCTCGGTGTCCGACGGGATCAGCATGAATCACGAGGGCATGAAGTTTTCGCTGTTCTCGCGGGAGTTGATTGCGGACTCGATCGAAGCTGTCGTTCATGGGCTGGCCTATGATGCCCTCATCGGCTTCGGCGGTTGCGACAAGACGTTGCCCGGCGTGATGATGGGCATGATCCGCTGCAACGTCCCCTCGATCTTCATCTACGGTGGGAGCGCGTTGCCGGGCCGCTTCAACGGCCGGACGCTGACAGTGCTCGATTCCTATGAGGCGGTCGGCGGCTTCATGACCGGCGAAGTCGATCAGGCCACCCTTCTTGGCATCGAGCGGAATTGCCTTCCTACCATCGGTGCCTGCGCCGGGCAATTCACCGCAAATACCATGGCGATGGTGTCCGAGACGCTGGGCCTGACGATGCCCAACGTGTCCATGATTCCCGGCGTCTATCCGGAGCGCGCGCAGATCGCTCGGCAGGCCGGGCGCCTGGTGATGCAGATGCTGGAGCGCGGCGGCCCGCTGCCGCGTGACGTCGTCACCCGCAAGGCGCTGGAAAATGCTGCGGCTATCGTGGCTGCGACCGGTGGATCGACCAATGCGGCGCTGCATCTTCCGGCGATCGCCAACGAAGCCGGCATCCGGTTTACCATCGACGATGTCGGCGAAGTTTTTGCGCGCACGCCGTTGATCGGTAATCTCCGACCAGGCGGCAAATACACGGCGAAGGATGTCTATGATGTCGGCGGTACAGCCGTAGTCATTCGTACCTTGATCGAAAGCGGCTACATCGAGGGCAGTTGCCCGACCATCACTGGCCGAACGATCGCTGAGGAATATGGAAGCGCGAAGGCGCCCGATGGCGAGGTCATTTATCCGGCACAGAAGCCGATCATGCCGGATGGCGGAGTGGCAGTTCTGAAGGGCAATCTCTGTCCAGATGGGGCAGTTATCAAGGTCGCGGGTCTGAAGAGCCTGAGTTTCGAAGGATTGGCGCGGGTGTTCGAGGACGAAGAGACTTGCGTCCAAGCGGTCCGTAACCGCAACTATGCCGCCGGCGAAGTGCTGGTGATCCGCAACGAAGGGCCCGTCGGCGGCCCTGGCATGCGCGAGATGCTCGGAGTGACTGCGCTCATCTACGGACAGGGAATGGGCGAGAAGGTTGCCCTGATCACGGACGGCCGCTTCTCCGGCGCGACGCGCGGGATGTGCATCGGCTATGTCTCGCCGGAAGCCTTCGTGGGGGGTCCGCTGGCGCTGGTGAGCGATGGCGACCGTATCCGGATTGATGCCGCCGCGCACCGCATGGATCTGCTGATCGACGAGGCGGAGCTGGTTGAGCGCCGCAAGGCCTGGAAACCGCGACCGCCGCGGCATCGGGCGGGAGCGCTGGCAAAATACGCGCGTCTGGTTGGCCAGGCGCCGCAGGGGGCCGTCACGCATGAGGGGCCAGCGGAATGGCCATGGTTCGATTAGCCAAATGTGGGCACTGTTGGCATGAAACCCGCATCGCCAAGGCTCGCCGTTTTCGGCTATGTTTGCACCTGACCTCGAGAGAGAGCGGCGAGTATGAACCTGATGCCTTCGCGATCCGAACTTAAGGTGGAAGCCGCGCCTGTCGCGAATCCCGCGATCCCCATGATCGAGATTGATCACGTTTCGCAGGTGTTCCAGACATCGTCGCATCAGGATCATCTGGCATTGTCGGATATTTCGCTGACCATTAACGATGGCGCCTTTGTTTCAATTCTTGGTCCATCGGGTTGCGGCAAGTCGACCCTCCTTTACATCGTCGGCGGCTTCGTCAATCCGACCCAGGGCGTCGCGAGGATGAAGGGCAGCCCCATTACCGGTCCGGGGCCAGATCGGGGGCCGGTGTTTCAGGAGTTTGCGCTCTTCCCCTGGAAGAGCGTGCTCGGCAATGTGATGTATGGCCCGCGTCAGCAGGGCGTCAAAGCTGCCGAGGCGGAAGCGCAAGGCCGCGCACTGATCGAAATGGTCGGGCTAAAGGGCTTCGAGCATTTCTATCCCAAGGAGCTGTCCGGCGGGATGAAACAGCGCGTCGCGCTGGCGCGGACGCTGGCCTACCATCCCGAAGTGCTGCTGATGGACGAGCCCTTCGGCGCTCTCGATGCGCATACGCGGACGCGCCTGCAGAACGATCTGCTCAACATCTGGGAGCGCGATCGCAAGACGGTCCTGTTCGTGACGCACTCGGTGGACGAGGCGGTGTTTCTTTCGGACAGGGTGGTGATGATGAGCCGCTCGCCAGGCCGGATCAAGCAGATCATCGATATCGACCTGCCACGTCCGCGTCGCCGTACAGAGCTCCTGCTCGATCCGCGTTACCAGAAATATGTCGTCGACATAGAACGCATGTTCGATGATGCCGGCGATGCTGAGCTGCAACCATGACGCTGCGCGCTCTCATCGCGCGCCTCGCGCCGTTTCTGGCTTGCCTTGGATTGCTTGCGGTCTGGCAGGTCGCGGCGCTGGTCTTGAACAACGATAGCTTCCCGACCGCGCTCGATTCCATTCGGGCCATCCCCTCGATCCTTGGTGACAAGGAATCGCTGGTCAATATCCTGGCGTCGCTGCGCCGGATGGCGGTCGGCTTCGCCGTGGCGGTGGTCGTTTCCATCCCGCTGGGTCTCATCATGGGACGCAGTCGAGGCGTCGCCTCCTTCTTCAATCCCTTGCTGATGGTGATTTATCCGGTGCCGAAGGCTGCGCTGATGCCGATCATCATGCTCTGGCTCGGCGTCGGCGATCTCTCAAAGACCCTGGTGATTTTTCTCGGTGTCAGCCTGCCCGTCATCTACCACAGCTTCGAGGGCGCGAAGGCGGTCGAGGAGAAGATGTTGTGGTCGGGTGCGGCTATGGGGTTGTCAGCTCTTGAGCGGCTGATCCGCGTTGTTCTGCCGGCAGCGCTGCCGGATATTCTCACCGGCTGCCGCACGGGGCTGGTGCTGGCGCTGATCACCATGGTCACGAGCGAGATGATCGCCCGGCAGTCCGGTGCCGGAAACATCCTGTTCAATGCGCTCGACATGGGACAGTACGATACCGTCTATGCCATGATCATCATCGTCGGTGCGATGGGCATTTGCCTCGATGCCGCATTCGAACGGATGCGGGAGCGGCTGGTGCGATGGTCCGAACCGCAGTTCGACATACCATTGAGCTTCTCATGAAGGGACGCGGTATCGCCAGCGATGTTCTCTTGGGGCTCGCCCCCATCATGCTCTTGCTGGTGATCTGGCAGGGCGCGGTCTCATTCGGCTTCGCGCCGGCGACGCTTCTGCCGCCCCCTGGCCTCGTCTTCATGCGAATGGCGCGGCAGCTGGTCACGACAAGCTTCGATCAGGAGATCCTGTCTACCCTGTTCCGGCTGTTTGCTGGATTCTCGATCGCGGTGGTTCTCGGCGTTGCCATAGGGCTCGCGGCCGCGGTCAGTCCCTCGATCAACGCTGCGGTGCGTCCGATTGTCCGTGTGCTGGCTCCATTGCCGAAGGTGGCGCTCTACCCCGCGCTTCTCCTCCTGCTTGGCTTCGGCCACGAATCCAAGATCACGCTCGTTGCGGCAGACGCGCTGTTTCCGATCCTGCTGTCGACATATTACGGCGCTTCGACGGTCGAGCAGAAGCTCATCTGGTCGGCGATGGCGGCGGGCACGCCGCGGCGCGGAATCCTCTTCAAGGTCATACTCCCCGCAGCAGCTCCCTCGATCCTGACCGGCTGCCGCATTGGCCTTGTCATCTCATGCATCGTGGTGTTCCTCGCCGAGATGATCACATCGACAGACGGCCTCGGGCATGTCTTGATCACGGCCGCGCGCACGTTTCAGGCGGTTGACATGTTCGTGCCGTTGATCACGATCTCGCTGCTTGGGCTGATCCTCAATGGCTTGCTGCAGGCGGCCCGATCGTATCTATTGCGCGGGTTTCCGGAAGTCTGATCCATCCCGTCAACTGGAGAGAGCACATGCTGGCAGATCGCATCGAGGCGAAGTGGATCGACGCGTTCTGCGAGATCTTCGAACGTTGTGCGGTAAAGGCCGGGGACGTGGCGGCCATCCTTTCGGAGACACAATCCCGCGCGCTCAATGTGCACCTGGCCGAGCTCGCGCTGTTGCGGATGGGCGCGAAGCCGTTTCATCTCGTGGTGCCGACGCCGCGTAACAGGCATGCAGTTCCGGTGCGCTCGACGGGCGCCAGCGAGGCGATCCAGCGGCTCGCGCCCGTTGTAACGGCGCTGCAGCAGGCCGGCTTCGTGGTCGACTGCACCATCGAAGGACTGATGCATGCGCCGGAGACGCCAGAAATTCTAAAGGCCGGTGCCCGCATCCTCGTGATCTCCAACGAGCATCCCGAAGCACTCGAACGAATGGTACCCGATCCGGCCCTGGAGAGGCGGGTGCGGGCTGCCGCCAAAATGCTGCGCGGCACGAAGCGGATGCGCGTGACCTCAAAGGCTGGGACCGCGCTCGATGTCGACATGGTCGGCGCCTCCACCGTGGGGGTATGGGGCTGGACGGACAAGCCCGGCACGCTGGCGCATTGGCCGGGCGGCATCGTCGTGAGCTTCCCGAAGAGCCGGACCGTCAACGGGACGTTGGTGATGGCCCCTGGCGACATCAATCTCACCTTCAAGCGGTACCTGAGCTCACCGGTGAAAATGACCCTGAAGGACGACTATGTCGTCGATCTCGAAGGCGAGGGCGCGGATGCCGCGATGATGCGGGCCTATCTTGCCGCCTGGGGGGATCGCGAGGCTTACGCCGTGTCGCATGTCGGATTCGGCATGAACCCCGGCGCGCGCTATGAAGCGCTCTCAATGTACGATCAGCGTGACACGAACGGTACCGAGCTCCGCGCCGTCTCCGGTAATTTCCTGTTCTCGACGGGGGCCAACGAGTTTGCAGGCCGCTATACCGCTGGACATTTCGACTTGCCGATGATGGGCACGACCATCGAACTCGACGGCGTCGCCGTTGTCCGCGAAGGCGTGCTTCAGGACGTGTTTGGCTGATGTCAAAGCACCGGCGGGCGGGCCAGGCCGAAGTGCCTGAGCATGTCGACCAGCTCGGACAACCGCCGCTCGCGATAGGCGTCGACATCAAGGCCCGAATAGTCGAGAAAGCCAGCGCCGGTACGCAAGCCGATCCGCCCCTCGCGCATATTCCGCGAGATGACCTCCGGGGCCCGATAACGGTCGCTGCCGAGTGCGCCCGCCAGGTACCGGCTCGCATAATAGAGAATATCGCCGCCACCCCAATCGATGAATTCCAGCAAGCCAAGCACTGCGTAGCGAAAGCCGAAGCCGAACCGGATGGCCTTGTCGATGTCCTCGGCGCTGGCAACGCCCTCTTCGACCATTCGCGCCGCCTCGTTCATCGCCAGCGCCTGGATGCGAGGTACGATGAAGCCAGGTCGCGCCGCGCAGACCACGGGCACCTTGCCAATTCCCTCGAGCAGATCCTTCACCCTGGCGATGACCGCGGGATCGGTCGCAGCACCTGGGGAGACCTCGACCAGAGGAATGAGGTAGGCTGGATTGAGCCAATGGACATTCAGAAACCGGCCAGGATTCTCGACTGCCCCTGAGAGATCGTCGACCAGGATGGTCGACGTCGTGGAGGCGATGATGACATCCGGCCCGACCGATTTCGACGCTGCAGCCAGAACTTCGCGCTTGAGCTCGACCACCTCAGGAACGCCCTCGAACACGAGGCCGGCGTTTGCAAGAGCGGCGGAGCCTTCGGCTGCCGGAACGACCGAGACCCGGCTCATGATCGTCTGAGCATCCGTATCCTTGAGCAACCCGAAGCGGGTCAGGCTCGCAAGCGTCTTCGTCACTTCGCCGAGTGCATCCACCTCAAGCGTCGCAAACTGCTCGGCCGATCGCAGCTTGACGTCGATCATCCTGACGGCGTGGCCCGCATAGGCGAACGCAACCGCAATGCCGCGGCCCATGCGTCCTGCACCGAGGCAGGCGATTGCAGGACGGTCCGCGTTCATGCCGCAAGACCCTCGCGCAACAGACCCTGCAACTCGCTCCGGTTGAGATTGCCAAGCCCAAGGCTTGCGAGCGTCCGGCCTGTCCTCAAGAAATCTTCGCTGCAGATGGCGCCACCGATGGCAAGAAATGATCGTGCAAGCGGCGTCGCGACGTCCGCCAGTTCGGCGATTGAGACCAGCAGCGACAGGCCGAGCCGAAGGTCTTCGCGCATATAGCGATGGTTGGTGAGCACGATCCGTTCGCGCCAGTCACCGGAATCGGTCAGGCGGTCGTGGGAGCCGCGGCCATACATCCAGATCTCGCCCTCTTTCGCATAGTGATGCGCCAGCGGAAAATGCGGTGCGCCGTAGCCGAGCGCCTCGCGGACGGCGATACGCTCCGCATCCAGCGCGTCGGTGACGCGCCTGATCGCGGCCTGGGTGCCTTCCTTGTGAATGTCCCAGCGCTCGAAATGCTCGATCGGGCCGGCGTTCATGACGATCAGCGGCGGATGGATGATCGGCCCAGCATTCATTAGAGCTCCCGAGAGCGCATCACCGCAGGGCTCGATTGCGCCGGGAAATGCGCGTCCGATCACATCCAGAGCATGATCGGCGCTGCGCAGCGGGAAAACACCGACCGGCAGCCGTTTGGCGCGGATGGTGATGGCGACGTCGAACGGACCGTGTTTGCGGGTCAGCCAGGGCAGGGTGCCCGTTTCAGCGAAGCTGACACTGGCTCGATTTCCGGCCTCGCGTGCCGCCTTCGCGAAGATCATCGTGCCGAAGGTGGCCGGCGGCAGAAACACGACCTGGCCGTCGCGCAGGTGAGGCGCCAGCGCGCGCGCAATGTCCTCTTGCGCGAAGGCCGGCGCCGGGCACAGGATCAACTCGGCTTCGCGAACCGCCTCGCCGATGTCGGTCGTCACCAGAGACAGCGTGACCTCATGCTGTCCCTTCGAGTCCTTGACCAGGATGCGCGAGCCGGCCGCTCGCTGCGCAGCGACCGCCTCCGTGTCGCGGCGCCACAGCCGCACGTCGTGGCCTTGAAGTGCGAAGTCTCCAGCAGCGGAGAATGAGCCGTTGCCCCCGCCCAGTACCGCGACTTTCAACTTGCACCTCCCGACATGCGCGATTGCATGTCGAGCTGTTTCAGCATGAAATGCTGAACCTTGCCCAGGGCAGTTCGCGGCAATTCCTCCACAAATATGATATCACGTGGCACCTTGAAGCGCGCCAGCTGCAACTGCACGTGCGCCTTCAGCTCCTCCGCCTCGACTCGGCTCTCGGAGCGTGTGATCACATAGGCGATCGGCACCTCGTCCCAGCGTTGATCCGCCCGCCCGATCACGCCGCATTCGACGACATCCGGGTGCTCCATGAGCACGCGCTCGACTTCCGCCGGGTAGATGTTCTCGCCGCCGGAGATGATCAGGTTCTTCTTGCGATCGTGAACCCAGAAATAGCCATCCGCGTCGCGGCGGCCGATATCGCCGCTGCGGTACCAGCCGTCATGCAGTGCCTCGCGCGTCGCCTGTTCATTGCCCCAATATTCGAAGAACACGTTGGGGCCGCGGATTGCAATCTCTCCCGTGGCGCCCGCCGGCAATTCATGCCCCGCATCGTCGAGAATGGTCGCCTCGCAGCACAGTCCGGGCAGGCCGGTCGAACCTTCGCGAGAAAGGTCACCACCTAGTCTCGTGTAGATAGCGATTGGACAGGTCTCCGTCGAGCCATAGACCTGCAGCACGGGCACTCCGCGCGCGACAAAACGGTCGATCAGATGCTGTGGCACGATGGTAGAGCCGGTCGAGATCGCCTTCAGCGACGACAAGTCTGTCGTGGCCCATCCAGGGTGGTCCGTGACGGCCTGGATAATGGCAGGAACCAGCACGGTCAAGGTCGGACGGTCGCGCGCGATAGCGGCCAGCGTTGCATCGGGGGTGAAGCGCGAGTGGATCGTGACTGTCGCGCCATGGTGCAGCGCCGGCGTGGTCTGGATGTTGAGGCCGCCGACATGAAAAAATGGCAGCACGGTCAGCACATGGTCGTCCGAGGTGAGCGCATGCATATGCTGGCTCATCACCCCGTTCCAGAGCAGCGCCTCCTGGCGCAACACGGCGCCTTTGGGCCGCCCCGTCGTGCCTGACGTGTAGACGATCAGAAGCGGGCAGGACAGATCGGTATGCGGATTGCGACCGTCGCCAGCTGCAAGCGCCAGCATGCTGGTCCACGTGATGCCGCGCGACGGCGCGAAGTCGAGGCCGATGACGGCCGTGTCGGGCAGCTTTTCCGCGAGCGCCGGCAGGATTGCCGCGAAGTCCTCCTCGAGCACCAGCACTTTTACGCCCGCATCTGACAGGATGAACAGCTGCTCAGGGACCGCCAGCCGCCAGTTGAGCGGCACCAGCAACGCGCCGAGCCGTGCGCAGGCATAGAGCAGCATCAGGTAGTCCGGCCGGTTCAGGCTAAGGATCGCGACGCGATCGCCCCTGTTGACGCCGAACGCGGATTTGAGCGCTTTTGCGGCCTGTTCAATGCGCGCGTTCAGGACGGCATAGCTCAACGTCGCGCCTTCGAAATGGATCGCGGCCTTGTCCGGAGCAAAGGCCGCGTTGCGCTCGATCAGCGTGCAAAGATCCACGGCTAATCGTCCGTTTCGCCGGTCTCGTAGAGCGCTTCCCTGCCGATGCGGTCGAGGCAGAGCTCGGCCGTCCACGGCAGCATCAGCGCGCCGCAACGGCTGTCGCGATAGATGCGTTCCAGCGGCAGCGATTTGAGCATGGCCTGGCCACCGCAGGTGCGGATCGCGAGCGTCGCAAGTTCGTTGGCCCCTTCCATCACTGAATACTGCGCCGCATAGGCACGCAGCACCTGTTCCTTGCTGGGATTGGCGCGCGCCTCGGTCACCGCCTGGAACCAGATCGCCTTGATCTGCTCGAGCTTGATCTGCATCTGCGCCACCGCGATCTGCTTGGTCGGATACATGCGCCGTTTGACGGGCGGCGTGCCGGGAACCTCGCCGCGCAGATAGCGCACGGTGAAATCGTAGGCCGCCTGCGCCAGGCCCATATAGGCGGGCGACAGCGTGAGGAACATGTGGGGCCAGCCCAGCGCCGCCTGGAAATAGACGCCGCGCGGCATCAGGGCCGCATCCTCCTCGACAAAGACATCCTTGAACAACAGCGTTCGCGATACGGTGCCGCGCATGCCAAGGGGATCCCAATCGCCGACGACGGAAACGCCCTCGGTCTTTGCGGGTATCGCAAGGTAAAGCGTGTTGCGGCGCGTCGCCTTCTCGCCTTCGGCGATCTCGGTGCAGAGCACGCCGTAGTAATCCGCATGGCCGGAGAGCGATGCGAAGATTTTCTTGCCGTTGACGATCCACCCGCCTTTGACCGGCTTCGCCTCCGTGCCGAAGGCGACGCCGCCCGCGGCCGCCGCGCCGCCTTCTGAAAATGGCTGGGAGTAGATCGCCCCTCTCTCGACGATACGCTTGTAGTGAATCGCGCGACGGCGCTCATGCTCCGCCCGCATCGCCGCATCCATCTCGAGATCATCGGCCAGCGGGCCGGACCACAGGGTGGAGCAGACATGCATGTTCCAGGTGAGGGCCGTGGCTCCGCAGTAGCGACCGATCTCGGCGGCCGCGAGCGAATAGGTCTGATAGTCCGCGCCGAGGCCGCCGTGCTGTTTCGGGATTGAGATGCCGAGCAGGCCCGCACGATGCAGATCCGCGTAATTCTCGACCGGAAAGCTCGCTTCGCGATCATAGGCGGCAGCGCGGCCTGCGAACACCGTCTGCCCGAGCTCGCGTGCGCGTGCGACGATTGCGGCCTGCTCATCGGTGATGCGGAAGGCGGCGGGATCAAAGATCGGCGCATCGAGAGCGACCTTGTCGATCGCGCTTGCGCCTTTGCCAACTTGTAGGGTCATGATTCCGTTGCGTCCCTGCTGATGACACTGGTCTTGAGAAACTGATCGAGCGCGGCATTGAAGGCGCTGGGGCGCTCGAGGTTCACGAGATGACCTGCGCCTTCGAGCTCAACATAGCTTGCCGACGGGATGAAGCCTGCCATCTTGGCCATCATTGGCGCCGGCGCATTCCTGTCCTTGCTGCCCGACAGCACCAGCGTCCGAACCTTGATGTCCTTCAGTGCCTGGCGTTGATCGAAGCCCAACAGCGCAAGCATGCAGGCGCGATAGCTCGCCTCGGGGACGCTCGCCATGCATTCCCGCGCAATCCTCATTCCCTCCGGATCCGGATCATCGCCAACCAGTTCCTTGACCAGCTCGGGCGCGAGCGAGGCCATGGACTCGCCGCGATCGAGCGGACCGAGCCGGGCCTCGATGAAGGATTTTTGCCAGTCGCCGTCTGCCTTGCCGAAGGCGGGGCTGGTCTGCGCCAGCACCACGGCGCTGGCGCCATCGGGATTGTTCACCAGCCATTGCTGGACGATCATGCCGCCAATCGAGTGCCCGACCAGGATCGGCCTGACGGCAGCGATCTCTTGCAGGAAATCCTGCAACGCCTCGGCGAGCGTTGCGATGCTGACGCGCGCGAGCGGCAATGAGCTGCCATAGCCAGGCATATCCCATGCCACGGCACGGTAGCGCTCACCGAACACTTCGAGCTGGCTGCGCCATGCGCGCGCCGCGCCGCCAATGCCATGCAAGAACACCAGCGGCCGCAGGCCGGGCCTGCCGGCCGCCTCAAAGCTGAAACGGCCATCGTCGGTTTTCAGGGGTGCAGACAGAGGCACGCCAAATCTCCGGTGTTCAGAGCTGCCGATGCTAACAGGCCCGCAGGGGATGGGAAGCGATAATTTTATATCTAAAGCAATTTTTGCGCGGGCGGCCGGACCATGGTTCGCTTCCTTGCAAAAGTTTGAAGTTTAAAATATATGCAATGTCGAGATCGAACCCAATTCGGGAAAGCCTGCGCGATGCCCGGACTGCCGCATTCCTCGCATGCGCTCGTGACCGGCGGTGGCCGTGGCATCGGCCGCAACATCGCTGCCGCACTGGCGAGCGGGGGAGCCACGGTCACGATCATCGGCCGCGACCACGCGGTGATGGAAGCGGTGGTGGCCGCCGGCGAGGCGCATTTCATGGAAGTCGCTGACGTCACGGACCAGGATGCCGTCAATGCCGCGGTTGCAGCCGCAGCGACGCGTAAGCCGATCGATATTCTGGTGGCCAATGCCGGCGCTGCCCAGTCCGCACCTTTTACCAAATCCGATGCGGCGCTGTTCCGGCGCATGATCGACGTCAATCTCATGGGCGTCGTGCATGCCATGCAGGCGGTGCTGCCTGGCATGAAAGATCGGCCGTACGGTCGCATTGTGGCCGTTGCCTCGACCGCCGGTCTCAGGGGTTATCCCTATGTAAGCGCCTACAGCGCGGCAAAACATGCTGTGATCGGCCTTGTGCGTTCGCTGGCGCTCGAGCTCGCCGGCACGCCGGTCACCGTGAACGCGGTGTGCCCCGGATTCACCGATACCGACCTCGTCTCGGCCAGCATCGACAATATCATGAAGAAAACCGGCCGTAGCCGCGAGCAGGCCCTAGCCGAGCTCGCGCGCCACAATCCGCAGGGGCGCCTGATCGATCCGGCAGAAGTCGCTGATACCGTGCTGTGGCTATGTGGTGAAAAGGCGAGCGCCATCACCGGTCAGGCCATCGCGGTCGCCGGCGGAGAGGTCTAGCAGTCGCGCGCGAACCGCGAAAGCATAGCAACGGACAAGCATGCAGGGAGATGACATGAGCCGGCCAGCCAATCCCGTGACCGTGCCTTTGGCAGGTTATTCGCCCCAGCACTTCCTGCTCAGCGTCGCCGATGGCGTGGCGACGGTGACATTGAACCGCCCCGAGCGGAAGAACCCGCTGACGTTCGAGAGCTACCGCGAGCTCACGGATTTTTTCAGGGCCTGCGCATTCGACGACTCCGTCAAAGCGGTCGTCGTGACCGGGGCGGGTGGCAATTTTTCCTCCGGTGGCGATGTGTTCGAGATTATCGGCCCGCTGGTCAAGATGGATACCAAGGGGCTGACCGCCTTTACGCGGATGACCGGTGACCTGGTCAAGGCCATGCGCGCCTGCCCGCAGCCGATCGTCGCCGCTGTCGAAGGCATCTGCGCCGGTGCTGGCGCGATCATGGCGATGGCCTCCGATATGCGGTTGGCCGCGACCGGCGCGAAGGTGGCCTTTCTCTTCAACAAGGTGGGTCTTGCCGGCTGCGACATGGGCGCCTGTGCGATCCTGCCACGGATCATCGGCCAGTCGCGTGCCTCAGAGCTGCTTTATACCGGCCGCTTCATGACGGCTGAGGAGGGCGAGCGCTGGGGTTTCTTCAGTCGCATAGTTGCTCCCGACCAGGTGCTTTCGCAGGCGCACGCGCTTGCGCGTGACGTCGCCCAAGGGCCGACCTTTGCCAACACCATGACCAAGCGCATGCTGGCGATGGAATGGGCAATGTCGGTCGAGGAGGCGATCGAGGCGGAAGCCGTGGCGCAGGCGCTCTGCATGACCACCGCGGATTTCGCCAGGGCCTTCGAGGCTTTTGCCAACAAGGCGAAGCCGGTCTTCCAGGGCAATTGAGCCCCAGGATTCGCGAAAGCAAGCGGAGAGGCGGGTCCCTATATTTTAAGCTTAAAATAATCATCGGGCATCTTCCGCAACAGCCGCCTGGACAGGCAGGACTTGGAGGGCCTGGAAATTAAGGCTGAGCCGAAGAACCGGGCGGAGCTCAAAGCGGGACGCGACAAAGCCGCTTGCGGCGGAGCGAAGGTCTGTGCGACGCTAGCTGCGTTTTGCGTAACTCGTCCTCTGGCTTGGAGTAAGGGCGATGAAGGCGATTATCGTCGGCGGCGGGATCGGTGGTCTGACCACCGCATTGATGTTGCGAGCGCGCGGCCTCGACTGCGAGATATTCGAGCAGGCCGATTCCATCCGTGAGCTCGGCGTCGGCATCAACACCTTGCCGCATGCGATCCGCGAGCTCGCGGGGATTGGCCTCCTGGACCGTCTCGACGATGTCGCGATCCGCACCTTCGAGCTGTTCTATCTCACCCGCCATGGGCAACAGGTCTGGCATGAGAAGCGCGGGCTCGATGCCGGCCACGACGTGCCGCAATTCTCCATCCATCGCGGCCGCCTGCAGGGTGTGATCCATCAGGCCGTGCTCGAACGGCTGGGCACTGATGCTGTCCATACCGGCTGCCGGCTCGGTTCATTCACCCAGGACGATGGCGGGGTGACCGCCTATTTCTTCGACCGCAGCGGCGCGCATGTGCATACCGCACGCGGCGATGTCCTGATCGGCGCGGATGGCATCCATTCCAAGGTGCGGCAAACGTTGTTTCCGGAAGAGGGCCCGCCGTGCTGGAACGGCTTGATGCTCTGGCGTGGAGCCGCCGATTGGCCAGCGTTCCTGACGGGACGTTCGATGATCATCGCAGGCGGGCTGAACGCGAAGGCCGTGGTTTATCCGATCGCTGAAGGCTCAAGTCCGGCAAGCAGGCTGACCAATTGGGCCGTGCTGGTCCGGATCGGCGATGGCAGCGCGCCGCCGCCGCGCAAGGAGGATTGGTCGCGGCTCGGCAAGCCGGAAGAACTGATGCCGCATGTCGCGGGTTTTTCGATTCCCCAGGTCGACTTCGCCGCGCTGGTCCGCGCCACGCCGGAGTTCTGGGAATATCCCTGCTGCGATCGCGATCCCCTGCCGTACTGGTCGAGCGGACGCGTGACGCTGCTCGGCGATGCCGCGCATCCCATGTATCCCGTGGGTTCGAATGGCGCGTCGCAGGCCGTCCTCGACGCAAGATGCCTTGCGGATGCGCTGGCCCGAAGCGAGCATCCGCGCCAGGCACTCGTGGTCTATGAGCGTCAGCGCCTGCCCATGACGGCCGAGATCGTCGCATCGAACCGTCGCGGCGGGCCGGAAGGCGTGATCGACGCTGTCGAGCAGCTCGCGCCGCAAGGTTTTGCCGACATCGAGACGGTGCTCAACTACGAGGCCCGCGAGGCCATCGTGCGCGGATACGCCGCGCGAGCGGGCTTTGCCGCCCGCGTCGTATCACGCCAGGACGAGCGTCAGGCGAGCTAGCTAGCCTGGAGGCGGCGGCAGGAAGTGGATGTTGTGCTCGGCCGCGAGCTTGACCACGTCTTCCGGATTCTGCTGCTTCATGTTGTGAATCGCCCAGAACAGGTCGTAGAGCCTGCGCGTCGGCGACACCCAGAACAGTGTCTTCGCCGGCTGCTGTGACTTGTTGAAAATGCCGTGCGGCTTGCCCATCGGCAGGCGCACGGTATCTCCAGGTGTTGCGAACTCGGCGGCGCCGTCCAGCATGAAGTCGAGCCGGCCTTCCAGGATGTACAGGTACTCGTCCTGGTCGGGATGGATATGGGGCGGCACAAAGGTGCCGGGCGGAAACGTCGCGTGCCAGGAGAAGCAATGTTCGGTGCGGTTTTTCGGCACATAGGTCTGGCCGAGGATATTCCAGGTAATGCCCTGGATGCCTTCATTGGCCCGCGTGATGCCGGCGATCTCGCTTTTCATGCGTTCGTTCCTTCCCTCTGGCTCAGTTGCCCGCTGCGCAGTCCTTGGCATAGCGGTCACCGTAATTCTCGAACACCTTTTGCACGATCTCGGTCTGGAATTTTCCATCCGGCCGCTTGGCGACCTTGGTGAGATAGAAGTCCTGGATCGGATAGCCGTTGGTGTTGAACCTGAAGCTGCCGCGCAGTGACGTGAAATCGGCCTTCTTCAGCGCGGCCGCGACCGCCTCCTTGTTGCCGAGATCACCCTTGACCGCCTTCACGGCGCTGTCGATCAGCATCGCTGCGTCGTAAGCCTGCATGGCATAGCTGCCGGGCACGCTGTTGTACGCGGCCTCATAGGCGCCAACGAACTTCTTGTTTTGCGGATTGTCGAGATTGGGCGCCCAATCTGCGCCGCCGAACATGCCGATCGCCGCATCCTGCTGCGCCGGCAGCGTCGATTCGTCGACGGTGAAGGCCGACAGCACCGGGATGGTGTCGGCAAGTCCGGCCTGGCGATACTGCTTCACCAGATTCACGCCCATGCCGCCCGGCATGAAAGTGAAGACCGCGTCGGGTTTGAGGGAGGCGATCTTTGACAACTCGGGCTGGAAGTCCAGCGTGCCGAGCGGCATGTAGGACTCCTCGACGATCTCGCCCTTGTAGTCGAGCTTGAAGCCGGCGACGGAATCGCGCCCCGCCTGATAGTTCGGCACCAGGAGGTAGACCCGCTTGTAGCCGCGATCCTGCGCGACCTTGCCGAGAATCTCGTGCACCTGGTCGTTCTGGTACGACGTCACATAGAAGAACGGGCTGCACTCCTTGCCGGCATAGCTCGACGGCCCGGCATTGGGGCTGATCAGGAAGGTCTTGGTATCGATCACCGGCTTGTGGATGGCCAACAGGATATTGGAGAAGATCGGACCGACGACGAAGTCGACCTTGTCACGCTCGAGCAGGCCCTTCACCTTGGTCACGGCCGCGTCAGGCTTCAACTCGTCGTCGATCACCGTGACCTCGACGTCCTTGCCGGCCATCTTGGCGCCAAGATCCTTCACGGCAAGTGCGAAGCCGTCGCGTGCCTGCTGGCCGAGCACCGCCGCGGGACCCGACAGCGTCACGATCACGCCGACCTTGATCTTGTCCTGTGCGAGCGCTGCGCTCGAGACGATGCTGAGCAGGATGGCCAGCCCGGCGGTGCGCGACTGCTTCTTCATGACAACTCCCCCTGATCGGCGGCCCGACTTGAGCCGAATTGGCTGGACCACACGGTGGTCAGCTTATGCTGATGACCGCGCCCGCTGCAAGCAACGCGGCGGCGCGCGGACGGCCCGCGTCTCCGCCATGCAAGCGGCACGCCAATTGCTTGAAGCCTAAAAGAAATTCGCGCCGGACCCGGATCGACATCCGGGATCGTCCGCAATTTTGCCTTGTGGGACGCGGCAAAATATTTGAAGGTCAAAATAATTGGCCGTCCCGCCCTTCGCAGGTTATGATTGCACTATGATGCTGGATTCCGAGACCAAGGCCGTCGAGCTGCCCGATGATCACGGCAACGAACTGCGGCTGTGGCTGCGGCTTCTCACCTGCACCAACCTGATCGAGGGCGAGGTGCGCAGCCGGCTGCGCGAGCGGTTCGATGTCACATTGCCGCGCTTCGACCTGATGGCCCAGCTCGACAAGGTGCCCGACGGCATGACCTTGTCGGATGTCTCCAAGCGCATGATGGTGTCGAACGGCAATGTCACCGGGCTTGTCGAGCGGCTGGTTGAATCCGGCCATCTCGACCGGCGCACATCGGAAAACGACCGCCGCGTCCAGGTCATCCGCCTTACCAAGGTCGGTCGCGCCGAATTTCGCAAGATGGCCGCCGAGCACGAGACCTGGATTGCCGACCTGTTCTCCGATCTGACGCCGAAGGACGTGCGCGAGCTGATGCGGCTGCTCGCCAAGACCAAGGCATCGGCGCAGAAGGCTGCAGGTCGACGGACACCATAAGGCAGATGGCGGAGATCGATTACGAGGCCGAATACAACAACCGGGCCAGGGTCCCGGAAAATCCCGTCGTGATGGCGGGGTGGGCGCGAGATGCAGCGGCGTATCGCGCGCAATGTCCGCCGCGCGTCATCTCGTATGGATCTGGCGCGCGGAACAGGATCGATCTGTTTGCTGCCGACTGCGAGGGCCCGATCGTCGTCTTCATCCACGGTGGCTATTGGCAGGCGCTGGACGGCTCATCATTCAGCCACTGCGCGCGTGGACTGAACGCGCACGGCATCAGCGTTGCCGTTCCCAACTACGACCTCTGTCCCAATGTCGGCGTCGCAGATATCGTCCAGCAGATGCGCGCGGCGACGCGTGCGCTGGCCAAGCTCGGCCAGCGGCTGGTGATCTCAGGGCATTCAGCCGGTGGTCATCTCGCGGCCTGCATGCTGGCGACGGATTGGTGTGCGCTCGATGCCGCGCTGCCGCAGGATCTGGTCGTTGCCGCCTATGCCATCTCCGGCCTGTTCGATCTTGTCCCGCTGGTGGAAACCTCCATCAACAAGGCGCTCCATCTTGACGCTGCATCCGCGAAGGCTGTGAGCCCGATGTTCTGGACGCCGCGGAAGGGTGCCAGCCTTGACGCCGTGGTGGGCGAACGCGAAAGCGCGGAATATGTCCGCCAGAGCCGCACCATAGTCGAACAATGGGGCAGGGCGGGCGTCGCCACCCGGTTTGACGTCATTGCCGACGCCAACCATTTTACCGCGATCGCTCCCCTGGCCGATCCGGATTCGCCGATGGTGGCGCGGCTGAAACAGCTGGCGCGGGGCTAGCGGGCAGCGCGGCGCGCACCGGATGCCCAGCAATTCCGCTCTTGCGCCAAATTATTTTAAGTATAAAATGTTTAAGACTAAAGCGCTGCCGGGCGTTCTGAAGTGTGGTCCCGAAACAGAAAGGGGCGATGAAAGATGTCAGGTAGAAATCCCAGTCTCGGCCCTTCGGGCCATATCGACGATTTTGCGCGACGCAATCTGCCGCCGTTCGAGCAATGGCCGGATCTGCTATTGGACAGGCCGGAGTTTCAATATCCCGATTACGTCAATGTCGGGGTCGAGCTGACCGATCGCATTGTCGAGCAGGGAATGGGCGATCGCATCGCCCTGATCGGCAATGGCAGGCAGCGCACATACAAGGAGCTGGCGGACTGGTCGAACCGGCTGGCGCATGCGCTGGTGGAGAATTACGGCGTCAAGCCGGGCAATCGCGTGTTGATCCGCTCCGGCAACAATCCGGCGCTGGTCGCCGCCTGGCTCGCCGCGACCACGGCCGGCGCCGTCGTCGTCAACACCATGCCGATGCTGCGTGCAGGAGAACTCTCCAAGATCGTCGACAAGGCCGAGATCGCGCTTGCGCTGACCGACAGCCGCATTGCTGACGAGCTCGTCGCCTGCGCCAAGACGAGCCGCTTCCTCAAGCAGGTCGTCAATTTCGACGGCACGTCCAACCATGACGCAGAGCTCGACCGGGTCGCGCTGAACAAGCCGGTTCGCTTTGATGCGGTGAAGACCGGGCGGGACGATGTCGCCTTGCTGGGCTTCACCTCGGGCACGACGGGCGAGCCGAAGGCGACCATGCATTTCCATCGCGATCTGCTGATGATCGCCGACGGCTATGCGCGGGAAGTGCTTCAGGTGACGCCCGACGACGTCTTTGTCGGCTCCCCGCCGCTGGCCTTCACCTTCGGCCTCGGCGGCCTTGCCATCTTCCCCTTGCGGTTCGGTGCGACCGCGACGCTGCTCGAGAATGCTACGCCGCCGGAGATGGTCAAGATCATCGAGACCTATAAGGCCACGATCTGCTTCACCTCGCCAACGGCCTATCGCGTGATGATGGCCGCAATGGACAAGGGCGCCGACCTGTCCTCACTGCGTCTTGCCGTCTCGGCGGGCGAGACGTTGCCGGCGCCGGTGTTTGAAAGCTGGACCAGGAAGACCGGCAAGCCGATCCTCGATGGCATCGGCAGCACGGAGATGCTGCACATCTTCATCACTAACCGGATCGGCGATTGCGTCGCCGGGTCCACCGGGCGTCCGGTGTCCGGCTATGAAGCAAAGATCGTCGATAAGGATATGAACGAGCTGCCGGCCGGCACCGTGGGCAAGCTCGCGGTGCGCGGGCCGACCGGTTGCCGTTATCTCGCCGATTCAAGGCAGACGAACTATGTGCGTGACGGCTGGAATCTGACCGGCGATGCCTTTGTTCGCGACGAGAACGGGCACTTCTGCTTCGTCGCCCGCGCGGACGACATGATCATCTCCTCCGGCTACAATATCGCCGGTCCCGAGGTCGAAGCTGCGCTGTTGTCGCATCCGGCCGTGGCGGAATGCGGCGTGGTCGGTGCGCCCGACGAGGCGCGCGGCATGATCGTGAAGGCCTATGTGGTGCTGGCCTCCAATTTCACCGGCGATGATGCGCTCGTCACGGCGCTGCAGGACCATGTGAAACGTGAGATTGCGCCGTATAAATATCCGCGCGCGATCGAGTTCGTCGCGCAATTGCCCAAGACCGAAACCGGCAAGCTGAAGCGCTATGCTCTGAGGCAAATGGCCCAGGGCGGCCACGCTTCAGCGGGCATCGCCGCGGAATGACGCCACTTGCTTGATGAGGATTTCGTCGTGAGCACGCCAAACGCGCCCACCCTTGCAGTGTTGCCGGTGACCAAAGGCGAACCGGCAACCCGGCCGCAGGTTTTGCAGCCGAGCGGCTGGCCCATGCCCAAAGGCTATGCCAACGGCATGGCGGCCGACGGCCGCATCGTGGTCACCGGCGGCGTGATCGGCTGGGACGCCGAAGAACGTCTGGCGGTGGGTTTTGTCGCGCAGACGCGTCAGGCCCTGCGCAATATTGCGGCCATCCTTGCCGAAGGCGGCGCCCGGCCTGAGCACCTGGTCCGCCTCACATGGTATGTCGTCGATATGGACGAGTATCTGGCGAGCCTGAAAGAGCTGGGCCAGGCCTATCGCGAGATTCTCGGCACGCACTATCCGGCAATGGCACTCGTGCAGGTCGTGCGGCTGGTCGAAAAGGACGCACGGGTGGAAATCGAGGCGACCGCGGTGGTACCGCGTTAACCCGTCTTGGCCTTTGAATAACCGTCCCCCCCTGCCTGTTGCACGGCAAGTTCGTCCTCGTCGCAAATCCTTCATATGCGGCCTATAGTGGGAGGCCATCCCTTTGGTCCTCGCTATTTGGCCTTGCCGCTATTGGAGGCCGCATGATGAAGCTCGTCCGTTTTGCCCTGACATTGCTGGTGCTCGCTGTGCTGGCGCCGTGGCAGCCGGCCAAAGCAGCCGACGTCATCTGCTACAACTGCCCGCCGGAATGGGCGGACTGGGCCTCCATGCTGAAGGCGATCAAGACAGACCTCAACTACGACATTCCCCACGACAACAAGAATTCAGGCCAGGCGCTGGCCCAGATCCTCGCCGAGAAGAGCAATCCGGTCGCCGATATCGGCTATTTCGGCGTCAACTTCGGCATGAAGGCCAAGGCCCAGGACGCGCTCGAGCCGTACAAGCCGGTGAATTGGGATCAGGTGCCCGCGGGCCTGAAGGATCCCGACGGTTACTGGACCACGATCCATTCCGGTACGCTGGGCTTCTTCGTGAACAAGGACGCGCTCGGCGGCAAGCCGGTGCCGGCCTGCTGGAAGGACCTCTTGAAGCCGGACTACAAGGGCATGGTCGGCTATCTCGATCCAAGCTCGGCCGCGGTTGGTTATGTCGGGGCCGTCGCCGTCAATCTCGCGCTTGGCGGCTCGGCGTCCAATTTCGATCCCGCCATCACTTTCTTCAAGGATCTGCGCAAGAACGATCCCATCGTTCCCAAGCAAACGTCCTATGCCCGCGTCGTCTCTGGCGAGATGCCGATCCTGCTGGACTACGATTTCAACGCCTATCGCGCCAAATACACCGAGAAGGGCAATTTCGAATTCGTCATTCCCTGCGAAGGCTCGGTGGTGTTTCCCTATGTCGTCGGTCTCGTGAAGAACGCGCCCGACAAGGAGAAGGCGAAGAAGGTCCTGGACTATCTCCTGTCCGACAAGGGCCAGGCGATCTGGACCAATGCCTATCTGCGTCCCGCACGCCCGATCCCGCTGCCTGAAGCCGTCAAGGCAAAATTCCTGCCTGACAGCGACTATGCACGCGCCAAGAGCGTCGATTGGGGCGCGATGGAGGGCGCGCAGAAGGCCTTTGTCGATCGCTATCTCGCCGAGGTCCGTTGATGCGATATAGTGCCTCGGCTTGAGACGGAGCGGGGGCACTTTCGCCTTGATGTCGCATCGAACGTTTGTCGGGCTCTGCCTGCTGCCGCTGGTGGTGGTCACGGCAGCCTTTTTCCTGCTGCCGATGGCGCGCCTGCTGGTCACCGGCGCGGAAGGGCCGCAGGGGCTCGCGGGCTATGTCGCAATCATCACCGAACCGCGCTATCTCGCGACGCTGATCAATACCGTGTTGCTATCGGCCGCCACCACGGTCGTGACCCTGGTGGTGGCGACCATCGCGGGTATCTTCCTGCAGCGTCATCGCTTCCCGGGACGCGCCGTGCTGATCGCGATGTTGACATTTCCGCTTGCCTTTCCGGGGGTGGTCGTGGGCTTCATGATCATCCTGCTGGCCGGGCGGCAGGGGTTGATCGGCGAGATCACAAGCCATCTGGTCGGCGAGAAGTGGGTGTTTGCCTATTCGATCTACGGGCTGTTTCTCGGCTATCTCTATTTCTCGATTCCGCGCGTGATCTTGACGGTGATGGCCGCCGTGCAGAAGCTCGATCCTGGTCTCGAAGAGGCCGCCAAGTCCCTGGGGGCAAGCCCCTGGGCGGTGCAGCGCGACGTGGTGCTGCCGGCACTTGCGCCGGCCTTTGTCGCCTCCGGCGCCATCGCCTTTGCCACCGCAATGGGCGCCTTCGGCACCGCCTTTACGCTCGCGACCAATATCGACGTGCTGCCGATGCTGATCTATACCGAGTTCACGCTGGCTGCGAATTTCGCCACCTCCGCCGCGCTCTCGGTCGGGCTCGGCGTCATCACCTGGTTCATCCTCGCGCTCGCCCGCTCGTTCACCGGCGGCGCGGTGGCAGCAGCAGGGTAGGGCATGCGCGACCGCCTCATCTTCACCTGCCAGCTTGTGTTCACGCTGCTCGTCGCCGCTTTCCTGGTGGTGCCTGCGTTCCTCTCCATCACCGCAGGCGTAACCGTCAATTATTTCCGCGGCATCCAGTCCGGCGTGACCTTGCAATGGGTTGCCCAGGTCTGGGACCTCTATGCCGGAACGATTTTCCTGTCCTTTGTGATCGCGCTTGCGACATTGGCCGTCACGCTGTTCGCCGGCGTGCCCGCAGCCTATGCGCTGCACTTGAGAGGCGGCAAGCTCTCGCGCGCGATCGAGGAGATCATCACCCTTCCGCTCGCCATTCCCGGTCTTGCCATTGCGCTCGCGCTGCTGTTGACCTATGGCGGCTTTTCCGACTTTCGCCGCTCCTGGCTGTTCATCCTGGTCGGCCATGTCATTTTCACCATGCCTTTCATGGTGCGCTCGGTGATGGCGATCTTTGCAACCGTCGATATCAGGACGCTCGATGAAGGCGCGGCCTCGCTCGGCGCCTCGCCCTGGCGCCGCTTTCGGGACGTGATCGTACCCAATGCCGTGCCGGGCATTCTGGCGGGAAGCCTGATGGTGGTGACGCTGTCGCTTGGCGAGTTCAACCTGACCTGGATGCTGCACACGCCCTTGACCAAGACCCTGCCGATTGGGCTCGCCGATAGCTACGCCTCCATGCGGCTGGAGGTCGCTTCCGCGTATACGCTGATCTTCTTCATCATGATCGTTCCGCTCCTGGTTGCCATGCAGTTGTTCGCGGACCGGGAGCCTGCCAAGTGAGTATCGTCAGCGGAAACGTGGTCAGCGGTCATGGTGCCGCCGTGCGTATTGAGCATTGCGGCAAGACGTTTGCCGACGGCACCCATGCGTTGGAGCCGGCGACGCTCGACATCGCCCGCGGCGAAACCCTGGTGTTGCTCGGGCCCTCCGGATGCGGCAAGACCACCATGCTGCGGATCATCGCCGGCCTCGAATTGCCCGATCCCGGCGGCAAGGTGCTGTTCGACGGCAAGGATATGACCGCGGTGCCGATCGAGCGGCGCAATGTCGGCATGGTGTTCCAGTCCTACGCGCTGTTCCCCAATATGACCGTCGCCGAGAACATCGCCTACGGCCTCAAGATCCGCGGCATGCCCGGCAAGGAGCGCGAGGCCCGCGTCGCCGAGTTGGTCCATCTCACCAATATCGCAGGCCTTGAGAACCGCCGCATCGACCAGCTCTCCGGTGGCCAGCGCCAGCGCGTTGCACTGGCGCGCGCCGTCGCGATCCGACCCGGCATCCTTTTGCTCGACGAGCCCTTGACGGCGCTTGACGCGGCCCTTCGCGAGCGGCTGCGCGGCGAGCTCAATCGGCTGTTGCGGGCGCTCGGCATCACCGCGATCTATGTCACCCATGACCAGGCTGAAGCCATGGAGCTTGGCGACCGGGTGGTGGTGATGCGCAAGGGGGCCATCGCCCAGATCGGCTCGCCCCGCGAGATCTATTTCGCACCCCAGAATCGCTTCGTTGCCGAGTTCATCGGCGCCGCGAACATCCTGGAGGCGCCGCTGGAGAATGGACATCTCGTGCTTCCGGGTGGGCGGCTGCCAATTGCCATCGAGGGCAGCCAGCGAGGCGTGATCGCCATGGTCCGTCCCGAGACCATTCGGATCGTTGCTGCAGGCGCCGGTCCGTTGACGGGAACAGTCGACAGCGTCAGCTTCATCGGCGATCGGCAGCGTTTTGTCGTCAGCGGCGCATCCGACAAGCCGCTGACTGTCGATGCGCCGAATACGATCGAGGCCAGGGCGGCCGAGCGGGTTGGGCTTGCGATCGCGCCCGAGGCGGTCAGGCTGCTGCCCGAGGAGACATAACGCGATGTCGGAAAAACCTGTTGTTGTCGCGCAGATCTCGGATCTGCATATCAAGGCGCTTGGCTCCTTGGCCTATGGCCGCGTCGACACGGCCAAGGCGCTGCAGCGATGCGTGGCGACGCTCAATGCTTTGCAGCCCGCGCCGGATTTTGTGGTGATCTCAGGTGATCTTGCGGATACGCCGACGCCTGAAGAGTACGGCCATCTTGCACGCTTGCTGCAGCCCTTGAAGCTGCCCTATGCCGCCGTGCCCGGCAATCATGACTCACGCGAGCTGATGCGCGCCGCCCTGCCGCGCGCTCCCTATGCCTTCCCGTCCGGTCCGCTCGATCAGAAGATTGAAATCGGCCCGCTCGATTTGCTCCTGCTCGATTCCAGCGTGCATGGGAAACCGCATGGCGAACTCGGCCAGCCGACCCTGCAATGGCTCGACACCATGCTTGCCGAATCGAGAGATCGGCCGGCGCTCGTGTTCTTGCACCATCCGCCGTTTATCGCCGGCATCTGGCACATGGATCGGCAGAATCTGCAGAACGCCGATGAGCTCGCCGCGATCGTACAGCGCCATCCGCATGTGCAGCTGATCGCATGTGGACACGTGCATCGGGCGATGCTGACGATGTTTGCGGGCCGGCCCTGTACGATCTGCCCGGCGCCCAATCACGCCGTCGACCTCGATCTCGCGCATTTGCGCGAGCCGTCCTTCAAGGTCGAGCCGCCGGCCTTGCACCTGCACGCCTGGTTTGCGGGCGAGGGGCTCGGCACCCTGGTGACCCATCAGGTGCCGATTGGCGATTTCGACGGCCCGCACCCGTTCTTTGGGCCGGATGGAAAGCTGTTATAACCGCCGGCGCGCGTTCGATCAGCTCGCCTTGGCCATGTCCTCGTCCTCGGGCGAGTTCAGATACATGCCTGACATGGTGTCGACCCAGCACAGATGGTCGTGCACCTTTTTCACGCCCTCGACATTTTCCGCGGCGACCATCGCCGCCTGTCGCGAGCTCTCCTCGGTGATGACGCCACTCAGGTGAACGATACCGTCCTTGACAATGACGGAGAGGCCGAACGGGCACCAGTCGTTCTTCTCCATCGCAGCGATAATGCGCTCGCGGATGTGATCGTCGTCAGCCGTCGGATCGGGGACGTCACGGGCGAGGCCGGCGACAGCCTGCAGCAGGTTGGCCCGCGACACGATGCCGACGATCTTGCCGTCGCGAATGACCGGCAGCCGCTTGACGTTGTTCTTTTCCATCAGGTCCACGATCTCGGCCAGCGCCGTGTCCTCCGTGATGGTCACCGGGTCCCTGGTCATGACCTCGGACACCTTGCGGCCATGCTCATGGACAAAATCCGCAGCCGACTTGCCCGGTCCCAGGATGAACCGCAGCCAGCGGCCGCGTTTGCGCTGGGTGCCGATTTCGCTGCGGCGGATGAAATCCCCTTCGGAGACGACACCGACGAGCTTGCCGCCGTCCACCACCGGAAGACCACTGACATGTCGTTGCAGCATGAGGTTGGCTGCCTCGACGATGGTCGTGTCAGGGGAGACGGTGATGACCGGCTTGGTCATGATCTGGTGGGCGCGCATGGGGAGCTCCGCGAATGCAAGGAATTTATCGACTATGAGCACGCTAATCCGATACCAGAAGCCCGATTTGATCGAGGTCAAACGACGGAGCTTGCGATCGGCTTGACCCAGCTCAACGTCAGGCCATCTCATGCAGTTAAGCTTCAAATTGATCGTAATCTTATCGGGAGGTTCACATGGCTGAGTTGTCTGAGACGCAGACTGGGATGGTTGGGCCCCCGATCGTTGAGGCCACGGGGCCGGTCGGCCAGGCAAACAGGCGGATGCTGGATTTCCTCTATGGCGCCCAGCGCGTCGCGCTGGAGGAGGCCGTCTTCGCAACCCAGGAATGGATCGATCGGGCGCGAACCGAGACGCACCTTTTGGCCGAGTTCAGCTCGAAACTGGCGGGCGCTCATTCGGTCAACAATGTGAAAACCATGTTCGAGGAATGCGGCCAGCACCAGATCGACTTCATCCGCCGCGATTGCGACCGCATCTTCAAGCACAGCCGACGGATGGTCGACGCGGTTTCGAGCCTGTTCATGCGCCCCACCGAAAATTGACTTCGTCGTCCCGCGTCCCGATCGCCAAAACAACAGAGAAGAGCCCGTGCAGCTGATATCGACGACCGCGGCAAGCACCGATCCGGCGCTGCTGCCCTCCGCCGCCAATAGCCAGGACGGACTCGCGCAGGGTGCGGATTCGCGCAGTGTCGTGCCGCTGGCGGCTGGCGTGCCCGAACCAGATCCTGCGCCGCAGGACGAGGAGCCTCTGGCCGACCGCGCCTTCCACGCTGCGGTCGCGCGTCTCACCGGCGGGGTTTCACCGGTTGCGCTCTCGCTTGCCTTTATCGATTGGGCCTCGCACCTGGCGGCAGCGCCGCAGCGGCAGCTTGAGATCGGCCACGAGGCCATGCGCAATGCCGGCCGGCTTGTCCGGGCGGCCGGTCGGATGACGGAGGCCGACCAGCGTCCCTGGTCCCTGATCAAGCCGCCGCCGCAGGATCACCGGTTCGCCAAGCCGGAGTGGGAAATTCCCCCGTTCAATCTGCTGGCACAGGCGTTCCTGCTGGGAGAGCAGTGGTGGCACCATGCCACCACCCGCATCCACGGCGTGGCGCCGGCGAACCAGGCCGTGGTCGAGTTCTCGATCCGGCAGGTGGCGGACATGCTGGCGCCGTCCAATTTCGCGGCGACCAATCCGGAGGTGTTGCAGAAGGCGCTCCAGTCTGGCGGGGAAAATTTCGTGTTCGGGCTGCAGAACTGGTACAGCGACCTGATGCGGCTATTGTCGCCGGGCAAGCGCTCGCCTGAAGAGGAAAAATTCGTCGTCGGCAAGAACGTCGCGACCGCACCGGGCAAGGTCGTCTTTCGCAATCATCTGATCGAGCTGATCCAGTACCAGCCCACCACTGAAAAAGTCCGGCCCGAGCCAATTCTGATCGTGCCGGCCTGGATCATGAAGTTCTACATTCTCGATCTGTCGCCGCACAACTCACTGGTTCGCTATCTGACCAGCCAGGGCTTCACGGTGTTCATGATCTCGTGGCGGAATCCTACGGCCGACGACCGCGACATCGCGTTCGATGATTATCGCACCCTCGGCATCGAGGCGGCGCTGGCGATGATCAACGTGATCGTGCCGGGGCGGCGGATCCACGCGCTCGGTTATTGCCTCGGTGGCACGCTGCTGTCGATCACCAGCTCAGCGATGGCGCGCGATGGCGATCGGCGGCTGAAGTCGATCACGCTGCTTGCGGCGCAGACCGACTTCACCGAGGCCGGCGAGTTGACCCTGTTCATCAATGAAAGCCAGGTCGCCTTCCTCGAGGACATGATGTGGCAGCGCGGCTATCTCGACACGACCCAAATGGCGGGCGCCTTCCAGCTGCTCCGCTCCAACGACCTGATCTGGTCGCGGATCTCGCGCGACTACCTGATGGGCGAACGCGCGCCACCCAGCGACCTGATGGCCTGGAACGCCGATGCCACGCGCCTGCCCTACCGCATGCATTCCGAATATCTGCGCAAGCTGTTTCTGCACAACGACCTGGCCGAAGGCCGCTATCTGGTGGGCGGCGAGCCGATTGCGCTGTCCGACATTCACGTGCCGATGTTTGTGGTGGGTACCGTGAGGGATCACGTGGCGCCCTGGAAATCCGTCTACAAGATCCACTACCAGGTCGATGCCGACGTCACCTTCCTGCTGACCACTGGCGGCCATAACGCCGGCGTTGTCGCGCCGCCAAGCGAAGCCGGGCATTCCTACCAGGTCATGACAAAGCCGGCTGAGTCGCCCTATGTCGGCCCCGATCAGTGGCTGAAACTGGCGCCAATGCACGAGGGATCCTGGTGGCCGGAATGGATCCGATGGCTCAATGAGCGGTCCGGCGAGCCCTGTGAGCCGCCGCGGATGGGAAGCGCTGACGGCAAAGATCTGCCGGACGCCCCAGGCGATTACGTCCATCAATAAAGCCGGCGAGCAGCAGCTATTTGGCGGCGAGCTTCAGTGCAGCCAATTTGCGATAGGCCGCTTCGGCCTTTTGCAGCAGCCGCTTTTCGTGCCTGGCGTCGAGCGGCTGCAGCGGCACCGCGATGCCGGCCTTGCGAAGCGAGCGCGCCAGCCTGCGGCCGTTGACGTTGTCGTTCAACCGACCCAGACATTGTTGCGCCTTGCGAAGCGGCTTCAGCGCGATCTTCTGCTTTGCGAGAGGCTCTTCATCGAGCAGGTCCGCAAGCGATTCGATCGAATAGGTGAGCCGCTTGTTCAACAGCCGCACGCGATGTCGCTTTGCAGGGGCGAGCTCGCGCAGCTTGCGGCATCGGCGCAACAGCTTCTTCTCCCAACCCGCGAGGCGATCGGCGGCGTAGTCGGCGAGCGGCGCGGTGCGCCGTCTGACCGCGCGCTTGGCGGACATTGTCGACCACGGCCCGATCGTGGTCCAGACTGATGTCTGGGCGATCAGGCGCTGGTAGCGCGTCGATCTCAACGCGCGCGCCAAGTCACGATAAGCCCGGGCACGCCGCGCCTGCAACTCCACGACATGCGGAATATCCTGCAGTCTGGCCGGATGAGCCGCGGCAATCCGCCCGATGGTGACGTCGAGGTCGCGCACAGCTCCGAGTTCGGCATTCAACCATGTCAGCTCGTTCCATATGCGCTTTTTGAGCGCGTCATTGACCATGGGCGAAAAAAACCGGATTGCTGACCGCAGCCGCGTCAGCGCAAGGCGCATCTCGTGCAGGCCGTCTGCATCGCCCCTGATGGTGGCTTCCCGATGTGCGCCGAGCGCATCGAGATGGCGACGCGCGATCATCCGGAACGCCGTATCGCAGGGCATCCCCGCATTCAGCCGCGTGACGAGGGGACGATCGCCCGTTCTCCGTGAGGACGTCGCGCGCGGGGCAGGCTTCGTCGGCGGTTTTGCGGCTTGGAACATTTGGGGCGATGCCCTAGTCCGCTTCAAATGCGGCTATCCTGCTCCGGCACGCTCTCAAGGTCTCCTCAGGCGTTCCCGAAGCATCGATGAGCGCCCAGTCGACCGCGCCGACATCATATTGCTCCTGGAGCCGGGCGATCTCGGTCGTCGCGTCCGAAGCGTCCCGCGTGCGCCGCGAGATCCTGGCTTGCCTGGTCTTGAGATCCGCGACCAGAAACAATCCAATAAAGCGGTTATACGACCGGTTTGCGACATCGCGGATTGCGGCACGTTCGCTCTCGCGCGCAAATACCGCATCCGCAACGGCCGAATGGCCCTGTGAAAGGACGTGGCTGGCCTGCTGCGCCAGCAGGTCGTAGACCCTTTGGCCGACCTGCGGCCCATACGCGCTTGCTGGAAGCCTGTCCTCCGCGCCGACACCGAACAGCCGCTTGCGCAGGACGTCGCTGCGCAGGATCACCGCGCCCGGAGCGGGGGGTATGGCCGAGGCAATGCTGCGTGCCAGAACGGATTTGCCCGTACCGGAGAGGCCGCCGACGGCGATCAGGGTGGGCGGCCGCGGATGGATCAATTGCCTCGCGAGATCAAAATAGGCGCGCGCATCCGTCTCTGCCGCTGTCCTGGCGGCGTCGGCGCGATGGGCGCGGGCCAGGAGAACGTGCGCGCGGATGGCGGCGCGAATTGACATCAGCAGCGGAAGCGTCGCCAGCGCATCGAGATTTTCGTCCGGCGTGACCGAGAGATAGCGGTTGAGAACCGTGTTCGCGGCGTCTCGCCGGCCATAGCGCAGCAAGTCCATCAGCACGAAGGCCAGATCGTAAAGCACGTCGATCGAGGCAATCCGCTGGTCGAATTCGATCGCGTCGAACAGGACGGGCTTGCCGTCGATCACGACGATATTGGCGAGATGCAGGTCACCATGGCAGCGCCGCACGAATCCCGCTTTGCCGCGTTGCTCCAGCAGCGGGCGAAGCCGGTAGAACGCGGCATGCGTTGCTGTTCCGAGCTCTTCGATCTCATCGGTCGGGAACGAGCCAGCCGCGCGCAACGCGTTCGAATTGTCCTCGATGAGCCTTGGAACGGATTGCAGCCAGGGATCCGCCGGCACCACCGGTGCGATCCGATGCGCATCTGCAATGGAATCCGCCATCGCCTCCACGAGATGGTCGTCGAGCGCATTGTCGCGCGCGAGATGGTCGATGGTCTTGCGTTCGTCAAACCGCATCATCTCGACCGCGTATTCGACAGGCCTGCCGTCGCCGTCGATGCTCAGCTGCCCCTTCGCATCCAGCGTGATCGGGACGACTCGTCGATAAATCTGCGGCGCGAACGGCCGATTGACCTTGATCTCCTCCTCGCAGGCGGCTTTTCGCTTGTCCAGGGTCGAATAGTCGAGAAAGGGAAAGCGGACGGCGCGCTTGATCTTCAGCGCGCGACTGCTTTCCAGAAAGACCGATGCCGCATGGGTGTCGATGCGTTTCACGTCGGCGTGATGGGCGGGATCGCCAAGGAAGGCAAAGACCTTCTCCTGCATCCTGGCGTCATCTGATTCCGAACCTGTCATGTCTTACCGACCGCGCTTCAGGGTTTCAGCACTGCGGCACCAAGAATTTGGCCGGTTCTGAGCCTGGACAGAACCTCGTTGGCCTCCGCGAGCGGAAATGCCGTGGTCTGCGTTTTGACGCCGGCTTGCGGCGCGACCTTCAGGAAATCCAGCCCGTCCTGTCGCGTCAGGTTCGCCACGGAGACCAACTGTCGCTCTTCCCACAACAGCGCATAGGGAAAGCTCGGGATGTCGCTCATGTGAATGCCGGCGCAAACCACGCGGCCGCCCTTTCGCACCGCGCGCAAGGCGGCCGGAACCAGCTCGCCGGCGGGCGCATAGATGATCGCGGCATCGAGTGGTTGATCGGGCGTTTCGTCCGAAGCTCCCGCCCATACCGCGCCGAGGCGTCTTGCAAACTCCTGTGCGTCGACATCGCCGCGCCGCGTGAATGCAGAGACTGAGCGGCCCTGCCAATTCGCGATCTGGGCGATGATATGTCCGGCCGCGCCGAAGCCGTAGATCCCCAGTCGCTCGGCGTTGCCCGCCATCACCAGCGAGCGCCATCCGATCAGGCCCGCGCATAACAGCGGCGCGATCGAAACATCGTCGCCGTCTTCGCCGAGCGGAAAGGCGTAGCGTGCATCGGCGATGGTGTGGCTCGCGAAGCCGCCGTCCCTCGTGTATCCCGTGAACAGCGGGTGGTCGCACAAATTCTCCATGCCATCGCGGCAAAAGCGGCAAACTCCGCAGGTATGTCCGAGCCACGGTATACCGACGCGTTCGCCTAGGCGGAGCGTCGTCACATTGGGGCCGATGAGATCGACGCGGCCGACGATCTCATGGCCGGGAACAATGGGGTATTTGATGTCCGGAAGTTCCCCGTCGACCACATGGAGGTCGGTCCGGCAGACCCCGCACGCGCTCACCACGACGCGGATCTCGCCGTTGCCCGGCTCTGGATCAGCTCGTTCCTCGAGCCTCAGAGGCGAGCCGGCCGCCGGCAGCACCATCGCGCGCATTCATGCTTCTCCCGGGCAAATGGAGCCCATCACAGGATGACCCGGCCGGCCTCTTCTGCCCCCTGTCGTCTGGAACCAGCTTGAGCAAGATCAACTCGCACCGGGCGGGATCGGCTATTTCTTATCCGCAAAGGAGACCTCCGATGGCGATCAAGGATATCCTATTGCCGCTGGTCGGCGAACCCGGCGAGGCGGCGCGGGCTGCCGTCTACAAGTGCGTGGCCATATGCGGCGATTTTGGTGCAAGGGTCACCGCCATCGCGGTCGAGGAAGACATTGCTGTCCGCCCGACAGTGCTGATTTCGTCGGATCTCGACAATGCTGCGGTCGCGGAGGCGGTCCGAAGCGTGACCGATGCTGAGGGCTTTCTCAGAATTTTTGATGGCGCGGCAGCAAGCTTTGGCGTCCGCAGCGAAAAGGACCTGCGCCGGCTCGCGAGCTCCGAGATTGCCGCCACGATTGCCGCCGCGGCACGGCTTCGCGATCTGTCGCTGGTTCCGGTGAAATCCCATCACTCATTCTCGGAGCAGCTGGTTGAGCGGCTGCTATTCGAGTCCGGCCGGCCGATCGTTCTCTGTCCGGAGGATTTGGCTGCCGAGCTGCCGCTGCTGCTGGACGACGTCTTGATCGCGTGGGACGGCAGCGCGCCTGCGGCACGGGCGGTCGGCGATGCGCTGCCGATCTTGAAAGCTGCGGAGAAGGTCCGCATCGTGACAGCGACCGACAATGCCACTGCGGAAGAGCTGAGATCGGGCGGGGCGCTGAGCGAGCATCTCGCCGAGCACGGCGTCAAGGCGACCTTCGAGACGGTTCCGATCGACGGCAGCTCGATCGGGAAGGTGCTCGAGGCCCATGTCAGGGCCAACAGGGTCGATCTCCTGGTGATGGGGGCCTATCACCATTCGAGGCTGAACGAGATCATCTGGGGCGGGGTCACGAAAACCATCATCGGCCAGCCGCCATGCTGGGTTATGATGTCGCGCTAGGCGCCGCTGAAGCTCCATTGAGAAGCTGATACACCCGGGGCCGCCGCAAGCGGGATCATAGCCTATGTCGACATATCGTTTGAGCAACCTGCTGTTGCCCCGTTCGGTCGCGCTGGTTGGCGGCAGTCCGCGTCGCGGCTCGGTGGGCGGCGCCATTGTCGGCAATATTCTGAAGGCGGAATTCGGCGGCAAGCTCGGCGTCGTCAATCCGCGTTATCACGAGGTCAACGGCGTGGAGCCGGTACGCCGGCTCGACCAGCTGTCGTTTGTTCCCGAACTCGTGATCATCACGACGCCGCCGCAGTCCATCCCTGAGATCATCGATGAGGCGGGACGTCTCGGCAGTGCGGGCGCGATCATCGTCAGTGCCGGTCTCGGCCGCGGGGCGGGCTCGCTCGCCGAGGCTGCGGAGCGCGCTGCGCAAAAATATGGCATGCGGCTGATCGGGCCCGACTGTCTCGGCATCATGATGCCCGGCGCACGGCTGAATGCGAGTTTTTCCGCGCATATGCCCTGTGCGGGATCGCTGGCCCTGATATCGCAGTCGGGTGCGATCGCGGCCGGCATGGTCGATTGGGCGGCGCAGCGCGGGGTCGGCTTTTCGGGGATCGTATCGATCGGCGATCAGCTCGATGTCGATATCGGCGACCTGCTTGACTACTTTGCGCTGGATGGCCGCACCCGGGCGATCCTGCTCTATGTCGAGGAGATCAAGGACGCACGCAAGTTCATGTCGGCGGCGCGCGCGGCCGCAAGGGTCAAGCCGGTCGTGGTGGTGAAATCCGGCCGGACCGCGCGAGGGGCCGGCGCTGCAGGGACCCACACCGGCGCGCTGGCCGGCGTTGATGCGGTCTACGACGCAGCCTTCCGCAGGGCCGGCATCCTGCGCGTCTCCGACCTTCGGGAGCTGTTCGATTGTGCCGAGACGTTGGGCCGGCTCGAATCTCCGCCGGGCAAGCGGCTTGCGATCCTCACCAACGGCGGCGGCATAGGCATCCTCGCGGTCGACCGCCTGGCCGAGCTCGGCGGCATCCCGGCGCAGCTTTCGCCCGAGGTTCGTGCGAAGCTCGATGCGGTGTTGCCACGGACCTGGTCCGGTTCAAACCCGGTCGATATCGTCGGTGATGCTGACGCCGCGCGCTACACCGCCGCGCTGGACGTCCTGCTGGCGGATCGCGACAATGATGCCATCCTGGTCTTGACCGTGCAGACGGCGTTGGCCTCCGCCGAGGAAATTGCCGGGACTGTCAGCAGGCTCGTTGCCGACTATCGCAAGCGGGCGGGCCGCTGGGCCAAGCCGGTTCTGACCGTTTGGGCCGGCGCGGGCGCGAATGTGGTCGATCAGCTCAGCAGCGCCGGCATTCCGAACTATCCGACCGAGGATGATGCTGTGCTTGGCTTCATGCATCTCGTGCGCCATCGCGAGGTGGTGGCCGAGCTGATGCAGGTGCCGCCCGCGATGCCCACGAGCTTTGCGCCCGATGTCGAGGCGGCAAGGCGCATCATCGATACGGCGCTGTCCGACGGCCGGCAATGGCTGGACCCGATCGAGATCAAGCAGCTGCTCGAGGCCTACGAGATCGCGATGGTCCCGACCTTTGCCGCCTCCGATCCCGATCAGGCGGTGGCTTATGCCGCGCAGATCTTCGCGCGCGGCGCGACGGTGGTGCTGAAAATCAATTCGCGCGACATCGTGCACAAGTCCGACGTCGGCGGCGTCGTTCTCAACCTGACCAGCCTGGACGCCGTGCGCGCGGCCGCGATCGACATCATGGCGCGCGCCAGGGTGCGCCGCCCGGATGCGCGCATTTCGGGCGTCATCGTGCAGGAGATGGTGGTTCGCGCCAAGGCGCGGGAGCTCATCATGGGCCTTGCCGACGATCCGACCTTCGGCACGGTCGTGGTGTTTGGTCGTGGTGGAACCGCCGTCGAGATCATCAACGACAAGGCGCTCGCGCTGGCGCCGCTCGACCTTCAGCTCGCCCGCGACCTGATCGGGCGCACCCGTGTCTCGCGCCTGTTGGGCGCCTATCGTGACGTGCCCGCCGTCAAGCAGGATGCGGTGCCGATGGTGCTGGTCAAGCTGTCGCAGATGGCCGTGGACATCGTCGAAATCCGCGAACTCGACATCAATCCGTTGTTGGCGGACGAAAATGGCGTCACCGCGGTCGATGCGCGCGTCGCGATCGGGCGGGTCGCGCCGAAATTCCGGGGCAAGAGCTCCGTGAACTTCGCGGTGCGGCCTTATCCGTCGCGATGGGAGCGGCATATCGAGATCAGGGAGAGCTGGCGCGTGTTCGCACGACCCATTCGTCCCGAGGACGAGCCCGCGATCCATGCGTTCCTGCGTCATGTCACGCCAAACGATCTGCGCCTGCGCTTCTTCGCGCCGATGAAGGAGTTCACCCATCAGTTCATCGCCCGCCTGACCCAGCTCGACTATGCCAGGGCCATGGCCTTTGTCGCATTCGACGAGGCGACCAATGAGCTGATCGGCGTGGTGCGGATCCACTCGGACTCGATCTATGAGAGCGGCGAATACGCGATCCTGCTGCGCTCGGACCTCAAGGGCAAGGGGCTGGGCTGGGCGCTGATGCAGCTGATCATCGAATATGCCCGCTCCGAAGGCCTCAAGGAGATTTCGGGTGACGTGCTGCGTGAGAACAGCATCATGCTCGACATGTGCCGCAGCCTCGGCTTCGAGGTGAAGTCCGATTCGCATGAGCCGGACATCTGCAAGGTGCGACTGCGGCTCTGACCGCCGGCGTTCTGCAGATACGCAGATTTGCCTGAGCGGCCGGCCGCCCGGCGCCGCCTTGAGGCAGGTCAAACAGGCCGAAACCCAACGCCTTACTAGTTTGGCAGGCGGCGCTCTGGCGCCGTGGCGTGAAAGGGAATGCAAGTCTTAATGTCCGAACCTGTGCTGACCGCTGTGCCGTCAGGCAACCAGCTCGAGCTGCGCCCCGGAGGAGCCTGGATCGCCGCCAACGTTGCGAGCCTTGAGCATCTGGCGGCCGCGGTCGCGCCCGAGCTCGACCGCTCGAGCTCCGTGCGGGTCGATATGGCCGAGGTGAGGGAGCTCGATACGCTCGGCGCCTGGCTCCTGGAGAAGCTGTCCCGCCGCGCCGCTTCACGGGGCCATCCAGCCGAAATCGTCGGCATTGCCGACAATTATTCCGGCTTGATGGAGGAGGTTCGGCAGGTCAACCGTCACAATGTCGCGCCAAGGGCCGCCGTCAATCCCGTCATCGCAAGGCTCGGCGATCTCGGACGCGCCAGCTTGGGCGCGCGCGAGGACGCGGCTGCCTTCCTGCAGATGCTCGGGGCGCTGTTTCTGGCGCTCGTCAACGTGCTGCGCCGGCCCCGCTCGCTGCGCCTGACCTCGCTGGTCTATCAGCTCTATCGCGTCGGCTGGCAGGCGATTCCGATTATCGTGCTGATCACCTTCCTGATCGGCGCGATCATCGCCCAACAGGGCTTCTTCCACTTCCGCAGGTTCGGCGCGGAATCCTACACGGTCGACATGGTTGGCATCCTGGTGCTGCGCGAGCTCGGCGTGCTGATCGTCGCGATCATGGTGGCAGGCCGCTCCGGCAGCGCCTACACCGCCGAGCTCGGCTCGATGATGATGCGCGAGGAGATCGACGCCCTCTCCACCATGGGGCTGAACCCGGTGGATGTGCTGATCCTGCCGCGGGTCGCAGCCTTGGTGCTTGCGCTGCCGATCCTCACCTTCATCGGATCAATCGCCGCGCTCTATGGCGGCGGTCTGGTGGCGCAGCTCTATGGCGGCATGTCGCCGCCGATCTATCTGGCGCGCCTGCATGAGGCGATATCCGTCACCCATTTCGAGGTCGGCATTCTCAAGGCGCCGTTCATGGCGCTCGTGATCGGCATCGTCGCCTGCAGCGAGGGGCTGCGGGTCAAGGGCAGCGCCGAATCGCTGGGCAAGCAGACCACGACCTCGGTGGTGAAATCGATCTTCCTGGTCATCGTGCTCGACGGCCTGTTCGCCGTGTTCTTTGCATCGATTGGAATGTAGCGATGCAACAGATGGATGTGCCCTTCGCCATTCGCGTGCGGGATCTCGTGGTCGGCTTCGGCAGCCAGGTCGTGCTCGATCATCTCTCGCTGGATGTGCGAAAGGGAGAAATTCTCGGGCTTGTCGGCGCCTCCGGAGGCGGCAAGTCGGTGTTGATGCGGACCATCATCGGTCTCATTCATCGGCGCAGCGGCAGCATCGAGGTGATGGGCCGACCGATCGGCGATGCCCAGGATCGCGCGACGCAGAGCGCGGCGGCGCGATGGGGCATCCTGTTCCAGCAGGGCGCGCTGTTCTCATCGCTCACGGTGCGCCAGAACATTCAGTTTCCTCTGCGCGAAAATCTCGTGCTGTCGCCGTCATTGATGGACGAGATTGCCATCGCCAAGCTGGAAATGGTGGGGCTCGCGCCGGAGGACGGCGACAAATTCCCCGCGGAACTATCAGGCGGCATGACCAAGCGCGTGGCGCTGGCACGCGCGCTCGCGCTCGACCCGGCCATCGTCTTTCTGGATGAGCCGACCTCGGGCCTCGACCCGATCGCGGCCGGCGATTTCGATGCCCTGATCAAGACATTGCAAAAGACGCTCGGGCTGACGGTGTTCATGGTCACCCATGACCTCGCCAGCCTCAACACGGTCTGTGATCGCGTGGCGGCGCTGGCCGACGGCAAGATCGTCGCGATCGGATCGATGGCTGAACTGCTGCAATCCGAGCATCCCTGGGTGCGGGCCTATTTCCACGGCAAGCGCTCGCAGATGCTGCAACCTCAAGCGAGTTGAACAGATGGAAACCCGCGCTCCCTTCGTCCTGATCGGCGCCTTCGTGCTCGCCGCCATCGTCGCCGTGTTCGGCTTTGTCTACTGGCTGAACAACAGCGGCGGGCTCGGCCCGCGCGCGACCTATCACGTGCAATTCGAAGGCTCGGTGCCGGGGCTTCTGGTCGGCGCGGCCGTGCTGTTCAATGGCATCCGCGTCGGCGAGGTCAGCGATCTCGGCCTTGCGCCTGACAATCCGCGCCGCGTCAACGCGACCATCTCGGTCGCAGCGACGACGCCGGTGCGCGCCGACACCAAGGTGGGGCTGGAGTTTCAGGGCCTGACCGGCGTCCCCGTGATCGCGCTGGAGGGGGGCACGCAGCTTGCGAGTTCGGGCGCGGTGCCGACCTTGATCGCGGAGCCCGGCGCGGGGCTGAGCATGACCTCGGCCGCGCGCGATGCACTGCGCAAGGTGGATACTGTGCTGTCGGAAAATTCCGAACCGCTGAAGGACACCATCGCCAATTTCAAGACCTTCTCGGACGGGCTCGCCCGCAACACGGGCAAGCTCGACGGCATTATCGCAGGGCTCGAGAAGATGACCGGCGGCGGCGCGCCGGCGCAGAAGGTCACCTATGATTTGCGCGCGCCGCAGGATCTTCCCCCGCCGACCAGGACCATCAAGGGACAATTGGCGATTCCCGAGCCGACCGGGGTCGCGATGCTGCAGACCCAGAAGATGCTGTTCTCGCCCGCAAAAGACTACCCTGATTTCGCCGACTTCCTCTGGGCGGACAGCATCCCGAAACTGCTGCAGGCGCGGCTGATCGACAGTTTCGAGAACTACGACATCGCGCATGCGCCGCTGCGCACCGCCGACCTCGGGCAACCTGATGTCCAGCTTCTGATCGATGTCAGGCGCTTCCGGATTGCGACCGAGCCATCACCGGTGGCCGAGATTACGCTGTCGGCGCGACTGCTCGACAAGAACGGCAAGGTGATCGCCTCGAAGCTGTTCGAGGACAGCCAGAAGCTCAATCAACTGGAGCCGGCCGCGGCGGCGGCAGCGTTCAGCGATACGTTCGACCGGATCGCCAAGGACATGATCGGCTGGACCGTACAGGCGCTGTGAGCGCTATTCCAGCGTCTTCAGATACGACAGCAGGTCGTGAATCTGGTCGGGGTCGAGCACGAATTGCGGCATGGCCGGGTGGCCGGTGGTGATGCCCTCGGCCAGGGCTTCGCCGAGCGATTCGATGGGGTAGCGCAGGTGCAGGGTGCGGAACGGCGGCGCCGGCTCGAACGGGCTCGCGCCGGTCCGGCCGATCGCATGGCATCGCGCGCAGTGGGTGGTTGCATAGCTCTTGCCTCGCTGGGCCGGAGAGGCGGCCAATACGGGCGTCAGCAGTGACAGCGAGATCAGGGCCTCGCACAGGGCCAATCGCAGCATCAGGGTCAACCCGCCCAATGGAGTCCGGTAGCACGATAGGGGCCACGGCCGGGGCTGCTATTGATCTGCGTCAATCATCCCGCCGTCATTTGACTAAGATGCGAAGCGGACTGGTCGGCGAGCACTCCGCGGCGCCTGACAGGGCCGCGGAGTTGGTGATGAAGGCTTTCCTGGCTGCGATCGAGTCGAATGGGCAATCCTGTGGCGATTGCGCCGTGCGTCCATTCAGCATCTGCGCCTCGCTCGACAAGGCAGAGATGCAGGAGTTTGAACATCTCAGCCGGCATGCCCGATTTGCGTCCTGCGAGACTGTGTTTGCGGAAGAGGAGATCACCGTCTCATTCTACAATGTCCTTGAGGGGGTGATGCGCCTCTACAAGTTGCTGCCCGATGGTCGTCGGCAGATCGTGGGTTTCGCCTTGCCCGGCGACTTCATCGGCATGACCGTCTCGGGGCGCAACAACTTTTCGGCCGACGCGATCAGCGACGTCGAGGTCTGCCGGTTCTCCAAGGCATCCTTCCAGCGCTTTGCCGAGGACAAGCCGCACCTCCTGCGCCGGATCAATGAGATGGCGATTCGCGAACTCGCCCTGGCGCGGGAGCACATGGTGCTGCTGGGGCGTCGTTCCGCCGAGGAAAAGGTCGCGACCTTCCTGATCAGCTGGCGCGATCGCCTGGCCCGCCAGAAGGGAGCGTCAGCCACCCTGCCATTGCCGATGAGCCGGCAGGACATTGCCGATTATCTCGGTCTGACCATCGAGACCGTCAGCCGCACCTTCACCAAGCTCGAGCGCGACGGGGTCATCGAGATCATCTCCGGGGGCGTGCGCCTGCTCGATCCGGCCCGCGCGGAGGCGCTTGCGGCGGCTTAGGCGTGAATCCTGGAAGCCGCGCCTGGGGTTTGATCCGCATCAACGACCTCCTTTGCCCACGCGCCATATTGCCCGAACAATTGAAAGGAGGTCCTTATGCCGACTGATGCGCTGATTGTTAGCCTCGCCGTGACCATTGTGTTTGTCGGTTTTGCGGTTGTGTTGGCTTGGGCAGACCACCGGACAAAGGGGGTCCAGGCGGACATCCCGGCGCAGAAACGGCGAAGCTTCTAGCGTTTTCCGCGCAAGTGGGGTTGGCGAAAGAAAACGCGTCAAAACAAGATTCTAGAAGCTTCGGTTCCGATTCAATCAGAACCGAAGCTCTAGCTTGTTGACGCGATCCTTTGGTCGGAGAGGCGATCAGTTCCGCTCAAGTTGTACTTTGTGGAAAAAGCATAGAAAGATTGTCGCTTTTGCTCCCTGATCAGCCTGAAATTTAGTGCGTGGGACTGACGCCGCCGGGCTCTTTGTGATTGAAAATGACGCTTTCCTTGACTAGGGAAGGACTGCGTGCTCGGCAATCCTCCAGGAGTCACAACTGGCGTGCCCCAGGAAAGCGTAGGAGATGCTCGCCGCGTCTCGAACAGCAAACTATCGGTTCTGCGTCAACATCCGATTTTCCGCGATCTTGAGCCGGAGGCGCTGGACCAACTGTGCCGCTACGCCAAGCACAGCGTCCTGAAGCGGGGCGCCACGCTGTTTGCCAAGGACGATCCGGGCAACTGCCTCTACTGCGTGATCAGCGGAACGGTGAAGATCAGCGTGTCCTCGCCCGACGGCCGCAACGCCATTCTCAATCTGGTGGGGCCGGGCGAGCTGTTCGGCGAGATGTCGGTGCTGGATGGACAGCCGCGCTCGGCCGATGCCACCGCGAACACCAATTGCGAGATTTTCGTCATCGACCGCCGCGATTTTCTTCCCTTCGTGCGCAGTCAGCCGACGCTGGCCATGAAGTTCATCGAGCTGTTGTGCGCGAAGCTGCGCTGGACCAGTGAGCAGGTCGAGCAGGTCATCCTGCAGGATCTGCCGGGCCGGCTTGCGAGCGCCCTGTTGGGATTGATCGAAAAGCGCAAACCCGATCCCGAAAGTCACACGATTTCCATCACGCAGCAGGAAATCAGCGAGATGGTCGGCATGACGCGCGAGAGCATCAACAAGCAGCTCCGGGCATGGGTGGCACGCAACTGGGTCCGACTGGAACACGGCGCAATCGTTGTGCTCGATCCCGCGGCGCTGCGCGACCTCGCGGAGGCCGGCGGGCGGAATGTGGAGTAGACAGCGGCTGCGCGATCGAACGCACTGCTCGTTATTGCGCCCTCGCCCCTTCTGGGAGAGGGCAGTTCGGAAAGCGGACACAGGCTCACTTGGGTGAGGGGCTTGTCACCGCCAATGCATTTCGTGATTTGTATTCGCGGATAGAAACCCCTCATCCGGCGCTTCGCGCCACCTTCTCCCACAAGGGGAGAAGGGAAGAACCGCCTCACAAATACCCTTCGCCAGCTTCCGCGGCGAAGCGGCCGGGATCGCCCTCCCAGACGATGCGGGCATGTTCCAGCACATAGACGCGGTCGGCGTGAGGTAGCGCAAACGTCACGTTCTGCTCGCCGAGCAGCACCGTGATCGGCGTGGTTTGCCGCAGCTTTTCCAGCGCCTTCGACAATTGCTCGAGGATGACGGGCGCTAGCCCCAGCGTCGGCTCGTCCAGGATCAGGATCTTGGGCTGCATCATCAGCGCACGGCCGATCGCGAGCATCTGCTGCTCGCCTCCCGACAGCGTCTGCGCCAGCTGTCCCTGACGCTCCTTCAGGATCGGAAACAGCTCGAACAGCCAGGTCAGTTGCCGGCCTCGCTCCTCCTCGGACAGATGTTGGCCGCCGAGGTCGAGATTTTCCCGCACCGTCATCTCGCCGAACAGCTCGCGCGATTCAGGGCATTGCACGATGCCGCTGCGTGCGATCTTCGCCGGGCTGATGCCGCGCAGCTTCTCGCCATCGCGTATGATGTCGCCGCTATAGGGCAGGAAACCCGAAATCGCGTTGAAGAGCGTGGTCTTGCCGGCGCCGTTGAGACCAACGACCGACACGAACTCGCCGTGGTGAATGTGGATGGAGACATTCTCCAGCGCCTGCGCCTTGCCGTAGTGCACGCTGAGGTCCTTGATCTCGAGCGCCGGCTGCTTGTCCTTGAAGCTGGTCTCGGGCCGCGCGGAGGTCTCGATGGCGCCGCCGAGATAGACGCGCCGGACCGTCTCGTTGCGCATCACTTCGTCGGCGCGGCCGGTGACGATCTCCTCGCCGAGATACATCGCGAGCACGCGATCGACCAGCGCCGCCACGCTCTTGACGTTGTGATCGACCAGCAGCACTGCGCGGCCCTCGTCGCGGAAGCTCTTGATCAGCTCGGAGAAGATCGCGACCTCGGCCAGGGTCAGCCCGGCGAAAGGCTCGTCCACCAGCACGACCTTGGGATCCCTGGCGATCGCTTTCGCGAGCTCGAGCCGGCGCAGATCCGCAAAGGGCAGCGTCGGCGGCCGGCGGTCCATCACGCTGCCGAGACCGACGCGGTTTGCGATCCACTTGGCGCGTTCGGTCAGCGCCTTGTCGGGAAACAGCATGAGCAGGCTGTCAGGCAATAGCGCCACCATGATGTTCTCGAGCACGGTCTGGCGGTTGAGCGGCCGCGAGTGCTGGAACACCATGCCAAAGCCCTTGCGCGCGATCTTGTGCGCGGGGAGCCCTGCGACGTTCTCGCCCTGGAAGATGACCTCGCCCGCGGTAGGGCGCTCGATCCCCATGATCGACTTCATGGCGGTCGACTTGCCGGAGCCGTTGGGGCCGATCAGGCCGAGGATCTCGCCGTCGCGCAGATCGAGGTTGAGACCCTTGACCGCGGTGAGGCCGCCGAAGCGTTTTGTGAGGCCGCGCACCCGAAGGGTGGCGAGAGAGGTGGTGCTACGGGCATCCATCACGAGCGGCCCTCGTGCGATAGCGCAGCTCCAAGGAAGCCGCCGGGGAAGAACAGCACGACCAGGAGCGCGACAAAGGAGACGATGAACGTCGCAAGCTCCCCGGTCGGCCGCAGGAACTCGCCCGCGACGATCAGGAAGATCGCGCCGAGCGCCGCGCCCAGCACGGTGCGGCGGCCGCCGAGCACGGCAGCCACGATGACATTGACGCCGACCGCGACGTCGACGACGGTGCCGACCGAGGCGGTGCCGAAATAGAACACCAGCAGCGCCCCTGACAGTCCCGAGAAGAACGCGCTGACGATGAAGGCGAACAGCTTGTGCTTGACGATGTTGAAGCCGAGCGCGCCGGCCTGCACCGGGTCCTGGCCGCTCGCCTGCAGCACCAGCCCGATCGGGGACTGCGACAGGCCATAGAGGATCGCAGCCGAGATCACCATGAAGCCGAGCGCGATCCAGTAGTTGATGTTGGCGCTGATGGTGATGACGTCGGGGATGGTGAGACCAATCTCGCCGCCAGTGAGGTCGGCAAACACCACCACGAAGTTCTGCAGCATCAGCACCGCGACCAGCGTGGTCAGGCCGAAATAGGGGCCGCGCACCCGCAAGGCCGGCAGCGCGAGGACAAAGCCTGCGACCACCGCAGCCATCGCGCCTAGGAAGATGCAGAGGTAGACCGACCAGCCATATTGGTTGTTGAGAATGCCGGCGGTGTAGGCGCCGACCCCGATCAGGAAGGTCGGCCCGAAATTGACTTCGCCTGCGAAGCCGAACAGGAGATCCCAGGCCATCGCGAACACGCCGAAATAATAGGCGACGGTGAGAAGCCCGAGCACATAGCCGGAGACGTAGAGCGGCAGGGTTGCTGCGATCGCGACCACGACGATCGAGATCAGGAACAGCCGCGATTTGAAGAAATCGGTCATGCTCAGCGCCTCCCGAGCAGGCCTTGCGGCCTGACATACATGACCGCGACCAGCAGCAGCAGCGCCGGGATGGTCCGGTAGGCCGGTGAGATCAGGTAGGCGGTGACGGTCTCGAGATAGCCGACCACGAAGGCCGCGATCAGCGAGCCGGACACGCTGCCGAGCCCGCCCAGCACCACGATCGAGAACGCGCTCGCGGTGAGCGGGCCAACGCTATAGGAGCTGACCCCGAGGAACATGCCGAGCAGCACGCCGGCGATGCCGGCCAGCACGCCATAGATCGCCCAGACCACGAGATAGATGCTGTTGAGCTCGAGCCCGAGCAGGGTGACGCCGCGGGGATTCATCGATGCCGCGAGCACGGCCTTGCCGGTGCGGGTGCGGTTCACCAGCAGCCACAAGCCGCCGATCACCACCCAGCAGACCACCGCGGTGAAGATTTCATTCTTCGGGGTGCGTACGCCCAAGATATCGACCACGCCTTCGACGATCGGCAGCACTGTCTTGGCATTGTTGGTGAAGAAATAGGCGATCAACTCCTGGATCATGATGCCCCAGAGCAGCGTACCGGTGAGGACGAAGATTTCCTTCTCCTCATTGGGGATCCGCCTGGAGCGCTGGATCGGCTGCACCACCGCGAAATAGGTCGCAAACGAGGCGAGCAGCGCCACCCCGACCCCGATCAGCGCGCCGGCATAGGTGTCGGTGTGCAGCACGCTCGCGGCGGCCCAGGCTGCCACCGCCGCCGCCACCATGATCGCGCCGTGCGACAGGTTGAGCACGCCGGAGACGCCGAAGATGAGTGTAAAGCCCATCGCGCCGAGCGCGTACAAGGCACTGACGGCAAACCCGTCGATCAGGATTTGTAAAGCTTGCATCTGAAAACGGCCGCGGCAGGACCTTAGCCTTCACTCCTCGAATCTCGGGACAAAACCAGGCTCCCGGACCTGGGTTGGTCCGGGAGCACAGTTGCTGGTCAGTTTGAGGTGACCTTGATGAAGCTTGGGAACTTCATCTGGGCCTTGGCGACGTCCTTCGGCCAGATCGCGACTTGCTGGCCGTCCTGCCACTGCAGCATCAAGCCGGTGATCAGGCCCTTGCCGTATTTGATGGAGTGGGTGAAGGGATCGTCCTTGCCATAGAACTGGACGCGGCCGATGGTGCCGACCCAATCGGTCTTTTCCAGCGCATCGACCAGCTTGTCGGCATCGGTCGAGCCCGCGCGCTTCACCGCATCGGCGATGTAATAGACCTCGTCATAGGAGGTGTAGCCGGCATAGGACGGATAATTGCCGAACCGCTTGTTGAAGCCTTCGGCGAAGGGAAGCGATTTCGGCGTCACGGCGACGCCAGTGCCGGAGACGCCCTGATAGATCACGCCATTGGCGGCGTCATTGGTGTCCTTGCCGAAGGTCGAGTTGGTGGCCTGCGAGGAGATGCCGAACATCGGGATCGGCACCTGCTGATTCTTCCACTGCACCGTTGGCTGCACGCCGACATGCGAGATGCCGGTGATGATCACGTCGGGCTTGGATCCCTCGATCTTGTTGAAGATCGGGGTGAAGTCGGTGGTGTCGGGCGAGAAGCGGATGTGGTCCAGCACCTTCAGCCCGATCTTGGGCAGGCACTCCTCGTAGCCAACGTCGAGCGGCTTGGTCCAGGCGGCGTCCTCGCTCATGATGACCGCGCTTTGCATGTGCTTCTGCTCGACCAGCAGGTCCTTGGCGGCATCGCAGACCGACTGCGCAAGGGCTGCCGACGTCAGGTAGCCGTGGAAGGTGTATTTGTTCTTCTCATAGTCGGCATGCACGCTCTTGCTGATCTCGTTGGAGGCCGCACCCGGCGTGATGAACGGGGTTTTCAGGCGCGCGGCCCAAGGCTCGAGCGCCAGCACCACCTCGCTGATATAGCTTGCGATGACGATGTTGACGTGGTCCTCGTTGACCGCGCGCTGGAAGGCACGGACAGAATCGGCCGACGAGGAGTGATTGTCATAGGTGACGATCTCGATCTTGCGGCCGTCGACGCCGCCCGCGGCGTTGATCTCGTCCGCGGCCATTTGCGCCGCCTGCGGGATCGATGCGCCGGCAATGGCCTGGGCTTCGGCAATGACGCCGATCTTGATGGGGTCGGCGGCATGCGCCGGGTTGAGGCCGCTCAAAAGGCCCAACGCCGTTGCGCCAAGCAGCGCCGGCAGCGACCAATGCACAAAGGATGTCGTTTTCATCTGGGTCTCTCTCCACATTATTATTGGTTTTGAGCTCTGTTTCGCTTTTTGTTTGGTTTGTGTAGCGGCATTGTAACGGGGCCTGACGTTGCTGGCCAAGCAAAACCGAGCATGCCTCCGCTTCGCCAGCCCGAACTAAAGTCGAAGGCCTGTTTTATCAGCAGGCTCACGCATCGATAATGGCCACAGCGCGCGTCCAACCTGCGGAGGCGCGTTCAATCTTCACCGGGAAGCACGATATGGTGAATCCGGTCGAAGGCAGAAGTTCCAAATTGTGCAGCTTTTCGAGGTGGCAATAGCCGATATGGCGGCCGGCTTTGTGGCCTTCCCAGATCAGGCTGGCATCCCGGGTCTGCGCATATTTCTTCGCGGTGAAGACGAATGGCGCGTCCCAGCTCCAGCCGTCCGTGCCGGTGAGCCGCACGCCGCGCTCGAGGAGATACATGGTCGCATCATAGCCCATGCCGCAGCCGGAATTGACATAGTCGGGGCGGCCGAACTTCGCCCCGGCTGAGGTGTTGACGACGACGATCTCGAGCGGCGACAGCGTGTGTCCGATGCGCTTGAGCTCGTCCTCCACGTCTTTCGCGGTTGCGACATAGCCGTCGGGGAGATGGCGGAAGTCGAGCTTGACGGCGGGCTGCAGGCACCATTCGAGCGGCACCTCGTCGATGGTCCAGGCGCGCTCGCCGCGATTCATGGTGGGATGGAAGTGCCAGGGCGCGTCGAGATGGGTGCCGTTATGAGTCGAGAGGTTGACCTGCTCGACCGCCCAGCCCTGGCCGTCGGGCAGATCCTCCGCCTTCAGCCCATCGAAGAACTGCAGCATCCGCGGCAGCCCCTGTTGATGGTCGATATACTGGATGGTCGGGTGATTGCCGGGCGGATCGGCCGGCACGTCATTCTGCAGGGCTACGGAAATGTCGATCAGCCTTCGCGCCATCGCGCGTCCTCCCTGGTGATCTCAGAAAGCCGGAAGCGCGATTCCACCGCGCTGGACTGTGATGAGATTAGGTTCAGTGGTTGCCGCGGCGTACACCTCTCCCGATGGGAGAGGTGGACCGGGTCTGCGGCTTGAACGGCATCAATCAAATTCATCGCCCTTCACGCATTGAAGTTGAACAGCTTCGCCGCGGTGCGGCCGAGAATGTCCGCCTTCTCGTCATCGCTGAGCGTCGTGCAGACGAAGATGTGATCGACCGGCTGCATCTGCCATGGATAGGGATAGTCGCTGCCGAGCACGATCTGGCCGGCGCCGACTTGCGCCGCGAGATGGCGGATCGCCTCGGGCGTGAAGACAAGCGAGTCGAAATAGATCTGCTTCAGATATTCCGTCGGCTGCTTTTTCAGCTTGATATCGGGATTGCAGCCCTTGGGACCGACCAGGCAGGCATGGTCGGAGCGGTCGGCATAGGAGGGCAGGTAGCCGCCACCATGGGCCGCTATCACCTTCAGGCCGGGGAAGCGGTCGAAGGTGCCCTCGAAGATCAGATGCGAGAGCGCGATCGTTGTGCCCAAGGGATTGGAGATGGTGTTGCCGAGCCAGCCATTGCCGGCGAGGCGCTTGTTCAGTTCGGGAGTGCCCTGCGGATGAATGAACAGGGGAACGCCGAGCTCTTCCGCCTTGGCCCAAACGGGAAAGAATCTCGGATCGGAGAATTCGACGCCGTTGACGACGTCGCCGATCGCCGCCCCCTTCAAGCCCTGCTTCTTGATCGCGGCCTCGAGCTCCTTGACGGCCAGGTCGGGCGCCTGAAGGGTGAGGGAGGCAAACCCCGCGAAACGGTCGGGCTTGGCGGCGCACAGCTCGGCGAGCTTCTCGTTCTGGATCTTGACAATCTGCTCCGCGAGCTCGCGGTCGCGGTCATACCAGAACGGGTTGACCGAGAGCACTTCCATATCGACCGCCTGCGAGTCCATCGCGGCAAGGCGCTGGTTGATGTCGATGAAAGCCTGTTCCGCGCCGTTGACCGGCGGCACCTGCACCTTTTGCGCGTCAGCGCCGAGCAGCGCGCCGGCCTCGTGGAAGTGGCAATGGGAATGGACGTCGATGGTCTTGATGTGTTTGCCGTTCACCATGACCGGCAGCTTCTGGCGCGGCGCGCTTTGCGCATGCGCGCCCTTGAGCATGCCGCAGCTGCAAAAGACGACGCCGGCGGCGGCGCCCGTTTTGAGAAAATCACGGCGCGTGCTCATGGTGGCTTTCTCCCTGTATTTTGTTTCTCTTGGCCACAACCTAGGACAGCCGAGCCGCGCACAGCAAGATGGCCGCCAACACGCCCGGCGCATGGCTGATCAGCCTAATGCAGGATCTGCCCGGGCAGCCAGAGCGATATTGCGGGGATGTAGGTCACGAACATCAAGACCGCGAACATCACCGCATAGAACGGCCAGATCTTGCGCATCACCTCCTCGATCGTGACCTTGCCGACCGCGCAGCCGACGAACAGGATCGAGCCGACCGGCGGGTGGCACAGGCCGATGCCGAGATTGAGCAGCATGATCATGCCGAAATGCACCGGGTTGACGCCGAAATTCTGCATCACCGGCAACAGGATTGGCGTCGCGATCAGGATCGATGGCGCCATGTCGACCAGGGTGCCGAGTAGAAGCAAGAGCACGTTGATGAGCAGCAGGATGACGTATTTGTTGCTGGAGATGGACAGGAAGAAGGCCGTCATCTTGGCCGGCATCTGGGTCAAGGCCATGATGTAGCCGACGCTGGAGGCGCAGGCGATCAGGGTCATGACCATGGCGACCGTGCGCAGGGTCCGGTGCAGGAGCACGGGCAGGTCGCGCCAGCGATAGTCGCGATAGATGAACATGGTGACGAAGAACGCCCAGACGCAGGCGACCGCGCCGGCCTCGATGGCGGTGAAGACGCCGCCGAGAATGCCGCCGAGGATGATGACCAGGGTGATCAGGCCCCAGGCCGCATCAATGCTGATACGAACCGCGTCCTTGACCGGCACCATCTGTCCTTGCGGATGGCGTTCGCGATAGGCGATCACCACGCAGAGGATGATCAGCGAGAGCCCGAGCAACAGCCCCGGGAAAACGCCCGCCATGAACAGGGCGCTGATCGAGATCGTCCCGCCGGTCGCGAGCGAATACAGCACGGCATTGTGGCTCGGCGGCACCAGCAGCGCCTGCACCGAGGAGGTGATGGTGAGATTGGTCGCGAACACGCGCGGATAGCCGTTGCGCTCCATCTGCGGAATCATCACCGAGCCGATGGCCGAGGTGTCGGCGACGGCCGAGCCCGAGATGCCGCTCAGGAATGTCGTCGCCAGCACGTTGACGATGGAAAGCCCGCCGCGCAGCCGCGTGAAGCCGACCAGCACGTCGGCGAAGGCGACCAGCCGCCGCGCCATGCCGCCTTCGGCCATGATCGCACCCGCAAGCACGAAGAAGGGGATGGTCAGCATCGCGACCTTGCTGACGCCGTCGGAGATTTTCAGCATCAATGCTTCGAGCGGAATGCCGATCGAGAGCGCGCCGGCGATCGCAGCCATTGCCAGCGAGTAGGCGATGGGCATGCCGATCAGGAAGCAGAATGCCATTGTCGCGAGCAGGACGAAGATATCCATTGGTGCCTCTCAGGCTTTCGCGCGCCGCGGTTCAGTCGAAGGATGCGGCTTCGGAGCCGTGCTGGATCGGATCGGGCGGCAGCCCCAGGAAGATTCGCTCGATGATGAACAGCAAAAGGCACACGCCGCCGATCGGGATCGGCAGATAGGTGATGCCGACCGACAGGAAGGGAAAATCGGCGATGGTGTTGTGCCAGGTCACCTCGACCAGCCGCTCGCCCCAGATGATCATGAACAGCGCGATCACGGCCATCAGCAGCTGCACCAAGAGATCAAGCAGCCGCCGTCCGAGCGGCGGCAGCTTGCCCGCGAAATAGCCGACGTTCATGTGCAGGTTGAGCCGGTAGGCGGCGGCCGCGCCAATGAAGGTCAGCACGATGGTGAGCAGGATCGCGAGCGGCTCGGGCCACGACGCCGCGCTGTTGAGCACATAGCGGGTGAAGACCGCGTAGGGGATCACGGCGGAAATCAGCACCAGCGCCGTGGTGCCGACCACGACGCAGGCGAGATACAGATAATCCATCGTGCGCCGAAACAGCTCGGCCATGCGAGAACTCCGATTTTGAGCGACGGGCGCGTCCGGAATGTCAGATGGTCTGGATCCGCTTGATCATGTCCTGGTATTTGGGGCCGTATTTGTCCCACACCGGCTTCACCGCCGCCTGGAACGGCGCCTTGTCGGCGATCTCGACGATCTCGCAGCCGGCGGCCTTGGCCTTGTCCATCGCCGCTCGCTCATACTTCTTCCAGAGCTCACGCTCCTCGAACTGCGCTTCGCGGGCGAATGTCGTGATCAGCTTCTGGTCGTCGGCGGACAGCGCGGTCCAGGCGCGCTTGGAGAACAACAGCACCTCGGGGATGATCAGGTGCTCGGTCAGCGAGTAGTATTTCGCCGCCGTGTAGTGGTTGGAGAACACGTAGCTCGGCGGATTGTTCTCGGCGCCGTCGATCACGCCCGTCTGCAGGGACGAAAACACCTGGTCGTAACCCATGGCGATGCCGTTGCCGCCGAGCGCGTTCATCATGTCGATGAAGATCGGGTTGCCGATCACCCGGATCTTCAGGCCCTTCAGGTCCTCGACCACCTTGATCGGATGCTTGGTGTTGTAGATCGAGCGCGCGCCGGCATCCATCCAGCACAGCGCAACCAGGTTGGCATTCGCGTTGGCGGTGATCCTGTCGAGCAACTCCTGGCCGATCGCGCCGTCCATCATCGCTTGCGCATGCGCGGTGTTCTTGAACAGGAAGGGCATGTTGACGACATTGATGTCGTCGACGATGGGGCCGAGTGCGCCGGCCGAGACGCGCAGCATCTGGATCGCGCCGATCTGGGTCTGCTCGATGGTCTCCTTCTCGCCGCCGAGCTGGGCGGAGGGATACATCTGCACCGAGAGGCGCCCGTTGGTCGCGGCGTCGAGCTTCTTGCCGAGGCTCTCGGTCGCCGCAACCGTCGGATAGCCGGCGGGCTGCACGTCGGAGGCCTTGAAGGTGGTCTTGGATTGCGCGGAGGCGGTCGAGACCGGAACGGCGGCCGCGGCCATCGTGGCAAAGCCCGCAGTCAGTTTGATGAAGTCGCGGCGTTTCATGAAATCCTCCCATTGTTGTTCTGGTTGAACTGTCAGGCGCGACGCGTGCGCGCCCAGTGCGTCTGGCCTATTGGTCGAAAAACTCCGGATTGGTGTGCTGGGTCGCGGAGATGTCGAGCAGCAGCCGCGCGAGATGCTTTTCCATGGCAATGCGCGCTGCCGCCGGATCGTGCGCCTCGATCGCGCCAAGGATCGGCTCATGCTCCGCGATCACCTGGCTCATGCGCCCCGACACCGGCAAGGTCAGCCGGCGGTAGCGGTCGACATGAACCTTCACCTGCAGGATCAGCCGCCAGATGCCGGGATAGCCGGCGATCTCGGCGATGGCCGAATGAAAGGCTTCGTCCGCGAGGTGAAAGCCGTCGCGGTCTCCGGCCGCATCTGCTTCGCGCTGGCGCTGCACGATGGCCTGCAGGTTCATGACCTGGCTCGGCGTGGCGCGCTCGGCCGCCATGCCCGCGGTGGTTTCCTCCAGCGCCTTGCGGATGATGATCGCCTCGGGCAGCGCCGCGAGCGGAATCCGCGAGACGAAGATGCCGGACTGCGGGAAGATATCGACCAGTCCTTCATCGGCCAGTTTCAGAATCGCTTCGCGCACCGGCGTCCGGCTGAGGCCATAGGAGAGGGCAATCTCGGCTTCGGAGATCGCTTCCCCTGGCCGGCGCTGCAGCGACACCAGCTCGTCACGCAGCTCGGAATAGATCCGCGAGGACGCCGTCGCCCGCCGCGGCCCTTTCCCGCGGCCGATGGTGGCGGGCGCTTTGCGAAGGGAGCGGGCGGGCGCCCTCTTGCTGGTCATGCGTGCGCGCATCTTCTGTTCTCGCAACTAATATATTAGTATATGAACGGACCAGGCTTGGCAAATGATCAATTGCGCGCGTTGTTGTGCGGCGCGACAAAGGTCCACAAAGAACAAAGGCAAAGGGAGGTGCGCCAGTGACGGATTATCGCAAGCTGTTCGATCTCACCGGCAAGACCGCGGTCGTGCTTGGCGCAGCCTCGGGTATCGGCAAATCCTCGGCGGAGGCACTTGCCGCGCTCGGTGCCCGCGTGCTGTGCGCGGACAGGACGAAGGAGGGCGCTGACGCAACCGCGGCCGCCATTCGCGAGCATGGCGGTTCGGCCGAGGCCATGGCCTGCGACGCGGCAAGCAGCACCGACGTTGCCGCGCTCGCGGGTGCAGCGAAGCAGACGTTCGGCCGCATCGACATCGCGGTGACCACGCCCGGCCTCAACATTCGCAAGACGATCCTCGACTACACCGAGGAGGACCTCGACCGCGTCATCAATCTCAACGTCAAGGGCACGGTGTTCTTCTTCCGGGCTTTCGGCCGCCTCATGGTCGAGCAGAAGGCCGGCAGCCTGATCGCCTGTTCCTCGGTGCGTGCGGTGACCATCGAGCCGGGCCTTGCGGTCTATGGCTCGACCAAGGCGGCCATCGGCCTTCTGGTGCAGGGTTTTGCCTCCGAGGTCGGCCGCTTTGGGGTGCGCGTCAACGCGATTGCACCGAGCATTGTCGAGACCGCGCTCACCGCGCCGTTCAAGCAGCGGCCGGACATCTATCAGCTCTATGCCGGCCACACCGTGTTCAACCGCTGGAGCAGCGCCGACGAGGTCGCCACTGCCGTCGCCTATCTCGCCTCGGATGCTGCGAGCTATGTCAGCGGCACCACGCTGTTCGTCGACGGCGGCTGGACCGCCGTGGATGGGCCGCCGACCGGCTTGACGCAGCTCGCGAAGTGACCGGGGGTCGGTTGTGACCATGTCAGGCGTTGACTTCGCCGGCAACTGCCGCTGATCTCCCGGAATCAAACAAGGTCGGAGCTGGACCGATGCAGGTCGTGGGACTTGATCATGTGCAGCTTGCGATGCCCGCAGGCGGCGAAGCGGCGGCCCGCTCGTTCTATGCCGAGCTGCTCGGGATTCCCGAAGTCAGCAAGCCGGCCAACCTGGCCAAGCGTGGCGGCTGCTGGTTCGAGCGCGGCGCCTTGAAACTCCATCTGGGCGTGGAGCAGGATTTTCGCCCCGCCCGGAAGGCGCATCCGGCGCTGCTTGTTTCGGACCTGCCCGCGCTGATCAAGCGACTGTCTGACGGCGGGTTTCAGGTGGTCGAGGACGAAGCGCTTGCAGGCTATGCGCGTTGCTTCGTCAATGATCCCTTCGGCAATCGCATCGAGCTTATGGAGCCTGTCGCAACTTAGGGCAGGCGCCCATCATGCGGCGCCGGGCCGCCACGCGACGACGCCCTCGGTCCGCGCTCTCACCTCGGGCGAAGCGAGGCAGGTCGCCACCGCCTCGTAGCCGGGCGCGCCGGGATAGGGCGCGACGCGCGTCGGCGGAGAGTGATTGGCGGGGCAAAAGATGATCGCCTCGTCCGGGCCGACGGCAGCAAGGTCCAGGATTGCGGATGATCGCGTCAGCAGGAACAGCCGGCGACCGCCGGAGGCAGCGCGCTGGCGCAAATGCGCGCGCAACGCCTCCTGCGTGGCACGATCGAGCCCCTGTTCGACGAGGTCGACGACCAGCATGGCCGGCCCCTCGGATTCCAGGCCGACGAGCAAGGCAACCAGCGCATCCGATGCGACAGCGCCTTCGTCGACCAGCCAGTCGATGATCTGGTCGACCCGCGCCTTGAGAGCGGGGTCCGCATCGTGCCGCGCGCGCGCTTCAGCTCCACCATCGGCCAGCCGCTCCAGCCCGAGGAAGGCGGCATTGGGCAGCGTCTCGGCCAGACGCTGCGCCAGCCTGGTCTTGCCGCTGCCGAGCGGGCCGATGATGTAGGTGAGCGGCCTGATGTCGCGAAGCTCGAACGGCTCGCCGCCCCACGGCCAGGGAAGCTCGAAACTCACGGTGAGTTCGGGGGACGGCTGCAGCAGGTGCGCCAGCTCGCCGCGCGCCGGCGCCTCGCCGCGGGCAAGGTCGGCCCTGATGCCGCGAACCTTTTCGATCATCCCGACAAGCTCGTGCATCTGGCCCTCGAGCCTTGCCTGGTGCGCGGTCAGCGCCGGCTCGAGCCCGTCGGGTTCGCCGCCCAGCGCCCGAGCGATCTGCGCAAGGCTAAGGCCAAGGCTGCGCAGCGCCACGATTTCGGCAGCCTGTGTCATTTGCGCAGGACCATAGGCGCGCCATCCGGCCGGCGTGCGGCCGGGCGCAACCAGGCCACGCTGCTCATAAAGCCGCAGCGCCTTGACCGAGACCCCGAGCCGCTTGGCCGCCTCGGCCGCACTCAGGAATGGCATCGAAGGTTTCACGGCTCACCTCGCTTTTGCTTGCAAGGGTATCCTTATCGAGGCTGCCCCAGGGGGAGGGTCAACAGGTTCTTTGCAGAACATGGTGATTGAGGCTGACCAGGGTGCGTGCTCAAGAAAAGCCGGCCGCAAGGGCCGGGCTGAACCAAAGTCTGTTGCGCGAGAGGGGAAAACTGGCGGTGGCTGGACCACCTTGGCGAGCGGTTCTCAATCGCACAGGAACCAGGCCGGCCACAAAATCGGTGACGGGGGGCGACGGCACCGCGGTCCGTCTGTCAGCCCCCGGGGCCGTCCGTCATGATGTAGCCCATAAGATCGCCCACGTTGTGCTCCAAATCCCGGATGATGTTTTTTACAACATCTCCGATCGAGATCACGCCTACGACCTTGCCGGCATCCAGCACTGGCAGATGGCGAAAACTGCGCTCAGCCATCATTGCCATGCAGTCTTTTAGCTGATCGTCCGGCTTGACCGTCACCGGGTTGCCCGTCATCACCTGGCCCACCGGCGTCTGCTTCGCATCGAGCCCGGGCAGCAGCACTTTGATCGCGCAGTCACCCTGGGTCACGATACCAACCAGCACGTCGTCGTCGATGACCAGCACCGACCGGACGCGGTTTTCGCGCATCTGGCGCAAGGCTTCGACGACCATATCGCCGGACCGAACATGGATCAGGGCGCCATGCTTCTGGGCCAGAGCGCTTTTTACTGTGCTCATCGATCTCCCCTCGTGGGCCTCGTCGTGCCCAGCCTTGCTGGCCCGCATTGAAGCTTAGTCGAAATATCTTACGTTGTCAGCACCGCGCCGATGTCGCCAGCAAAGCCTGCCACCGATTCCAACAGCGGGATCTTCACCGCCTCGATAGCGTAGCCCTGCAGCACCTTCACCACTTCCCGCTCGAAGCGGCTGCCCTTGTTGCGATGGATGTGCTACGTCTAGGTAAGCCGCGGCTGAGGCAAGCTCTGCTAGAGGAGATCGATGGTGGAATCGTCACCCAGCCGCACGGCACTCGTGACGTCGCTGATGAGAGCGCTGCATTCGCGGTGTGACCCTTCTCCCCTTCTGGATGACCCTTGGGGCGATCGACTCGTACCCCCATCCGAACGTGAAAGAATGAGCCAGCGGATCTTGGCCCGAATGGATTCGGAAGTGCGTGCTCGTACCCTGCAAGCGCCGGATTGTTTCCTGGACAAGTTCCTGTTGGCCAACGCCTCCTTCCCTGGCGTGGTGATCCGCTCCAGGTACGCGGAGGATGCGCTGCGGGAGGCAACAATCAGGGGCATACGTCAGTATGTCCTGATCGGTGCGGGATTCGACAGTTTCGCGCTTCGCCGCCTTGCATTTTCCGACGTGCTGGAAATCTTCGAGATAGACCATCCGGCGACGCAGACCATGAAGACTCGTCGTATCAGCGAATGCGGCATCTCGCTTCCGCAGTCTGTGCACTTCATCGCCGCCGACCTCGCAAAGGAGGATCTCGCAACGGCTTTGGCTCGCTCGTCGTTCCGAAGCGAGGAGGCCGCGTTCTTCTCGTGGCTCGGCGTCACGGTGTACCTGACGCGGGAAGCCAATTTGTCGACCCTGCGTGCCGTGGCGACCTGTGGTGCTCCAGGAAGCGAGATTGTCTTCACTTACGTCGATCAAATCGAGTTCGCCCCTGGTCGATCGCTGTCGACCCATAACGAGAATGCCCAGGCGGTGGCCGCCATAGGCGAACCTTATGTGTCGGGTTTTGATCCCAATGAGATCGCGAATGATCTGATGCGTGTCGGGCTTGAGCTGGTTGAGGATCTGGATGGAAAAGGAATGCGGGACCGCTACGCGGCAGCCAGCGCCACGATCCGCCAACCGCCTGCCAGCCTGCACATCGCGCTGGCGCGCGTGGGGCAGTCACAGCGCCTCGTGCAACCGCCGCAAACTGAGGTGACCTTAATTCCTCATGGCGTCAGAAACCTTGCATGACTTAAGACCGCGAAACCAGCCTTTGATCTCCTCGGACTTCATAGGATCTTTAAGAGCGCCCGCCGAATGGTGAGACGACACGGCATTCGGACACCCGACACACGCCGGCGACTCAAAGGCGCACCAATTCTCCGCGGGAGATTTAGATAACTGCCTGAAGCAGTTAATCCAAGGTGGCTCGGATACGCCCATACGTCCGTCACTCCGCTTAACAGGCTGCGACCGGAACTCTACAGTTTTTCCTGCGAGCGACCGCTGTTGCGGTCTGCTTGCAAGCCATGGCATGCGCGGCAGTCAGGACAAGAGTCCCGCACCTTCGCGATGGCGCGGCGACGTAGATCGATCGGATTCTCTTGGCCGTCAGCCGCCGAGGCCAAGATCTTCTCGGCGAGGCATGCCATCAAGGAAGGTATCCGCTTTGCTTCAGGGATCGTTTCTGCAGCGTCCGCCAGAACACCCCGCAATACGGCGCGAGGATAAGTTTGCGGCCACTCGCTCTTCGTCAGCGCCATCACCTGCTCTCCACAGATAGACTACTTACAAACGAGAATTTGCTGTTGAGCTTCGCTCGGCCGCCTCGCGCTCGAAAAGAGGGCCGTCGAACTCTTCGTTCGACGGCCCAATTCGTTCGGTGTGACTTGGTGGGCGGGGGCTGGCACACCGACGAAACGAAAAACATAATTAGGTCATTGAAAGCCGGACATCTTGACCGTCTCAACGCGCTTCGCAGAGGCGGGTAGTTTCCCTATTTCATTCTCGATCAACCGGCGCAATATGCTGCGCTTGTCCGGATGCGTCTCCTCTTGCAGGAGCTTTTTGTAATGAGCTATGTTCTGGCTGACGATGAAGCTTTCCAAGTCAGTCATTCAAGCCTCGCCTTCCACGCATTCATTCATACGGTATACGGTGCGCGAGGCAGAACAATTTTCAGCGGCCAAATCCTGCAGACGTTGCTCAATCTGGATCATCGCCAATTGAGTGCTCCTTGCAGATTTTGAGCTATACTGAGTATTGATCTAGATCACTTTCAGCATTCATCACGCGATGTAGGGATTTGCTACTCGGCACAATGATGTGACGAGCGGCCCGGTCGATTTGGATCATGGATGTTCCAGAATACCCGCTCAGCCGATCTCCGGTGGTTCGCACCCGTGATCCGGAGGAGATGAGGAATGCGCTGGTTACGGTGTATGGGGCAACCGGGTTTGCGGTCGCTAAACCGGCCGAGTTCGAAGGAGTGGCAAATTACCTATTGTTGTCCAGGATCGGGCTCGGCTTTTGTGGATATGGTGCGAAGACAGTTGTCGAATTTCCTGAGGGCGATTTCGCAAGATTACAAATCGGTCTCAAGGGGAAAGCGGGCCTTATTTTAGGCAGCACGACGACGATCCCCGTGAATGAGCAGCAGGCCGGCATTACGCCGCCGGGACGGCCAACAAGCGTCATGTTTGAACCCGGGTTCGAGCAGCTGATCCTTCGTATAAGAGCCGGGGCGCTGGAGAACGCTTTAACAACACTGCTCGGCGCTAAACCTCGGGGAACGCTGGTGTTCGACCCGACGGCGCCTCCGAAGCATCCCACTGCTCAGCTGTTGCGTGAGCTGATCACGTTCCTAGCGAATCAGCTAAATTCAACGGCAGCGCAGTTGCCCAAACCGATGCTCCTCGAACTTGAGCAAGCGCTAATCGTCACATTTCTCTCGGCTCACCGGCACAACTTCACCGAAGTTTTGGAGAGTGCCGCCACGGAACCAGCGCCGCTCGTGGTCCGTTTGGCGGAAGAATACGTCGAAGCAAATTGGGCTCGCGCTATTACCATTGAGGAGCTGGCATCACAGACGAACACCAGCATCCGCAGCCTCTACGCGGCTTTCAAGAAACACCGCGGATACTCGCCGATGAGATTTGCAAAAACCGTGCGCTTGCGACGTGCAAGGCAAATGCTCCTGGAAGGAAATCCGCGAACTTCCGTCTCTCAAATCGCTTTCAGATGCGGTTTCGGCAATCTGGGCCATTTCGCTCGCGATTTCCGGCAAATGTTCGGTGAACTTCCCTCCGAAGTTTTCGCGCGAGCACAGCGAGCGAGGTAGAGTTCGAGCGCATGCAACCAAAATGGGCCGGCGTCGTTCCGCGTCGCCCGCGCATCTCTGCCGAAATTTCGAGTTGTAATTGCGCGCCCTGGATGTCCCCAACCGCCCTCGGCGGACTCAATCTCGGTAGTCCGCATTGGTTAATCGGACATCCGCCCACCGGCGAAGCCCCACCAATTCTATGAATGTGGAAGTCAGCTAATCTCTTCGGCGCGCCATTTTGGAATATGCGATTGGCGCCAATGGCGGCTGGAACTATTCGCCTAGTTCGGCGTAAGGCGTTGGCTCTCCATTGGGTGAACCACTGCAAAGCGGCCGGCGCCACCAACCGACATCCCACCAGCGGCCCAATTTGAAGCCGACTTCGTCGTAAGTTCCGACGTGTTGAAAGCCCACGGCCTCATGGAGGCCGATGCTCTTTTCGTTAGGTCGCGTGATGCCGGCGTAGGCCGAGTGAAAGCCTTGGCGTTCCAGGATTTCAAACAATCGGGAATAGAGCGCCCGTCCAATCCCGTGTCGATGGACACGAGGCGCCGCATAGATCGCCACATCGACAGACCAGCGGTAGGCCGCCCTATCGCGATGGCGCGACGCATAGGCGTAGGCGACGACTGCGCCAGCCTCCTGAAAGACCAGAAAGGGATGTGTGGACAGCGTGGCGCGGACGCGTTCGCTCATCTCGGTGGCTGTGGGCGGCGTTTCCTCGAACGAGATCGCGGTATCACTCACGTAAGGGGCATAGATGGCGGCGATCGCCGGACCGTCCTGCTCAGTTGCCGTTCTTACACCCGCCATTGCCATTGCCTCCTCAAGGGTCCAATATTATCCACTATGAGAGATAAGATGTCAACGATAGTGGATTCTGAGGCTGCGCTTGCGCGGCGGATCGCCGATGAGCGCGCAGCGCGCAGTTGGTCGCTTGCAGAGTTGGCTCAGCGGTCGGGCGTGTCGCGAGCCATGTTGAGCAAGATCGAACGGTGCGAGGCCAGTCCAACTGCCACGGTCCTCATGCGGATTGCGGCGGCATTCGAAACGACCCTGGCCGGCCTCCTGTCGGAAAAGACTTCGGCTCCGCGATACCTGAGCGCCGACGAGCAACCCATATGGATCGATCCCGCCAGTGGCTATCGCCGCCGCCAGATCTATCTCGGGGCGAGGCTGCCGTTGGAATTGGTCGAGGTCTTGCTTCCGCCTGGTGCAGTTGTCTCTGCACCAGCATCGTCCTACGCGTTGATCCGGCAGGTGCTGTGGGTGTTGGAGGGCAAGGTCATCATCGATGAGGGAGGCGAACCCACCGTGCTCGAGACAGGCGATAGGTTGGAGTTCGGCGCGCCGAGTGATGTTCAGTTCCGCAATGAGAGCGGCCGTCCGTGCCGTTATTTGGTTGCCGTCGTACGCCATGGCGGCAGATCCATAACCTGACTGCAATGTTGAAAAAGGACTTGCAGCGATTTGCCGTTCGCCAGTCGGTCAGTAACAAGGCTGGCGCAATCTGTACTAGACCTCAGTTCCGGGCCATCAGCGTCGATTGCACCGCCTTGAGAGGTGAGCACCCTCTACGGGGTTTCATGTCGAAATGCATGATTTGGCGCGATCCGCAGGCTTGACCTGCACGACGGGCAATTTGCGCATATCGATTGTGCGATTTGCCCGTCGCGCCATTCTGCCGCAGGTTGTCGCATTGCATATTCTGATAATCGGAATTACTGTTTCCTCATTCCACCCCGACACGAGGGGCGTACGCGTCGTCACGAACGTGGGGTGGATTGCGGTGGACGCGGACGTGCCTGTTGACGAGCGGCACGGAGGCGGACGGCAAAATCGTGTGGTCCTGGCGCCCCAAAGGCTCGGCGCTAAGTTGGTGATGATGCGTCGCATCACGCCGATGACGGTGGCAATCGGCAAGGTTCACCGGGGAGAGCGCGCCATAAGCCGTAAACCACTGCGCAGGGAAGGCCGGGCTGATCCCGCCTGTACCTGTGGTGAACGCGCTTTTCGCGCAATTGTTTGCGCGGGCGCCCCGGGTGCATGCGGCCACCCGGTCTTCCCTGCGCCCTCCGATTGCTCGGAGGGTCAACGACCAAGCAAAGCTCGGGCGACATGCGCCGCGAGGATGTGAGCGCGTGTCTCTCCGCCCGGCGAAGGCCGGGACCCATAACCACAGGCCTGAATGAACCGCGAGATGCTGACCCCGAGCGTCATGGCCGGGCTTGTTCAGGACGAGCCCGGGCATGACGGAGGAGAGAGAGAGCCGTGCAAATGCTGCTTCTGATCGCGGATAGACGGGCAGGGCACCTCGCGGTTGCCGAGCGAGCTGAACTCCTGCCTTACGGTACGATCACTTCACCCATCCCGGAACCCACCGCAGCGCGTAACGCATGGCTTGCGCGCAAACTGCCGGAAAAATGCGCTCGGTCCTCCAAAATTTTGATGCTAATGATTCTCAACTATGAACAAGCACGCGCAGCTCAGCATCCGCCATTCCACCTGTCCGCACGACTGTCCGTCGGCCTGCGCCCTCGATGTCGAGGTGATCGACGGCAAGCATATCGGTCGCGTCCGCGGCTCCAAAGTACAGACCTATACGGCCGGGGTCGTCTGCGCCAAGGTCGCCCGCTATGCCGAGCGCATCCATCACCCCGAGCGGCTGGTCTATCCGATGCGCCGCACCGGACCGAAAGGCTCCGGGCAGTTCGCGCGTATCTCCTGGGACGAGGCGCTGGACGAGATCGCAGCACGCTTCAATCAGGCCGAGCGCGAGTTCGGACCGGAATCCGTCTGGCCCTATTATTACGCCGGCACCATGGGCCTGGTGATGCGCGACGGCATCAACCGGCTGACCCATGTGAAGAAATATTCGCGCTTCTATTCGACGATCTGTGCCAACATCGCCCGCGTCGGCTTTGCGATCGGTACCGGCAAGATCGCAGGCGTCGATCCGCGCGAGATGGGCGTCTCCGACCTCGTCGTGATCTGGGGCACCAATCCCGTCAACACCCAGGTCAATGTGATGACGCACGCGGCGCGCGCCAAGAAGGAGCGCGGCGCCCGGATCGCGGCCGTCGATGTCTACAACAACGACACGATGAAGCAGGCGGACATCAAGATCATCCTGCGGCCCGGGACCGACGGCGCCTTTGCCTGCGGCGTGATGCATGTGCTGTTTCGCGAAGGCCTTGCCGATCGCGCCTATCTCGACACATACACCGATTGCCCGGCCGAGCTCGAGGCGCATCTCAAATCCCGCACGCCCGAATGGGCGTCCGCCATTTGCGGCGTGCCGGTCAGCGAGATCGAGGCCTTTGCGCGCGCTGTCGGCGAGACCAAGCGTACATTCTTCCGTCTCGGCTATGGCTTCACCCGCAGCCGCAACGGCGCGGCGCAAATGCACGCCGCCCTGTCGATCCCGGCGGTGACCGGTGCCTGGCAGTATGAAGGCGGCGGCGCGTTCTTCAACAATGCCGCGCTCTGGGGCTTCGACGAATCCATCATCGAAGGCCATGACGCGATCGACCATGGCGTTCGTCTGCTCGATCAATCCAAGATCGGTCGCGTGCTGACCGGAGATGCCGAGGCGCTGCGGGGTGGCGGCCCGGTCAAGGCGATGCTGATCCAGAACACCAATCCGGTGACGGTCGCCCCCGAGCAGGCGCTGGTCCGCAAGGGCTTTGCGCGCGACGATCTGTTCGTCGCGGTGCATGAGCAGTTCATGACCGAGACGGCGCAGATGGCCGACATCGTGCTGCCGGCGACGATGTTCATGGAGCACGACGATCTCTATTATGGCGGTGGCCATCAGCACATCTCGGTCGGGCGCAAGCTGATCGATCCGCCCGGCGAGTGCCGCTCCAACCACGAGGTGTTGCAGGCGTTGGCGCCGCGGCTTGGCGCGAGCCATCCCGGCTTTGAGATGACGCCGCGGCAGCTGATCGATGCCACGCTGAAGAGGAGCGGCCATGGCGACATCGAGAAGCTGGAGGCCGATCTCTGGCGCGACCTGCAGCCGGATTTCCGCACCTCGCATTATCTCGACGGTTTCGCGCACGCCGACGGGAAATTCCACTTCAGGGTCGACTGGGCGCATCCGCCGTTCGGCAAGGTGATGGGCGAGGTCGACAGGATGCCGTCCTTGCCGGATCACTGGGCCATCATCGAGGAGGCGGATGCCACCCATCCCTTCCGGCTCGCCACCAGCCCCTCGCGCAGCTTCCTCAACACGACCTTCAACGAGACGCCGTCATCGCAGGCGCGCGAGGGCAGGGCATCGGTGATGATCCATCCCATGGATGCGGCGAGCCTCGGCATTGCCGACGGCGATGCGGTCACGCTCGGCAATACCCGGGGCGAGACCACACTGGTTGCGAAACTGTTCGACGGCGTGCGCCGCGGCGTGCTGATCGCCGAATCCGTGCACCCGAACCGCGATCACATCGGCGGCCGCGGCATCAACATGCTGACCGGCGCGGAGGCCGTCGCGCCGATCGGCGGCGCTGCGTTCCATGATAACAAGGTGTGGGTGAAGAAGGCCGAGCTCGGCGGCTAGCAATTAGATGGTGATGAGATTTGGTTGAAACGGTAAGAGCCAGGACCTCGGTTCACCTCTCCCCGGCGGGGAGAGGTCACTGCGGCGACTGAATGCAAGTGCCGTCAGACCTGCCGCTCCGGCAGGCGCAAGGTCAGGCCGTCGAGCGCAGGCGTGATCCTGATCTGGCAGGACAGCCGGCTGTTGGGCAGCCGTGCGGAGGCGGTGCTGTCGAGGAGCGTGTCCTCGTCCTCGCTGACCGGGCCGAGCTTCATCAGCCAGGGCTCGTCGACATAGACATGGCAGGTCGCGCAGATGCCGTTGCCGCCGCATTCGGCCGCGATCCCCTTGACGCCGTGGCTGACGGCCGCGCGCATCACCGTCAGGTCGTTGTCGGCATCGATCTTGCGGATCTGATTCCGGCCGTCGATGAAGGTGATCCGGGTCATGCGTCGTCCTATGCGGCGTGCAGCTCCCGCTGGGCCTTGCGCGGCGCGGCGTCGAACCAGCCGACCACCCGCGCGATCAGGCCGGGATCGTCCTCGGTCGGGTTGGCGACAAACGGGTCGGTGTAGCAGCGCGCGCCCGCCGCGGCCGCGAGCTTCGCCACGGCCTCGGTCATGGCCGGCGCGCCCGCGGTGTAGACGATGTCGTCCGGCGACAGATCCGGCAGATAGTCGGTCGGCCGGCCGCTGCGCAACACGGAGGAGACGCTCTGCTGCTCGGACACCACAGGGATGATGGTGACGTTGGGAAACAGCGCGAGCCGGCACAGCGCGGGGTCCATGTAGAAGGATTGCAGCCTGCGGCTTGCGACGATGAAGACCATCTCGCGCTGCGGCCGCTCGGTGATGGCGCCGACCGCAACCGACCACATCGGCGCAAAGCCGGTGCCGCTCGCCACGATCACAACGCGGCCATGGTGGTTGGGCCGGTGGAAGGCATGGCCGTAAGGGCCGGAGAGGCGGACGCGATGGCCGATGCGAATCCGCTCGCGGAGCCCCGACGACACGGTGCCGTCAGGCAGCTGGCGGATGTGGAAATGCAGGTAACGCTCGTCCGGCGCGCCTTCGAGCGGATAGGTCGGGCTATAGCAGCGCGCCGGATAGCCGCGAAACTGCACCTTGCAGAACTGGCCGGGAAGATAGGGGAAGGGTCGCGGCAGCTCGACCGTGACGCCGACGACGTCGGACGCGAGCTGCGCCATGTCGGCGACGCGGGCCATCACCTGGGTCACGTCGGGCGTCGGCTCGAGCTCCAAAGTGAGATCGGAGACCACCCGCGCCTGGCAGGCGTAGATCGTGTCGCCGTTCGGCTCCGTGCCGCCGAACACCCGGCCGTCGACCAGGCGCACCTTGCAGGCGCCGCAGACGCCGCTGCGGCAATCGTGCGGCATCTCGACCCCGCTCATCAGCGCGCCGTCAAGCAAGAGGTCCCCGCAATTGGCGTAGAACGTCTCGTCGTTGAAAGTGACCTTGCAAGCCTTGGGCATTATTCCACCTCGATGCGAATGGGTCGGACGTGCCGCGTATGCCTGATCTGGCTGTGATCAAAGGGTGCGACACGCATGAACACACCGCTCTTGATCGGTATGTCGTATTTGCTGTGGGTATCGAGCCGCCGCGCGACCTCGAGCGCCCAATGTCCGGACGCCCAGCGCGCGGCGCAGCGCACGTCGGCGCGATCGCCGGCGTAATCGCCGGAGACGATCACGCCCGGCACCACGGTGCCGACGGGAATCTGCCGGTCGAGCTCCGGCGTATACGGCACCGTCTCCGCCTCCGTCATGAACCAGCGCGCGCCATCGCTTTCACCGACATCCGGATCGAGATTGATCAGCCCCATCGCGTTTTCCATCGCCGCGACGTCCTTGGGCAGACGCAGCGGCTTGATGAAACCGGCCGGATCGGGCGGCAGGACGAAATTGTTGGTGTAATTGGCCATGCCGGGGTCGGGAGCGAACCCTCCCCGATACGGCGCTTGATTATTGGCCTGCATCGGGGTGGGTTCGAGGGGCGGCCCGAAATGATCGTCGTCCATATAGCCGGCTGCGGCGCTGCTGGTGGCCTTCCACTGCCACACGTCGGCATAGACGCCCTCGGCCATCGTGTAGTGCAGGCCGCGGCCGCTCATGGTCGCCGGCGCATTCGGGATCGGATGCGGGCTTGCATGGAAGGTGCGGTCGCCGGCGAGCGTGACGTCGAGGGTCGTGAACAGCACGGCAAACTTGTCCTCGTTATAGTCATGCTCGTCGCCCTGCTCGTAGCCGTCATGAAGCAGATGCCAGCCGTCGACCTTCTTGATCAGCGGCAGCTGCTTGAGCGAGCGCGTCGGATCCTGCCAGGTGAACAGGAAATAGGCCCAATTGTCGTCGTGCACGGCGCGAATCTCGACCCTCGACTCGCCCTTGCCGTCGAAATTGCCGCCCTCATTGGTCATTACCGAGAACGGCTCGATATTGCGCCACACCGGATCGGAGGTATCGCCGTCGAGCACCGGCGCGTCGGCGCTGGCGATGCGGTGAATATGCAGGGTATCGACGACCAGCCAATCCGTTGCCAGCAAGATCCAGGTCGCGATCATGGCGGCGGCTGCCGCAACCAGAAAAGGATTGGTCTGCAGCGTCACATTGCGCCGGCGCTGCTGCGGACGATCCGAGGGCCTTGTGCCGCCCGGCTGTTGCCGACGCGGCTGCGGTTGCGGCTCGCGCTTGCCGCGGCCATCAGGTGCTGCGGGCTGCAGCGGTGGCACCTTGGTCTCCGCGGCCGACGGGGTGGTCTGTTCGGCGAGCATGGTCAGCAGCTCGACCGCGTCAAGCCGGGCCGGAGGCGGCGGCAGCGGGCCGGGGCTTATGATACGAAGCAGCTGCGCCGTTCCGCCGATGCCGGCATGGACCATGACGTGCAGGCAGACAAAGATCGGAATGGCCCAGCTCGCCAGCCAATGCGCGGTGGTGACGCCGTAGCCGGAGAACAGGCCGAAATAGAGCAGGCCTCCGCTGCCGATCAGCGTCAACATGGCGGTGAAGAATCCCCAGGTCAAAAGCGCGCTGAATGCGCCGAGCCGCGCATGCTTGCGTCCGATCAGGGCCCGCAGCCTGGTCTTGTCGAACTGTACGCGCCGCGTCAGGCCGGAGCGTGTCACGTAGATTGCGTAGGCGATCGCGATCGCGATCAGCGCCACGGCCGCCTTGATGTGCAGGGTCCAGACACTGGCGCGTGGCAAAATGTCGTCGAACAGGTTGATCCAGGTCCGGTCGGGCGTTTCGGTCGCGATGCGCAGCCCGCTCAGGAATGCAGCGATCGTCGCTGCCACCAGCAGCCAGTGCAGGATCACCGTGCCGTAGTCGGTCTTGCGACGTTTCACCAGCGCCTCCCGGCTTCGTGGAGGTGCCGCGCTGCGACGCCGGTGCGTCGGATTGATCTCGCGCACGCGCCAAACGGCCGCTGGCCTGATTCGCTTGCTTGCGGCCTCGCAACACGCTGCGGAAAGCCGTTATTACGCCTATACAAGTACCTGTCCCCCAAGATTGCGGGATCGCCGGAAGCGGCGATGCAAACCTCTCTCCTTGTCATTCGACACGCGGCCAAAGCCTGTCCAGACAGCACTCCCCAGGCTGATGTGGACGATTCGCCGATCGGACGCGTGATGGCTCGTGACTGGCTGATCCCTCGGCTTTACGTCAGATCATGTTGCCAGTTGTGTCGTTCGCGAAGCGCTGCATTGTTGTTCCCCGTTTTTCATTGCGCCGCCAGCTCGTCGCCAAAAGCTGGGACTGGCCGATGTCATCGACCCAACGCCATGAAGGTTTATTTAGCTTCGTGGCGTCATTCGGCCCACACAGCGACCAATACGTGAAGAAGCAAGGTGATAGACGGACGAATGTATGACGCAGATGCGAGAGGAGCCGTGTGCTCCATGTACAAGTGTTTATCGTGGCGTCGAAATTGCCGCGCGCTGGCCGCGACGCTTGTGTCGCCGCGCGGCACTCTCGCAGCCCCGCTGGCGTCGTCCCGTGCGCCACCTTGCGATCGAGATCGCGCCGCGAAATTTGTCGTGCCATTTTCTCTTCACGTCCAATTGTTGCCAGAAAATGGTCGGCATCGGCTGCCAAGAAACTTTCCGATCAGCGATGGCGCATCAGGGGGAGGTGCACGCGATGAGTGTCGTGCAGGAGACTTTGCAAACATCACCGCTATCCGCAGCGGCTCAAGCATCGTCGTCGCCCGTGACGGACGATCCGGTGTCGCGAGGCTTGCGCGAAAGCCGGCGGCGCATGGTCGGCATTGCCGTGTTCAGCGGCGTGATCAACCTGTTGATGCTGTCCGGCTCGCTCTACATGCTGCAGGTCTACGACCGGGTGATTCCGAGCCGCAACGTTGCGACGCTGTTCGGTCTGTCGTCGATGGTGCTGTTTGCCTATCTGATGCAGGGATATTTCGAGGCGCTGCGCTCGCGCATGTTGTGCCGCGTCGCGACCCTGTTCGATGTCGGTCTGCAGGAGGCGATCCATACGGCGCTCGCCACGCTGCCGCTGCGCGGCGCGAAGCCGCTCACGATGCAGCAGCCGTTGCGCGACCTCGACCAGATCCGGGCCTTCATGTCGAGCATGGGGCCGACCGCCTTTCTCGACATGCCCTGGATTCCCGTCTTCCTGCTGGCGTTGTTCATGTTCCATCCGGCGATCGGTCTCACTGCAATGCTCGGGACGGCCTCGATCATCGGCATGACGTTGCTCACCGAGCGGCTGTCGCGCGGTGCGGCCAAAGCCGCAATGGATTCGAGCGCACAGCGCCAGGTGCTGGCCGACGCCACCCAGCGCAATGCCGAGGTGATCCAGGCGCTCGGCATGGCCGACCGTTTCAAGACGCGCTGGTCGCGGGCCAACGAGCGTTATTTGCGCGAGAACATCCGCGCCAGCGACCTGTTCGCCAATCTCGGTTCGGGTGCCAAGGTGCTGCGTTATGTGCTGCAGTCGGGCATGCTGGGAATCGGCGCCTATCTCGTGGTGTCCGACAAGGCCTCGGGCGGGGTGATGGTTGCCTCATCGATCATGATGGGTCGCGCGCTCGCTCCGGTTGAGGTTGCACTCGGCAGCTGGAAGCAACTCGTGGCAGCGCGCCAGGGCATCGCGCGGCTGCGCGAGGTCTGCAAGGCCACCGCAAGGCCTCCGCTGCCGGCAGTGGCGTTGGCGCGCCCCTGTCGCGAACTCTCCGTGCAGGAGCTCACGGTCGCGGCCCCCGGCACCAATACCCCAATCGTGACCAATATCAGTTTCAAGCTTCCTGCCGGAACGGGACTTGCACTCCTCGGCGCCAGTGCTTCGGGCAAGACCTCGCTGTCCAAGGCGCTGGTCGGAATATGGCCGGCCAGGCAGGGGACGGTCCGGCTCGATGGCGCTGCCATCGACCAGTGGCCGAGCGAGGAGCTTGGACGCCACATCGGTTATCTGCCGCAGGATGTCGCTCTGTTCGACGGCACCATTGCCGAGAACATTGCCCGCTTCGACGAGCACGCAACGTCAGAAGCGGTGCTCAGGGCCGCGCAGATCGCGGGCGTGCATGACATCATCCTTCGTCTGCCCGAGGGCTACTCGACCCAGATCGGGCAGGGCGGCATGTCGCTGTCGGCCGGACAGCGGCAGCGCGTGGGGCTGGCGCGGGCCGTGTACGGTGATCCGTTCCTGGTTGTGCTCGACGAGCCCAACGCAAATCTGGACGCCGATGGCGAGAACGCCTTGACGCGCGCCATTCAGATCCTGCGCCGCAACAACAGCATCGTTGTCGTGATATCCCACCGTCCGAGTGCCATCGCCGCGTTGAACATGGCGATGGTCCTCTATGATGGGAAGGTCATTGCCTTCGGCCGGACCGAGGACATCTTCTCCCGCGTCCGCGGCGCGCGCGCGCCTGGTCCTGCAAAGATGCCTCCTCAAGCCGTTCATCCTCAACCCGTTGCGAAGGCGCCGCCTCCTGCAGCCGTCGCCGCGAGCGTTTAGGTATGCGTGATATCGACAAGGACCCACGCTTCGATCGCTCCGCGCAGACATGGGGCAACGAGAGCGATAGCGACAGGGTGGGCCCGCAGGGTTCGGCACTGATCCACGAATTGCAGCGGCTGCGTCAGGCTCTTGATGACGAACGCGGAGGCGGCAACCGCCGGCGCAAGCCTGCTGCCCCCAACGAGCCGCGACGGGCCCAGCCGCCCCGGAAGCCTCAAGCGCCACAGGCCAATCGGGCGCCGCAGGCAAATCGCGGGCAGCAAGCGAAACGGGCGCCGCGCGCCGATGAAGCGCCACAGGTACGACAAGCGAGGCAGGCACGCCCGCGGCCGCAGTCGCCTCAAGCGCCGCAGGGGCACCAAGCTGCTCAGGGACGCCGAGCATCGCAGGTGCATGAGACGCCCCATCCGCTTCCGCAGCCTCGTCAAGCGCCGCATCCGGACCAGGCGTTCCGAGCCAATCGTCCGTCGCGCACCTCTGAGGCGCCGCAGCCGTCTCAAGAACCGCCGCGGAAACCGCAAGCCAGGACCGGCCGGCCGCAACCCAAGCCGGCGCTGGACCAGCCGATTGACGCGTGGCAGCGGCCATCCGCAGCAAAGACGCCGGTCGAGTTGGAGGCGCATCGCGAAAGCCCGATCGAACCATTGGCCGGGCCGCCGCGGCGACAGAGTCCACCAATCGCTCCCGTCGACCCGCTGTTTATGGATCTGGCGGCGCCCGCGCCACAGATGCGCATGCTCGAGGATGCGCATCGATCCGCTGTTACAGAGAACGCGGAGATTGCGCTTCCGGCCAAGATCGAAACGCCAGCGGCCAAATGGATTGGAAAGTGTCGGGACGGTCTCGCGACCGGAGTGGCGTTCCTCATGGATCGCGACGGCGCGGCGCCGCCCGCCGACGGCGACGAGCATAGCCTGATGGTGCGCGTCACATGGGGCTTCGAGCACGAACTGCGCGTCGGTCTTCGCATTCTGATCATCGCCCTGGTGCTGGGCGGCGGCTGGCTCACCTTCGTGCCGATCGCCGGTGCGGTGGTCGTGCCTGGCAGCCTCGTCGTTCAGTCCAACGTCAAACAGATTCAGCATCCGACCGGCGGCGTTGTCGCCGAGATCAAGGCGCAGAACGGCGCACGGGTTGAGGCCGGCGACCTCCTGGTGCGGCTCGATGCGACACAGGCGAAAGCAAACCTCCAGGTGGTAACCAAGCAGCTCGACGAGGTGCGGGCGCGGATGGCGCGGCTGACTGCCGAACGCGACGGCAAACCGCAGATCGCATTCCCGGCAGAGCTCCTGAGGCGGGCGAGCGAAGACGACGTCGTGAGCCTGTTGGCCTCGGAGGAACAGCTCTTCAAGGCGCGCTCAACCACGCGTCAAAATCAAAAGGACCTGCTCACCAGCCAGATCGCACAGCTGACGCAGCAGATATCGGGGCTTGATGCACAGGTGGATTCCAAGGAGAAGGAGCTGGATCTGATCCACGGCGAGCTTACCGGCGTCCAGGACCTCTATGACAAACGCCTGGTGCCACTGACCCGGCTCACCAGCCTGCAGCGCGACGCCGCACGGATCGAAGGCGAGCGCGGGCAACTGGTATCATCGATTGCCGAGACCAAGGGAAAGATCGACACATCCAAGCTGCAGGTCCTGCGCATCGACCAGGACTTTCGCGCCGAAGTCGTGAAGGATCTCAACGAGGCGCAAGGCAAGGAAGCGGAGCTCGTCGAGCGCGGCATCGCGGCGCGGGATCAGCTCGACCGCATCGAAATCCGTGCCCCGACGTCAGGGACGGTCAATCAGCTTGCAATCCACACCATCGGCGGCGTCATCAAGGCCGGCGAAACCATCATGCAGATCGTTCCCGATACCGACGACCTTCAGATCGAGGCGCAGGTCGATCCGAAGGACATCGATCACGTGAAGACGGGCCAGACGGCATTCGTGAAATTGACGGCCTTCAACCAGCGCACCACCCCGCAGCTCAAGGGCAGCGTCACCTATGTGTCCGCTGACACCGGACACGATCAGCAATCAAACAAGTCATTCTACACGGTGAGAATCGTGCTGCCCGAAGAGGAGCGTCGACGGCTCAGCGGACAGCAGCTCGTGCCCGGCATGCCGAGCGAGGTTTCCATGCAGACTGGCAGCCGGACCATGCTCAGCTATCTCTTCGAGCCCATCACCGACCAGTTGCGGCGCGCTTTTGTCGAGCAATGATTGCTTCAAGGGGTCTATCAAGCGAAAGCCTCCTCGCGCGCTTTGAGGCGCGCGAGGATCATCTGCTGGGATCGCGAATGTCGGCGGCCCTTGAGTGGGGCGCTCCAAATCCCGGGATGCTGCGGATCACGGCCTTGACCTGATCCGGCGTGATCAGGCGCGTGCATTCGAATTGACGAGGCGTGTTCTTGTGACGGGGACAATAGAGAAAATCGTAATGGTCAAACCTGATCCGCGGATCGTTCCAGCAACTGTTGCATGCGTTGTAATTGATCACCCGGTAGGGGGTATGGAATTCGTTGATCGGATGGGTGAACCCGGAGATCATCACGACAGGGATGCCTGTGGCCCATGCCAGCCACGATAGCCCGCTCGACAGCCCGACGAAGAACGCGGCGTGTCTGAGGTAGCGTATCCGCTCGGCGAGCGGTTTGTCCCCGGTCGCATCCTCGGCGCCTTGCGGAATGCGATTCCACACCGAGCCGCGACCATGAACCGCTTTTTGGTCGATGCAGACGACCCGATAGCCGGCCCCTTTCAGGAATGCGACCACCGCGGGCCAGCCCTCGGGATTGTTCCAGTATTTGCTCTGGGTGGTGCTCTGCACCGCGATGCAGACATAGGGCTCGGCGATCGGGCGTGAATCATTTGCGACGACTAGCCGCGGCTTCACTTCGGTCGGGTCGACGCCGAGGATATAGCCGGCGGTGCGATGCAGCCCGACCTGGCGAAAGTCGCGCGGCTGGGACATCAGGTCCTTGTCATCGAAGAACAGCCCGAGGCAGTAGGTCGCGTAGTAACGCTCGGCCCTGACCTCCTGATGGGTGAGAAAGGTGATATCAGGATAGGCATCGCGAAAGATCGGAATCAGGTTCTCGCCCATGGCGCAAGTCAGCCGGCAGTCGTGACGATCCCTGAATTTCACTGCATAGGGCAACCATCCAATGGGGTCACCGAGCGTGCCCACCGGAATTTGCACCAGCACCTCGCGATCTCTGGCCGAATAGTCATGGATGAAGGGCGCCTGGCCCGGATGCTCGATCTCGACGCGATAGCGCGTGTAGTAACGCCGCTTGCTGCGGATGCCTCCGGCACGCAGCTCCGTCTCGATCAAGATCAATCCGCTGTCCAGGTCGGTCAATTTGACCTTCCAGGGACGATCGCGTTCCGGCACCGTCACCCTGAAACCGTCATTGAAATCGAACCGAATGCCGTTCGGGCCATGCTGGGTTGGCCACGGCGCCGGCGGTGGATACGGGCGCTTTACCGGCCGCGCGGCCGCGGCGCTCTCCGCGACCCGCCCTGGGGAAGCGCCCGAAGCCGTCCCGCGCATGCTATCCGAGGCGGGCGCGACGGTCATTCATGGCCGTCGCGGCGGCACGTGGCTCACCATCCGCCAACATTGCACGGATGTCCAGCCCGAGCGCCTGCGCCAAGGGCTCCAGGAACTCAGCGTAGCGGCGCCAGCTGCCGATCGAGCGCCGGTAGACCGGCTCGCGCACCTGCATCTGACTGGCCGTTCGCACCGCCCGCTTGGTGTCGTGGAAATCGCGGCAGGCGTCTTCCCATTCGAGTCCGCAATGGCGGAGCGCGCGTCTTGCGGTCCCCTCGAGATCATCGACGAGATCTTCGTAGCGGACGTCGATCATGACATCAGGCGGCAGCACCTTGTGCCAGTGCTCCATCACCTTCTCATAGCCGCGAAAGTAGCGGCCGAGCTCGCCGAGATCGTAGGCAAACGGCTGGCTTCCCGTGAACAGCAACGAGAAACACGAGACGCAGGTGTCGAGCGGATCACGCCGCACATTGATGATGCGGGCGTTCGGCAACGCCAGGTGAATCAGCCCGACAAAGCAGAAGTTGAGCGGCATCTTGTCGACGATCCGCTCAGCCCCGGGCGCACGTGCCCGCGCCTTCGTGGTGTATCTCTCGCCGATCTCGCGGATATGGTCCTGTGACAGCAGCTCGGCCAGCAGCGGATAAGCCGACAGGATGCCCTGGCTCTCGACGCACTCCTTGATGCCTTCCTTGAACGCCTCCAGTTCGCCGGCGCCGAACACCTTCGAATGGCTTGCCAGCACCTGTTCCATCAGCGTCGTCCCGGAGCGGGGCATACCGACAACAAAGATCGGCGACCACGACCTGTCGCCGCCGCCCGACCTTGCCTTGAAATAGTCCGGCGAGAAGATCGTCTTGATATTCTCGAACATCGCCAGCCGTTGCGGCTCATCGTAATCGATGGTGCTGCGCTTCAGGACGTTGCCCTTGCGCAGATGCTGGAACGCCTCCCGATGCCGGCCGAGATCCGCGAGGGCTTTGGCCATGGCAAAATGCGCTGAAATCTGGTTTTCGGTGTCGAGTGTCTCGACCTCATCGAGCAGCTTTTGCAGGCCCGGCAGGCGACGATCGTCCGGCTTGAAGCGCACCAAATTGGCAAGGTTCAAATGGATCGAGGCATCCCGCGGCGCCAGCTCCAGCGCCTGTTCGAAGGCGCGTTCGGCCTCCTCGAACCGGCCCAGTGCCTGGTATGCGACGCCTTGATTGTTGTGTGATCCGAACCTGGTCGGCTTCAGCGCCAGCGCGCGATGGTTCTGCTCGATCGATTCCTCGAGCCGGTCGAGCACGAGATAGGCGTTGCCGAGATTGCCATGGGCATCGGCGTAGTCCGGCTTTATCTGCAGCGCCGTCTTATAGTGCGTGATCGCCCGCTCCATCTGGCCAAGCCGCTGGTAGACGTTGGCCAGATTGTTATGGGTTTCCGCGTGGCGCGGGCTCATTTGCAAGACGGTGAGATAGCACTTGATGGATTCGGAATCCTGACCGGCGGCATACAGCAGGTTGCCAAGCGCGAAATGCGCATCGAGATGATCGGGCCTTCCGGCAATGGCACGCCGCAAATGTCCGATGGCCTCCGACGGCTTGCCGAGCGCCTCCAGCAGCATCGCATATGCGTAATGGATGCCCGGATGGTCAGGCGCCAACGCCAATGCCTTGTGGTAGCAGACCAAGGCTGCGGCGTGGTCTCCGACACCGGCATGGACGGCAGCCAGGCTGCCATGGGCTTCGGCGGCGTTTTCGTCGGCAGCGATGGCCTGGGTGAGGTAGCGCTTGGCATCGTCGGGCCGATTGGTTACGGCACAGATCGAGCCCAAGCCCAGGAGCGAGCCGAAGTGACCCGGTCGCACCTCGAGCACAGACTTGTAGAGCGGCTCCGCATTGGTCAGATCGCCACCGTCCTGCAGTTTCTTTGCGACTTTGAACGCCTGCTCGGTCCAGGCCGGCGGCTTGGCGTTCTCGGGCTTGGCGCTCTCGGGCGTGAGGCTCTCGGGCCTTGCTTGTGCGGGTGTTCTCTGGGCTGATGGGCGCTCGGCCATTGCACGCTGGTTCGACCGCCGCTTCGTCCGGCCGGCCGAGGCGTCCTGCGTAGCCTTTGCAGGCGGGTCGTCCATCTCGAGCGCGTCCATCAGCGGTTTGAGCCGTGAACCATAGAGCTTCGATCGTCCGACGGAGCCGGTGTAGATCGGCTTGCGCACCTGGACCAGGCTTGCCGTGTTGACCGGACGCTCGCTCTTGTGGAACGCCAGACAACGCGCGTCCCACTCCAGGCCGCAGTGGGAAATCAGGCGACGCGCATGTCCTTCCAGGTCGTTGACGAGGTCCTCATATTGCACCTCCAGCATTCGTCCGGGAGGCAGCACGTTGCGCCAATGCTCCATCGTCGCTTCGTAGGCCCGGTAGTAGCGGCCGAGTTCGCCGAGGTCATAGGCATAGGGCTGGTCTTCCGCGAACAATAGGGAATAGCAGGACAAACAGGTGTCGAGGGCGTTGCGCCTGACGTGGATGATCCTGGCTCGCGGCAGCGCCAAATGGATCAGGCCGGCGAACAGGAAATTGGCCGGCAACTTGTCGACGATCCGATCCTCGGTTGCGGCGAGCTTGCGAACGCGCTCGGCATAGGTCTTTCCAAGCATCCGCAGGTCATCGTCGGATATTTTGCCGGGCATATCCGCATACGCACCCGCGCTGCGCTTTGCGACATCGGACAATGCCGCCGCAAAGTCGTTGAGCTCGCCGGCCCCGAAAACCTGGGGATGGCTGGCGAGAATTTGTTCGACCAGGCTCGTGCCCGAGCGCGGCATGCCGACGACGAAGACAGGCACCTCCGAGTCGTGCCCGACATTGGATCTGGCCTCCAGGGCATCACGCGTAAAGTTGTCGCGGATGCGCTGCATCAGCCTGAGCGTGCCGCGCTCGTCGTACGTCATCTGCTGCCGCTTGAGGCGGTTGCCGGCTTCCAGATGGCGAAACGAACGATCGGGATCCTTAAGGTCCGCATAAGCCTTTCCGAGCGTGAAGTGCAGCACCGTCCGCTCGTCGTCGGAAAGCTGGTCCTCGCGGGCATGCAGTTGTTCGAGCCGGACCAGCCGCTGATCGCCGCTCGTGAAGGACTTGACCCCGGCGTAGTTGTGCTGAATGCCGATATTGTCGGGTGCAACATCGATCGCCGCCTCGAAGGCCCGCGAAGCGTCCTCGAGTCGTCCGGCGATCAGCAACGCCGATGCGAGGCGGTTCAGAATCGCCGGATCCCGTGGTTCGGTTACCAGTGCAGCCCGAAAGCAAACGATCGCGCCACCGATGTTTCCCTGGATCTGCAGGGCGTCGCCCAGACCGCGCTGTGCGGCAAGAAATGTCGGCCTGAGGCGAATTGCGTCCTTGTAATGCCCGATGGCTTCTTCGTGGCGGCCGCGCCGCCACAGCACGTTGCCCAAATTGTTGTGCGCTTCGGGGGCATCCGAACGCAACGTGATGCAGCGTTCGTAATGCGCGATCGCCGCGTCGAGATTGTCAAGTTCGGCATACAGGTTGCCGAGATTGTAATGCGCGTCGGCGAGGCGGGGATCGATCGTCAGCGCGCGCTGGTAGCTGCGGATCGCCTGCTCGTGACGGCCTGTTGCATGGAAGCAGCCGCCGACGTTGATGTGCGCGTCCGTCAGGGCAGGATTGGCCGCTAGTGCCTGCATGTAGTGCACGATGGCGTCATCATGCCGACCAAGATGCCGGCAGGCGTCGCCCAAGCTGAGATGGATGGCGGCGGATTTCGGCGCGATCGCGAGCGCCGACTTGTGGTGAGCCAAAGCGGATTCGAATTGCCCCAATCTCTGCAGAGCCAGCCCGAGATTTTGATGGGCTTCGGCATCGTCGGGATTGATCGTCAGTGCGCGTTCGTAATGGAGCAGCGCATCGGCGAAATTGCCACGGCCGCAAAGCACGTTGGCCAGATGAAGTTGGGCCTTTGCATTCCCCTCATCGAGGGCGACAGCTGTTTTGAAGTGAAGATGGGCATTTTCGAGATCGTTGAGACGAATGTAGCTCGTCCCGAGCAGAACGTGGTCAGCAGCTGATTGGCCGGCAACGTCAACCGCCCGGCCGATCAGATCGCGCGCCTCGTCGGCATCGCCAAGCTGGCCGCGAACCACAGCCAGCCCGCAAAGGGCGCGAAAATGCCGGGGCTGATCGGCGAGGATCCGGCGATAGGCCTGTTCGGCAGTCTGCAAGGCGTAGTCGCCGCCCACGGGCTTTGCGGAAGCAATGCGCGGTCGGTCGGCAAGGGATGATTCATTCATGGGCGCGCGCTCTTAGGAGGCGTGTCAAATACGCGAATGGAATGGCTCGGCTGGACGGAAAAATCGGCTAACATCAGCACATGAGAAGGCCGGGGCAACTGGTTGCCCCGGCCTCCTGACATCAAACGACGTCACATATGATGGGCCATCTGCACGAACACATGGTGCATAGCGTCCATCTGCGCACCCGGATCAAGCGCGGCAGGAGCTGCGGCCGCTGCCGGAGCGGCGGCAGCTGCCGCAGCAGCGGCATTCCCCCCGAGGCCGGCCGCTTGAAGCAATGCCGTCAGATCGGCGGCAACCGTTGCGGCGCTCCCGTGTCCTTGGGCGAAGTTCGTCAGGTCGGTCACGAAGGTCGCCGCTTCGGAGGCGAGGGTCGCCGTCGAGCCGGTGGGCGTTGCAGTTCCGGTATGGTTACCACAGCCGTGGCCACAGCCGCCGGTCGTCGTGGTACCCGTTGTCGTCGTGCCGCCGGTATGATTGCCGGTGCCCGTCGTCGTGGTGCCCGTGGTTGACGTTGTGCCCGTATGGTTCCCGGTACTCGTCGTCGTTCCGGTTCCCGTCGAGCCCGTGCCCGTGCTTCCGGTACCCGCGCCCGTCGTCGTGCCCCCGGCGCCCGCCGTTGTGCCACCAGCACCCGTCGAGGTCGTGGACGTGGCAGCCGCGCCGCCGGTCCCATTGGCGATGTTCGGTGTCGCTGTCACGGGGATGGTACCCTGGGCCAGACCATGCACCGAGGTCGCCGTGCTCACGGTTGTCGCCGTTCCGACATAGGTCGCTCCGCCGATGGCAATGTTGTTGCCGCTGACGTCCCTGGCGTCGGCGACAAAGCCTTGGCCGGCAGCGTTGATCTGGGCCATGTCAGCCGCGAGCTTGGCACCGGTGTCGCCGTTGAGGATCCCGTTGAGCCCGTTGATGGCATTGCTGGAATCCGCCTCCAGGGTGCCGCTCAGGAGTTCGTTGTCGAACCTAGCCTGGAAGATCGGGCCTTGCGCGGCATCGAACATCTGACCGAAATGCTCATAGTTCTGGATCTGCGTGACCAGCGCTGCGCTGGCTTTCGCAGTGCCATTCTGGATCGCCGTCAACTGGGCGTTGATGGTGTTGGCCTCGGACAGGAACGCGGCCCAGAAATTGGTCTGTGCCTGATTGTCCTGGAATTTGGTGACCGTTCCAGTCAGGCCGCCCGGCATTTCGGCGAAGCCGCCGGCATGGCCGGCCGCGCCGTTGCCACCCGCCGCAGTGTTCAAGGCCGTATCGTTCTGGACGATGTCGATGATGTCCAGAATATTGTCCGCCGTGCCGCGAATGGCGTGCTGCGAGCCGTTGGCTTCCGCAGCGTCGTAGTTGTTGATCTGTAGGTTGACCTGGTTGAGCACCGTCTGGAGATGGACCGTGGTCAGCGCCTTGGCGTTGGCGGTTTCATTGGCTTCGATCGTGGCCAGCTGGGTGGCGTTGTTCAGGATGTTGGTGATGCCCGACGCGACCGCCTGGAGGTCAGTGGTGATCTGTCCGAGATTGCCGGCGTTGATGCCGCCAGCCGCGATGTCGGCCGCCGCGTTGAACACCGTGCCGACTGCGTGCAGGCTGTTGCCCGCCGTGGCCGCGGCCAGCGACGCCGGATCATCAGCGCCTGCCGGAAGGTTCTGGAATGCGACATCATTGGCGCCAGTCGTCGCCATGAAGGTCACGTTGTTGAGCGCGGCCGCGATGTGGGGGTCGTTGTTGATCTCCTGCAGGATCTCGTTCTGCACGGTATGCAGGGTCTGGTCCGCGGCCGTCAGCGTTGCCGTATTGGTGGTCTGCGCCGCAGCCGTCAACAGCGTAGTGAGCTGGGAGTTGACACTGGTCAGAACCGCGGTGTCGGTGGTGTTCAGGGCGAAGGTCGCGCCGTTGACCGTCACGTGGCCCGGATTGGCAAGCATCGCCGTGATGTCGTTCTGCACCGCGTGAATATCTGTGGTGTAGCTGCCGAGGAAGGGATTCTGATTGCCGCTCCCCGCCTGGCTGAACAGACCGGTGGATATACGCACCGCATCATTGAAGACGACGCCGGTCTGCAACAGGTCCGTCGACTGATTGAGCGCCATCGAGCGCACAAGCAAATTCGATGTGCCGTTCGCCAGCGCTGTCTTGGTGAACAAGGTGGTCGCCATTTAAATCGTCTCCCCGGATTGTCCGTTGTCTGATCGTCCCCCGCTCCCCACGGAAAACGATGATGTAGAAAAGCCAAAGCGCCTTCACCGAGTGGGTGAATGCTGTGCCGCGCCGTGCAGTTGCGATTTGCTATCGGCAATCCGGCTAAAAGAAGGGCCCGCATGGCCTCAACTATGATGATGTTTGGGCAAATATGCTCATGCGACACAGCGCCCAGGTCTCGCCATCTACACGGCGACAATATGGACCATCGGCACAATGTGCTGCCGAAGGGCATCGTGATGGATGTGCAGTACGACGACGGACTAGAAAGACGAAAGCCTACGGCGCACACTCCGAGATTCCGTAGCCCGCGTATTCCCTGGTGATGTTCGGGTCCATGGACTTGGCGAGGGACAGGTCGGCGCTGCCGTCACCGCCGCTGCGTCGCGTCGCAACGCCGCGGCCGAACAGCGACGACACCGAGCGCGGATTCTTCTCGATTGATTGCGAATAATCGCGGATCGCCGCGGCATAGTTGCCGAGCTTGAGATTGACCAGGCCGCGGCTGTCGAGAGCGACAGCAAGGCCGGGATCGAGTTGCAGGGCCATGTTGCACTCCTGCAGCGCCGCCTTGAGCTCGCCGAGCGCGGCGCGTGTCCAGCAGCGATTGTTATACGAATCCGCATCAGCGGCGTTGAGCCTGATGGCGTTGCCGAAATCCTGCGCCGCCAGCGCGTACGCGCCCTTGATGGCGTAAACCTGTCCGCGCTTGTAATACGCGATGCGATCATTGCGATCGGCGGCAATCCGACGGCTCATTTCCTTGATCCGGGGATCATTGGCCAGGTCCTCGGCTGCAGGCGTCTCTGGTGGCCTGGGCGCTTCACAAGACGGCTTGTTCTTCTCGTTGTCGGATTGGTCCTTGCCGCCGTCGAAGGGATGGATAGGCCCGCCACTGAACGAGAACTCCGAGGTCAGTGACGACGACAGCCAGGGAATTTGCTCGCCATTGGTGGCGCTGCTGACGCCGAGCTGGGTGTTGCGCAGTGCTTGTTCGGCATTTATGCCGGGTGCGCGGATCTCCTTGAGCAATTCGGTCACGAACAGGCTGTGATCATTCCGGCTGTTGCTGACGACGGTGCCGACCGCTGTGGAGTAAAGCACCAGCGTCTCACTCGGCGTCACGGCGGGTGCAAGGCCGGCGGAGTAGCGGCGGAAACGCCTTTCGAACGGATTGCGCCTGGACGCATCGAGCAGCGCGATCTTGACCGCGGCGCCGCGGCTGTTCATCTGATCGAGAATGGTCTCCAGATTCAACCCATCATGCGCGACGTCCGCCTCCGCCCAGATCTGGGCGTCGATGGGCAACAGAAAGGTCTGTCGCGTGGTCGTCTGTATGCCAAAGCCGTCGAAGAAGAGGAGGGCGATGGCGCCGCGCTCGATCCGTGCATAAAACCGCTCAAGCGCCTGGCGCATGGCTTCGCCGGACAGGTTGACGCCTTTCTCGACCGCGAAGCCGTCGCGGGTCAGCTCCAAGGCGACATCCCGGGCGTCATTGGCTGCGTCGTTCAGCGCCGAATCATTGTCGGGATAGTTGGCGTTGCCGATAACCAGCGCGACCCTGGCCGGGTGGCCGGCTGCGAAGCAGGCAGTATCCGCCAAGACCGCCAAAATGCCTGTCAGCAATAATGCACAAATAAGCCGCATAAATTGCCCGTCGGCACGTCGAAACCGGCACCCAGGATATCTGCCAATGCCGACAATTCAAATTGAGGAGGCTGCTGGAGGGCCCGCAATGCCCGTCCCGGCCACGATTGCGCCATCATTTCTTGGCGCTTTAGGCATGCTTCCCGGCAGCTGGCAATATCCTTCTCGAGACGGGGGCAGATCGGCGATTTCGCATTCCCTGTCTGTTGTAAAATGGAGCTATTTCATAGGTCTTATGCTGTTTGGCTTGATTGTTCCTGACTGTGCTCCATGTCACGTTCCACGGCATTTTTTTCCTGCTTGTGTTTTTCGCCGGAGCGCATAACCAGCCGTTTTGACATGGGCGGGATGAGTGGCTTAAGTAGCGAGCCAATCGCGCCGGAGACGCTAAGGATGATGCGAGAACACGCTGCTTTGTTGGCCGGTGGTCCAGCGGCGTGCGCGCATCCCAGATCGAGAGAGGGCCTCGCATGACCGCCTATTTCCGGCGTCAGCTCGTAGACTATGTCGAATACCACCGGGACCCCTGGAACTGCTGGGCGCATGTGGTCGGTATTACTTTTCTTTTCCTCGGCGCCACGCTTCCGCTGACCATGTGGACGCTTCCTGTGTTCGGCGGCCATGTCACGGTGGCGATGCTGCTGGCATTGCCGGTGTTGATCTATTGGCTGGTACTCGACCCGGTGCTGGGGCTTGCCATCCTCTGCTCGGCCGTCGCGCTGCTCTCCGTCGCTGCCGCCATTGTCGCGAATGCGAGCGTGCCGGTGATTTGGGCTCTGACCGTGGTGCTGATTGTGATCGGTGTCACGGCGCAGGTCGTCGGTCACAAGATATTCGAACACCGCAAGCCGTCGATGGCCGATCATCCCGCGCACTTCCTGCTCGGGCCGCCATTTGTGATGGCAAAGCTGTTCATCGCGCTTGGTTTCCGGCATGACCTTGCAGTTATCATCGGACCCGTGCCGGCAAGTTATCCGGGCAATCGCTAAGACGAGCCGAAATCTTTCTGCATGACACGCATTCTTGTCACTGGCGGCAGCGGCTTCATCGGCCAGCACCTGGTATCTGAGCTTGTCGCGCGCGGGCACCATGTGCGCGTGCTCGACGTTCGCCTGCCGACCCGCCCGATGGCCGCGGTGGACTACGTCCAAGGCTCCGTGCTCGACCGGTCGCGCGTTCAGGAAACCGTGACCGACGTCGATGAGGTCTATCACCTCGCCGCCCATCCCGGCATGTGGAAGCGCGACCGCGCCGAATTCCATGCGATCAATTTCCAGGGCACCGAGAACGTACTCACGGCCGCGCGCAAGCGCGGCATCGGCCGCTTCCTGCATTGCTCGACCGAATCTATCCTGTTCCGCAGCACCAAGCCGGGCGGAACGCCGGCGGAGGATTCACGGCTTTCGGTCGAGGAGATGCCGGGGCCTTACACGCGCTCCAAGATGCTCGCCGATCAGCTCGCGCTCGATGCCGCCGCATCCGGCTTTCCGCTGATCGTGGGATGTCCGACCATGCCGATCGGCACGCATGACCACAACACGACGCCGCCGACCCAGATGCTCCGGTACTTCCTCGGCGGCGGGCCCCTGCGGTTCTATCTCGACTTCATCGTCAACCTGGTCGACGTGCGGGACGTCGCGCATGGTCTCATTCTGGCAATGGAGAAGGGGCGCCTCGGGAACCGCTACGTGCTGGGCGGCGATTCCGTTCCGCTTGGCCATGTGCTGTCGATGATGGCCGCGATCAGCGGACGCCGTAAGCTGTTTATTCCCATTCCCGGCCGGATAGCGGAATGTGTCGCGTCCGTGATAGAGTTCAATGCCAATCATGTCACCCGCCGCACGCCCGCGGCGACTGTCGAGGGCGTCCGCATCGCAAGGCGGGCCAGCGCGCTGTCGATCGAGAAGGCCAAGCGCGAGCTGGGCTATGCGCCCCGTCCCGTCGAGCCGGTGTTGCGGGAGACGATCGCGCGCATGATGGGCGCGTCTGTTAGCAAGGTTCTGAAGCATGCTTGATGGTCTGGGCAATGTCGGTGGCGCCATCCTGTCCGGCTGGATCGTCACCTGGCCCACCAAATTGCTGGCGCTGATCTGGCTTACCTGGGTGGTGAGCTGGGTCGTCGCGGCGTTCTGGTCCGGCCGCACCAAGACGCATGTGGCGACGTGGGATTCCTGGGTCTACCGCCTGCCGATCCTGATCGGCGCGATTTTCCTGATGCCGCTGACCGCGCGTGTGCTGGGCGCCGAGCCGCTCTACCACGTCGGTGATTTCGGTACCTATGTCCTGGCCTTGGTGACCGTGTGCGGCATCTCGTTCACCTGGTGGGCGCGCATCCATCTCGGGCGTTTCTGGTCGAACGCCATCACCCACAAGGAAGACCACCGCATCATCGACACCGGCCCCTATGGAATGGTGCGGCATCCGATCTATACCGGCCTGATCATCGGAATCCTCGCGACAGGCCTTGCGGTCGGCACCTGGACAGCGATTCTGGGCGCGCTGTTCGTGTCGTTCGGCGAATGGCAGAAGGCGCGGATGGAGGAGGGCTTTCTCTCCGTCGAGCTCGGGCAAGAGGCGTATCGCAATTACAGCCGCCGCGTCCCGATGATCGTGCCGTTCCTGCGGCGTTCGTAACGGGCTGGCGGCTCTATCGTCCCGAAGCAACCGGCTCGGCAACCGGCGCCGGAGCCGGCGCCAGATGCCGCGGTATGACGACGTGCTGGCCCGGCACCAGCGGCGCATTGTCCGGCCCCGGGTTCATTTGCGTAAGTGACCATAGCGGCAGGTGATATTCGGCCGCCAATCCCTGCAGCGTGTCGCCAGGGCGCGCGGCAATCACCATGCCGCTGTCCCACAGCTCGATTGGCTCCTTGGGCGGTACCGCATAGCGCAGCGGAGCGATCTCCTCGCCGATCTTCGCAGGCGTCGCGCTGATCTCGAGGATCTTGGCAATCAGCTGCTGATGCACCGCATCCATCTTGTCGATGGTGATGTGCGAGACCTCGTCGTGCTCCTCGAGATCGTAGCTCGCATAGTGCCCGGGAAAGCCCGCGACCGGCTTGATGTCGCCGCCGCCGAGCACGTTCTTGGACAGGAAGATGTTGATGAAGCGCTCGACATTGGTCGGCACGCTCGGGCTCAAATGGGCGGGATCGATGGTCACGACCAGGCTGACCGGAATGCCCTCGTCCTGCAGCTTCTCCGAGAATTGCAGGGCGCAGCGTCCGCCCATGGAATGACCGATCAGGATGATCGGCTGCGGGTCCTCGCGGTATTTATCGATGGCGCGCGAGGCAATCAGGGGACAGATCGTGAACTCATAGGTGTCGGCCGGCAGTCCGGCGCGCGCGATCTTTTCGGCCAGCCGGTCCATGCCGGTGGAGAAGATTGGGCCAAGTGCGCCGCGGAACAGGTAGACCCGGCCGCGCGGGGCGATCGGAGCCGGATCCGGTGCTGGCATGGCCGCCGCAGTGGCGCCTTTGCTCGGCGCCGGGGCGGGCTCCATGCGATGGATCGCGGTCTGGCGGATCGGTGCGACCGTGCCGGCACGTGCAGATTGCGTGCAGGTGAGGGCGAGCATGGCCGCGGCGGCGATCACGATCGCGCGAGGTCGGGAAAAAACCTGGTTGATCTTCACTGCCCGCCTGTTCGCCGCTGCCGGCGCTTGAATTGAGGCGCGCCAGCCTGGCGCGCGTCTCTTGCATTGCGAACGAATGGGCTGATTTTGAGGCCGGGCGGGGCACCCGGCCCAGGCTCAAGGCCCGGTTATTGAGCGCCAATCAGTACGCCGACGCGCGCCTGGCGCCCGCCGCATGCGTGGCCACGGGCCGGCGCGGTGCGGGCGCAGCCCCCGGACCCGGCTCCACGCCCGGGCCGCCGGCGACGGCTGCATCGATCGCCGCGATCACCTTCTGTTGCATCAGTTCGTTCTTGTCGATGGTGAGATGGCCGACGCCCGGTACGTTCTCGACGTCGACATTTTCCAGCGTGCCCTGGAAATTCCGCGTCTTCTCCACGCGGGTGCCGGCGCCGTTGGCGACATAGAAATTGATGTATTTGCCGACCCGGCCCGAGAGGCTGGTGTGGAACACCGAATCGAGCCCGATGGCGAGCTTGACCGGGACGCCCTGCTGGCTCAGCCGCTCGACCATGTCGGGCAGGCAGGTGGCGCCCGAGGAATGGCCGACCAGGATGATGACCTTGGCGCGACCGCTCCGGTATTCGGCGGCTGCATCGTCCGCGACGGAGGCCCAGAGCATGTGGTTGTGCACGCTCGCGGGGATGCCCTGCGCCTGCAGGCGGGCGGCCATCTGGTCCATGCCAAGGGAGAAGATGTTGAGCACGCCGCGCATCAGATAGACATGCGCGCTTGCGGGCGCCGCTTGCGCCGCCTCGGCGCCGCCAGGGGCGAGCCCGACCGCAAGAAGGAGCGCCGCCGCCGCTGCGGCCTTCAACACGCCACGCCGTGACCTCGCCGGCGACCCAAAGCCGCCGAAACGCGCCGCATCGTCGCTATTCGATGTCATGGATTCCCTCTGCGGATCGCAAATCATTGGTAGGGTATAGGATTCGCACCTTCGCATCCGCAATAGATGAGGCCCGGGCTGCTGCATTTTCTGTCCGGGCGCGGCGATCTTGCAACAGCGCGGGCCGGGTTCCGGCGACACTTCAGGGTTCTCGGGCCAAGCTGTTGAGCCATTGGGGAAATATCCCGTGGTGGTGGGCGCAAGGCCGGGCGCATTGTTGACGCAAGAGTGCCTCCCTTGCGTCCGGCTAGGCTGCCATCGCAAATGGTTGATCAGGCAGCCGCGCGAGGTGATGCGATGAGTGACAATGACAGTGTGATTCTGGACAAGCGCGGACAGGCGCTGTGGATCACCATCAACCGGCCCGACAAGCGCAATGCGCTGAACGCCAGCGTGATCAGCGGCATCGCCAACGGCTATCGCACGGCGCATGAGGATGCGGATGTGCGCGTCATCGTGCTGACGGGTGCGGGCGAGAAGGCGTTCTGCGCCGGTGCTGACCTGCAGAACTCCGGCGCCGCCTTCTCGATGGACTTTGCGAGGCCCAATGTCGATTACGCCGATCTGCTGCGGCTGTCGCAGAATGCAACCAAGCCGGCGATCGCGCGCGTTGGCGGCGTCTGCATGGCCGGCGGCATGGGACTGCTCTGCATGACCGATATGGCGATCGCGGCCGATCACGCGATCTTCGGCCTGCCGGAGGTGAAGGTCGGCGTGTTCCCGATGCAGGTGATGAGCCTGTTGCAGTCGATGGTGCCGCCGCGCCTTGTCAGCGAATGGGCGCTGACCGGCGAGCCATTCGATGCGCGGGCCGCGCAGGCGGCGGGTCTGCTCAATTATATCGTGCCGGCTGCCGAGCTCGACGCCAAGGTCGACTGGCTGATCGGACGCCTCGTCGACAAGTCGCCGACCGCGATCCGCCGCGGCAAATACGCCATGCGCGCGATCGCCTCGATGTCGTTCGATGAGAGCATCGCCTACACCGAAAGCCAGATCGCGCTGCTCGCGATGACGGAAGATGCGAAGGAGGGCCTGAAGGCGTTCGGCGAGAAACGCAAACCGGTGTGGACGGGGAAGTAGCAGGAGACGGGGACGGGACTCTCTCCGTCGCCCCGGCGAAGGCCGGGGCCCATACCGCGGAATCTCTCTGTGGTCATCGGTGGCAGTTGATCTTCGCAATTACTGAGGCCTGTGGTTATGGGTCCCGGCCTTCGCCGGGACGACCGCGTTGAGACGTTTTGCTTCACTTCAACAGCATGCGCCGTCAGCAATGACTTGAGACACAAGCCCTCATTCTCGCGACGCATTCCGCCCGAGTTGTGCCAAGCATCTTGTCCCTCGAAAGCACGAGGGCGCAGGGAAGGCCGGGTGGCCGCTGCACCCGGGGCTCTCGCGCAGAAAAAACTGCGCAAGCGCGAGTCCACAGGTACAGGCGGTGATCACACCGGCCTTCCATGCGCAGTGGTTTTACGGCTTATACGTGATCTTGTGTCTGCAAAATCTGCCAGAATGTGCGAACGGGCGGTTCTAACCAACCGCCCGTCGCTGGATCTGAGCCCGTACGTGCTCAAAGGCCGCAAGAGCCTGACGGGGAGCTAGGGA